>DHQV01000079.1 GCA_002408185.1 Deltaproteobacteria bacterium UBA5329
ATCCCGGCGTCAAGCGCCCATGCGCGTCAACTTAACACATTAGCTCTTTATTTCTTTTAACGTTCTGGGCTTTCGGAATTTCTTGCGTTTCAGTATCAAAGTGTTCTTGTCCTCGACGATCCAGGTAAACTCCTCTCCTTTACGCATGTCCAGTGCTTCAGCCAAGGCAACCGGCAGATTGATGTAGTAGGAACGATTGGTCGGTCGTTCCACCTTTTGGAGCTTCACCGCATATCCAGCGTCCATAATGTCTCCTTTTAGTTTGTAATATCAGTTACAAATAAGATATTATATAGCATATATACTATATAATATCCTCATTGCCAAGGAGATTCTCAATGAAAAGACCGGAACTCCATCACCAGGCATTCGATCACAAACTGGCATTACTGAAGGCAGATGAAAGGATCGGCAGGGACGTGGGTTTTATCCGGCGCAGACCGAGGAAGATCGAGCCCCTGCAACTGCTTAAAGCGTTTTGCATGCTCCTGCCGGGGCCATGCCCGTCACTTCGGTCACTGGCGGCAGTCCTTGGCATCGTGAGATCCCAGAGCGTCTCGAGGCAGGCAGTGGCACGGCGCTTGAACGGGGCCTGGGTCGATTTTTTGAAGCAGATGCTGGCCCTTTTTTGTGCAGGCATATGAGCCGGGGCATGAGGACGCGCTCTTCTCGGGGTTTGGCCGTGTCCTGCTTCAGGACAGTTCGGTACTGCCCCTTCCCGCCTTCATGGCCCGGTATTACAAGGGCAGCCGGAACGGGTATGACACGGCGTCTTCACAGGCAAAGGTCCAAGCGGTACCCGACATAAAGAACAGGTCCTATGTGAAATTCGATATATCCTCCTTTACCCGCAATGACCAGAGTGCGGCCGGGGATATCCTTGAGATACTCACGGCCGGCGATGTCGTCATTCGGGACCCCGGATACTTCGTAACGGGCGTTCTGTCCCGGATACACAGGGTCGGGGCGTTCTTCCTGTCACGCTATCATCACAGGAGTTCCGTATTCGACGCGAAGTGCGTCCCCCTCGATATCCTCGAGGTCCTCACACGGAACGGGCAGTTGGATACCTGGATACGCATCGGGGCCGTCGAGAAGCTTGCAGTGAGGATCGTGACCCTTCCCGTTCCTGCCCGTGTGGCCAACAAAAGACGACGGCTCATGCGCAAGGACACCCGGTATTGCCCCTCGGCACGGAACCTCAAGCTCCTCGGATGGATGATCTTCATTACCAACATTCCCGAGGAAACATGGGATGCGCGGCAGATAGGGGAGATCTACGGGCTCCGCTGGAGGATCGAGGTCGTGTTCAAGGCCTGGAAAGGTGATTTCGGTATCACGTCCTACTCACACCTTGCATCGCGCCACCAGATCGAGTCTATCATCTATACCCGCCTTATTTATGCCCTCCTCTTCCAGATAACCGTTTACAGTCCGCTCCTTTATCTCATGAAGAGCCGGTACAAGCGAAAGGTGTCCCTTATCAAGCTGGCTTCGTTCTTTACCCGGTACCACTGGCTTATATCACCTGTCCCGCAATCGATCGATAAAGACTTCCCTATTGAGATCCTCGGGTACTTTTGCGCGTATGATAAACGAAAGCGGCTCAACTATGAGGACCGTTTAGAAATGCTGGGCGAACAAAAGAATGATAACAAATTAAGTTGACGCGCATGAGTGATTGACACCGGGATGACGGTGGTGGCAGTCGTTTATTATGCCATCAACCCTTAGCCGTTTGCCGTTTCTTCACATCCGCCATCCTCGCCTTGTAATTGTAAAGGCCCAATTCCTTGAGTTTCGCTACTCCGACGAAGAATGTGTCCCTGTTTATCCCGAGATGCTCTACGACCTCCTTGGGTTCGAGGAGATGATCGGATTGCCCGTCGGGATCGAGTTTCGTCAGGTATAAATAAAGGCGGTATTCAGCCGCGGTGAGCCGCGCATCGATCAACTCGTCGAGTTTCAACGTTATGGGGCTTACATCGCTTTGAGGGCGTGACGCCTGCCTCACTTCGGCAGGGACATGGTCCATTGTTATCGTTCCCTTATCGCATAGAATGTAGGAACGCTCCAATACCGATTCCAGTTGCCGCACATTCCCGGGCCAAGGGTAGTGCATAAGACATTGAACCACATCATCCGCGATATCCTTCTTGTCCTGATGCGCGTTATCGAGTTTTTTCCGAAAATGCTCGATGAGGATCGGTATGTCCGTAACCCTGTCTCGCAACGGAGGGAGTGCAAACGAAATGACGTTCAGCCGGTAATAGAGATCTTCCCTGAATTTCCCGTCTTCGATCTCCTTTTCGAGTTTTTTGTTGGTTGCGGAGATGATCCTGACATCGAGTTTTATCGTCTCGCTCCCTCCGATCCGGCGCACCTCTTTTTCCTGAAGCACCCGCAATAATTTTGCCTGCGTGCTCTGCGTCAGGTCGCCTATCTCGTCAAGAAAAAGCGTGCTGCCGTTCGCCTGCTCGAAAAGCCCGATATGACGTGCGACGGCGCCGGTAAAAGCTCCTTTCTCGTAACCAAACAGTTCGCTCTCGAGGAGTGTCTCGGGTATCGCGGCACAATTTATCGCGAAGAACGGCTTGCTCTTTCGCGGGCTGTTGTAATGGATGCTCTTTGCAAAAAGCTCCTTGCCCGTCCCGCTTTCTCCATGAATGAGAACGGTGGAATTCGTCGGGGCAACTTTTTTGACGATCTTGTAGAGTTCTTCCATGGCCCCGTGAGCACCCACGATATTATCGATGTGGAACCGGTCACGCAGTTGGTCCTTCAGCATAATATTATCTTTGAGAAGCCGGACCTGATTCACGGCATTATTGACAACGAGAAGCAACTGGTCTTTTTCAAGGGGTTTTTCAAGATAATAGAAGGCGCCAAGCTTGGTCGCTTCGACCGCAGAGGGGATTGATCCAAACGCCGTAACTATTATTACGTGGCAGGGGCGGCCTAAAGACCGGGCCTCTCTCAAAACCTCTGTACCGTCGATATCCGGCAGCTTGAGGTCGGTCACGACTATATCGAAATTTCCGTTCTTCAGGATATCGACCGCCTTGACCCCGCAGTCTGCAGTCTCCACGTAAAACCCCTCCTTGGAGAGGATCATTTTTACGATCTCACGCTGGTTCCTGTCATCCTCGACGACAAGTATCGTTCCCTTATTGTCATCCTTCATGATGCGGCAGCCTTATCATCATGGTAGTCCCTTTTCCAACCTGGCTCAACGCAGATATTGTCCCACCATGCTCTTCAACGAATCTTTTCGTTATGGCGAGGCCAAGCCCGATGCCGAGTTTTTTTGTAGAGTAATAGGGTTCGAAGATCCTGTCAAGTTCATCTTCAGCGATACCGTGACCTGTATCGGACACGGACATACAGGTCATGCCATCCTGGTCGGAGCATTCTATGCGTACCTGTCCCGAATCATTGATCGATTGTATTGCATTCACAATGAGATTGATAAGGCTCAACCGTATGTATTCCCGGTCACAAAAGATCTCCCCTGCTTCGTCACAGGATGTTTTCACCTCGATACCGCTTCGAACCTTGTCTTTTATGGTAACGAGCGCTTCGTTAATGAGGTCGCCGGGCGAGATATGTTCCCTGTGCAGTGCGATCGTCTTCCCAAGGAACAGAAAATTATGTATGAGCTCGTTTATCCGGTAGACCTCTTTTACCAGGTTGTCGAGAAGTTCTGCGAGCTCTTCCTTATCCGAGATCTTCTCTTCCGAAATGCGTTCCTTGAGATGCCCTATTGAGAGCGTCAGGAAATTCAAGGGATTGCGTATCTCGTGGGCGATACCGGAAGACAACTGGCCGATCAGGGATAATTGTTCGGATTTTTTAAGCTTTTCTTCGAGTTCCTTTTGCTCGCTGAGCTTGTCGACCATCTCGTTGAAGCTCGTGACCAGCGTCCCTATCTCGTCTTTCCTATCCGTCGGCCCTATCCTGACGAGTTCCCCCATCGCAATCTTCCGGCTGGCAGTAGCTATCCTTTTAATCGGCTCCGTATATTTCTCCGCGATGACGAGGCACACGATGATGCCGATCGTGAACGCGAAGATCATACTAAGGATCCTCTTGATCTGATTACGGTTCTGCAGGAGACGGTAATCATCGAGGGCCATATTTATGTGGATGTACCCGATGTTCTGGCCTTTAATGGAGACAGGCATGATGATGTTGTAAAGCCTTTGTGTGTCGCTTCTGTGTTCGTCGCCGAGACGGGCCGTGATCATAAGGTCTTTTTTCCGGCTTGCCGACTTTTTCTCCGTGATCTTCGTCGTAGTGCCAATCTTCATGGGGTCAGAACTCGCGATGACCTCGGATTTGTCGCTGACAATGGAGATCTCCTTGATGCCCTTCTTGTTCAGCATATCGACGTAGCTTTTCAGGCGTGCTGTCGAGTCACCCCGGTACGTCAGCTCCTCCACGCTTATCTGGATGGCCTTCGTGATATCGTCGATATTGTCTCCGACCTTGTCGAGAAGTGCTTCTTCGGCCCTTGTATAGATTATCGTCAGTGAACCGATCGATATAAGGAGAAGTACAAAAAGGATCAGCAAAAGCTGGGTGCGCAGGGACAGGCTGCGAAAGACCATTTTCATATATGCATAGAAAGCCACCGCCCTAGCCTTGAGACCGCCTATGCCACGATCCTCGGCTTGATTGGCCTTATCGCTCATGATGAAGATCGAGATACGCCTCGATCCGACCGGTAATTATGTCTGCCGGGACGAGAGGAAACACGTCTTTAAGCGGCGGACCGTCCGACCGTCCCGTAATAAAAGCCCTCAATATCATGAAAAGATCCTTCTTCTTGATATTTCCCGGCATGCCTATTCTGTCCGTAAGCTCTTCGAAAGACACTTTTGCGTCTGCCGACAAAAGGCCCCTGATCCTGCGCGCTATCTCGCTTGTTCCGCTCGTCTTTGCGAGATAATTAAGTGCCCGTTCATCGAGCTCTGATTTTGTGAATATCCTCATGTAATCCTTCAGATCATTGATGGTAGATATATTTTCCCTCACTGCAGATATCCGGGGAGCGTCATGAAGCCCGAACCGCGCTTCCTCAATAAGTCTTTCAAGCGGCATATGTTTTAAATATTCCCTGTTAAACCATAGGAGCTTTTCCATGTCGAAAATGTTATCCGATGCCGAGACAGAATCGAGGGAGAAGGTCCTTACAAGTTCGTCCCTGTCCATTATTTCGGCCGACACATTTCTCCCCATCGTGCTGAGGTAATTGACGAGGGCATCTCTGACTATGCCCATAGAACGGAAATCAACGACGCGCGTGGCGCCATGCCTTTTGCTGAGCGGTTTACGGTCCGCCCCAATAAGCAGGGAATGGTGGGCATACCGGGGAGCCGGACTGCCGAATGCATGAAAAAGGGCTATCTGTTTCGGTGTGTTCGAGATGTGGTCACCGCCGCGTATAACGTCCGTGATGCCCATGAGCATGTCATCAACCACCACGGCGAGGTTGTATGTCGGGGTCCCGTCATTTCTGAGGATAATGAGGTCATCCACGTGGCCGCGTGGAAACGAAAGTTCGCCGCGTATGCCGTCGTGAAATGTTATCGGCCTTAACTGGGCGCGAAAACGGACGGTGAACGCCCGGCCCTCATTGCCGAACCTTCGGGTCTCATCGACGGAAAGGTCTCTGCACTTTCCATTGTAGCGTGGCGGTTCACCCTTCGTGAGCGACCGCTGCCGCGCGGCGGCAAGTTCCTCTTCGGTACAGAAACATTTGTAGGCGAGCCCCTTGTCCAGCAGCGCTTCCGCATGGGCCACGTATACATCGAGCCGCCCGGACTGGCGCAGCGGGCCCTCATCCCACTTTATGCCAAGCCATTTGAGGTCCTCCATTATCGATCGTTCATACAACGCATCGGAGCGCTCGATATCCGTGTCTTCCATGCGTAGGACCATTGCGCCGCCCATCTTACGGGCGAAAAGATGGTTGTAAAGGGCGGTTTTGGCGTTCCCGATATGAAGGTGCCCGGTCGGGCTCGGGGCAAATCTCACTTTGACCATTATCGTACCGTATACCCTGAAGATCCTGTCATTTACAGCTTCTCAATCAGGACAACGGCATGGGCGGCAATACCTTCACCGTGTCCCGTAAGTCCAAGTCCTTCGGTTGTCTTGCCCTTGATCCCGATCATTTCGGGCTCGATGGAAAGGATCCGGGCTATCTTCTCCTTCATTGCGGTGCGATAGGGCGCTACCTTAGGTTTTTGCGCAATGAGCACACTGTCCACATTGACGATGCGATAGCCCTTTTCCGCGGCTAATTCTGCAACTCTGGCGAGGATCACAGTGCTGTCAATGCCTTTTATGCCTACATCGGTATCCGGAAAATGCACCCCGATATCGTCCTCGGACATTGCTCCGAGAATTGCGTCACTTATCGCATGGAGAAGGACGTCAGCGTCGGAATGGCCCAGAAGGCCTTTTTTATAAGGGATCTCGACACCTCCGAGGATAAGCTTCCTTCCGTCTACAAGCCTATGAACGTCGAACCCCACCCCCACCCTCATAGGTTCCCCTTAAGCTGTGAAAGCAGGCCTCGTGCGATGGTAAGGTCTTCAGGGGTCGTTATCTTCATATTGTACGGGGAACCCTCGATCACCTTTACCTTCTTGCCAAGGTGCTCGACAAAGGTGGCATCGTCATAACCGTAATGTTTCCTGGCCATGCCTTCCCGGTACGCCTTCACGATAAGCGGGTACTTAAACGTTTGCGGTGTCTGCACGTGCCATAGAGATTCCCGCGCGAGGGTTTTTACGACAAAACCTTCCTTCGATATGACCTTGACGGTATCCTGCATCGGCAGTGCCGGTATGACCGCATCGTACATCTCCATGAGGAATATCCCTTTCTCGATGAATGTCGGGGTGATGAAAGGACGGGCCCCATCATGTATGACCACGATGTCGCAGGCATGTTCGATCGCCTCGAGCCCGTTGCGCACCGAATCCTGCCTGAGCTTTCCGCCGATGACGAGCTTCATTATCTTGTTGAATTTGTATGTTTCGAGGATCTCCTCCTGGATGAGGGGTAGGTCCTTCTGGTTGACCACAAGATAAATACCGTCGATGGCCCTGCAATCCTCGAAGATCTGCAGGGTGTGGACGATAATTGGTTTGTTCTCGATAACCAGGAACTGCTTATTGGTGGCGGTGCCCATCCTCTTTCCTGCACCGCCAGCAAGAATGATAGCTATTGTTCTCATTGCATTTTCACGCCTGTTCTTCTAATTGATAGTCATCCGGAAAGATATACTCTTTTTCTGCCTGTTCTTTGAGTTTCGAGAAGATCATCCTCCCCGACGTTGTCTGCAAAACACTGGTAACAACGACATCAACGGCCTTGCCAAGGTATTTGCGGGCGTCATCGACGACCACCATGGTTCCGTCGTCAAGATACCCAATCCCCTGCCCCTGTTCTTTCCCTTCCCGGACCACCTTGACGTTCATCTGTTCGCCGGGAAGCAAGGCGGGCTTGAGAGACATTGCCAACTGATTCATGTTGAGGACTTCAATGCCTTGTAATTCGGCTACCTTGTTGAGGTTATAGTCATTCGTTATGATCTTTCCGCCCAGGCGTTTTGCAAGGGCGATGAGCTTGGTATCCACGTCCTTTAATTTAGGGAAATCATAATCGACGATCTTGACAGTGAGAAAGGTCTGGTTCTGAAGCCTGTGCAGGACATCGAGCCCGCGGCGCCCCCGAGTTCTCTTGATGGGATCCTGATGGTCGGCCACATGCTGAATTTCGTAGAGAACAAATTGTGGGATGACAAGTGTTCCCTGTATAAAACCCGTTTCACAGATATCGGCGATGCGTCCGTCTATGATCGTGCTCGTGTCGAGAAGCTTTACATCTTTCTCTTCTTCGAGCCTGTCAAACAAGGGAACCTTTGAAAGATCAAGGGTCTTGCTTTTCTCTTTTCCCAGAACGAACCCGAGATAACCCATTATGAAATAAAAAAGGATATAAATGGGCAGTGTGATGGGGACATCCTTGATAAGTGCGAGAAGGAGCCGGGAGATAAAGAGGTTTGCAACAAACAGGCTAACCACGACACCAACGAGGCTGCCGAGGATGATCTTGAGCGGTACGTCTTTGAGCTTTATTTCGACCTTTAAGATGGCATATCCGAAGATAAGGCCGCACGTTGCCCCAACGAGGCCCCAGATACCGCTCGATAGAAGTTCTTTCAGTATGAAATAGCCGGAGAGCGTTGTAACCGTCAGGAGGATTATTTGAACAAATATATCCAAGCAATCAGCCTTTGTGGTGATTCACGGTATTCCCTTTCTGACTGGTGTTGTTGGCGAGGAAAATCTCTTCTATCTCCTGTTCGATCATTGGTTCTTCTGTACCCAGCGACATGGACAGCTCTTTGGTAATAAGGTTTCTTGCCATTTCAAACATCTTTTTCTCACCAAAAGAAAGCTCCTTCCAGTATCGCAGGTTATAGAGCTCTTTCAATACGGTCGCTACTTCGTAGATAGAACCGCTTTTGATCCTTTCCATGTATTCTTTATAGCGCCTGTTCCAGGGTGAATTGTCATGAACAATGTTCTTGTCCTTCAGGATATCGTAAACCCTGTAAACCTCGGAGGCATCGATAACCGTCCTCAATCCCGCATTTTTCGCCCCGTCAATCGGGATCATGATCGTCATATCCGTATCGAGAATACGGATAATGTAAAAAGACTGCTTGGTACCGGAAAATTCTTTTTCTTCGATAGACTCTATCCGGCCAACTCCGTGTCCAGGATATACTGCAACTTCTCCTACATCAAACATTACGCCTCCGATAAATTTTAATTCTTATTCGGTCAGGTTGCCATATTGTAGCATAATTTTGAGGAGAATTAAATAAGTAATTGTTTTTACGCGATTATCTGTAACAAATTCAAGGATTCAACTCTCGCTCACCGAGAGAAAAAAGCATCCGGATGGCTGGTCACAGTATCTTAAGAGGTTTGTTTTTGCCGTTCGACAAGCTTGAATTTCAGGTCCGTCACCACTCTCATCATGTTTTTCTCTCTGGCAAGATCCATGGCGGTCTTGTTCTTCTTGTTCGTTATTGCCAGGTCCGTGTTACGGCAAATGAGAAAACTGATTATCCCGCCGAATTTATTGTTGATTGCGCACATGAGGGGGGTGTTCCCCTCACTATCGCCGGCATTCACGTCCGCGCCGTTCTCGACAAGCGAACGCACTATCTCCATATATCCCTTGCAGGCCGCAAAATGGAGAACATTGCCCCCATCCATGTCCGGGACGTCAGGATCTGCGCCCCGCGCTAGCAAAAGCCGCAAAACGCCCACCTCGTTATTGCGGCATGCGTGCGTGACAGCGGACATCCCCCGCGCATTCTTCGCGTTAATATCCGCCCCATTGTCAATGAGAAACCGGGCCGTATCGGTAAACCCGTGCTTTGCCGCATGCATCAGGGCTGTATTGCCGTTCGGGTCAGCTTGGTTTACATCCGCCCCTTCCACGACGATCCGGGTTACGCTGTCAACATCCCCTTTTTGACTGGCCAGGATCAACTCGCTCATGATGTCCCCCCGTTTAACCCCTCTTTATCGAAAGTATAGCCGATGGACAAAAAAATGGGAACTTTTTTCACATGCTGCAATTGACCCCCTGCCCGAAAATGCCCACGGTCCCCTGTCCAAAAATGAATTGATGCCTGCGGGATTTTCCTTTATAATCACTAACAATCTTTCGTCTGGAGGCATTCATAATGGTTAGATCCAGGTTCGCGCCGAGTCCAACGGGAAACCTGCACATCGGTGGCGCAAGGACCGCGCTTTTCAATTATCTCTACAGCAAACATCATAACGGCACATTCGTACTCAGGATAGAGGACACCGATATCGAACGTTCCCGTGATGAATATGTAAACGACATACTTGGCGGACTCACATGGCTTGGGCTCGACTGGGATGAGGGGCCTTTCTATCAGAAAGACCGCATGGGCCTTTACAGGGAATATGCCGAAAGGCTCCTCAAGGAAGGGCTTGCGTATAAATGCTATTGTACCTCGGAGGTGCTTGAGGAAAAGAGAAAGGCTGCACTCAAAGAAGGCGGAAAACCTCACTACGACCGGACATGCCGGGACCTGCCGGCTTTCGACCCGTCGAACGAAGGAAAGCCGTATGTTATCCGTTTCCGCACCCCCGTGACGGGCGAGGTAACATTTACTGATCTTATCCGCGGCACCATCACGTTCAAATGTGAAGAACTCGACGACCTTATCATTCTACGCACCGACAATACGCCTACATACAATTTCACGGTCGTGATAGACGATGCGCTAATGGGAATAACCCATATCGTGCGCGGTGACGACCATATCAACAACACGCCCCGCCAGATAGTGATCTACGAAGCACTCAAATTCCCCGTCCCTGAATTTGCACACGTGCCGCTCATCCATGGAAAGGACAAGGCCCGTCTCTCCAAGAGACATGGCGCTACTTCCCTGCTCGAATACCGCAACGAGGGATTTTTGCCCGAGGCGGTTATGAACTATCTGGCACGCCTTGGCTGGGCGCACGGTGACCAGGAGATATTCTCACGGCAGGAACTTATAGAGAAATTCGATCTACCCGCTGTCGGGAGGTCCCCTTCCGTTTTTGATATGGACAAACTGACCTGGCTTAACAGCCATTACCTAAAGACCCTCCCGGAAGACGATATAGCAAGCCGGCTCCTGCCTTTTCTCGAAAAGATCGGCATAAAAACCGTGCACGATACCCGGCTTGTCAGGATCGTTCTGAACCTTCGCGAACGCGCGAAAACCCTCAAAGAGATGGCGCAGATGTCGGAATATTTTTTCCGGGACGATCATGCGGTCGACGACGCGGCCCGGGCGAAGTTTCTCACTCCGGCCGCAAAGCCGATATTGACGGATTTTGCAGACGGCTTGCGGGATATTACATCGATGGATGATGAAGAAAGCCTCAAGGCCCGGCTGGAGGGGTTGACGAAAAAATATAATGCAAAACCTGTCGCCGTAATTCAACCCATCAGGGTAGCGCTGTGCGGCAGGACTGTGAGTCCCGGCATTTTCGATGTCATTGCCATACTCGGGAAAGAAACTGTTGAACGGCGTCTCAAAAGAGCGATCGAATCGATTCAATGAAACTTACCCGGCTCGAAATTTTCGGCTTCAAATCGTTTCTCAACCGCACTGTATTCCAATTCGGTGATGGGATAACGTCAATTGTCGGTCCCAACGGGTGCGGCAAGAGCAACATTGTCGACGCGATCGTCTGGGTCCTCGGCGAAAGAGGAACGAAAAGCCTTCGGGTCAAGGATATGGGCGATGTTATATTCCACGGGAGCAACGGCAAGAGGCCTGTCAATATCGCCGAGGTAACGCTGGACCTCACCGAAGGCCCAACAGAATTCATCGTAAAAAGACGTATTTACAGGGACGGCACGAATGAATATTTCCTGAACGGAAAGATCGTCCGGTTAAAGGACGTTCAGGAAGCTTTCCTGGGAACGGGTCTCGGTACGAATTCGTACGCAATAATCGAACAGGGGCGCATCGAAGCCCTCATAAACATGAAGCCTCCCGAGCGGCGGATCGTTATCGAGGAGGCGAGCGGTATAACACGTTTTGAAGAGAAAAAACGGGATGCCGTGGCCCGGATGACGGAAACGTCGGCAAACCTCGAGCGTATAGAAGATGTATACCGTGAAGTGACCGCCTCATTCGGCAAAGCTGAACAGGAGTGGGAAAGATGGAAGGCGCATCAGGAACTTGCCGACAGGCTTCACGAGATCGACAAGCAGCTCCTTCTCGACGGGTATGCAAGGGTCTTGAAGCGCATGACGAAGGTCAGGGAACGGCAGGTCGACCTCGAAGAGGAGATCCTTCAGAAGGAAGCCGAGAAAGCAACACTTAAAGAAGAATTCGATGCAAAGGAGAGCGAATTTTCACTCACCGACAAGATCATACGGCAATTGGAGATCGATCTCAAAAGCAAAGAGAAGGATATGGAAAACCGCCTTCTTGAAATAGATTATCTCGCCGAAGAGATAAAACGCCTCGATACAACCGTAAAAGGTATTGCAGGGGAGAAATCCTCCATCGTTCAAAATATAAGCCGGCAGGAAAACGAGATAATCGCGCTCGACGAAAAAACTTCCGTCATAAGCTCGGAACTCGAAGCCGAAAGAGAAAAGGAGACCAGGCTCAGCGATGTAGCTCGGTCGTTCAAAGCAAATATAGGTGAACGAGAGAAAGATCTCGAGGAATCACGCACGCGCCTTTTTGTCGCTATGAGCTCACTCACGGAGACACGCAACAAGATCTCCGAAATAGAGAGGCTGGCAAAGGAGAAACAAAAACGCCTTGAACGACAGGCTGCGGAACGTCGCGAGCTCGAAGCCGCTCTTGCCTCGATAAGCGAAAAACGCACGGCGCTGCAGGAAAGGTTACGGGCGGCAATGGAGGAAAAAGAATCCCTGGCCGTCCGCGAATCTTCCGTCCTTAGCGAGCGTGACACGATGGTCCAGGAGATGGAAAAAATAAAAGGGCTTATCGAGCGGCTGCGCAGTGAAAAACGGGTCAAGGAAGACTTCCTCAAACAGCTCGGAGGATATATCGGGGCTTCGCCCGGTTCGATACGGCCTGAGGATAAACTCGTCAACCTTATCAAGGTCAAGGAAGCAAGGTTAAAGGCCATTGAGCGGTTTTTCCAGGAAGAGCTCGAATATGAAGTCTTGAAGGGCGATTCCATAGAATCCATGGCCTCGCAGATCCGGGAAAAAGAAGGCAACAGGATATTTTTTTCGCCGAAGGGGATGTTCAAGAAGTCAGGCAGCGATATCGAGGTCGATATCTCGTGGATAACCGATCTCGAAGACGGCCTGTCGCGCGTTGCAGCCGGTGAGGAAGGCGTGTTCATCAACGATGAGATATATGTCGACTCGCGCGGCATTATATTGAGCGGTAAAGCTGCGAAAAAGATCGATGTGCGGCAGTTCAAGGAAAAATTGAAACTGGAAAAAGAGCTCAAGGCGCTGTCGGCCGATATCGAACATCAATCGAATGTGCTAAAAGAATTGAAGCCGGACCTCGACAATGCCGAGGCGCGATACCGCTCGGCCCGGGGTGAGCGCGAGGCACAGGAAAGTACGGTCAGGGTATGCGAAAAAGACCTGCTGATGACAGAGGCGCAGCTAAAGAGCACATCCGACAGGCTTGCCACCCTGGATGCAATGACGGAACCATCCGACGACACATCACCCGCAATTATAGAGGCCTTAAATAACGAGCGCAACGGGTTCGAAAAGGAAAAAGCTTCGATAGAGGCTGCAATGGCAGGGCTGCGCGATGCCATAAACGGGTTGAAGAAAGAATATGAGGCCGCACAGTCCGCATGGCACGGGGCCACGATCGACATCGAAAGAAAGATGAACATGCTGAAGTCGATAAGCGAGAACAAGGACCGCGCCGTGTCGGCCATCCAGTCCCTCAACGATCAGGCAAAAGGGCTCGGAGAGAAAACCAATGCCGCGCAAAAAGAGATCGAAACCCGTACACAGAAGAAGAAATACCTCGAGCGTTCGTACGAAGAACTTAAGACTGACCTGGACAAGCATGTCGCTCGGTATGAAGAACTCAAAGCAATGCTCGGAAATCTGCACAACGAGAAACAGGCCATGCAGGAGTCTATCGAAAGCCTGGCAAAGGATACGGACAAGGTCCGGGCACGCAAGGAAAATGCTGAAAAAGACCTTGCGGTCCTCGAGGAAAAACGTGTTACTATCATCGAGCGCCTGAGCGGTACGTATGGCGTTGAAGACCCGGGAGACATCCCCGTTCAGCTTCCTTCCGATATAGAGGACGAGCGCGAATCCCTGACAAAACGTATCGTCGAGATGGGCGAGATCAACTTCCGCGCTGAAAAAGAATACCTTGAGTTGCAGGAAAGGATCGCTTTTCTCGACAAGCAGAAGGAAGACCTCCTCGCCGCGATGGAGTCCTTGAAAAAAACGATATCGAAGATCGACCAGTTCACAAAAGAGCTTTTTACCGAGACATTCGAGAAGGTGAATACCGCTTTTACTAGGTTCACAGACCTCTTGTTCAAAGGCGGAAAGGGATATCTCGAGCTGAACCAGGGTGACGCCGGTGTAGACCTTTTCGTGCAGCCCCCCGGAAAAAAGGTGACAAGGATGGAGCTTCTTTCCGGCGGTGAAAAGGCATTGATCTCGCTCGCATTCCTTCTTGCCCTCATGGACACGAAACCAAGCCCCTTCGCGCTTATGGACGAAATAGACGCCCCGCTCGATGACGCAAACCTGTCGGGGCTTCTCGATATAATTCGCTCCATGGCTCTTAAAACACAGATAATTTTCATTACCCACAACCGGATAACCATGGAGTATTCAGACATGATCTACGGCATAACCATGGAAGAGCTGGGTGTCTCAAAGACAGTATCCGTGCGCCTTTAGAGCGTATCGAAATGTACATTGTATACAAATACTTTTTTGTACAATCTTCCCTCATGTCATTGAAATATTGCATAATTCGTTTACTGGAGTCATTCTGCGAGGATTCAGGCACCCGATTTTTTTCTTGACATTTTTCCTGAGAACACTATGATTTATTAGTATAAAGGGGAAGGGGGCGTTTGGGAAATCAGGTTCACCACTATACCTATACCGTTGAAGTATTGACGGTTTCTGTTTTTAACAGGTCTTCTTTTAATAAAAATACGTTTGAAAGGAGGTGCGTTCCGCCTTTCTAAAAGGCAATCCGTTTTTTAAAAACGTAAAGGGGGTTATTATGCAGCCTGTTGATCCAGAATTAGTTGAAAGCTTGATGACGTCGTGGTACGTGTGGGCATCGGTTTTCGCCTTTGCCTTCTTATTCACCATTGTAGGCACCTACCTTGTCACAAGGGGGTGGGAAGAATGAGTCCACAATTTAAATTTTTGCCAATCCCAACACCGACTGCAGAAATGGTCATTGCAGGAAGTGTCGCCGTAGGCTTTCTGCTTTTTCTTTCCGTCTTCCTCGGAATTATGGGCAGAAAGAAAATGTCAAAGGGAAGCTTCGACGAATACCTCGTCGGTAAACGCGATATCGGCCCTGCCGTTACAGGCGCTGCGCTGTCCGCGACCTACATCTCCGGATGGGCATTTTGCGGCAGCACCGGTATAGTCTATTCGGTCGGCTTTTCCGGCATGTGGTTTGCCGGGATCTGGAGCCTCATCGGTATCATCCCGTGTATCTGGCTGGGCGCCCTGAAAACGCGCGATTTCTCGAAAAAGCTTGGTGCCGCGACCTTGCCCGAGACCATCGGGCGGAGGTTCGAGTCGAAGGGGTTGCAGACCATTGTTGCAATTTCAATGCTGTTCTTCCTTTTCCTCTATTCGGTCGGCCAGTTGAAAGCAGGCGCCACCGTGTGGTTCGCCATGACAGGCCTGTCACCGTTGTGGTGTCTCCTGCTTTCGGTCTTTATTGCCTGGCTCTACATGGTTCTCGGAGGCTACATCGGGAACCAGTATGCGATGGCCCTCCAGGGCCTTGTCTTCTGTGTCGTCGGAACGCTCCTCGGCGTATGGGCGATCATTTATGCGGGCGGCTTCAGGGAACTCACCGCTGGCCTCGCGGCGCAGAACCCGGGCCTCATGGCGCTTATCAACCCGAAGCTCCCGAAGCTTGGCGCGACACAGCTCTTCTCGAGTTGGGTCGGCATCCTCGCGACGCCGGTCATCTTCTTCACAATGGCTGTCGGCTTCCCGCATAACGTCAGCCGGTTCCTCGGTATGAAGAAGGTCACCAAGAAAGACTACTGGTGGCTGGTATTCATCGTCTGGGCATTCACCGGCATCCCCATCATGCTCGACTGCTCGAGCAACGGCCTCGTAGCGCGCATGCTTTATGGGCCGACGCTTCTCCAGGCCGCAACGATCCATGGCCAGCCGAACGTTTTCAAGGCTGACCTTGCGGCACCGCTTCTTTCACATGCACTCGGCGGTGCGTGGCTCATGGCGGCATACACGGCAGGACTTTTCTCCGCCGCCCTTTCAACGCTCGCAGGCATGGTCTTCATCATGAGTGCGAACGTAACGAAAGATATCATCAAACTCTGGAAGCCGGAAGTTTCTGACAAGAGCATGCTGTATCTCGGATACTTCCTCATCGCCCTCTTCCTTTTCCTCCCGTTCTACTTTGTCCTTGTCAACCCGCCTCCCCTTCTTTCAATATTCATGGGCATGGCGGCCATGGGACTTGGAGCGGTATTCTTCTTCGTTACCGCCATTTCCTACTTCTGGAAAGGTGCGACGAAATGGGGTGCGGGTGCATGTGTCATCTGGGGGACCATATTCACCCTGTATGGCAGTTGGTCTGTTCTTTTCAAGAAGATGTACGGTATGGGAAGTTATGAATGGTTCCTGGTTATCAGCTGCGGTTTGATATACTTCATCGTCAGCGCGGTAACCAAGAAACCATCCCAGGAACTGATCGATCGCCTGTGGTCAAAAGCAATAGATTAAGAACCGGGCACAAAAAAATGGTAGGGGCCTTCGGGCCCCTTTTTATTGCTGGAAATGGGTGATGTATTATGCCTGTTACCATCACCTTTCTTTTTCTGGGCAGATTACTCTATGGAGTTCCGCGTAGACTGAATCGGGCGGGATATGCGTCCAGTTCTTGTATGATCCCGTTTTTGCGTAATCGAGCGTTTTTCCATCCTTTGTCAATTCAAAAACCTCGAGGATGACCAGTTCACCCTTCTCGCTCACACAATTGAGGCCGTACAATACTGTCCGTGAGTAAAGTCCTTCAAATCCCTGCACCGGAAGGTTCTTTTTCTGTCTTTTCTCAATATAATTTTTCTTTCCGGATTCACTGTAAATGATTTTCGTCTTCACGCTGAGGACATCGGGAAAGGCTTTGCTTGATTCATCGAACCTGTAAAAATGGTCACCGTCCTCATCAGTCCCGTATTTTTTCCAATCGGTGCTCTTTATATCTGCCACCGCTCTTTCCGTGGGAATTGGCTGACGCTCGGCCTGGCCCCTCAGCATCATGATGAACCCGATAGCCACAGCCAGAAAGATCACCGTAATGATCATCGCCTTCATATGATGCCGCTGTCTTATTTCTTTCCCCATCCCCTTTCCCTTCCTTCGAACCGTCTCTATCCTGCAAAGCAGGAGGCATCATCATATCATCCTGGTACAAAAAAGCCAAGATCGGTTTTATGTCCGGTCCTGGCCGTTTTCGTCATTTACGCAATACTTAGTGGCCCGAAAGGACATCAGGCGCTTCTGTCGTATCGAGGGTCAAACCCTTCGGCAGGTCGAACGTGCTGTCCGGGATACCACCTTTTTTTATGTTCTTGTATTCGACGCTCCACTTCTCCCCGGCAACCTTGACCGGGAAATTGTACTCGGTGGAAAACCATTGGGTGATAGTCTCGGTCTTGCCTTTTGAACCTTTGACCGTTACCTGGAATTTCTTTGCAGAATACCCGTTGATGGTCTCTGTGCCCAGAGGTTTCCTTGCCGTCTCACCGTAAAGCTTCTCTTCGACATTCGGCTTCATATCGGGGGTGAGAGCCGCCTCGATATACGTTCTCTCTGCGTTGTTGATCTGCCAGAACTTGTTCTTGTCTCCCCGTATTATCTGGTACATCGGGGTACTTCCCCTTTCGACCCGGTACTTATTGCCCTTTGCGTAAATCTTTCCATTACGGGTGACCTTGCCTTCCTTCGTGATCATATCAGCCGTAATCTCCACTGCGTAAGCGCCGGCTACGACTGTGAGCAGGAAAAACAGGACGCTCGCAAGAACCACCATACTTCTCTTCATGACAACCCTCCCAGAATTGTTTTTATGATTTATCTTTATACCACTAGATGCCCGAAACAATCAATTAATTTGATCTGTTATGATATCGGGCAGATAGAGTGACCGACCGTTCTTTTGGAAGTAAAAAAAACCGGTGCCAGGAATAATTACTGTTTGCTCTTTCGCTTCTTATATATTCTGTATGCGACGAGCCCCACGCCCATCAATAACCAGACTATCAATACAACAAGTTCCACCGCCTGACCTCCCTTTTTTTTTCTATAGTTCTTGAATATCACCCTGACGTTTTATATTCAACCAAAAAATGTGGCACAATGCCGTATGCAATTTGAGGCTTGCTTTACAAGCGGTGCCCGTGCTAATCAATTAACATGATGCTGGGTTTTTCCGATCCATGGATCTTCGCCGGTTTTGTGACCACTATACTGTCGGCTCTCTTTTGTGTCATTTACGGAATCCTTAACTGGAACCGGGGGAGCACAGAGAAGGAAGGCGATTATCGCGAAGAGATCCAATGGGAACGCGAAGAGATCGAACTTATTGAGAAACTCCCTTAACTTATGTTCTATCTTATTACATTCACGCTAATGTACCTGGCGATTACGATATATTTCAGCTACCTCGGCTATCGCAGGACAATTACCGTGTCCGATTACCTGCTCGCGGGGCGTCAGGTCCATCCCTTGACAATGGGCTTGTCGTACGGGGCGACCTACATAAGCACATCTGCCATAATCGGTTTCGCGGGTGTAAGCGCTCTGTATGGCTTGAGCCTCACGTGGCTTTCATTTCTCAACATCATGGTCGGGGTCTGGATCGCCTTCGTCATATTCGGCAAAAGGACACGAAAAATGGGTAAAGCGCTTGATGCGCACACCTTCCCCGAACTCCTCGGCAGACGATATGATTCCCGGTTTGTCCAGGGCTTCTCCGGGCTCATGATCCTTGTCTTCATGCCTGTCTACACGGCGGCCGTATTGATAGGGATCGCCCGGTTTATCGAGGTATATCTCAATATCCCGTTTTCTACGGCATTCCTTGCCTTCCTCCTGATAACGGCGTGTTTCGTCATATGGGGCGGGCTTAAAGGTGTCCTCTATACGAGCGCCTTTCAGGGCGTCATAATGATAGTTTCGATGATGGCCATCGGCATTACGGCATATTGGTTGCTGGGAGGCGTCTCAGCAGCGCACCGATCGCTAGATGCCCTTAATCCCTTCGTCCCTCACGCCCTGAAAGAGGCGGGACACAGAGGTTTTGCGTCGATGCCCGGGGTGTTTTCCCCGATCTGGTGGTATGTCATAACGACTATGGTCATGGGCGTCGGGATCGGCGTTATCGGGCAGCCCCAGCTCAATGTGCGGTTTATGACCCTTAAATCAGACCGTGAGTTGAATCGCTCGATACCTTTTACGGCGATCTTCATTCTATTCACGACAGGCGTCGCCTTTGCGGTCGGAGCGCTCACCAACGTATATTTCTATAACATGTACACAGAAATGCCGTTACAGGCCGTCCAGGGCAATCTGGACAAAATCATTCCCCTCTACATAGACCGGTTCTATCCCCCTTGGTTCGTGGCGCTCTTTCTCGTTTCCCTCATGTCAGCCGCAATGAGCGCAGCCAGCAGCCAGTTCCACGCGCTCGGCACATCGCTCTCCCGTGACATATTCGAACAGGCGCTCCTGAAAGGCCGGTCCGTGGCCGAGACGACGATCGTCACCCGGGTCGGCATCGTGTTCAGCATATTCGCCACGCTGATCATCGGGCTTGTCCTGCCCGAGAGTATCGTGGCCGTCGCGACCGCATTCTTTTTCGGTCTGTGCGGAGCGACCTTTATCCCGGCGTATCTTTTCGGGCTTTACTGGAAGCGCGGATCGAAAGCAGCAGCCAAGGCAAGTATTCTCTCGGGTTTCTTTTCATCCCTTGCCTGGATGCTCCTTTTTCACGAACAGGAATCGGCGGCTTTCGGCTTATGCGGGAAATTATTCAACGTAAAATGCCTTGCGGGCCACCCATGGAACATGATCGACCCCCAGATCATCGCCCTGCCGATCTCGTTCATCGTTTTCATCGTTGTATCCCTCGTAACCCGGCCGGTGAGGGAAGAGACGGTGAAGAAGGCGTTTGTACACATATAGGTTCTAGGTTAAAAACCTTACGCTCGGCATTAAAAAAACCTAGAATCCGGAACCTAGAACTATCCTTCTTAGGAGGATCCATGAAACGCTACATCCTTCGGTATAGCCCTCACGAACAGGGTCGAGAATGCGCTTGAACTCCAGAAGGTGTTGAGTGATTGCGCGTGCTACATCAAGACCCGTCTTGGACTGCACGAGGCGAGCGAAAACCTTTGTGCTCCGAGCGGGGTCGTCATACTTGAAATCCACGGGGGCGAGCCTGCGGTTCAGGAAATGAAGACGAAACTGAATACCGTCAAGGGGTTCCAACTCCAGAAAATGGTGTTCGACATGTAGTCCTTTATGAGAGAACAACGGATAGCCGTATCCCTTATCCGACTGCTGCTGGTTACTGCTGTCTTCCTTTGCCTTCCCGCATTTTCCGACAGGCCGGCGGAAAAGGACACAGAATTGGTTTCTTACGATATCTCAAAACAATTAAGGACCATCGAACGGGCGTTCCATGCATCGTCACAGGTTATCCTGGTGACCCTGACCATGCCGTCCGGCACCGATGCACAGCTTGCGGCCTTCGAGCTTCGCCATGACGAATGGAAACCCGTCCTCACGCCGGTACAGGCCCAAATTGGCCGCAACGGGTTCGCGCCATCAGGCGAAAAACGTGAAGGTGACGGCAGGACCCCGACCGGGATATACTCCCTGGGATTTGCCTTCGGCTATGGCCAGAAGATCGATTCTGCCATGCCGTACTGTCAGATCACCCAGAACGACATCTGGGTCGACGATCCTGCCTCCCCCGACTACAATCGGCTCAAAAAGCGCGGCGAGACCCGGGCGAGGTCATTCGAGGATATGATCCTGCCCGATGACCGTTACAAGTACGGCATCCTGATCAGGTATAACCTAGACCCGGTCGTGCCCGGCCATGGCAGCGCGATCTTCCTCCACATCTGGCAAGACCTCAAAACCCCCACCTCCGGCTGCGTCGCCATCTCCGAAGAAAATATTCTGAAACTCCTCAAATGGCTCGACCCCGCCAGGCGCCCCCTGATCGTGTTGCAGAAACGGTGAGAGGGTGAGAAGAGAGAAATATTTGCCGGAAAGATTTCCGCCTCCTCTCCTCATTCCTTACTGTTTACTAAAAAAAGGCGCCCCTAGGGGCGCCTTTTTTCCGCACGAAGCGCGTTTACTGTTTCTTGAATTCTTTTTCCATTGCTTCCTTCGCGGGTTTTACATACATGTCGCGAAGTTTCGGTTTTTCGATCTTTCCGGCAGGGTTCCTGGGAATGGTCGTGTAGATCATCTTTTCCGGCCATTTGTACTTCGCAAGACCCGCTTCCTTGACGAAGTTGATGATCTCTTCGTCGGTTATTGTCTCGCCTTCCTTGGGCTGGATTATTGCCATAACGATCTCGACGAGCCTGGGGTGCGGGTAGCCGAGGACCGCGACGTCCATGATCTTCGGATGTTTCCTCAAGGCGTCTTCGATCTCGGCCGGGAAGATGTTCTCGCCGCCGCGGATGATGAGGTCTTTCGCTCTGTCGGCGAAGAAAATGAAGCCTTCGTCATCCTTGTATGCTAGGTCGCCCGTGTAGAGCCAGCCGTCCTTGATCGTCTTGGCTGTCATTTCTGGGTTGAAGGCATATTCTTTCATGAGACGCGGGCCTTTGATGATAAGTTCGCCGACCCCGCCCGGAGGAAGCTCCTTGCCTTCACTGTCGACAACCTTGGCTTCCATGAATACCGTCGCTTTTCCGATGGAGCCCGGTTTTCTCATGATGTCTTCGTCATAACAGTTGGTAAGGCCGCCGCCGCCTCCTTCCGTAATGCCGTAGATGTTGGCTATCGGCAGGTTAGGGAATATCTTCTTTGAATCTTCGAGCAGGACGTACGGAACAGGCTGTGCGCCGATCTCGATGTGGCGGAGCGCCGACAGATCGTAGTTCTTGAGGTCGACCGCACCTGTCTTGATCGCGTTGATGACATCCGACCAGGTCGGGACCGTGTTCCAGCCGCCCGTGCATTTTTCATCTGCCATGCTTCTCAGATAAAATTCCGGCTGGGTCTCCATTGCCATGAGAACCTTGCCTGCAGCAATGTAGCACGGGAAGGACAGGAACAGCGTGCCGCTGTGATAGAACGGGTGCGGCGAGAGATAAACGCTGTTGAAGCCTTCATTGTACGTCATCGCATTGCCGAGGCCTATATGCAGCAGGCTGTCGTGAGTATGTGAGACCGGTTTCGGTGCGCCTGTCGTGCCTGACGTGAACATCAACTCTGCCATGTCATCGCTTTTTGTCTCGGCGCAGATGGGTGTTGCATCGCCCTTAGTTGCAATTTCCATATATGATTTTGTGCCGGCCGGGATGATATCACCGAGACAAATAAAATTCTTGCAGTAATCCATCTCTTTCATGATGGGTTCTACGCGGGCATTGAACTGTTCGCCGAACATGAAGACCTTGCATTTCGTCACGTCTGCTGCGTACTTGATATCCGCGCTTGCAAAGCGGAAATTAAGCGGTGTTACGGTCGCACCGGTTTTGAGAACTGCAATAAAGCTTGCATACCATTCCATGCAGTTCATCATGAGGTGGAGAACGATATCTCCCTTCTTGATACCGCAATCCTTGACGAGGTAGTTGGCGATACGGTTCGCTTGGTCGTCAAACTCTTTCCAGGTAAGGCTCCGGCGCTGATTCTTGGACGGATAGCTTTCGATGATGAACTCTCGACTTGGAAATTTGCTCGCATTGAGCCCCGAAAACATTGCGAAATTCATAATAACCCTCCTTGAGTAGAATCGCTTTTTTTTTATTGCTTTGAGTCCCATCAGCATGATAAAAATAATTAGGATTCTTTGTCAACAGTATTTTCAAAACCAAATACCTTCAGGAGGTCCCGCCATGGCAGAAGTCTTTACACACATAGGTGAAATTTTGGCACGCAACGCGCGCATGTATCCCAATGATGTTGCTCTCGTTGAACGTATACCCGCAGAGAAAAAAAGAATTGAATTAACATGGAAACAGTTTGACGATCAGGCGAACCAGTTTTCCAACGCCCTGGCAAAAATGGGCGCGAAAAAAGGTGATAAGATCGTCCATTTCATGAACAATTCAACGAAATGGCTTGTTGCCTATTTTGGCATTGTCAGGACAGGGGCTTGGGTAGTACCACTCAATTTCCGTTTTACTGCGGAAGATGTTAAATATTGCAGCGATGTTGCAGAACCCTCCATCATGGTTTTTGACGAAGAGTTCACCGACAGGATCGAAGCGATAAAAGACCAACTCCCCGGAGTAAAAAACTATATCGTCGTGGGCGACAAGGTCCCGGCATGGGCCGAGTCCTATGACAAGCTCATTGCATCCGAGTCCACCGAGAACCTCAACGTCACAATCATCCCGACCGATGAATGCGGGCTGTATTTCACATCAGGCACAACGGGCCAGCCGAAACCTATCCTTCTGACCCACCTCAACATGTTCACGGCCTGCGTGACAGAGAACGCACACCATCATCAGACAAAGAATGACTGCTTCATCCTGATCCCGCCGCTCTACCATACGGGCGCAAAGATGCACTGGTTCGGCAGCTTCATCGTCGGCGGCAAGGCAGTCATCCTGAAAGGCGTATCCCCGGAATGGACCCTTGAGGCGGTGAGCGAGGAAGGCGGCACGATCGTGTGGCTTCTCGTTCCCTGGGCACAGGATATCCTGCTTAAATTCGATAAGGGCGAGATCAAACCGGCAAACTACAAACTTGACCAGTGGCGCCTCATGCACATCGGGGCACAGCCTGTTCCCCCGGCGCTCATCAAGCACTGGAAAGAGTATTTCCCGGGCATGGACTACGACACCAACTTCGGCCTTTCCGAATCGACAGGCCCCGGTTGCGTGCACCTCGGGCTTGGCAACGAGCACAAGATAGGCGCGATCGGCATACCCGGCTTCAACTGGGAGTTCAAGATCGTCGATGAGAACAACGTGACAGTAAAAGCCGGCGACCCGGGCGAACTATGTGTCCGCGGCAACGGCGTCATGCGTGAATATTACAAGAACCCTGAAGCGACGAAAAAGAGCTTGATTGACGGCTGGCTCATGACCGGCGACATGGCACGGATCGATGAGGACGGGTTTATCTGGCTCGTCGACAGGAAGAAAGACATCATCATCACCGGCGGCGAGAACGTCTTCCCCGTCGAAGTCGAAGACTTCCTCTACACCAACCCGAAGATCAAGGACGCCGCGGCGATCGGTATCCCCGATGACCGTCTTGGCGAGATCGTTACCGTCGTTATCGAGCTCAAACCGGGCGAAACGATGACCGAAGAAGAAGCGATCAAGTTCTGCGAACCGCTGCCACGGTATAAGAGACCGAGAAAGGTTTTCTTCGGCGATGTACCCCGCAACCCGACAGGCAAGATCGAGAAACCCAAACTGAGAAAGCAGTATTCAGGCATGGAAGAGGCATTCAAGATCAAATAGAGTACGAGAATAACGGGAGGCCGGGACGAAAACGTCCCGGCCCTTCTTTTATGGGCCCCATCCGGAAGAGAATCGAAAGTGTCTCCTAAAAAACACACCCTCGAAGAAACAATCGGTTATCAGTTCAAGAACAGGGAATTGTACAATCAGGCTGTAACCCACAGCTCATGCTTCAACGAAAAAAGGGAGGTGAAGCGTTCAGACAATGAAAAGCTTGAATTCCTCGGCGATGCCATTCTCAATACGGTCATAAGCATAATCCTGTACAAGCGTTTTCGCGACAGAGATGAGGGGTTCTTGAGCAATGCCCGCTCGAGCCTCGTCAAACGCGAAACGCTGACCGCAATAGCGAAAGACATCAAACTCGACAAGCATATGAGCTACGGTAACGGCGACGGTAGCGTACCGGAAGAGTCTAAGGTCCTGTCGAACATGGTGGAGGCCCTCATCGGCGCCCTGTATCTCGACAGCGGCATACGGAATACCTCGAAAATAATACGTAAATTATTCTCCGCATATTTTACCGAAGAGAAGCTTGCCGAGAAGAATCCGAAAAATATCCTGCAGGAGCTTTCCCAAAAGAAATGGGGAATGCTTCCGCGTTATAAATTTCCTCGTAAAACAAAGAACGGCTTCGCCGTCATGGTCTTTGTCGGAAAGGAATACAAGGCCCGCGGTACCGGAAAAAGCAAAAAAGAAGCCGAACAAAGCGCGGCCCGCACACTCCTCGAAGTCCTTGCGGAACAGGAGAGGGAAGAAGGAACACCCTGTTAAGAGCATAACGGCGTTAAAGACATTCGTAACTCCCCACAAGCCGCCATTTCGGGCTTGGAGACCGTGTCGCAATCGTCTTTTAACCTTCCGCATGATCCCTCGGAAGGGGATGTGTCGTATGTCTTTGACATTATGGAAGAAAGTAAAGACAACGACAATGGATTCCATGCATCCAGAGGGTACCCGGCCGGAATGATGTCAGGAGGAGGTTATTGACACACGAAAGATTGATTGGGCGCGAGGAAACAGTTCTTGCCCTTGGGAAATATCTTTGCCAGGTTGTAGTCTACGGTGCCATTGGTGTAGTGGCAGATCATCGAGCTGTTCCTCACTGCATTTTGTTTGATCGCCAGTGTAAACGTGCTTTTGGCGGGGATGGTTTCCCATCCGCTCACCTGTTCTGCCGCCTTGATTATAACTTCCACTGTCACTGCCCGGGGGCATACGAGCGACTGTTCAGTCCTGGCAGTTTCGGCTGCAAACAATGAAAGCGACGATAGACATACAAAGAATACAGTTAAAAAAACGAGCGTGCATCTCATAAGGATCCCTCCGTTCATTACTTCCGTTCACGACATTACGTTACGGAAGACATATATTTAAGAAAAATGTACTTTTGCGGTCTCAAGCTATGTTACGATTAGATTGGGGAAGCTGTCAAAGGAATATTTATCATGGACAATTCCATCGAATACAAAATGGATGCCACTGACCGAAGGTTGCTCGATCTACTGCAGGAGGAATTCCCTCTTGTCGAAAGGCCTTTTTCTGAAATCGGCGAAAATATGGGCCTTACGGACGATGAAGTGAAAAAAAGAATAGAAAAGCTCAAGGCCTACGGGTACATCCGAAGGATAGGCCCCGTTCTTGACGCAAAAAAACTGGGATATTGCAGCCTCCTGTGCGCCGCCGCCGTTAAGCCGGATATGATTGGGCAAGTGGCCGAGTCCGTGAATGCCGAGCCTGCCGTTACCCATAATTATGAACGCGAAGGCTCGCTCAATCTCTGGTTCACCGTTACAATGAAGGATCAAAGAGATATTGACGGGTTCCTTAAGAATATCGAGGACAGGTTCTCGATCAAGATATATCGCTTTCCCGAGAAAAGGACGTTCAAAATAAAAACCCATTTTATCACGGGCCCGAAAGGTTGATCACAATATGGAAGGAAGCATGACAGATACAGCCGCCATGGCATACAGACGAGTTTACCTCGTCGACGGAAATTCATACCTGTACCGCGCTTTTTATGCTACACCTCACCTGTCGAATTCACGCGGATTTCCGACAAATGCAATCTAT
Source organism: Deltaproteobacteria bacterium UBA5329 (assembly GCA_002408185.1). GTDB lineage: Bacteria > Desulfobacterota > Syntrophorhabdia > Syntrophorhabdales > Syntrophorhabdaceae > Delta-02. The sequence continues at coordinate 26,598 of DHQV01000079.1, forward strand.
GCATTCGTGAACATGATCAAGAAATTGCGCAACACAGAGAATCCAGACATTCTTATTGTTGTCTTTGACTCCAAAGGCCCGTCGTTCAGAGAAAAGATCTCTGCGCAATATAAAGCGCAACGCCCGCCGATGCCTGACAACCTGTCGCTTCAGGTCCCCGTCGTAAAAAGAATAATCGATACCCTTGGTCTGCCGGTCCTAGAAAAGGAAGGTTTCGAGGCTGATGATATAATAGCGACCCTGACAGAAAATCTCAAGGCACGCAATGACGTCATGACTTTTATCGTGACGAGCGACAAAGACATGATGCAACTCGTCAGCAAAAAGGTGAAGATCCTGGATTCTATGAAAAATCTTGTCATCGGTGAAGCGGAGGTCAGGAAAAAATTCGGAGTTTCTCCCGGGAATATAATCGATTATCTCGCATTGTGTGGAGATACGTCAGACAATATCCCCGGTGTCCCTGGAATTGGTGAAAAGACCGCACGTGACCTCGTAGCGGCAATGGGATCGATCGACGATATCTACCGTCGTATCGACGAAATAAACAAAAAGGCTGTTAAAGAGAGATTGATATCCGGCAGGGAAAAAGCTGAAATGAGCAGGAAACTAGCCACGTTGAGATATGATGTCCCTGTAGAGACAGATATCGAGGTGCTTTGCGGCCGTACGGAAAATCTCGAAGAGCTTAGAAGGATCTATAGAGAACTCGAATTTACGGCCCTGTACCGCGAGATCAAGGCCGTGCCGCGCGAAAAGAAAGAGCTGAAAGAAAAAACACCGGCCGATCTTATATATGACCGGATATATATAAGTGCGGCATTCCGGGGAAAGAATGCAGGCACCCTTCACATCGAGGCATTCGCCGTATTCGATGGTGAAGGGGTATTTTTCTCGATGCTCGAATCGGACCTTTTCACGATACTGGGTAATGCCCGGGAGGTCATTGCACATAACCTGAAACCATTCTTCATCACAGCGGGGAATGAGCTGCGTGGAAAGAAGGTATTCGACACCATGCTGGCGGCATACCTTGTAAACCCGCTGCGAAAAGACTTTACCCTTGCGGCCACACTGGAAGAATATTGTGATATACCCCCGGCTGAAATGGAAATGACCGCATCCCTTCGCGACACGGCGGCGTGCCTGCCGGACCTCGCGAATGCGCTTCGCGCAGAACTTGAAGAGCTTGGGCTTTCTGAACTTTTCTTCGGGACAGAGTTGCCGCTCGTCGAGGTCCTTGCCGACATGGAAATTGCCGGTGTAAGGATAAACCGGCGCAAGCTTGGCGAGCTTTCGCGCGACCTCGATCAGCGCCTGACCGGAATTGTCAAGGAGATCTATGTGTATTCCGACGGCCCGTTCAACATCAACTCCCCTCAGCAGTTATGCCACGTTCTTTTCGATACACTGGGACTGACACCCGTCAAAAAGACGAAAACTGGATATTCAACCGATACGGGTGTACTGGAGATACTTTCCGAGAGCCATCCTCTTCCATCCATGATACTGGAATACAGGTCACTGACAAAACTCAAGAACACATATATCGACGTGTTGCCTGCCCTAATCAATCCGGCGACAGGACGGATACACACCACGTTTAACCAGATGGTGGTGGCCACAGGACGATTATCGAGCAGCGATCCCAACCTCCAAAACATCCCCATACGGGGGGAAGAGGGCCTGAAAATACGCGAGTCCTTCGTGCCCGCCGATGGATGCCTCCTCCTGTCCTCCGATTACTCTCAGATCGAGCTTCGCGTGCTCGCGCATCTATCACAGGACCGTGAGTTGATCGATACTTTTCACAGGAACGAGGACATTCACGCGCGGGTAGCCTCAAACGTATTCGGAGTGGGAGCCGACCTGGTTACGGCTGATATGCGCCGTGCCGCCAAGGTGATCAATTTCGGCATCATATACGGAATGAGTGCCTTCGGTCTGTCGAAACAACTAAGTGTCAGTCAAAAAGAAGCGCAACACTACATCGATAATTATTTCGAGCGTCACGAGGCCGTAAGGAATTTTATGGATGGCATTAAAGAAAGTGCGCGGGCAAGCGGATTCGTAAGAACGCTCCTTGGCAGGATACGTTTCATACCCGAACTCAATAACAGCGACCCGGCAGTACGGCAGTTGGGTGAAAGGGTCGCGATGAACACCCCGATACAGGGAACAGCGGCAGACATTATCAAGATCGCCATGATCAATATACATCGTGCGGTCCGTCAGCAGGGCTTCAAATCCCGGCTCATCCTTCAGATACACGATGAACTGCTTTGCGAAGTGACGGAAGATGAAGCCGCGGACATGATCGAGCTTGTCCGGCATGAAATGGAAAGCGTCATCACGCTTGACGTCCCGCTTATCGTTTCCATCGGAACGGGGCATAGCTGGGCCGAGGCGCACTGACCGGCGTCTGCGATGATACTGCCAGAAATTCCGCACACGCAATAAAAACAAACACCGAAAAATACACCCAAAACAAAAACGCGAGAAAAACTCCGTATGTTCCGAAAAATGCCGTAAACCTCCCTATGTACAGAACAAAGTACTGAAAGAAATATTTGCCCGCGTGCCAGAAAACAGCTCCGAGGGATGCCGCAAAGAAGAGCTTTTTCTTGTCCCTGACGGGGGTAAGAAAATAATACAGGAACCAGAACATCCCCGTTACCAGGAGGAGGTCCATGAATGAAAGCGAGGCCCTGGTTATAAAGCCTCCCAGAGTTTTTACCATTTTGACCTGGATCAAAAGCGAAAATGCGAAACTGAAAAAAATGAGGGTCTGTATGAACGAAAAGGTCAATGTGAGAAAAAATTCCTCCTGCTTCCCTTTCAAAAACCCTTTTTTTGTCGTGCCAAAAATGAGCTGAAATGCCGGGCGCATAACCGCGAAGAGACGTGATGTGAACAAAAGGAGAAATATGAGACCCAACGGGCCCGACAGGCGCTTTGAGAGAGATATGAGGTTCAATTCCCTAAGAAGCTTTTTTACGATCACGGCGTTGTAGGGCTCCGGGATAATGTTCGCTATGTATTTCTCCATATGCACCGCAGGATGGCTTATATCGATAACGTAGCTGATGATAAAAAGAGAAAAAAGCGTAAAAGGAATAAAAGTCAGCAGGACATAAAAAGAGATCGACGATACCATTATATTGGCATGATCGGCCTGATATTTTTTGAAAATGAGTCTCAGGATGCGGGGCGCACCCCTGATCCCAGCCATACCTTTTCCCAAAATTCCTTTAACCTTCCTATTCATTCACCCCGGATCGAAACCCAATGACCTTGATTAAAGATCATCGGATTTGAGTTTTTTCGCTCCTTAGGCCTGAAGCCTTACGGTCTTTCATCCAATTCTTATCCTCGGATCTGCTACTGCGTACGAAACGTCCGCTATCAGGTTGCCGATGAGTGTGAGGAATGCGCCTATTACGAGAATTCCCATAATGGTGGGATAATCCCTGGCCATGACGCTGAAATAGAAAAGCTGGCCCATACCCGGTATAGAGAAGATGCTTTCGAAAATGACGCTGCCTCCGATGAGCCCCGGCACTGACAGGCCAAGGATCGTAATGACAGGCAGAAGTGCATTTCTGAGGGCATGCTTGCGGATGACCATCTTTTCAGGAAGACCCTTGGCATAAGCGGTTGTAATGTATTCCTGCCTGAGGACCTCGAGAAGGCTGCTTTTCATATAACGCGATATGCCCGCGAGGCTCCCCACTGCAGAGATCGCCACGGGAAGGACAAGGTGCCGAGCTATATCGGCAACTTTACCGAGAATTCCCATATCCTGAAAATCGTAGGATTTTATCCCCGAAACGGGAAGTATTTCTAGGTACACACCAAAAAAGATCATAGTGAGCAGGGCCACCCAGAACGTCGGCGCGGCATATCCGGCGAAGACAAAGGATGTCAGCAGCTTATCCACGATCGAGTCTTTATAGCGGGCGCAATAAACACCAATAGGGATGCCAAAGATAAAGATGAGCCCCATGGACAGGAGATTTATGACTATGGTAATCGGCAGTCTTTCCTTGATCTTGTCTATAACGGGCCGGCGGTCTGTAGCGAAAGACGTTCCGAAATCGAATCTGACTATCCTCTTGAGCCATGTCCAGTATTGAACATGGAGCGGTTTATCGAGGCCGTAAAAGGCGCGGATTCTCTCCCGCGCTTCCTTAGTGATCTTGGGATTCATCTCGGCTTCGAGCATACCGGGTTCTCCCGGCACGAGGTGAATGACCGCGAAGGAAACGAGGGTGATCCCGAATATCATCGGGATCATGAAAAAAAGCCGTTTAGCGAGATACTGCAGCATTGATCCTGTACCTCATCTGGTTCTCCGGAACGTACCACTTGATAAAATTATACATAATGCCGGCCGGACCGGGATCGATGCCCTTGAAGCGCCGATGGACGGCTACGGTGGCATAGGGCACAAAAAGGAACGTATAGGGCTGGTCTTCAGCAAGGATCTCCTGGATGCGGTCGAGATATTTTTTCCTGCCTGCCTTGTCCATCGTATGACGGGCTTTTACCAGTAATTCATCGATTTCTTTATTTTCATACGAAGTAAAATTCAGCTCCTTCGGCCCCTGCTTCGAGGAATGCCAGATATCGAAAAGATCGGGATCGTTAGGGATAGTCCAGCCCAAAAGGACCGCATCGAAATTTCTCTTGTCTATAAAATCATTGACAAGGGTCGCCCACTCGAGAACACGTATTTTCATCGTGACCCCGATCTCTGAAAACCGGCGCTGTATCAGCTCGGCGCTCTGGATCCGCACCGTGTTTCCCTGATTGACCAGAACCGTAAATTCAAACGGGATCCCGTCTTTTCTCATTTGACCGTCGGGGCCCCGTTGAAACCCGGCCTCCTTCAAGAGGGCAAGCGCCTTTTCAGGATTGTATTCGAATTTCTTCACGTTATCGTTGTACGCCCACATGTCAGGCTTGAACGGGCCGGTTGCCTCTATCCCCTGCCCTAGGAGGATGCCGTCGATTATCTCCTTCTTGTTGATCGCACGGGCAAAGGCCTGGCGAACCCTCTTATCCTGAAAGAATTTGTGTTTAAGGTTGTAGCCGAGATATGTATATGCGAATGCAAGATATTTATATCTGTTAAATTCACGTTGAAAAGCAGGGTAGTTCGTCTGCTTGACATATTGCAGCGGTGTCAGCCCCATCATGTCGATCGAATTGTTCTTGAGCTCGAGGAACATTGTGGCGGTGTCTGGGATGATCTTCATCATGTATCGCCCGATATATGGCCTGCTTTCGAAATACTCTGGATTGGCTGTCAGGATCACACGATCACCGGGCACCCATTCCGTAAACACGAAAGGTCCCGTACCAACAGGTTTTCTTTTCAGTGGCGAGGAAGTAATGTCCTGCCCTTCCAGGAGATGCCGGGGCAGGATGGCCGAAGACCAGCTGATGAGGGCAGGTGCGAAAGGCCTGTCATAGGTTACCCTGAACGTATGATCATCAAGTATCTGGGCTTTCTTGACGAGTTTGAAGTCGCCCGAATACGGTGTCGGCGTCTTCGGATCGATCGTGACCTTATACGTGAACATCACATCCTTTGCGGTAAAAGGCCTGCCATCATGCCATTTGACGCCTTTGCGAAGTTTGAACGTTATCGACAGATTGTCCCCGGATATGAGCCACGATTCGGCCAGATCGCCTACGATATTGAGATCTTTATCATATTTGACAAGCCCGTTATAGATGTATGAAGCTATCTCGTGGGACGATGAATCACTGGCAAGAATGGGGATAAGATTGGAAGGCTCGCCTATCGAGCCCGTTATGATCATGTCACCGTACGCGGGCTTGCCCGGATCGTCATATAATGCCGCATCTTTTTTCTTGCCGCATGAGAGAAGGAGTGCAAAACAAAGAAAAAAAAGCAGGACCAGTCTCTTTTTGGTTATTATTGCCACAATCGAAGCTAATTCTAGCAGATAAGCCCCGACAAAGTAAAGAAAGGGCCCTGAAGGATCACGATTACCCGTCCGGGGCCTTATCTCCCATTTCTAGTTTAATTTCTTGAAAACATGCGGCGAATTCTATATAACATCACGGGGTCCGTCAAAAAGCGTAATATTGGCACCCGGGTACCTTTCTGACCAATCTGCCGCGAGCCCTTGTTAAAAATGAAATGACCGGAGTTAGCCGAAGAAAATGTACATTAATGCAATATCACATTACCTGCCTTCAACGCTTGTTCACAACGATTACTATACACAACTCAAAGGTCTGACCGATGAATGGATCTTTCAAAGGTCCGGTATAAGACGGCGCACTCGGGCCGCAGATGATGAGAATACGAATACCATGGCGATCGAGGCGATAATCCCGCTCGTCGGCAGCCTGCCGTACGACGTGACAGACGTAGACCTCATCGTCGGTGCGACCTACACGCCCTATGACACCGTGGGCACACTGGCGCACACGGTGCAGGGGCACTTCAAGATACATTCAGCCACAGCCGTGACCGTAACATCCGCCTGCTCATCGTTTATAAATGCGGTTGAGATAGTCGAGGGTTATTTCGCAACAGGTAAAGCGAAGCGCGCCCTCGTTATCGCGTCGGAACACAATTACATGTACACCAACGAAGACTGCGACCAATCGGCACACCTCTGGGGGGACGGTGCCGGATGCGCATTTATATCATCAGAACAGTGCTCGGTCGATGATATCGAGATCATCGACGTGCACACCACCGGGCTCGGGCATATCGGCAAGGGTGTGTCAGGTGTTCACTTAAGGCCTTCCAACGGCGGTCTCACCATGCCTTACGGACGCGATATTTTTGTAAATGCCTGCAAATTTATGGCTGTAGAGGCGAAAGACATTGTAGAAAAGAACCATTACATGCTCGGGGATGTCAATTATCTCGTACCCCATCAAGCCAATTCCCGTATAATGGATCACGTAGCCAAAGTGCTCGGCGTAGAGCAATCCCGGGTCATTTCCAATATCGAGGATACGGGGAATACCGGGTGTGCCAGCACCCTCATATGCCTTTCTCAAAACTGGCGAAAATTCACAAAAGACGACCTGATCCTCGTCACCGTATTCGGCGGCGGCTACTCCAGCGGCGCAATGCTACTCAAGAAATAAGAACGGTCTCAAGTCTCAGGTTAAAACAAAAACAAAAAAGCGTCATTCCCCACCCCCACGTCACCCGGCTTTCGCCGGGGTGACGGAGGTGGTTAGTATTGACAGTGAGCGCTACAGGTTAGATAATTAACTTTATGGAACTTTTAAAGGCAATAAAGGAAAGGCGGAGTGTCAGGCATTACAGGAACGATAACGTGCCGGACGAGATATTGACCGAGATAATCGATGCGGCGCGGCGTTCGCCTTCGTGGGCGAATACCCAGGTGTGGCGTTTTATCGTCGTAAAAGATGCCGCAATAAAAAAGGCGCTCAGGGATTGCCTCGGCCCCCAGAATCCTGCACGGGCAGCCATGATCGAGGCGCCCATCATAATCTGCGTTGCCGCACAAAGAAATGTGTCCGGCTGCCGAGGCGGCACACCAACGACGAACAAGGGCGACTGGTTCATGTTCGATGCCGGCATCGCGATGGAACACATCGCGCTCGCGGCGTGGAACTTCGGTCTCGGTTCTGTCCATGTGGGGAGTTTCGATGCCGGGAAAGCGGAAGAAGTCCTCAAGATTCCGAAAGGGTACAGCATTACCGAAATGATGCCCCTCGGGTATTTCGACGAGGTTCCCCGCAAAACCCCGCGCAAGTCTCTTTCCGAGATCACCTACCTCGACCGGTTCGAGGTACCGTTCTTTAAGTAAGAGACCAAAAGTGGTATCTATCCATATCCTAATTCTTCCAGCCTCTCCTCGGTCATTCCGATATAATGAGCCACCTCGTGGACGACCGTGATCTCGATCTCTTCTTCCAGCTCTTCGCGGGTGTTGCACATTTCTTCGAGGGGCTCCTGAAAGAGATAGATCATATCGGGATAAAGCGGAGGAATTGTGGCTGAACGTTCGGTAAGGGGCACTCCTTGAAAAAGGCCAAGCGGGCATTCACCGGGCGGTATTCCCATTTCCCGCATCATCAGCCGTGAAGGCCTTTTTTTTACCGAGATCACTATGTTGTCGAGATATTGCCTTATCTCATAAGGGATGTTCTCGATGGCTTTCGCCACGATGCTGTCGAATTCTTTATCATCCATTTTAATGGGCATGGGCATCGTCTTTGAAAAACGGGATCAAGCACGCGTCTCCGGTCCGTCATCAATCTTCTCAAGAACGGCGATAAATTCACTGATAATGATCGCTGTCGCTCCCCAAACTTTTTTTCCGTATACGTCAAAATAGGGAATGCGGCGCTCGATCCCCCCTATCATCCGATGTTCGACGCCAGTATTCCCGGGGTCGATAAAATGAGTTACAGGCACCTCGAACACGTGCAAAACTTCCCGCTCCTGCATCGCAAAAGACGGACGGTACGGCAGGTACGCAACGAAAGGATAAACGTGAAAATTGCTCGGCTCTATGTATATGGGGGTCAATTCACCGAGTATATCTATATCATCACAACATACGCCAAGCTCTTCACAGACTTCGCGACATGCTGTATGCGCGAGAGAGATATCCTCAGATTCAATGCCCCCGCCAGGAAGGCTGATCTGCCCTTTGTGAACAGTTACGTTATCCGTGCGTACTGTCAGGACGACAAAAAGTCCGCCCTTTTCGTCGCCCGGATAAAGGAGCAACATGACAGCCCCAACGAAAGGGGTATCCTTCCCGGGTGGAGGCGTGAATACCCGATGCGACGGCGACATGCGCACCTGCGCCTCATAACCTGGCAACGGCATTTGTAGTGCCTTTTTTATATTTTCCGGAGTAAATCTATCCTCGATAACCGCCTCTTCCCTAAAAAACCCCCAGACCCACACCAACCATTCCAGGGCCGGAATCGTATGCCTCTGTCAAAGACCGGGAATTATCCTCGATCTCGTTTTCGATGCGCATAACGACCTTTCTGATCTCGGCAATTATTTCGAGACCCGTCTTAAAGGGGTCTTTAGCTGAGCCTATTTGCGCTATCGCCGTGTCTTCAACATTTTTTAATGATGCCATAAGGCCCTTGTCAATCTTAGGGGCTGCTTTTTTTGGAGCTGCAACTTTTTTCTTTGCTTTTGATTTTACCGTTGCCATACAACACCTCCTTTAAGATGTGTCAGCACCGCACATTGGGGAAAATCCCCGAAACCCGGAAAAATTCGTCCATATCACAATTATATTGTTAATACTCCATCCGTCAAGCAACTTGATGAAAAATAGTAAATAGGGAGGAGCAAGGAGTTAAAAGGAAATATCCTCGACCTGAAGACAATTATTTTCGCACCGCTCCTCACCCCTCACTATATTTATCAATCCTTGAAAGAACCCCTGATTTTTACTAAACTGTGAAAAATATTGCAAAGGAAATGATTTGGGCCGCAAGAACAGAGAGGACTCGGATTTCAATGCAGTAATAAAAAGGCATGTCTGGAAACTCATCGGGATGGGTTTTGCCTTCGGGGCGATAGTCATGATCGTCATCTTTGGCGGTTATCATTTTGTGGGCAGATCGACCTTTTGCGGTTCATGTCACAGCATGGAAAACAATTATTTCACTTGGAAAGTCTCCAGGCATAAACAATTTGGGTGCATTGAGTGTCACCTGCCGACGGGGAATATCGTCTACACAGTCCTGTATAAAGCATATGTGGGAGCGCGCGATGTGGCCGGCGAAACAGCCAGATCATATCCATTTACCATAAAATTGACCAGCAGGGCCCGGACCATAGCAAACTCCAATTGCGCGCGATGTCATTTTTCGACCATTGAAACAACGTCCATGGCCAAGGGAAATGCAGATTGTATGAAATGCCATAAATTCCTAGTCCACGGCCGTTCCGTGGTTGGTGGAGGTTTTTTTTGAACAAGAAGATCGTCTTCGTTTTTGTCATTGGCATTATTTTCGTCTTTGCCGCCCTTGTAATGGTACGGTCATTTTTCTTGAAACCCTCCGACGCGGCGCATGTGGCTGCGATACCGGAAGGTGAATACGACCCTGCAGTATGGGGACGCCGCTATTCGCTCCAATATGCAAGTTTCCAGAAAAACCTGGAGATGTCGGCCTCGCCGACGGATTTTGGAGGATCGGTCAAATTTCAGCATTCACTGAGGCAATCCGAGATACTCACAAATTTTAAGGGAAATGCGTTCAGCAAGGATTATACTGAAGACAGGGGACATCCTTACTCCCTGACGGACCTGAAAGAATCGAAGAGGGTCACTCCTCAAACCCCCGGGGCCTGCATGACATGTAAAACGGCCAATATTCCCGATATCTTTAAAGAGCTCGGGTGGTCATACGCCAACAAACCGCTTGCCGAGCTATTCGCCGAAAGCAAACACGCGATCGGTTGTGCCAATTGCCACAACCCCTTGACGATGGAATTGCGCGTTACAAACCCTGCCTTCGTTGAGGCCATGGCGAAAAGAGGGATCGATGTGACAAAAGCCCCCCGGGAAGAAATGAGGACGTATGTGTGCGGCCAGTGCCATGCAGAGTACTACTTCGAGCCCGGGACATCACGGGTGATAATGCCTTGGGACAAGGGGTTTCACCCCGAACAGATCTATGCGTACTACAGCACCAAGCCCGGCGGTTTCGAAGGCGACTGGGTCCAGCCCGATTCGCAGGCAATCATGCTCAAGGCCCAGCATCCCGACTTTGAGGTTTATTCCGCGGGTACCCACGCCAGGTTGGGAATATCATGCGCCGATTGTCACATGCCGTACATGCGTGAAGCAGGCCGGAAGTACAGTTCGCACCGGGTGACCAGTCCCATGAAGACAACGGATGCATCTTGCAGGAGATGCCACCCGGAAGACGCGAAAATGCTGCTCGAAAGGGTTAGGGCCGGGCAAAAAAACGTATGGGAGTTACAACATATTGCGGGCACCAGGATCTCAAAGGCCCATGAAGCCATATCAAGGGCCATTACATCGAAAACGATCAATAAAGAAGATCTCGATAAGGCGCGGGAACATTTAAGGCGCGCACAATGGTACTGGGATTTTGTGGCGGCCGAGAATAGTATGGGATTTCACAACCCGGCCCTGTGCCTGAACATCCTCGGGCAATCAATCGATCTGGCTCACAGGGCCGCCGAGTCGGCGGCCCTGGCAACAGGCCCGGTCCCTTGAACGTTTCACTCTTCGATCTTCGGTATTTTTTGAAAAAAAGTTAATAAGCCACAAAAGAATACACCTCTATAACCTGAATATTATCAAGGATTTCCCGATAACGATGTCATACGGGCTGTTGACCATGCTGATTTCCTTGGTATAATTCTATAAGCTAGGTGATGAAGGAGTTTTCCTCCAGCGTCAATGGTGACAAACTGGGAAAATGCCCGGATAGTAGTGCGAAAGACCGATCGGATACGACCTGCCGGAAAGGGGACAAGCATGAATTACTCCGGTATAAAAAAACCAATCTGTCCCATCGGATGGGCCCACAATGACGCGAAGACACGATGAGACACAGGCAACCCTTGAAAAACAGGTCCGGAGGCGCACGGAGCGCCTGTCGGAGGTCAATGAACTGTTGAGAAAGCAGATAGCCGAAAGAAGGCAAATGGAGGCCGATCTGCAGGACTCGCACGAGAGGTTGCGCCATCTGAGCATACATCTTCAAAAGATCCGTGAGAACGAACGAACCTCTCTGTCGCGCGAACTTCACGATGAATTCGGCCAGACGTTGACAGGAATGAAACTCGATGTAAGCTGGATCAAAAGGAGGCTGTCAACTAATGACGGGCACGGGCCTCTTATTGAAAGACTGGACTCTATCCTTGAAGCCCTTGATCGTACTATAGACACTGTCCAACACATGTCGTCCAGGTTAAGACCTGTTGTTCTCGACGATTTCGGACTGAGGGAAGCCGCGGAACTTGCAGCGTGGGATCTCAAAAAAAGGGCAAATATCTCATGTGAAGTCATTTCGGACCCGGACAACATAAGTCTTAGCGAAGCAGTGTCAACGGAAGCCTTCCGTATTCTCCAGGAATCTCTGACCAACGTGATGCGCCATGCTCGGGCAAAAAAAGTGACGATAACGCTTATAAAAAAGAAAGATGTTTTGAGCATGCGGATACAGGACAACGGAAAGGGCATAACAAAGAAGGAGCTCGCCAGTCCAAGGTCCATCGGGCTGACCGGCATGCAGGAACGGGCGCACAGATTGGGCGGTAAGCTATCCATTGAGGGGATCCGTGGGAAAGGGACGACGGTAACGCTGACTGTACCCCTTCGCCGGACAGACCCAGAGGGTAAGGAGGAATAAATCATGCTGCGAGTCATCATTGCAGACGATCATCCCGTGGTACTTAAAGGTCTTAAGGAGATCCTCCAGGAAAATTTCAGCGACATGATATTTGACGAGGCGCGCAGGGGATACGAGCTAATCAACAAAGTTTATAATAACGATTATAATCTTGTCCTCCTCGATATCTCGCTCCCTGACATAAATGGTCTTGAAGCCCTCAAAGAGATAAAAAAGAAGCGTGCAAGGCTGCCTGTTCTCATCGTGAGCACATATCCGGAAGAACAGTATGCTGTCCGGTCCATAAAAGCAGGGGCACAGGGTTATATTACCAAGAGAAGTGCATCGGAAGAACTTGTGGTGGCTGTAAACAAGATCCTATCGGGCAAAAGATATGTTAACCCGGCCTTCGCGGAACAAATGGTCCTTGATTTTGAATGTGAAACGGAGGCTCCGCCGCACGAGAAACTCTCTATTCGTGAGCTTCAGGTTATGAAAATGGTAGCGAGCGGTCTGACAAACAAGGAGATTGCAGAACAATTACATCTCAGCATTAACACGGTCCGGACATACAGAGTGCGTATTCTTGAAAAAATAGCCGTTAAGAAAACAAACGAGTTAATCTGGTACGCTGTGAAATACGGCCTCGTTGAATAAATAGCAAAGATAGCCTCAGGCCTCAGGCCTCAGGCCTCAGGCCTCAGGAAAAGGAACATATTTTAATGAAAAACCGTTATGTCCGAAGTCGGAAATAACGGTTTGTTTTTGCCTGAGATGTGAAATTTGAGACCGTTTCTCAGTACGGATATACGTATACGCGAGCGGGTGCGGGTGGTGGGTAGTAGTAATATACCCTCGGGGGCGGAGGGGGAGGAGGCGGTGCCGCATAAACCGGGGCCGGGCGCACTGCGCTTCCCACTATCGCACCAAGAACGAATCCTCCCGCGGCTGCCCCTGCATAACCCCAACCGTTGTTGTAATGATGATGATGATGCCCATAATATGGTCTGTAATAATAACCTCCCCGGGCCTCGCTCATAGTCGGCAAGATCATCAAGACAAGCAATGCTAGAACCGAGATAATTACGATCGTTGTCTTCATATCCCCTCCACAGACTACCTGAATTTGTTGTAAGATACATAAGCAAGAACGATACCATGGAGCCATTTGGACAAAGGGCCCATAATTACGGATAGTTTTAAAGCTCTTGCATGAGACAGGGGTTTCGAAATAGGCAATATTTGTCGACATTACTTTTACATAATGACAATTGCGTCGACAATAGTGTCGATATAACGACCCGATTGACAAGCTGTGTGAAAACATAATAAGGTAAACAAGCTGTGCTCAATATATTGCAGGAGGGCTATCGTGTCCGTCGATACACGTGAACCGGTAATTACCGTTGGGATCGCTGATATGCAGCCGGGTGTAACAGGGCGGCTCAACGGAAATTTTCTGATCGAAGGGACTAGCCTTTTGTCCGGCCCATTCCACGCTTCGGCCGACGGCACCGGAATTCTCCTTTTCGATGAAGGTAACCATCCCGTAGCCCATTCACCTTCGGTACGCCTTGTGGCACAAGAAGGCTCGACATTTCGCATATCGGACGTTACGATCGGGATCCGTTTTCACTGGGAACGAAAAGAAGACCAAGTTTTTCAAGGAAATCTTGTCCTGACTGCCCGGGATGCGGGCAATATCGCCATTATCAACGAGATACCGCTGGAGAATTATCTCGTCAGCGTCATATCCTCCGAAATGAGCGGAACGGCACCCCATGAATTTCTCAGGGTCCATTCTATTATTTCCCGTAGCTGGCTACTTGCAGCGCTTGACCGGAAGAATACGGCAAAAACACCGGCAAAAATGACCGAAACCGATGAACTGATACGCTGGTACAACCGGGAAGACCATGACATTTTCGATGTCTGTGCGGATGACCATTGTCAGCGTTACCAAGGAATTACGAAGATAATCTCGAATATGGCAGCAGATGCGGTGGAAAGGACGCGTGGACATGTCCTGACATACGGCGACAAGGTCTGTGATGCCCGGTACTTCAAGGCATGTGGTGGAATTACCGAGAACTACGAAACTGCCTGGGAAGAGACCCCCGTACCGTACCTTGTCAGCGTCAGCGATTCACAGGGTGCATTAGCTCCGGTCACGTCCGAAGATAAAGCTGCCGACTGGATATCAGACCCGCCGGACGCTTACTGCAATACAAAAGATGAAAAACTGCTTGCAGAGATACTCCCGGGTTTCGACCGGGAAACCACGCAGTTTTTTCGCTGGAAGGTGGAGTATTCCAAAGGCCAGCTTGAAAACGTTATCAGGGAAAAATCAGGGATCGATTTCGGTACACTTAAGGATCTGACGCCGCTTGAACGGGGACCGTCCGGAAGGATCAAGCGACTGAGGATCGTCGGTTCAAAGCAGAGCATTGTCATCGGCAAAGAACTTGAGATCAGAAGATGGCTTTCACCCACACACCTGTACAGCAGCGCCTTTGTCGTATCAGTAAAAAAAGGCCCCGACGGCCAGCCGGAAGGCTTTATATTCAATGGCGCCGGATGGGGCCACGGCGTGGGCCTGTGCCAGATAGGGGCCGCTGTCATGGCGAAAAAAGGGTTCACAGCAGAAGAGATCCTGGGTCATTATTTTACCGGTGCGGAAATAAAGAAAATATATTGATCTCAATGCACTTTTGTGATTCATGGTAAAGAGTCGTTTCAAAACAGCCTTCATTCTAGGGGCGGGATTGGGAACACGCCTGCGCCCCTTGACCGAATATGTGCCCAAACCGTTGTTGCCATTGAATGGCCGGCCGATGGTCACATATGCCATGGATCATTTGTTGTGTATCGGCATAGAGCGCTTTATAGTCAATACACATCATCAGCCGGACAAATATACTAAAGCGTTTCCCGACGGGGAATGGCGGGGCGTTCCCATTGTATTCAGACACGAACCCGCACTCCTCGACACCGGGGGAGGACTTAAGAATATTGAGGACCTCCTGACAGGCGACGAGGTTATTATCTGTTATAACGGGGACATCCTGTCCGACCTTCCGCTCGACACCCTGATCAGGGACCACGAGTCCCAACCATGCGAAGCAACGCTTGCGTTAAGAACGAAGGGACCCAACCTCAATGTCGATATCGATGGATCCGGAGCGATATGCGACATGCGGCGGATCCTCAAAAGGCCGGGGACGGCGACATGTCTTTTTACGGGGATCTACACGGTCGAAACGTCCATTCTTACGACGATCGAAAAAGATAAGATCGAATCCATCGTAGAAGTCTTTCTTCGCAGGATCGTCTTAAAACCGGGTTCTATCCGGGGTACCATTATCGATTCCGGTACATGGGACGATATAGGCTCGGTCGAAGTATATGAACGGCTTGCAGGACAAATGTCACCCACGATAAAGAGAGGCCAGGCACATGAGCTATGAGAACGAGATCGCGGTTTTTGCCCGCACCGTGATGAATATAGACAGTTCACACGATATTGCCGTAACTGAGCTTTCAGCACGCGGCTCGGACCGGGTATTCTACCGCGTCCTCTGGAATGACAGGACCGTCATCGCTATCCATTACGATACGAATCGAATGGAAAACGAATATTACGCGGAAATCGCGGTCTTTCTCAAGAAAATGCGCATACCTGTTCCCGAAATGATAGCCCACGACCCGGCAAAGCATATCATGATGCTCGAAGACCTCGGGGATACGGACCTTTTTTCACTGGGTGCCCATGAATGGCCCGAAAGGCGCATTCTCTATCAAAAGGCCCTAGGGGCCGTGCAAAGGCTTCATAAGATAACGGAGAAAAATTTTCCTTCACAGGGCGTTCGACTTATGAACAGGTTCGGTCCCGACCTTTATCTTTGGGAGCAGGATTATTTTCTCGATAATTTCGTCAAACGATACTGCGACCTTACCCTCGACCCCGGATTCGAAGCGAAGCTCAGGACCGAGCTTTCAGGGCTTTCCGAAAGGCTGTACATGGTCCCGCAGGTCCTGGTCCACCGCGATTTTCAGTCCCGGAACATAATGATACGCAACTCAGAGCCGTATTTTATCGATTTTCAGGGCATGCGGTTCGGTAACCCGTTCTATGACCTCGCCTCGCTCCTGTGCGACCCCTATGTATCTGTCCCGGATGAAGGACGGAATGAACTCCTGTCTTTTTATTACGTCCTGTCATCACAGGAGCTTGATTGGGATGTATATCAAGGATCTTTCTGGGACGCCAGCGTAGAACGCCTGATGCAGACGCTTGGTGCGTTCGGGTTTCTTGGAAAGGTAAAGGGGCTTGAAGATTTTTTTGGATCTATTCCGGCGGGCCTTGACAATCTTAGCCTCGCAGCATCCCATGTCCCGTCGCTCACATCCCTGCATGATGTGATACTTTTGTGCCAGGCCGCTACAGGATAGAGATCTATCGGCATCGAACACTGCTAAACAATTCGGTGCTCGAGACCCTCGTCGTTCTTTAAAAATTCACCCGGACATGCTACGATAAGAAGAAAAATGAGACCTGTAACCGCTGTCTGTACATTTAGAGCCGGAACCTTGTTTCTACCTGCATTGCGTTACCTTCTCGCTTCGGATATGGTCGAGGAAGTAGTGATCGCGACCCGTGGGCAAATACCCGAAATACTCCCCCGGTGCAGCATCATCGATACCGGAACCCTCACCTCCCAAGTCACATTACGAAGAGTGCTCGAAAAAACCCGGACAGAATACCTTCTTTTGATCCCCGGTCCCATCCCCGTTCTGTCAAGATCGTTCATGCTGGAAAAAATGATCCATGCGGCACGGTCGATGAATGCAGCCCTCGTCTATTCAGATTATTACGAAGACACCGGGAGTGATAAAATATTTCATCCATTGATCGATTATCAAGCTGGAAGCGTCCGCGATGATTTTGACTTCGGTCACCTTGTGCTTCTTAACGTACCTTATATACGGGATGTATTGAACCTTTTCGGGGAAACACCCCCGTCCAGTCATGGCGCACTCTACGACCTGCGCCTTAAGCTGTCTATCGGCCACAGTATCTATCGCGTCCCGGAAGCACTGTATAGCATTATAACCCATCGTGATGAACAAAACGGGATGGCCCTTTTTGCATACGTCGACCCACGCAATCAGCGGATCCAAAAAGAAATGGAATCCATTTTTACAGATCATTTAAAGAGAATAGATGCCTATATAGCGCCGGACAAGCTCGAAACGATGCAGGAGCCTGTCGACCCCTTCCCGGTAAAGGCTTCCGTCATTATCCCGGTAAAGAACAGGCGGCATACTATCGCCGACGCAATACACAGCGCTCTTACGCAGGAAGCCGATTTCATGTTCAATATCATTGTGGTCGATAACCATTCGACGGATGGCACCACCGATATCGTTACCGACCTCGCTCAAAAGAACCCGGCCATCCGCCACATAATCCCTGACCGCCGCGACCTCGGCATAGGCGGGTGCTGGAACCTCGGCATTAACGATAAAACATGCGGCCGCTATGCGGTACAACTCGACTCTGACGATCTCTACGAAAACCATCTTGTACTGGAAACCATAGTCGATACCATGCGGGATGGCAGTTATGCAATGGTTGTCGGTTCATATACGATTGTAAATGAACACCTTGAACAGATCCCCCCGGGGCTCATCGACCATCGTGAATGGACGGACGCGAACGGCCACAATAATGCGCTCAGGGTCAACGGGTTAGGGGCACCACGCGCTTTCAGCACTACGCTCATGCGCCGTATCGGTTTTCTGAATGTAAGTTACGGGGAAGACTATACTGCAGCCCTTCGCATATCGCGTCAGTATAAAATAGGCAGGATATATGAAAGTCTCTATTTATGCCGTAGATGGCCGGGAAATACCGATGCCGGACTTTCAATAGAAGCAGCCAACAACAACAACATCTTCAAGGACTCTCTTCGCACCCGGGAGATCATAAAGCGCCAGGAACTCAATCGCAATGAATGACGCGTTAAAGGGCCGTATTATTTGGGCGCTTTTTGATGGTGAGGGTGACCATCCGCCCGCCGCCCTTAAAGCTCTTTGCCGGGAGCTGGTCAATGAACAGCGGGCATCGTGGGCTGATTTCAACAATGCATGCGATTCGCTGCGCACCATGAAAACGCGCGATATTCAATGCTCCGGTTTCTCAATCAGGCTTTTGTATAATCCTGTAAGGTCCGTAAACACGCTGGCGGCAGTTACGCCGGAAAAGATCAGCGAAAGGCCCTGTTTCCTTTGCGCGGCCAATTTACCACTCGAGCAGAAAGCGATCATGTACAGGGGCGACTTCCTGATCCTGGCCAATCCGAGACCCATCCTGCCGTTTCATCTGACCATTGCGCACCGGGCACACAGGCCGCAGTCTATATATGACGGCATGGACCAATTTTTGCGTATTACAATGGATATCGGTCCCGATTTCACAACACTCTATAACGGGCCCCGCTGCGGGGCATCAGCCCCGGACCACCTGCATTTTCAAGCAGTACCTTCGGGGAAAATGCCGATCGAAAAAGAATTCGGTATCAAGGGTAAATTCTCTCTTTTGAGCGCGACGGACAATATAACAATATCTTCAGGCCGGGGGCTAGGGAGGAAAATAATTCTCATCGAGGGCAGTAGGACCGGGGATGTCTGTACAGCTTTCAGGGAATCGATCGACACCCTTAAGGCCCACACCGGTCAATCCGAAGAACCAATGATAAATGTCATAGGTCATTATAACAATACTTTTTACCTGGCCATCTTTCCGCGCCGGGCACACCGTCCGGCAGCTTTCTACCGTGAAGACGATCACCGGATACTGGTGAGTCCAGCGGTCGTGGAGATGGGTGGAATCATCGTCACCCCTTCAGAGACCGACTTTAACCGACTCGACGCGTCAATCATAGAAGCGATGTACAGGGAAGTGTCCTTAATGCCTAAACGTAAGTCGTAAAGTGTAAAAGACCACGTACGAATGGGTTTTCCTGTTTCTAGACCCCTTACGTCTCACGACTAACAGCTTACGATCTAGTTCCCGATTCTACCGCGCCTTGCACGGATATGCCCTTGACAACCCCTCGCGGTTCCACTACATTTGCTATGTATGGGAAATGAATTCTCAGGGGGTAAAGTATGAAAAAATGTATTGTTCTGGTCCTTATTGCAGGCCTTGCCATCGCCGGCTGCGCGACAAAAACCGGGACGGGTGCAGCGGTCGGGACCGGGGTGGGGGCTGCAGTCGGGGCAGGTGTGGGACAGGCTATCGGTCACAGCACAGAGGCCACGCTCCTCGGGCTCGGTATCGGAGCGGTTGTCGGAGGCCTGACCGGGGCTGCGATCGGAAGGTATATGGATAACCAGGAGCAGGCGATGCGCCAGGCCATTGCAAATTCGGAGGCCGCCACGGTGCGGCGTGAACAGGAGATAATACAGGGGGCGCGCCAGCAGTCGGTGGACGTCCTCACCGTATCCTTTAAATCTGATTACCTTTTCGCCACCAATTCCTCGACATTGTTGCCTGGTGCACAACCTGAGCTTCAGCGGGTAGCCGATGTGCTCAGGAAGTTTCCCGAGACAAACATTCAGATAGCCGGCCATACCGACAGCCAAGGAAGTGAGGTATACAATCAGCAGCTTTCGGAAAGGCGGGCACAGGCGGTGCGTACTGCCCTTGTCGGAATGGGAGTTGACCCCGCCCGACTTACCACCATCGGCTACGGCGAATCGAGGCCGATAGCAAGTAATGACACGGCGGCCGGACGCCAGCAGAACCGGCGGGTCGAGGTCCGTATCGTGCCGCGAACGGCATAGCGAAAGGCCGTAAGGCGTAAAAAACAAATTATCATCCCGTTATGGGGAGTAAACGAAATGTTTGCTCCCCATTTTCTATCGGGGATTTTACTCGAGACCTGAGACGGCGCCTTCAGGCGCCTTTGACGCCGCAGGCTCGGTTGTAGTCGGTCATTGTCCAGCAGGAGCGCAGAAAGGGGCATTCACCGCACAGGTGAATCATATTCTTCGATCTCAGGTATCCTTTTCCGGAATCTGAATTGACTTTATCTCGGGCCATCTCGTTTATACAGGGCGGGGTCCTGGATTTACAACCATGTTTATTCTCACAGCCTATACAATAGCCATGCTCCGGTTTGGAAGATTTTTCATTCATGGAAAACGGTATCCCGAAAGAGGCATGATGTGACCTTTCGAATCGCCTCCATCAATCCACGGGCGCTTATGCCCCCAGATGGGGAATATCCGTTCATGAAGCCATTCGAATGGCAGGTCTGCCCAGGGTTCATATTTTTCCAGGTATTCAATGTACGGATTGCCTGATAGGTCCCTCCCGGCCAGAAGCGCGTCGTCGTTACCATCGAAATCGCAGGCGGGAACGTTCAATTTTTTGCACAGCGTTTTGTCGAAAACCGGGGTGATACTTATCCATTTCTCGTGTAGGAATACCTGCGTATAACCATGGCTTGGCAGACAGTCGATCCCGGTCTGGCGCTTGAGTTCGCCGGGCATTCGATAATTTCGGATCCTGGCGAAGGCAAGGCGGGAGGGGATACCGGCTGCCCGAAGGAATGCGGCGAGCAGGACGGCTTTCTGTACACAGTACCCCTTCTTCCTGCAAAGAACAACGCTCGCCCTGAAATCCTCGATAAATGTCGAAAGCATATAGACATTATAATGGATCTCGTCTCGGACGAAATAAAACAAGGCCTTTGCCCGTTCGGGATCGGACGATAGGCCTCGTGTCTTTATGACGGCCACCTCCCGGATATCCGGATGGCTGCAGTCTATCGTTTCCGTCGGTTGAATATATGTCTGATCCGGATTACCCATACATTTTTACCGGATGATTTGCTTTTTTAACACTTTACGCTCACGCCTCACGGTCTTTTATATTATAACGCGGTATACGATAAAATGCGAGGCCGGCTATTTTTCCTCATCGTCAAAAATGATGGCATCGGGCAATTCGTTCGTGTCACCGTCCTCGATCGGAAAATGCCGGCGCAGCAATTCTCCCGCCTCGTGTATCACCGTGACGAGCGCGCCTGCGGCGTCCCCGTTCCGAATGCCGGTCGAGATTGTTCTCGCAAAGGCGTTCAACTTTACCTGACTGATCTTTTCATGGATGCCTTTATCGGCGAGGACCCAAACCTTTCTTTCGAGCAGGGATATGAAGAACAGCACGCCTGTTTTCCTTCTGGTCCTGTGAAGGCCTTTTTCGTAAAAAGCCCGTATGGCCCCGTCTCGCACTGTCAGCAGCCGGCGCTTTGTACCTGTAAAATGCAGGGTAAGCGACGGGGCTTTCTTGAAAAGGAACCACGAGGGAATGAAAAAAACCAGGGTGAGCGGGATATACCACCATAGTGATTCATGGAGAAAAAAGATCGTGACAAGGAAGGCAACGATATTTCCCAAGGTTATCGCACCAAGCACCTCCGCTTCACGGTAACGCGTGCTCGCATCGACGATCATAACGGCTATTTCACCGATCGTCTTCGACTCGGCCGCCCGGGTAGCCTCCTTGATCCTTTCCTTTTCCGCATTGCTGAAAAAATGCTGGGCTTTGTTCATCACCAGTCCCCCGATGCGCCGCCACCACCGAAGTCACCTCCTCCCCCGCCAAAAGAATCCCCGCCGCCGAAATCGCCGCCCCCTCCAAAAGAATCCCCGCCTGAACCAAAGTCACTCCCCGTCCAGAAACCTCCGGGGCCAAATCCGCCACCCCCGGAACGTCCGCCAAACAGGAATGGCAGAAATATGCCCAGGACCAAGCCAAGGATAGCAAGAAGAATTACGGTTACCAAAGAGGAGCCCGATATCAGCCCCAAGGCGCCGAAGCCGATGAAACCAGCCCCGGCGCCAAAAAAACGCGATATCCTCCCCAGTATGAGAAGAAAAATTGCACCGAAAATAAGAAGAGATGGGATCCATGCAAGTCCCCGCTTTCCTGTTGGACGCAGTGGCGCCTTGTCGGCATTGAACTCTCCCCGTGTCACGTCGATCATTGCCCGGATCCCCGCCTGGAAACCGGCGTCAAAGTCGCCACGTTTGAATTGCGGGTTGATCACGAACTGAACGATCCTGCCGGACACGAGATCGGTTAGTTTTCCCTCCAGTCCCCGTCCGACCTCGATCCGCGTCCTACGATCGTTTTTGGAAACTAGAAGAATGGCGCCATTGTCCTTGCCCTTTTGCCCTATCTTCCAAGCTTCAGCGACTCTTATTGAGAAGTCTTCGAGGGAATCTCCCTCAAGTGAATTAATGGTCAGGATCACGATCTGGGTTGAATCCGAGAGCTCGAAATTTTTGAGCTCATTTTCAAGCTGGGTCCGCACCCGGGGGGATATAACGTTCGCATAATCATTGACACGCCCCTTGAGCGGCGGTACGTCAAGCGCGCAAGACAGAGATGCCGTCAACAGGATCGCGATACATATGATGAAGACAGGGATGAAACGGTGGGAACAACACCCTTTCCTTCTTATATCCGATCCTGCCTTTAATGTGGTCCGGTCCATTGCTATCGATATAGTTCGTTCTTAAAATTTAACCTTCGGTGCTTTTTCCGCACCGGCTTCAGCCTTGAACGGCTCTCTCCGGGGTAATTTCGTCAGGAACATGTTTGTCAGGTTGTTGGGAAATATACGTATCGTGGTATTGAAATCCTGCACGGCCTTATTGTATCGGACGCGCGCCACATTGATGCGGTTTTCCGTGCCTTCCAACTGGTTCTGGAGGTCCCTGAAGTTCTGATTTGCCTTCAGGTCCGGATAGCGCTCGGCAACTAGAAGAAGGCGGGAAAGTGCTCCGGACATATTTGCCTGTGCCTGCTGAAATTGGGCCATGACCTGGGGATCGTTAAGGGTATCCTTCGAAACCTGGACCGAACCCACTCTGGCACGCGCTTCCGTCACGGCCTCAAGCGTCTCGCTTTCATGCTTCGCATAGGCTTTCACGGCCTCGACAAGATTCGGCACGAGATCGTTGCGTCTCTGGTATGAAGCCTCAACATCGCCCCATGCCGCCTTGACGGCTTCGTCCTTCTGTTGGATCGTATTGTAACCACACCCCGAAAGCATCATTATCATCAGGACAACGATCCCGTACAAAAAAGATCGATTCATTGTGGCCTCCGTATGAACTTCAAATTTTTGTTTGCATCCCCGCTCTTAGCTGTTTAAAGATTCCATAGCGTACCATTTTACCCAAAAAAAATATAGATTTTCCACCCTTGACGCCAGCAAAAGATGCGTGATAAAAACTTCAAAAAACGGAGGAAGACGGTGAACGACGAAATAAAGAAAAGAACCCGGGAGACGGCAAAAAAATTGTGGACGGGGGGTATTAAAATCGATCCTCCGTACCTGATGTGGAAGGAGTTCGATAAGGACCTGGCGAATGAACTGTCGATGTTCATCACCGGCAATCTTTATTCACGCACGATATTAACCCTCCCGGAACGTCAGATGGCGGCATGCGCCATGCTTGCCGCCCTGGGCGCCTCCGATGAGCTCAGACTCCACGTAAATGCGGCCCTTAATGTCGGTTGCGACCCGAAAAAGCTCGCCGAGGTGTTCTTTCAGCTTGCCCCCTATGGTGGCATGCCGCTCGTAAACAAAGCCCTCGAAGTATTCAAAGAAGTGCTCAAAGGCCGCGGCGAATGGGAAAAATATAAAGAAACGGCGGCAGGCTAACGACGGAAGGCAACTGCAACTGACTATAATCGAGTAGGCGGGGGCTTCGCA
>DHQV01000108.1:0-25379 GCA_002408185.1 Deltaproteobacteria bacterium UBA5329
TTGTTGAAGTCGTGGGCGATGCCTCCGGCGAGGGTGCCGATAGCCTTCATTTTCTGGGTCTGGCGGAGGCGGTCTTCGAGCTGTTTCAGTTCAGTGATGTCTTTGCACGTCATCACTGAACTACCCGAGCTAAGGACCGAAAAAATGAATTCCACGATCTTAAGCGTTCCGTCCTTACAGGTAACGGTAAAGGTAGTCTTTCGTTTATCACCGGGTTTGTGGTCTCCGACGTCCTCTTTCCAACTCGAGATCACCAAATGTCTGTATGCGGGATCCGGATAGGCCTTTTTACACCACGTCCTGCCATCTGGGATATCAGGAAGATTGTACCCGAAGAGTTCCATGAACCTTTTGTTAATATAGGTAAAATGATTCTTCTCATCGATAAGGACCATCCCGAAAGGGGCATTGTCGGAGAGAGTCTTGAGCTTCTGTCGCTCTCTGGCGATCTCTTCTTCGGCCTGTTTACGCTCTGTGACGTCTCGAAGGTAGGCAAATATTGCTTTTGTTCCCTTATACGTGATCGTATTTACCGAGGTTTCAATATCTATTCGGGTCCCATCTTTTCTGATCCCTTTAAATTCGTATCGCGTTGGTGGGCGGCTGCCCGTTCCCCTTTTTGCGACATAATTAAGAACTCGTTCATAGTCGTCAGGATGAACGGTGCAATATTTGTGATTCCCGAGGATCTCATCCAAGGACTTATACTGGAACATTTCAAGAAACGCCTGGTTCACGTAAACGTGAACACCATCCTGTATGATGGCAACCCCGTCATTTGAGGCCTCCAGGGCGACATGGTAGCGTTCCTCTGCCTCCTCGAAAGCGGCCTCTACCTTCCTTAGGTCTAATCTGATTTTTTCCAGTTCCCGAACTTTCTTCTTTAAAGCCGACAGCTCTGCAAGAAGTTCTGAATCTTTACCTGTATTATCATTCATTATGTCGATCTGCCTTTATAATACATTGCGTATAAAAATATAAACCCTGAGAAATCAATAGGTTATGTACTATTTTGGTTGTCAAGACAAAAGCTGGATACCATCATAGACAAAAACCCACCACACGTTGGGACTATGATAAGGGAGTACCCCTGATGGGACGCAGGATTATGATACGGAGTCTAGCAGAGACAATGGCATGGGTCAAGGAAATGAACGTAGCCTCTCAGGATGAGCGGGCAGGTGATTACCGGGAGGTGGCACGGGATGCGGTTAACCAAATCAATTTTCCTCCCCCATCCCATCTTTTGCGCTCGCGTGTCGGGTTTTACGGGGATGGAATTCTTTCGGGATGTGGATGAGCATCTTGACGTGGGTGCCTTTGCCAACTTTCGAGATGATCCTGAAGGTGTCGGAGAATTTTTTCATGTTGGACAGCCCGAGACCGGCACCGAAGCCGAGGCTCCGGATAAGATCGGTGGCGGTTGAATAGCCTTCCTTCATTGCCAGTTCGATATCGTGTATCCCCTGTCCCTCGTCAACTGCTTCGATCGTGATAAAATGCGGCAGGATACGGATCGTTATGTGTCCCCGGTGTGCGTATGAACAGATGTTCATTTCGGCCTCGAGGGTTACTATGGCTGCGCGCCTGATAATATCTTTGGGAAAATCGAGGGTTGCAAGGAAGGCTTTAACCTGGCTTGATACACGGCCGGCATTTTCAAATCCTCCTTCCACAGGAAAGGATCTTATTATTTCAAGAGAGGTCACGTGCCTCGCCGACCTTCTCTATGCAGCCACGGATTCCCTGAGCATAGAGCCGACCGACGGCTTCAAAGAGTATAAATTTTGTGGTCAAGAGCGGTATTCGTAGTTCCTCTGCAAGTTGTATTGTTTCCGATAATGGTCTTTTTCCGCGTACAAGAATTATTGCTGCGATATCGAGCACATCGGAGGTGCGGATGACCTGCGGATTTGTAAGGCCGGTAAGCAGAAGGCTTCCCGGTTTCGCGAAAGCGAGAACATCGCTCATCAGGTCAGCTCCGAATGCTGTCCTTACTTCCGTGTTCATGAGGTCTTTGCCGACGATGATTTCAGCGTCGAGTATATCTCTGACTTCCTGTAGCTTCACCAGGTTCTCCTTTTGAATTAGAATATGTTAAAAAAAAGATATGTTCAACCTGAATTTGCATTTAATGTTCCTTATGGGTATTCATGCTGCTTGCGTGAAGGCGGATGAGCAGGCTTTATTCGGAGGACTGGCAGTGTACCCCCATTTCACTGCATATCCGCAGTATTGCTTTTAATACCATGGAAGAATCTTCTTTTCCCGCCAGCGCGGAGACCACGAGTAGTTGGCTTAAGTTTTCAGAGAGCGAGGTTACTTGCATTCCGGCGGCAATATTGCCGTGAGTGAATTCGATGGTGAGGGCCTTATCGTCTTTCTTTCTTATCCTGATATCCCGATTCGTCTGCATTATATTGATCGCTGTCGAATACACCTTGTCCGCCGGTGCTTCAAGGAGGACAGTAGCGACGTCATAACCTTGCTGCGGCACATTCTGTGCCTTAGCGTGTTGTGACTCCTGATAGCTGTCGGCTTCGGTTGTCAGTTGCTTCACTTTCCCGAGGGCCCGTCTTCCGACAAATACCCATTGTGCATTTGCTATCCCGGAGAAAAGCACCGAGATTGCCAAGGCCATTGCAATTGACCTAGTGATCCTGTTCATGCCGACCGTCTGTCTCCCATTGTCCTGTCAGGTTCAAGTGCTCTGCTGGCCCACCGAGTGAGGTACCCCTGTGCTTTCCGAGGACGGCGCCTTTAAGCATGTTGCGTGATTATCCATTTAAAATGGAACCGCTATAAGACTTTTTTGTACATATCATAGCACAAGACCGACCTCAATTATGATAAAATCATTGCAGAAAATGCCGGTGTTGCAAGATTGCCGGCCAAGCGTTATGAAAAAGCCCCTTCCGACGATAAATGGTGTAGGCCCAAGTTGCATGAGGATTATGCACAATTCCGGCAGGAGTGTCATTGAATGCCTGACCCGGAGATTTCCCGGGATCGCGAGAGAGGCCTGGATCTCCCGGATGAAGAAAGGCAGGGTCGTCGACGAGAACGGGGCGCGCCTGGAGCCGGGTTCCACGTGCCGGACGGGCGGCTATATCTATTATTATCGGGAACTGGACGAAGAGACGCCGATACCCTTTGAAGAATCGATCTTGTACCGGGATGATCATATTCTGGTTGCGGACAAGCCGCATTTTCTTGCCGTAGTCCCGTCGGGCAGATATCTTCAGGAAACACTTCTCGTTCGGCTAAAACAAAAGCTGATGCTGGACCATCTCGTGCCTCTTCACCGTATCGACCGGGAAACGGCCGGTCTGGTGATCTTTTCCCATAACCCTGAAAGCAGGGGGAAATGCGCGTCGTTGTTTCGAGAGCGGAGGGTTTGGAAGATATATGAGGCCCTGGCCCCATACGCGCCGGACATTCAATTTCCGGTCGAACGCTCAAGCCGGATAATAGCGGGAAAGCCGTTTTTCCGGATGGATGAAGAGGAGGGGACCCCGAATGCCCAAACGCGGATAGGCATTATAGAAACGAAAGATGGAATATCCCGGTACAGGCTGGAACCGTTAACGGGAAAGAAGCACCAATTGCGTTTGCATATGGCGGCCCTTGGGATTCCTATTATTAACGACCGGATTTATCCTGTCACGCTGCCTCTGGCAGAGGATGACTTTTCGCGTCCTCTTAAGCTTGTGGCCCGGTCGGTAGAATTTACCGACCCTCTGACGGGGCGGCCCATGCGTTTCGAAAGCCGGATAGAACTGATTGATTAATGCGAGGATGGCATGAAAGAACATCGGGAGATAATTGAGAGATTGTTTGGGAATGATGAATACGCCCGGTCGCTTGGCATTGTCCTTGATGAGCTTACCGATACAAAGATCAGGATGCACATGCGCCTTGACGCCTCCATGCTCAATTTTTTCGGGATGCCGCATGGGGCCGCGATCTATTCGCTTGCTGACGCAGCATTTTCGGTTCTTGGCAACAATTCGAACAATGTATCGGTCGCCCTAGATTGTTCGATCACATACCATGCGAGCCCCGAACCTGGGTCGCTTCTTGTCGTGGAAGGCGAGAACATTTCTATGAACAAGCGGACGGGGTCCTACATATTTGCTGTTTATACGGAGAAGGGTGGAGATCGAACACGGGTTGCGACGATGAAAAGTGTATCGTTCCGGACGGGCCGGCCCATCGATCCCGACGTAGAACAATAGCTGGCTGCATCCTCTCATAGTGAGGTCCAGGCCCGGCTTATCCGGCCTTATTTGATCTGTCGAGACTATATCATATTAAGGATTGCTGTAAATAGATCGAATGAGGTGTATGGACCCGACCGATGTTCTTGTACAAACCGCAAATCTTGTTTCGCAGGTTGAACAACAGGTGGCTGCTATTGTCACCGCGATCGCGTTTGTAATGGGATCCTCCCGCATCATCTTCACGGCATACAAGAAAGGATGGGACAATATCGTTCCTTATCTCAAGGACCAAAGCAGTAAATTTATGATTATAGCATCATTATGCACCCCGGTCCCCTGTCTCGCGGGGGTGGACGGGAAGCCCGGGACGTTTATCGGAGTCTTTCCCAGGATCGTGATGACCACAGGTTTTCAGCAGACGGGGAACGATGCCGTATTTAATAACCTGGAACGGATAAAATAGGACTTGAAAGATCATTCGGATTCGCTTGAATTGTCCAATCAGCTTGTGGCCGCCAAAGAAGCGTCTCCTCTCGCCGATCAGAAGATCGAATGGACGGATGCCATTAAAGTTTGTCTTGCACAACTGATCTTTCTCCTTCCTTTAATATCGCCTCTTGCCCGTATCGCATTTTTAATACAGAGTTAGGCGGGTTCATGATGGCTATCGGTTATACGATATCTGAATAGATGGCCGTGATCTCATGCGGAATTGGCGTAAATATAGATACCCGGACCATCATAGGTCTTTTTCAGATGGTCCAAGACCAGATCGCGAGCAATATCGGGCTTATTTCCGGTTTTATTTTTTATACGCTGCTCTTGTTCGTCTTTACTGGGGTTATTATCAACGCGGCGGTGAGAGCTGCCGCATTTTGTGTCACTTTTCCCTTCTCGGTTGTTAATATGGCCTTCGACGCCCGAAGAGAAGTATTTTTCCAGAACATCGTCAAAGCCTTCGCTATTGCCCTGACGCCAATCATTGCGGTCAACGTACTCAATGTCCTGACCACGGCCTTCAACCTGTGCATGGAAGACGGGGTCATTGCAGATATGATAGAGGCCTATCTCACAACTGATGCAACAGCGCTTGGGGGTTCGGATGTATTTGCCGTGGCCAGTGAAATGTATGGGTCTATTTACCGGTTATTTATTGCCATAATGCTTGGCCCCGCAGTAATTGCCGCTCCCGCCCTTATTTTTCTTATGCGCAGTTATCACATAGCGTGCGATGCGATCGGGGCGGGATTCGGCCTTATGGTAGGCGGGGGAAAATCTCAAAATATTGTTCAATAATTCCCCTCCATCAGGAGTATTGGGCCACCTGCTTGTCATTGAACAGGGGCCCCTGAGCCAATCCCGTCCTTTTCAGGCCCCGGGTTTGGTGCCTGTATGAAGATACGTGATGCCGAAGGTCAGAGGGTATTTCTTAACATCGACCATCCCTGTCGCCTCCATCATGGTGGCGAATGCGTCGGGATTCGGGAAATTCATGATGGAATCAGCAAGATAATGATATGCTGCCGGATTGGGGGAGAAGTGTTTCGCGAGGCGCGGCAGAAGATAGTTCAAGTATATATGGTATATTATCTTGAATATGCGGTTCTGGATGAATGTCATTTCCAGCACCATAACAGAGCCTCCCGGCGCCGTGACCCGAAGCATCTCCTTAAGGGCCTTTTCCCTGTTCGGCATATTTCTGACGCCGAAAGCGACAGCGACGACATCGAACGCATTATCACAGAACGGAAGTTCCATGGCATCTGACTGCATGAGCGTGATCCGGCGGCTGAGTCCTTTCCGCTCTACTTTATCTCGTCCCGCATCAAGCATTTCATAGACAAAATCAATGCCGATGATGTTTATACCGCTAAGCCTGCGCGCTGCGTCAATAGCGAGGTCGGCGGTGCCGCATGCAACATCGAGTAGTCTGGAGGTGTTAAAAAACCGCATTTTTTTAACCGTGAACCGGCGCCATGCGACATCACGCCGAAGGCTGAGCAGGTGATTGAGAAAATCATACTTCCTCGTGATGGTCGCAAACATCTCTTTGACCATATTGATGCGTTCTGTGTCCGAAACCTCGCGAACCGAAGGATATTTCTTGTTGAGAGGCTTGTTCACTAAAGTCATTTCCTTTCCGAAGCTATTTTTTTGGCAATTAGTCTACGGAATTTTTCATGAAATAGATAGAGGTATCTTGCGTTCGGGGCAGCGGGAAGCGACCGGCGCCGACACCGTGTTTACGGCCAGTTCTTCCCGGGCTTACCCCAATCATACTCATCATACATACCGTCCTTGTAGTCATACATCGCCTCATATGCGAGGAATTCTTCATCCCTGCCTATTTTCTTCCATTCGGGGTCATATCCCCATTGGAGACGAAGATGGAAGGCCCGGCATTTTAGCCTCTGGCTTTTTCTCTTGAGCACCCTTGCCGCTATTTTGTATCATTAGTTGAAGGAGAGAACATTATGAGACTGAGAGGCAAGGTTGCCCTGTTGACCGCCGCCGCCGGTGCGGGGATAGGCCAGGCAACCGCCCGGGCGATGGCAAGAGAAGGCGCGTCGGTCGTATTGACAGATATGCACGAGGAGCGGGCAAAAATGGTGGCCGACGAGATTTCCCGGGAATACAATATAAAAACGATCGGCTTGAAGTGTGACGTGACGGACAGGGTGGAAGTGGCCCGGGCTGCCGAGACCGTACTCGATGTGTTCGGCAGGATCGATATCCTGTTCAATAATGCGGGAACAAACAGGCCTGCGCGCGTTGTCGATATAACGAACGAGGTTTGGGACCTTGTGCTTGCCACAACCCTTACCGGCACTTTTTATTGCTGCCGTGCGGTGATCCCCGCCATGATGCGGCAGAATTTTGGCCGGATAATAAGCGTGACATCGGTCGCAGGTTTTCGCGGACTTGCCGGCGGCCATGCCCATTATGCGGCAGCAAAGGCGGGCGTCATGGCTTTCACGCGATGCCTCGCCATGGAAGTTGCCCCGCATCGCATAACAGCGAATACGATCGCTCCCAGCTTCATTTTTAATGAATTCATCCCGCACATATATCCTCAGGACGAAATTGAGCGTATGTTCGAGGAGATCCCATACCCGCGCAAGGGCACTCCCGACGACGTGGCAAATGCCGCTCTTTTTCTTGCCTCGGACGAAGGCGAATATATGACGGGTCAGACCCTGTGCGTCACCGGCGGCAGTTGGATGCGGTAAGGAGTAAAGATTTTTATTTGGCCGGGATCAGAAACTTTAACCGGAAACTTGATTATTACCAACGAAGTGTTATTTTTTGTATATAGTGAATTATAGACCAGATTCACGGATATTAGGCATAAAGACAGGAGGTAGCCCGTGATAACCAAGTTGAATCCTGACCAGTTGTACAGGAAATGTGACCCCGGATCGTTCACATTTAACATCACCGATGCGATAGTGGAGCTGCCCTTGACGATCGGGCAGGACAAGGCATTGAAATCGATCGATTTCGGTCTCAACATGGATAGTCAGGGCTTTAATATCTTTGCTATCGGAGAAAGCGGTACGGGCAAGATGTCGACCGTCATGCATATGCTCAAGAAAAAGGCCGCCGATGAACAGGCCCCTGCAGACTGGTGCTATGTCCACAATTTCAAGGATCCGGACAGTTCGATAGCTCTTTCCTTTGGACCGGGGCAGGGCGTTGTTTTTCAGAAAGAGATAGATGAGATGCTCAAGGTCCTTAAGATCGAGATACCAAAAGCCTTTGAATCGAAAGAGTACGAGACTCAGAAGAACAAGATAATCGATGAGTTCCAACAAAAGCAGACCGAATATCTGACGCGTCTCGATACGGAGGCAAAAGAAAGAGGTTTTACCGTCAGACGCACCCCTACGGGGGTACTCATCGTTCCTGTCAAAGAGAACGGTGAAATGATGGCGAAGGAGGAATTCGAAGCCCTCGACACCAAAGCGAAGAGGAAGATCGAGGAGACCGGAAGACTGTTCCAGGAGAAATTGAACGATGTCGTCCGCATATTGCGTGAAGCCGAAAAGATCGTAAGGGAAATGGTCAACCGGCTCGATAGAATGGTCGCAATGGACCTCATCGGCCCCATGATCGATGTTATACAGAAGAAATATGCAGATGAGGAAAAAGTCGTCAAATACCTCGATGATGTGAAAGAAGACATTTTGACCCACCTCGACGATTTCAAGGCCACCGAAGAAGTGCCGCCGCCGATACCGTTCCTGAAGATGCCGAAGCCCGAAAACACCCTTGCACGATACGCGGTCAATGCGATTGTCGATAATGGCGAAAGCAAGGGTGCACCGGTTGTCTACGAAAGCAATCCTACCTACCTCAACCTCTTCGGGAGGATGGAATACAGGGTGCAGTACGGCATGGCATCAACAGATTTTACGATGATAAAAGCCGGTTCGCTTCACAAGGCAAACGGCGGATATCTCGTTGTGGATGTCCTTGAATTGCTCAGGAATCCATTTTCTTACGAGGCATTGAAGCGGGCACTTAAAAACAGGGAGATCCGCGTTGAGGATGTCCTTGAACAGTACCGGTTGATCAGTACGGCGGGCTTGAAGCCGGAGGCAATTCCGCTCAACGCCAAGGTGATCCTCATCGGAAACCCGTACCTTTACTATTTGCTTCACGCTTACGACGAAGACTCACGTGAACTGTTCAAGGTAAAGGCTGACTTTGACAGCCGGATGGACCGGAATCAGCAAAACGTGGATAAGTATGCCATGTATATCGCCCAATGCCAGAAAGATGAGGACCTGCTCCCGTTCGATAACACGGCAGTTGCGCGGCTTGTCGAGATGGGGTCACGGTTTGCGGATGATCAGGACAAGCTCTCGACGCGTTTCAGCGATATCGCCGATCTTATCCGTGAGTCGCATTACTGGGCTAAGAAAAATGGAAACGACACTGTCAGGGCGGAGCATGTTACCCAGGCTGTCAACGAAAAGATCGACCGGGTCAACCGCATCGAAGAAAGGCTCCGGGAGATGATGCTCGATGATACCCTTATCGTCAATACGCAGGGCGAAAAGATAGGGCAGGTAAATGGCCTTGCCGTCCTCGATATGGGGGACTATTCCTTCGGCAAACCGTCGAGGATAACCGCGAAGACCTTCATGGGCCGTGCAGGGGTCGTCAATCTCGAACGCGAAACAAAGATGAGCGGAAAGATCCACGAAAAGGCCATCTTGATAATAACGAGCTATCTCGGAGGGAAGTACGCGGTGCGCAAACCGATAAGCCTTTCCGCGTCGATCACCTTCGAACAGTTGTATGAAATGATCGAAGGTGACAGCGCGACATGCGCCGAGTTGTATGCGCTCTTGAGCAGCATAAGCGGTGTCCCGTTGAGGCAGAGTTTCGCCGTAACGGGGTCCATGGACCAGAATGGGGATGTCCAGCCGATAGGCGGGGTCAACCAGAAGATAGAAGGGTTCTTCCGCCTGTGCAAAATGCGCGGCCTCGACGGGTCGAATGGTGTGATAATCCCGAGGCGGAATACACGGAACCTTGTCCTGAGCGAGGACGTGAGGGAAGCCGTGGAAAAGGGGTTATTCAATGTGTATACGATGGACAGAATGGAAGAAGGCCTCGAGATACTTACCGGCATGAAGGCCGGAGAATTGCAGGCAGACGGAACGTACCCCGAGGGCACCATCAATTTTCTTGTCGAGAAGCGCCTGACGGAGATATCGGAGGCTATGGAAAAGAAAAAAGACGAAGAACAGGATGCGCTGTCTAAGAAAAAAGAGGATTGATCACTTAAGAGGTCATGGCGTTTTGGGCAATGTTCTCGTAAAAATCTTCGGGTGGTTCCTCGTATAGCTCTTTAATGACCCTGAGTTTTGCTTCCTTGACCAATTCGGGGTCATCTATTTCATCATCGGTCACGAAATCCGCTTCGCCGTCTTTCAATTCGATGGCTTCGAGCGAAACCTCATACCATTCTGCGACAAACTCGTCTATCGCCTGGTTCGCCACGTGCTGGATCACGGTTTCATCGGCTGAATGCCCCTTTTCTTTGAGCAGCAAGGTGACGTTCTTTATGGCATTGCTGACCAGCTTCGGTCGAAGGTCAGGGGTCCCTGCCTTTTTTTTCATCGCTCAGTACCTCCGAAGAGATCGCTTAAAAACGTAATCGTTTGGGCAAAATATCTCCTTCATTTTTACATAAAAAATGTCACGGAGCAAAATATTTTTTGACGCAGGTATATGAAGACCTGATAATACAGAATTGATTTGGTACCTTTCTTCGCGTTACAATAGCCAATGCTTGATATTATTAAACAATCCATAATGAATTACCGGCCGCGCCGGATACCTTTCGATGAGGATATCCGTGCAGCTGTCGCGCTCCTCCTTCTCGAGCGGGAAGGGGAAGTATTCACCGTGCTTACGAAGCGCACCGAGACGGTCCGGCACCATAAAGGTGAGGTATCTTTCCCCGGGGGAATGTTCGAACCAGGGGACCTGGACCTCGAGTTTACCGCTCTCAGGGAATCTCACGAAGAGATCGGGATCGATCCGGGATGCGTCGAGATCATTGGCAGCCTTGATGATTCATGGACATATACGGGATTTATCATCACACCCTATGTCGGGATCGTCAACAGTCCGTATGAACTCATCACAAATCCCCGCGAGGTCGCATATCTCATCTTTCTTCCCTACAGTCATCTCAAAGATGATCGATTCTCCCCGGTCAAGAGGGGACCGGGATGGACATCGTTCCGTTTCAACGGTGACAGGATATGGGGTGCCACCTGCCGGGTCCTCATGCACTTCAGGGACATTATCGAAAATGAAACGTTTTAATCTCAGGGTTCTTGTCATTCTGTCACTGGGGCACCTGGTGGTGGATATATACCAGGGTGCCCTCCCGGCAGTACTTCCTTTTCTGAAAGACAGGCTGGACTTAAGCTACGCCATGACCGGGCTGATACTTATGGCATCGAACTTCACGTCTTCCATACTTCAGCCTGTCTTTGGATATGTATCCGACAGAAAGGCCATACCTTTCATTCTGCCGTTCGGGCTTTTGGCGGCCGGGATTGGTTTCTCCCTGCTGGCGTATTCACCGTACTTTCTGTTGGTCCTCGGGCTCGTTATCGTGAGTGGGCTCGGTGTGGCATCATACCATCCCGAAGGGTACAAAACGGCTCATTTCTTTACAGGCGAACGGGCTGCGACGGGGATGTCTTTTTTCTCCGTGGGCGGGAACATCGGTTTTTCTCTGGGCCCCATCATTTCCATGTTCATCGTTAATTACTATGGTTTTTCGGTCCTTCCGGTCATTGTCGTGCCGGCACTTCTGTGTGCGGTGCTCGTTCTAGTGAACAAAAAGGTGATCATGGTGCCGGTTGAAGATCATGAGCGGATGATAAAGCGGGAGTCTTCGAAGGTCCCCACGACGTCCTGGGTTTCGCTTGGCGTGGTCATATTGATCGTGGTCATGCGCTCATGGGCGCAGATCGGTCTTGTCACATATATACCTTTCTATTATATCGATTACCTCAAGGGGAGCCCTCTTTTTGCAGGCAAGCTCGTCTTCACCTTCCTCTTCTGTGGTGCTGTTGGCACATTGATCGGCGCACCCATTGCAGACCGGTGCGGACACCGGTTCTTTGTCAGGTTGTCAATGCTTCTGTCGACCATTACCCTTCCGCTGATCTTTATTCCGGCAATACAGAACGGAGCACTCCTTTTTGTAGCCCTCGCGGTGCAGGGAATGCTCCTCGTATCCACTTTTTCGGTAACGATTGTCATGGCGCAGCGGCTTTTACCGAGTAAGCTTGGCATTGCATCCGGTCTCATGGTAGGATTTGCGATCGGGACCGGAGGTATCGGCGTTACGATCCTCGGCTTCGTTGCGGACCATTTCGGGGTGCCGGCCGCCCTGTATTCCATATCGGTCCTGCCATTCGCGGGATTCCTATTAAGTTTGATATTGAGGTACCATGACGAGAAACCAGCGCGTTATCAGTATAGTGGGACGACCGAACGTCGGTAAATCCACATTTTTCAACCGGGTAATAGGGTATCGCAAGGCGATTACGGAAGATACACCCGGTGTGACTCGTGACCGGAATTACGGTACGTTTGAAATGTCGGGCCGTAATTATCTCCTGGTCGATACTGGAGGTTTTTCCTCGTCACAGGAAGACGGGTTTTCGAAACTGATCATGAGGCAGATCGAGGCGTCTCTCGAAGAATCGGATGCCGTGATATTTCTTCTAGACGGCAAGGAGGGGCTGATGCCTGCAGACCGGGATATCGCACGAATGCTGAGGAAGGTGCATAAACCGGTCTTTTACGTCATCAACAAGGTTGACTCGAAAAAACGCGAAGATGCACTGGTAGAATTTTTCGAGCTCGGGGCGGATAAATTCTATTCCGTAAGCGCTGAACACGGCCTCGGCATGGGGGACCTGCTTGACGACATATGCGCGGTGATCAAGGGCGAAGAAGAGGAAGACGAAGAGGTTTCCAGCCAGTCGAAAATGACACGAATAGCGCTCGTGGGAAAACCGAACACAGGCAAATCGTCCGTTGCGAACTGCATGCTTGGGGAGGAACGGATGATCGTAAGTGATATCCCGGGGACGACGCGCGATTCCGTAGATTCGGGCATCCTTTTTGACGGAAAGCAACTCGTGCTCATTGACACCGCGGGCCTGCGCAAGAAGGGAAAGATATATGAAAAGGTCGAGGAATACTCTGTATCAAGCGCAGTCCGAAGTATTGAACGCGCTGACGTGGTGAACCTGATCATTGATGCCGCCGAGGGTCCGGGCCATCAGGAAGGCAGCATCACTCACCTCATCATTTCACGCGGAAAAGGCCTCTGCATCGTCATTAATAAATGGGACCTCGTGGAAGGGCAGTTTACCCGCGAGAAGTACCGGGAGATGGTTTACGAGCGGATACCTCATGCCTCTTTCGCGCCTGTGGTCTTTTCATCGGCGATACTCGGGACCGGTATCGATGATATCCTGAAACTGGACCTTGCCGTATATGAAGAACTGACGAGACGCATTCCAACCGCACAGCTCAACAGCGCATTTGCAGAGTTTATGACCCGCCATGGCATTTCCTATCAAAAAGGAAAACAGGTAAAAATATTTTATGCCAGCCAGGCAAAAGCGCTGCCGCCAACATTCGTTCTTTTCTCGAACCATCCACGTCTCGTACCCGACCATTACCGCAAATACCTGGAGAACAGCATCCGGGAGCAGTTCGGCTTCATGGGGGCACCCATAAGACTCGTGCTGAAGAGAAAATAGAAATCACCGCCGGGATGACGATATCTACCAGCTGGGAAAATCATTAAGTCCACGATAACAATTTAAAAAGGGGGGAGGGTTCAGGGGAGGAAGGGGTAACCCCAGAACCCTCGTGAGGCATGAATAGCCTCGGATATGACCGATTTGCGCCCTGCCTTTGCATTCTATGTCCGTTTCACAAGCAGGTTTTTCTATCGTATTTTTTATATATCGGACAACGCTCTATTTCAAGCAACAAACGTGCCAAAATGGATCATTTTTACAAAACTTTGTAATATCTAAGGCTTAGAGCAACAAAAGCACATGATAAATTAAGTGCGCAGGCAAAAATTGTCGAGGTGTCTCTGCAAAGCAGTGACAAAATTGTCGATGTACGGGCCATACCCGTGTCATACAACCGGCCGATATCGACAACAAGGGAATTTCCTTGATTATTTCACTGAAAATTATAAAATAATGGTCTATGGATAAGCAGACCGTCAAGGCTGTCGCGAAGGAGTTCTATAAATATCTCGACAACGAGAAAGGGGCTGCCCATAATACCCTGCGGGCGTATCGTAGCGATATTGAGGACTTTGTTAGGTTTATCGAGAAAAGCCCAGCTGATCTGATCGATCACAACACGATACGGGCCTATATTGTCGACGTGTACAAGGACCTCAAGAAATCATCACTGGCGCGAAAGGTATCCGCTATAAAAGTTTTTTTTAAATTTATGAAGAAAAAGGGTTATATCGATGAAAATACTTCCCTTATCATTCGAAGCCCGAGGATAGAAAAACACTTGCCCAAGTTCTACACCATCGACGAGATGTTCCATTTTCTCGATTTCCTGCCGAGGAAAGGTTGGCTCAACGCCAGGAATTTGGCTATATTCGAGCTTATGTATTCATCCGGCATGCGTGCTGCCGAGGTTCTTGCCATGGACCGGGAAGACCTTCACCTCGAGGGCATGTGGGCAAGGGTGACGGGTAAAGGTGGAAAGGAAAGGATCGTGCCTTTCGGTGAAAAGGCGAAGGGAGCCCTGGAAGCATATCTGGAACTGGCCGGTAAGATTGAAAAATTCAATGCTAACAAGGCCCTGTTCATTAATTTTCGCGGGGACCGGCTCACGTACCGGGGCCTCTTGCGCATTATGAAAAAGCATCAGATCAAGGCACACCTCTTCAAGAACTTGGCCCTGCACGGGATCAGGCATTCATTTGCCACACATATGTTGGATAACGGGGCCGATCTCCGGGGAATCCAGGAATTGCTGGGCCATTCTAAGCTTTCCACGACACAACGATATACCCACATCTCCGTGGACAAACTCATGGAGATATACGACAAATCCCATCCAAGAAGGTAAAAAATGGAAGCCACAACTGTTTTGTGCGTCAGACACAACGGAGGAATTGCTATTGGAGGGGATGGCCAGGTTACGCTGAATTCGACCGTTATGAAGCATACTGCGAAAAAAGTGCGAAGGCTTTATCAGGACAGATGCCTTGCGGGTTTTGCCGGGGCTACGGCGGATGCGTTCACGCTTTTCGAGCGGTTCGAAAAGAAACTTGAACAGTACAATGGCAATATTATGCGGGCATCGGTCGAACTGGCGAAGGACTGGAGGACTGACCGGCTCTTAAGGAGGCTCGAGGCCCTTCTCATCGTCGCAGACAGTGACCACACACTTATCCTGTCCGGTAATGGTGATGTGATCGAGCCTGATGACGGTATAGCAGCGATTGGCTCCGGTGGCCCCTATGCGCAGGCTGCGGCGAAAGCGCTTGTCAAGCACGCGTCGCTTTCAGCAGGCGAGATCGTTAAAGAGGCGATGGCCATCGCCTCCGAGATATGCATCTATACCAACGACAGGGTGAATATAGAGGAACTTTAATGAAACAACTGACACCGAAAGAGATCATGGAGGAACTGGACCGCTTTATCATCGGTCAGCACAAGGCGAAACGGGCTGTCTCGGTCGCGCTGAGGAACAGGTGGCGGCGCCAGATGATACCGGCCGACCTGCGCGACGAGGTTGCTCCCAAGAATATCATCATGATAGGCCCGACAGGCGTCGGTAAGACCGAGATCGCGCGTAGGCTTGCAAAGCTTGCCAATGCCCCTTTCCTCAAGATCGAAGCCACGAAGTTCACCGAGGTCGGCTATGTCGGCAGAGATGTGGAGTCGATGATCAGGGACCTGACGGAGCTTTCGGTCAACATGCTCAAGAAAGAGGAGCACGAGCGTGTAAAGGAAAAGGCCACTCTGGCAGCGGAAGAAAAAATACTCGATCTCCTTATACCGAGAAGGCGAAGCGCATCGTCGGGCGAGGAAGAGGATGCGGCCGACCAGTCACGGGAAAAGATCCGTATGCGCTTCAAAGCAGGCACGATGAACGACAGGATCGTGGAACTTGAAGTTCCCGACAGGGCCCTTCCCATGATAGAGATATTTTCATCACAGGGGATGGAAGAGATGGATATGCAGCTTCGGGACATGTTCGGCAACATGCTGCCACAGAAAACGAAGAAAAGAAAAATGAAGGTGAGCGAAGCGTACGAACACCTGATCCAGGAAGAATCACGCAAATTGATCGATATGGACCGTGTGACATCGGACGCCGTTGACCGTGTGGAGCAATCGGGGATCATTTTTCTCGACGAGATCGACAAGATCGCAAGCCGGGACCATGGACACGGGCCGGATGTCTCGCGGGAGGGGGTCCAGAGGGATATCCTTCCTATCGTGGAAGGTACGACCGTTACGACAAAATATGGCATGGTAAAGACGGACCACATACTCTTCATCGCCGCAGGAGCGTTCCACATGTCCAAACCGGCAGATCTTATCCCCGAACTGCAGGGACGTTTTCCGATCCGAGTCGAACTCGATGCCCTCAACAAAGATGATTTTTACCGGATCATAACGGAGCCTGACAATGCGCTTATAAAGCAATACAAGGCCCTTCTCAAGACGGAGGATGTCGACCTCGACTTTCAGGAGGATGCAATACGAGAGATCACCGACATTGCTCAACGGGTAAACGAAATGACCGAGAATATAGGCGCCCGTAGGCTCTATACAGTAATGGAAAAGCTCCTCGATGACATATCGTTTACAGCCCCTGATCTGAAAGGTCAGAAGATCGATGTTACAAGAGCGTACGTCCGGGAAAAACTGGGCGAATTCCTCGACAAAGAGGACCTGAGCAGGTACATCCTGTAACATTTACGTATACTGGAGTATTTATAATGATCGAGAAAATACAGACGCTGCTGGAAGCGCTCCCCTATATCGCCAGGTTTGCCGGTTCTGTCTTTGTTATCAAATATGGCGGCGCGGCAATGGAAGAGGAGTCTCTCAAAAAGGAATTTGCCAAGGATGTTGCGCTTCTGAAATATGTGGGGATACATCCCGTCATCGTTCATGGAGGCGGCCCGATGATCGGCAGGATGCTCAAAGACCTCCAGATACCCACGAGGTTCGTTGACGGCCTGCGCGTTACTGATGAGAAAACGCTGCAGGTGGCCGAAATGGTTCTGTCGGGAAGCGTCAACAAAGAGATCGTAAAGAATATTAACGACATGGGCGGAAAAGCGATCGGTCTGTCCGGAAAGGATGGGAGGCTCCTGGTCGCTCGGCAAGTGGAAGGGAAAGATATCGGTCTCGTCGGCGAGATAGTCTCGGTGGATGTCGCCATTATCAAGGACATCTCGCGGCACGGTTACATTCCTGTCATTGCGCCGATCGCCGATGGAGTGGATGGAAAGGCATACAATATCAATGCCGATACTGCCGCCGGAAGCATAGCCGCATCACTCTCTGCGGAAAAGTTTATCCTGCTCACGGATGTTGAAGGTGTAATGAGCACGGACGGGAAATTAATCTCGGTGCTCAAGCGCTCCGAGATCGAGAAACTTATCGGCGATAATATTGTCACCGGCGGAATGATACCGAAGGTGAAATGCTGCGCCGATGCATTGAAAGCAGGTGTCCGTGAGGCCCATGTCGTTGACGGCCGGGTACCGCACGCGATCTTGCTCGAGGTTTTCACCGATTCCGGAGTAGGCACTGAGATCATAGGAGATTAGAAATGCAGGAAGAATTGGTAAAAAAGGCAACGCAATACATCGCGAACACATATACACGGTTCCCGATAGCCATCACCCGGGGGGAAGGCTGCTGGCTCTGGGATGTCAACGGTCGGAGGTACCTTGATTTTCTTGCGGGGATCGCTGTATGCAATCTCGGGCACGTGCATGAAAAGGTGGTGGAAGGGCTTGCCGCACAGGCAAAAAAACTGTTCCATGTGTCGAACCTTTTCTATATGGAGCCCCAGATCAAGGCCGCTCAGATGCTCGTGGAAAATTCGTTTGGTGACAAGGTCTTTTTCTGCAACAGCGGCGCAGAGGCGAACGAGGCGGCCATCAAGCTTGCCCGCAGGTATTCATGGAGTAAATACGGCGAGGGCCGCCACGAGATCATAGCCATGGAGAACTCTTTCCATGGCAGGACGGTGAATACGCTGGCGGCAACAGGGCAGAAAAAGTTCGGGGTCGGTTTTGAGCCCCTGACACAGGGTTACGTTCACGTTCCGTTCAATGATATTGAAGCTCTCAAGAACGCGGTGACACAGAGGACATGTGCCGTCATGCTCGAACTTGTACAGGCGGAAGGGGGCGTCTATGTCGCGGATACGGACTATGTCCGCGAACTTCGAGAGTATACAAAGGGGCGGGATATCGTTCTCATTCTCGATGAGGTCCAGACGGGTATCGGAAGGACCGGAAGGTTTTTCGCGTATGAGCATTTCGGGATCGAACCCGACATAATGAGCCTTGCAAAGGCCCTTGGCAATGGCTTCCCGGTCGGGGCCATCGTGGCGACCGACGAGGTGATGAAAGCCTTTGTGCCAGGTTCGCATGCCTCGACTTTCGGGGGGAATCCTCTCGCTTCGGCGGCCGTGCTGGCGACCCTCAATACGATCATAGACGACAATATACTCAAGAATGCCGTTGAATCCGGCGAATACCTATATCAAGGGCTCCTTAGGCTCCAGCAAAAATTCCCGTTCATCGTAGAGATACGGGGAATGGGTTTGATACGCGGCATAGAGCTTTCTGTCGACGGCGATGCAGTCGCACGGGAATTCCTCGCCGAGGGTATAGTACTCAATTGTACAAAGGGAACGACACTGCGTCTCGTCCCGCCACTCATCATCCAGAAAGAGGAGATCGACCTGTTCCTTGAAATAGCGGACCGGATATTCGAAAGGAAGAAAGCGTGAAAAGGGATTTTACAAGACTTCTCGATATCACAAAAAAGGAGTGCGATCACCTGTTAAAAAGGGCGAAACGCCTCAAGGAGCTGCGCCGTGAGGGAAAACCGTACCAGCCGCTCGCCGGTAGGACCCTTGCCATGATCTTCGAAAAGGCATCGACACGGACCCGCATTTCGTTCGAGGTCGGTATGCACGAATTGGGCGGACATGCCATTTTCTTGAGCCCGAGTGAGACACAGATCGGACGGGGAGAACCCATCCGGGATACGGCGCGGGTTATGAGCCGATATGTCCATGGTGTCATGGTCCGGACCTTTTCGCAGACCATAGTCGACGACCTTGCGAAATGGGCTACAATACCGGTTATAAACGGGTTGTCCGATCAGTTGCACCCCTGCCAGGTCCTGTCAGACCTTTTCACAATCGGTGAATACAAAGGTGATCTCCGAAACGTAAAGGTCGCCTATATTGGCGACGGCAACAACGTGGCGAATTCATGGATCGAAGCGGCGATCCTTCTGAAAATTCCGTTCTCGATCGCTACCCCGAAAGGGTACTTGCCGGATGCAGAACTTGTGAAGATGGCCTCGGAAGGCCCCGGTTTTACACTGACCGACGATCCTGCAGAGGCCGTTCGCGATGCCGACGTGATATATACCGATGTCTGGGTGAGCATGGGCCGGGAAAGTGAGCAGGCATCTAGAAAAAAAGCGTTTAAAGGGTATAAAATAGATGATACTTTGCTTAAAGCTGCACACCGCGACGTGATAGTCATGCACTGTCTTCCGGCTTACAGGGGACAGGAGATAACCGACGAGGTTTTCGAGCGGTTCAGCGATGTCATATTTACTCAGGCGGA
Source organism: Deltaproteobacteria bacterium UBA5329 (assembly GCA_002408185.1). Taxonomy (GTDB): domain Bacteria; phylum Desulfobacterota; class Syntrophorhabdia; order Syntrophorhabdales; family Syntrophorhabdaceae; genus Delta-02. Next base: position 19,666 of record DHQV01000108.1, read on the forward strand.
GAATCGATTACACGCACAAAAGGCCCTTCTTGAGTGGCTTCTCAAGGGCTCGGCGAAGGCTCTAGCCGAATAAAAACGGAGGTCAGGATGAAAAAAGTTAAGAAAGTGGTCCTTGCTTATTCAGGAGGGCTTGACACGTCGATCATTGTTAAATGGCTCAAAGACGTATACGACTGCGAGGTGATCGCGTATGCAGCCGATGTCGGCCAGGAAGAGGAACTGGTCGGCCTTCGGGAAAAGGCGATCAAGACGGGTGCCTCCAAGGTCTATATAGAAGACCTTCGCGAAGAATTTGCACGCGATTTTATATTCTTTGCAATAAAGTCGAACGCTATATATGAAGGCAATTACCTCATGGGTACATCGATCGCTCGGCCTCTTATCGCAAAAAGGCAGATCGAAATATTGCGTGAAGAGAATGCCGACGCCGTATGTCATGGCTCGACAGGCAAGGGGAATGACCAGGTCCGGTTCGAACTGACATTTTATTCAATGGAACCGAATGTACGGATCATCGCCCCGTGGCGCGAATGGGAGTTCACATCACGCGAAGATCTGATAGATTATGCAAGAAAACATGATATAGAGGTCCCGGTAACGAAGAAGAAACCTTACAGCATGGACCGGAACCTTATGCACATCAGTTATGAGGGGGGCATCCTCGAAGACCCCTGGACGGAGCCCAACGAGGATATGTTCCTGACCACGGTTTCGCCAGAAGCCGCCCCGGACAAGCCGACATATATCGAGATCACCTTTGAGAAAGGTGTCCCCGTCGCCATCGACGGTGAGAAGATGTCGGCATTCGGCATTGTCGACCACCTCAACAAGGTTGGTGGGGCTAATGGCATTGGACGCGTCGATATCGTCGAGAACCGTTTCGTCGGCATGAAGTCGCGAGGGGTCTATGAAACCCCGGGCTGCACCATCCTTCATGCGGCCCACCGTGCCGTCGAGACCCTTACACTTGACCGCGAGGTCATGCATATCAGGGATGGCCTGATCCCGAAAGTGGCCGAGCTCATATATTATGGTTTCTGGTACTCGCCCGAGATGAAAGCGATGATGGCGCTCACCGATGAGATCCAGTCCGTCGTCAACGGCACGGCACGGATGAAGCTGTATAAAGGCAACTGCACTGTGGTCGGGAGAAGATCGGATAATTCGTTGTACATGAAAGACTTTGCAACATTCGATACGGATTCCGTATACGATCAGAAGGATGCGGGCGGCTTCATCCGCTGCAACGCCTTGAGGCTCCGCATCCGGGCAATGCAGGAAAAATAGCCTTAAAACCCGTTAGCGAACATGGGACGCACCAGGCACATTAACATTTGGAGAACATAGATGAATCCCTACGAACCGCACGCAATCGAAGAAAAATGGCAAAGATTCTGGGAAGATAACAGGGCGTTCGATGTCGATGAAGATCCAGAAAAGGAAAAATTTTATCTGCTCGAGATGTTCCCGTATCCGTCGGGAAATATCCATATGGGGCATGTTCGCAACTACTCTATCGGCGATGTCATATCCCGTTATAAGCGAATGCGGGGCCTGAACGTTCTCCACCCCATGGGATGGGATGCCTTCGGAATGCCTGCCGAAAATGCCGCCATCGAGAGAGGGATCCAGCCCGCCACCTGGACATACGAGAATATCGACTATATGCGCCGGCAGTTAAAAAGGCTTGGTTTCGGGTATGACTGGAGACGCGAGATAGCCACGTGCAGTGTTGATTATTACCGGTGGGAACAATGGATGTTTCTGAAGATGTACGAAAAGGGGCTGGTTTACCGCAAGAGCTCCCCGGTCAATTTCTGCCCGAAATGCCAGACCGTTCTCGCGAACGAGCAAGTCGAAGGCGGGAACTGCTGGCGGTGTGGTGAGGAAGTCATACATAAGGAGCTCACACAGTGGTTTTTCGCAATTACAAAATATGCGGACGAACTGTATGAATATTGTGACAAACTGCCGGGTTGGCCGGAAAAGGTCACAAGCATGCAGAAGAACTGGATCGGCAAAAGCTTCGGTGTGGAAGTGCATTTCACGCTGGAGGACGGTTCGCCGTTCACGATATTTACAACGCGGCCGGACACTCTGTACGGCGTGACGTTCATGGTGCTCGCGCCCGAGCATCCGCTCACGCTCGAGTTTTCCCGGGGCACGGACCAGGAAAAACCGGTCAGTGATTTCGTGCAGAAGGTCAGGGCACAGGACAGGAGTTTCAGGAGCGAGATCAGTCTTGAAAAAGAGGGCGTTTTCACCGGTAAATATGCCATCAATCCGCTCACGGGCGCAAAGGTGCCGATCTATGTCGGCAACTTCGTCCTAATGGAATACGGGACAGGAGCCATTATGGCCGTTCCCGCCCACGACCAGAGGGACTATGAGTTTGCGCAGGAATACGGCATTCCCGTCATCATGACGATCATGCCGAAGGACAGGACGCTCGACCCGGCCACCATGGATTGCGCCTACGTTGATGACGGGGTGCTCGTCAATTCGGACCTGTTTAACGGGATGAACAACCGGGCGGCCATAGATGCCATCATCGACTATCTCGAGGAAAAGGGCATAGGGACGAGAACGGTCAATTATCGGCTGAAAGACTGGGGCATTTCCCGCCAGAGATACTGGGGTGCACCCATCCCCATCATGTACTGCGAAAAATGCGGTACCGTTCCTGTACCGGAGACCGACCTTCCCGTGGTGCTTCCCACAGACCTCGAGATAAAGATGGTAGGCCGCTCGCCTCTTGCCGATTACCCGGCCTTTTACGAGGTGGAATGTCCTGTATGCAAGGGCAAAGCACGGCGGGAAACGGATACCATGGACACGTTCGTTGAATCGTCATGGTACTTTCTGAGGTATGCCTGCGCTGACTACGACGGTCCGCTGGATAAGAAGAGGGTTGATTACTGGATGCCGGTTGATCAGTATATAGGCGGTATCGAGCATGCCGTGCTTCATCTCCTTTATTCGCGGTTCTTCAACAGGGTTCTCAACGAACTCGGCCTCGTTGACGCCCGAGAGCCTTTTAAGAATTTATTGACCCAGGGTATGGTGATCAAGGACGGCGCAAAGATGAGCAAGTCGAAGGGTAATGTCGTCGACCCCAATTACCTCATCGAAAAATACGGTGCGGACACCGCCCGGTTATTCTGCCTTTTTGCGTCGCCACCGGAGAAGGACCTCGATTGGAACGACCAGGGCGTGGAAGGCAGTTATCGTTTTCTCCAGAGGGTATGGAGGCTGGTCGACGAACACAGGGATGTTTTAAAAAACGTCACGGCTAGGGTCAATCTCCCTGGTGCCGCCGCTGACGAGAAGCCTTTGATCCATAAGATCCACAAGACAATAATGAAGGTCACTGAAGACCTGGAGCGGTTCCATCTGAACACGGCAATCGCGGGCATTATGGAACTCGTGAATCTTACCTATAAGTTCATTGAAAAAGGAAACCTGAATGACAGGGCAAAGGTTCTTTTCAAGGGTTCGGTTGAATCCATCCTGCGGCTTCTCTATCCCTTCGTCCCCCACATAGCCTGTGAATTGTGGCAGACGCTTGGCCAGGACGCGGCATCGATCGGAATTTCGTGGCCCACCTGGGACAGTGAACTGGTGAAAGAGGAAAAGATAATGATACCAGTTCAGATCAACGGGAAACTCCGTGACACTTTTGAGGCAGACCGAGACCTTGCGGAAGATGCGATAAAGAAGATCGTCTTTTCTCTCGAAAAAGTTCAAAAGCATATTGAAGGCAAGACTGTGCGGAAAATGATCGTGATCCCAAATAAACTTGTCAATATCGTATGCGGATGATCGTTGAAGAACGCCAGGCAGGAAATTATATGAAAAAAAACACATCGAAGACAATAGGGCTATGCCTCGTCGTCATTATTATCACGGCTTTGTCCGGTTGCGGATATCAGCTGATCGGCGGTAAAGGTATCTATGGCGGGGAGATCTCCTCTATCTATGTCTCGATATTTAACAATTCCACTTTTGAATCCAGCATCGCCCAGCCCGTAACCGATTCTTTTGCGAAAGAACTCTTGATGACAGGTCTTTTTACACTGAACAGGGATGCTGCGGATGCCTATTTGAAAGGCGATATCAAAAATGTGATTACGACACCGAACACCCTGGGTACGGATGGGGCTGTTATCGAGAAGGTCGTTACCGTCGAGTTGCTTATTTCGCTGTACCAGAAGAATGGAAAGCTTGTGAAACAGTTCGGCCTTTCGGACTACGAGTACTATAGCATATACAGTGGCGCAGAGGAATACGCCCGGAGAGAGGCCATAAGGCGAATGTCAGCCCGTATGGCACGCCGGTTCAGCGCCCAACTCCTCCTCGAGTACTAACAGAGAAAATCTCAGATCTCAGGTGAAAATTCCCCGTCAACACAAATATAAACCAAGGCATGATGATTTTGTTTTTGGCTTGAGAATTGAGACAAAAAAGCCAAGGCTCGAGTGCCCTGGCTTTTTTCGGTTTTAGACCTGCTGGCTCTTGTGGAGTTTTTTTGCCAAGCGGGAGATTTTCCGGGCTGCATTGTTAGGATGGACAACACCCTTTGAGGAAGCCTTGTCAATAGAGGAAACGGCATCTCTGAATGCCGTTTCGGTCTGGGCATCCTTGGCATCGATGGCACCGATCGCCCTTTTTATCTTCGTTTTCATAGTTGTTTTGAAATGCGAGTTTCTCAGTCTGCGCTTTTCAGACTGCACAGCCCTTTTGATAGCCGACTTGTTCTTCCTCAAAGAATGACCTCCTATTAAAAACTTCCGTCTATTTTACCACCGGGACGGCCAAAAGTCAAACAGTTCTGCGCGATTGAATAATAATCCCGACTTTGCATGCCCTGCTGCCCGGTCATAGAACAAAAATGAGGACGATACCGCAAATCTTGCGGGACCTTTTCATTGAACTCTATTTATATGGTGGCGAGACCGATCCGCAGGCGCCGCTCGTATTATTTCTTGGCGGCAGCTCTTTTCGAAGCTTTCAGCGGGTTTACCTTCTGTCCTTCCGTTTTAGCCGCTTTCTTTAAATGGGTTGACATCGGGCAATTGCCTTTCTGCCATTTTTGAGCGGGATACGGAAAGCTGGAGCAGTATTTCCCTGTTTCAAACTCGACGACTCTGGTACAACCGTCACAATTCTCGACGATCGTGAAGCATTTTCCTCCGCTGTATGAACATCCTGATTTCTTCATGAACAGGCATTCAATACCCGGTTTTAACGTTGCGCATATCATAACAGCATCACCTCCTAAAGGATAAAAGCGTATTATGTAACTACATTTTACCCTTCCTTGTCAATATGCTATATTAAAACGACAGATTATGAGGCAATAGCGCAAGGAATGTATTGACACGGACATGCAAAATATTTTAATAGATTATGTTTATTCATAAGGAACTTCATGTTGATTTTGACGTGTTTCTTGTAGTATAATCATAAATTTGCTGGTGTAGCTCAATCGGCAGAGCAGCTGATTTGTAATCAGCAGGTTGCGGGTTCGAGTCCCATCACCAGCTCATGGAGAGGTTCCCGAGCGGCCAAAGGGGGCAGACTGTAAATCTGTTGGCGAAGCCTTCGGTGGTTCGATCCCACCCCTCTCCACCATAAAAAAAGAGCCCGGGAGAGGGCTCATAAGATATATGCGGGAGTAGCTCAGTTGGTTAGAGCATCAGCCTTCCAAGCTG
>DHQV01000108.1:25508-25792 GCA_002408185.1 Deltaproteobacteria bacterium UBA5329
TTCGAGTCCCGTTTCCCGCTCCATAAAGTCGTGGCTGAAGATGCCCGCCTGGAAAAAGCGTGCCGACGAAATTGAGGTGTTTCGGGAAAGGACGTTGAGGGGAGGCGATACTTCGGTCTCGAAATTGCGAATACCTGGGCCTTAAAGGCCCTTGTTACAGGCAGATCAATCGTTGCCCGCTGAAAAAAGCAAAAGACGGGTGGGGAGTTGTTTCTGCTTATAGTACACAAATTAGGATATTACAACCTTTTGGGTGCCCATGTAGCTCAGTCGGCAGAGCACAT
>DHQV01000051.1 GCA_002408185.1 Deltaproteobacteria bacterium UBA5329
TCGAGGTTGAGCGGATTTTACACAAATGGACCTTCCCAAGCTTTGGATTGCAGATCCCGTACCTCGATAGCGGGGAAATAACCATGATCACTTTAAACAGAAACAGCACAGATTAGCCTGTAACAAAAATGCTTATCTTATGGACACAACTTACCCGAAAGACTTTAAGAAATTTCAGCGTAACAATATGGTTTACACTAAATGTGAACGATGATCTCGTACAACACATCGGATATGACCCGATAACGAAGGCAAGCCTGCGGTCAGGCAAGGAATTATTGAAAACAATAATTGATTCCGCTTCAGAGAAACTATGCATGAGGGGAGGATAAGGACAGATCGGTACGCTCTGGGCCAGGGGAATTTTTCCTTTCCTGTTTCAGGTAAATAATGATTACAAAATCAGGGATTTTCCCCATTGCTTATTGCGGCGTTAGAGTTTATTTTAAGTCATTTCAAGTCGAAATATCGACCATAGATCTGCGAGAGAGGGTTACTGGTTACATGACGAGAGAACACGCGAAAGATAGGATCTTAGTCGTCGACGATGATGAGTTGATATCCGAAATGGTTAGCGAGATGCTCCATCGCATGGGTTATTTGCCGGTTGCGTACAATAGCCCGACCGACGCGCTTGGGCTCTTTTCGAGGTCCCCGGAAAGATTTGATGCTGTGATCGTGGATGAGATAATGCCTGGCATGAGGGGTACGGAGTTGGCAGCCAAGCTTCTAGAGATAAAGGAGGATATCCCCATAATCCTCATAACCGGCCACGGTGACATGACCTCTTTGGAAAAGATCAGGAAAAGCGGGGTACGGGCTACGTTAATCAAACCCTTGCGAAGGGACTGGTTTGAGCATACTCTCGATAAGTTATTGAAAAAAAGGAAACAAGAATCATAAAAACATGCTTTGCCTGGTGTCTTCGACGAGCGAAGCCATATTTCCACCAAGACCTATTTTATTTGCTCGCCGAAACCGGCTGCCATGACTGTTGCATGCGGGAGTCGACGTCATAATACGACAGGAAAATTTCTTTCTTCGAACGTGCTTCCGGCAGAATATAAACGATGCCCTTCGTCCCGGTAAAAGCCGGGCTTACAATGTTCTCATAAAACTTTGTTGGAACATTGATACAACCGTAGGAAATACGGTTGTCGAGCGGTGTTGGGGTGGCCAATCGCTCCAGCCTGACCTTCACCGGTATCACCCGGTGCAGGGAAAGGGCGCCACTGTAATCCACCCAGAGGACATCCTTGCCTTTAGCGTTGAGGCCCAGCGCGGCCACAAAACGACCCGCCGGGGTAGTACGTTCCTCGGGACGGATGTTTGCCAATTTCCGGGTTCCGATACCAGGTACAGAGTTATCGCCCTTCGCCAGGCCGAGAAGGACCGGGGCCGCACCACGAAGGCGCCCATCGGCACCGAATACAAACGCTCTGGCATCAATTTTATCGATAATCACGAAGGGCAGGCCGTCGTTATCGCCTGAATCGACGATCCAGTCTGCCATGTTCTGGGTATCCCAGGATCTACTCTCGCCTTCGAAGTTCGCTCGTTTGGGCTGGGGAACTATCTCAGGTTGCGCATGGATGATCCGGTTTGTTGGAGTGTCGTTGACCGGGACAGAGGTACAACTGACGACCAACAGACTCAAGAGTATTGTGACCATGATCGCTGAAAGTTTGCACAGACTCCCCGGGAATTTTGTACACTGCAATGCCGTAAAAAAGTACGCCCTTGCCCTCGTTCCCTTTGTCGCCGTCATCATCCTCTCTTCCAGAAAAAATATTACGTAGACCCGCTTCCATGCCATGGTGCACTTTTTTGGGCATCGCAACCGTTTGTTACAGCTTGTTTAAATTTAGAATTACTGACAAAGATTTGTCAAGACTTAAGGCAATTTTGAATAGGTCGAATTTTTTGTAACAGGGGAGCGACCCGGCTCTTTGCAAAGAATTATGCGAGTGATTAGGTTCCATGTAGGAGTCTATAGGACAGGGTTATAAAAGGAGGAAAAGCCATGGACACGTTAACCGGGAGTCAGCTGGCTCAGGGTATTCAAAAAAAGTTGGAAGAACTGAAAAAAGTCTGTGAAGGACTTGACGAGAGCACAGCTTCTCGTGCGCCCTCAGGAAGATGGTCGCCTAAAGAGATCCTTTCCCACCTTTTGGGACCTGAAGGATCGGGCCGCCTACCGATCTTACAGACCTATCTCGACCGGGACACCCCCACGATCAATCTCGAAGCGGAGAACCCTTTCTTCTCCGAAAAGCGCGCCCGGATGACTTTCGCTCAAATGCTCTCAGGGGTCGAGAAGGAGTTTCAACGCATGTCACAATTTGCTATCAACTTATCCCGTGAACAGCTCGATAGAAAAGCACACATTCCCATACTAAAAGATTCGCCTTTAGGCGAGTATCCAACACTGGAAAGCCTGATCGCAACCTTAGGAGAATCCCACATTCAATTTCACACCAATCACATGCGTGAGATCCTTCAGGGCCTGGGTATACCCGTAAAATAAAAGAGAAACTGTAGTACACTTGCTGGCCTGACTGCGTGAAATCTTGTGGTAATGGTGTATAATTCAAGTAGTGACCATCTGCACAAGGTGAAAATAGGAACGAGGCATGGAGATAGATCATAAAGAATAGAGAAAAAATAGACAAACAGGGGGGTAACATGGAAATCACGGGGAAATTTCAATTTGAAATGAATGATATACCTACAGAAGCGTGGATAGAAATATCGGAAAAAGTTTTAAAAGAAACCGAGGTGTGGTTTGTAGCAGATCGTATTCTTATTCATAATCCTTACTGCAAGGATACCGAATATGATCTGGAAAAACTCGTCATGGATAGCCTGCTTGAGCCTGTTCAATATTATGAAGAAGGGCAGAAAGAAGAAATAAAGAAGAAGATCATTAAGAACCTGGAGAAACTTATCACCAAACTTAAGAATGTATAAAGTGCACTACCCCAAGCTTAGGCTTCCACCCGACCGGGGCCGTTTTGCTTTATGTACGCCTTTTCCGCACAGGCTGCGCCGGCGAACCGCTCAGGACGCCTGTTTTGATGATCTTTTCAATTTTATCGAGGGTGTCATCGATTCCCGGGGATTAGACTCCTCTATTACACCTTGTATGTCAGCATTCAAACCCGATGAACAAAAGTTTAGCACATACTCATTTCGGTCTCTTATCTTTGAGATCGACTACCTCGATGGCACTATCATCTGTGCCGTCATAACCGATTATCCTGAACCTGCATTCTTCTGTCCTTTTTTCGATGGCCCGCTCTATGGCCCGGAACAGGCAGGTTTCGCCGCATACATGAGAAAAACCCTCTGCTGGAGTATCGTTAACCAAACTTAAGAGCGTGATCGTCCACTTCCGGGAGGAACGATCATCATTGTCTTTCACTATTCTTATTGCAAAGCTCCCATCGCTCAACTCGAATTCCGTTGAGCAAACATCGCAAACTCCTTTACGCTTTATCATATCCTCGCTCCTTTCTTCAAGAATTGATTTTCGAGAACGAGCAATGTGTGTGATAACGGCATAATTGTCTCAACAAGAAAACTCTCATTTCTCCTTCGCATATGAATCTCCGTCAACTATAATTATAGCATCATAGTTTTCCACATGTCTGGTTGAAAAACTGTTCATAAGATGTGTAAACATTTCCTAAGTTCTCAATATTATTTGAAGGACAGCTGGTTGCCATTCAGTGATGCAACCGCAAATATTAAGTTATTACAACGAGTTATGCGAAAGCGGTCCTTTGTGGACGACAAGAAGCTAGAATATTAAAATGCAACGATATCGGTCAGTTAGCGTTGGGCTTTTTTTCACAAATAGAACTAGCTTATCTTACGGATAATTATGCTTTTTGCTTTTGTGCATTTTGTCAATCACTCATGGGCCATTCACGATAGCGAGGCTTAGCCATGGGAAGTAGGTTATGACCGCGAGTCCCACCAGAAGGATGATTATGAAGGGAACAGAAGCGATATAGAGATTCAACACCGGTTTTTCAAAGCGGATGCTGGCGATGAACAGGTTTATCCCCAGCGGAGGGATAGAGGCGCCAATCTCGAGATTGGCGAGGAAGATGATCCCGAGGTGAAGGGGGTGGATCCCATAAGCCTCGGCAACGGGGGTGATGAGAGGGATAACCACGGTCAATGCAGGAAACATTCCCATGATACAGCCCACGGCAAGGAGGAAAAGGTTCAGCGTGATCAGGAACCAGAAAGGGCTGGCAATATGGGTCTTGATGAGGTCGAGCAATTCCATCGGGACCTCCTCATCGATCAAATAGTTCGTCAGACCAAGGGCGGCCCCGAGGATGATCAGGATCGTTCCTACCAGTACCATGCTTTTTTTCATGATCTCCGGCAATTCTCTCCATCGAATGTCCCGGTAGATGAAGACTTCCACCACGAGAACGTATATTGCAGTAATGGCTGCTGCATCGCTGACCACAAAGTACCCGCTGTAGATGCCTCCGAGGACAACGAAGGGAAGCGGTAGTTCCCATATGCAGTCTTTAACCGCTCCGGTAACCTCGGAAATGACAAACCCGGAGCGAGGGACCTTCATTGTAACTGCTTTACAGAAACAATAGGAGGCTAGCAGGACGATGAGCAGAACACCGGGGAGGATCCCGGCCAGGAACAGGTGGTCTATCCGTGCCCTGGCGACAACAGCATAAACAATAAGGGGAAGGCTCGGGGGGAAGAGCAGGCCCAGCGTTCCGGAGGTTGTCAACAACCCGAGGGAAAAGGATTCACGATATTTCACCTTCAGCATGGCGGGAAGGAGGATGCCGCCCATGGCAATGATGGTGAGGCCGGTTGCACCGGTAAGGGCAGTAAAGACGGCGCATGTAAGAAGTGCGATCATCGACACGCCCCCTGGCAGCCAGCCCAGCAACGCATCGGAAAGCCTTACCAGTCGCCCTGGTGCCCCGCTCTCGGAAAGAAGATACCCGGCAAACGTGAAGAGCGGTATGGCGATCAGGACCGGGGTGGTGGCCATGCGATACATCTCGATGATCACCGCCGAGGAGTCTATCCCGCCCAGATACATGAGGCACAGGGCCAACCCGGAGATCACGACAAATAAAGGGGCCCCGAGGAGCATCAAAAGGCAAAAAAACAGGATGATCAGGCCGAGGGTCATTTATCGACTGCCTGGTGACCAATCAACAGAATGTTCTTGAGGAAGCGAAGGCAAAACCGAAAGGTCATCACTCCCAGGGTAAGGGGCAGTATGATCTCTGATGCAACGGAGGGAACATTGAGGAAAAGGATGCTCTTCATCTGAATCTCGTTTCCCACGAATTTCAGCGCGGCAAAGGTCAGGAGAGCACAGACCGACAACGAAAAACCATTGGCGATGATATCGATGCCAATCTTTCTCCTCGGTGGTATCCAACGTGAAAGGACATCAATGGATATATGCTTCCCTTCCCTCGTTGCAACGGCAGCACCGATAAAACCTGTCCACAGGACAAGGTTCCTCACGAGTTCGTCCCCGAAGGCAAGACCGGTAGACAAGACGTTCCGGAGGATGATTTGAATAAAGGCAACAAAGATCATCGCACCAAGGAGGATACCGAGAAGGATTTGCTCTACACTCCCGACGATCTCATCGATGCGCTCCCATCGATCCATTATCTCACTCCCTTTCGATAATTTTCCACCTGAGCCACCACTTCATCGCTGGCTTTCGCGGAAAACGCCTGCCCTCTTATGCGACGCATTGCCTGATCGGACAGTCTTTTGAATTCCTCGATGTTCTCCTTGGGAGGCGTCACGATCTTAACACCCTGTTTCGTCATGACCTTGATCGCATCCTGATTCTCTTTCCGGGTCATCTCCTTCGAATGCTCCAAAAGACGCCGCGAGCTATCGAGAAGGATATTCCGAACGTCCGGCGGCAAGCCCTTGAAAACATCCCGTTTCATGACAACGGCGCCTGTGGTGTAGGCCAAAGGAACATTGGTCAAACATTTCACCCTGGTAAACCACTGAAGCGCGATGGCCACCGTAGGTGGGGCATACACGACATCCACCAATCCGGTCTGAAGGCCGACCAGGACATCGGGAATGGAAAGCGGGATGGCCGTCACCCTTGCTTCATCGAATATCGCCCTGGTCATGGGAGACCCTCCCCAGCTCCAGACCTTGGCCCGCCTGAGGTCAGCCACGCTGGCGATCGGGATGGTGGACATAAGGTAGGAAAACCCTCCCTCGGGCCAACCTAGCAGTACGTATCCGCTATCTTCAAGCCCCTTCCTGAAGAAGGGGTCCATTTTTGCCAGAACGAAGTCCACCTCCCCGTACGTTTGAAAGAGAAAGGGGATCTGCAGGACGTCGAACTCTTTATAGAGGTGGGAGAGCGCTCAGGAGGAGAGCGCAGCAGCCTGTATCTGGCCTATCTTCATCTTCCGCAGCACATCGTCTTCATCACCCAGCACCCCTCCGGCATACATCCTGAACTGGACCCGGTTATTCGTCTTTTCCATGACCTCTTTGTTCAAGGCATGGAACGTTTTCATCCAGGAACTTCCCTCCGGGGCCAGGGTGGCCAGCTTGATAACGACACCTTTCTCGGCGGCGCGGGCCGGACCGGTGAGGAGGAGACAAACACAGACACAAATCCCTGCGAGACCGATCCTCAAAGGCATGTTCATATCTCCTCCTAGTCGAAATACTCTTCCTGGCGATCCAACAGGTCTTTTGCCTTCTCCCTGGCAACCGTGTTGAGAAGCGTCAGGTCCGACGATATATCTGCAGGGGTATTGAGAACCGTTTGCAGGATGGAAATGAAGAGTTCCTTATCCTGGGCCTGCCGTGCATAATAATTTGCATAGTAGACATAGGCCATGAGAAATTTTCCCTGTCCTAACTCCAGGGCCCTCAGAAAATGCTGCTGTGCCTTCGCCAGGTTTCCTCCGGCCAGTGCGGACCGTGAGGCTAACCTTATCCCCATGAACAGGTGGGGCCCGCCGTAGTAAAATCCTTCATCGAGCTCGAGCGCCCTTTTCATCATGAGCTCGACCTTCGGAAGTTCAGCGAGGGCCTCCATGGAATTGAGATTCAACCTGATCCAGTTCCCCCAAGAGGCAGCAGCCCAAAATAAATAAGGGACATCCTTTTTCCCAAGGCGAGCGAGATCTTCCCGGAGGGTATCAACACGTGTGTTCAGAGGATCCGGCAACCCCCTGGTCCTCAAGGCCTTTATGGAATACATCCGCGCTTTGGAGTACAACAATGCTGCATGCTCCGGGTCCTTCTCCTCCACAAAAACCGAAGCAAAGGAAGAATATGCCCTGGCAGTATTGATCAGCAATTGTTCGTTGGCGGGCAATGCCTCAACCATGCCTTCCATCAGCATCAGGTATGCGGGCATTCCTTCCCGCACCATCTTCAGGTCAGATTGCCGGTAGGTTGACTTTGCGACATCCTCGAGGAGTGCGGCTGTTGCCGCTACTGTTAGGCTTTTGCACGGGGTGCAGGCAGCCACGAACAAGGTGGGGAAAAGACAGATCATTATCAAGATTCGTGCAATCTTCAAATGATAAACCTTTTCACGGGAGGTGCCGGAAACACTCCCATTGACTCGGTGCTAATCTACGATCCAACTCCACCATGGATGATATCGGAACGAAACATTGAGTCTCACTCGATAGCGTGTCACCTTCCCATCGTCTATCGTTATATCCTGTTTCACCACTTCACCAATACGCAGATCGCTGATGGTCCTGACAGCTGTTTCTATCGCCTGTTTTGCTGCATCTTCCCATGATTTGTCGCTCGTACCCACGATCTCCTTGATAATGTAAACGTTCATAATGGTCTCCTTATGGTTTCATTATGTTTCTAAAGAGCCCTATGTTCTTCATAACACAGATAGTAATCATGTCAAGGCAGCAGCCTGTACGTCGAGCACATTCTGCAGCGCACTCTATCAGTTGCTCTTATCTTTTAATGGGAGACTGGCACCCCAAACATCCTGGTGCGTCTGTCGCTAAACCAACAATTCCATCGTGGCTTTTTTCAGCTACTACAGGCATGAAATACCGCACCTGCGTTCCAACGAACAGCTGTATACCCGTAAAATCAATTTGATCTGTAAATTTATTCTACATCTTGCAGGAGTTTCCCGGGTTCGATATATATAGTTGTAGGTGAGGATGAACGATGATTGAGCGGAAAGCTTTTTTACAGATCACGAAGGCAATGATCCTCGGCCTGAGGAACAGCCTCACCGATCCACGCGTGAAGATCAAACAAAGCATTTTAAAAGAACTTGCCGAGATCCTCGGGGTAGAGCGGTGCGTGCTCTTCAAGATCGTCTGCGAGGGCATCAACGGGATGGTCAATGGGTCATGCGAGATCATAGCTGGTGTGCCTGTAGAGGAGTATCTCGCACAGCCCGGCGACAAAGAACCCCTCAAGGTCCATCCCGACATAGAGGCAACGATCGCCAATGGAAGAACACTGTTGATCAAGGATCCTCTTACTGACCCCCGGACTGCCTATTTTAGAGGCATAATTATAAAAAAGGATATATCGCAGATTCTCTATGTTCCTATATATGTTGAGGAAAATGGCAGAGTTGCCGGCGTTATAGTTATTGACGGAATCCATGGAAAAGAATTCGACGAAGATGAGATCCTCTTCTGCTCAGAAGTAGCCGAACTTATCAGTTTGCTGGTGGGGCAAGAGAGCGCCATACTTCAGCGTTTCAGGGACGAGATAGTGAACAAGATAGTTCCTCTGTCAGGTTTCACCAGGAGGATACGCGAGAATATGCGAACCACTCTGGATTATATTGAAATCATTCATAAAGAGACTGAAAAAATCGATAAGATGCTGCCAAAAACACTGGAAGAAATATTTTAAGAAAGGGATCTTCGTGGAGGCTTGCGACATTCTCTCCTGTCGGGCCCTGAATAATCACCGCCAATCCCGCGAATGGGATCGAGGTCCCGCAAAAGATAGATCCATCTTTTCTCAGATGGGCGGTAGAACAACCTCAGCTTTTTATCTGCAAGGAGCCTTTCAAAGGTACGTGTATCGACATATTCATAGTGGAAATCTCTATATTGCACATAAAGGATCACGGCGGTCCCCCGTTAGGGTATGATCTCTGCCAACTATAATTTACGCGGTGCTGGTGATACGTCGTCGAATCGAGACTATCGACGCGCCCCTGCATGCTCTGATGTTCCCGGTCCTAGCCTTTATCGCCGCAGCAACGTCATCGGATCTACACTGGCTTTAGCAGCCTTCTTCAGCAGACGACGGTTGTAGAGTACTACGTCATCGATTATTTCACCACATTTTATACAACGCCAAACCCAGACCGCCTCGAACATGCCGTAAAATCTTTCACGGATCAGGAATGCGTTGCAACGCGGGCATTTATGTGTCTTCTGTGCATCGAACCTGCTCTTGGGTGTCTTTCTGCTACGTATCATTTTGATTTTTCCTGCCATATCTCCTCACTCTTCGACTTAAATAGGATGGCAGCCTTCGCAGTGTGCCATCCGTAACACTACCTATGAGTCGAGACATTATACAAATTCCGTTCCACTGGCTGGATTACATCCTGTCAGAATAGTAAACCAAGTGATCACGGCATGTTATGAACAACGTATCTATGGCGGGCGGCTTGCCGGCTGTCTCTCTGGACAAGACATTGTCTTGTTTGAAAAGACAAAGTCTTATATAGCAAGACACATTATAGAGATTATTTTTCAGGCGGTGCGTTTCTGAGTTACTCATTCTAAAGATCAAGATATATAGTACAGAAATGGGGGCAATGGAAATTTGCCCCTTTTTTTAACGACCACGGTTGTCAACGCAATTACCGGCCGATGCACATCAGAAAGCATCGGAAGCAATTCGTGACCATCAAGCCCCTTACGCTTCCATGTATCGCTCTAATCTGGCCAGTATTTCCCTGTCAGCTTTTTCTTCCCGGGCCAGTCCCTCCGGATCTTTTGCCAGCTTGACATAATCCAGGGACTGCTCGTCCGATGAGAACCCGATCAATCTGACACCGGTTTTGATGATGTTGCTAATGTTTGACCTCATATCTTATCCTCCTTTAAGGATCAACTCTGCCTTTTCATCTAGTATATAGGTCATACTTCATGCAAGCACTTGATTATAATCACATTATCCGCAAAAATATTTGAACCGGTTTTACATGTAGAGACCTTTTACAGCCATGTGGAGGTCTCTCGATCCGGTTCCAGCCTAAACGCGGTCTCCTTTCACTGGTTCATCGTGCCGGGCGGAAGGTTCCTTGACCGTTTTGTAAAATGGGTTGGGACGGTGGCCCGGGACGCTTTTGTCTCGGAGAGCAGTGAAGCGCGTGTATACCTGTAAAATTAAGCTATATGTAGAACTATTCTACATCTTGCAGAAATTTTCCCTCTCCAATATATTGACAGTAGTAAACACGGTTCGTTGAAAGTGCGTAGCTCAAGCGATCCGGAAGGAGGTTTCTCATGAGTGAAAATGCCAGGGACAACGGTTTATGCAGGGAGCATCGGGGGCTGAGGCAAATGATCAAACCGAGCGACCTGAAGGTGGTAAATGAAAATGAACAATATTATCTGAAGGCAGGCGAAGATCTCATAAGAGATGCGGACGGCAATGTGATCGTGTCAAAAACAAGGGCATTGTTAGAGCGGATAGTAGCTGATTTTGAAAGGCAAGGGAACCTCCTGCTCATAGAAGACGGGATTATTACGGGGCCTCGAATCATGAGCGCATATATATGTCCTTGATCCCTCAAAAGGATTTTTTGTACCTCATTCTATGTGTGACCTGGCTGTCTCGAGAGCGAGGCCTCTATCCCGGGTGAACAACCTCCATTCCATTCCTGAAGAGTGTATGTCGGCCTTCTTGTCCTGACCTCTGCTGTAATACCAGTGTCCAAAGCGTTCGACGGTAGAGCGGATTTTACAGTAGAGAACGGATGATTGCCTGGACAGTAGATCCCACAAGGGTTGATCTCCTCAAAAAAAATTGTTTCCGCCGGGCTTTCCTCATAAGCCAGGTCATCAGGTAATTCAATTTGTGAAACATCAACGCCCTCCGCTTCCTTTTCATCCAGCCAGTCGGATATGTTCATAGGTCCTTCCCTCCTTTTTAGTTGACCTGTTTCCGTCTATTGCAGCACTTTCAGCCTTTCCGCTTGTAGACTGCTTTAATATCCTGGCAGCATAGCGACAATGAACCCTCGAGAAGAACTTGAGACACGATTTAAAGCAATGGGCTTAGGGGGTGAGAGGGCTATTTTAGAGATACATCGATTTTCGTATTGAGGTCATGCCCTGCTCCGCATTTTATCGGTCAACGGAGCAGGGCCACTTGTGTTTTAGTTGCGATCCTTTTTGGCCGGAAGTAATGGAGGCGGTTCTTCACGCTGTGATACTGGAGCCGCCTGGGCTACCGCACGTTTGGGTGAAGGATGGGAAAGCAGCCCTTGCCTGTCGAGCCTCCTTTTCCAGGCTTCTTCTTTGGCGCCAATTGTTCCCGGGTACGCATCCTGGAGAGCCCAATAATTTGTCCAATCATCATTGTTTATATAGAAGGTATCAGAATATACTCCTCCCGGTACGATATTCTGAGGTTTGTCGTCTCCAATCGTAAACCTCGTGGTCAGGATGAGTTCAGTATTAGGAGCCCACAGATCGGTCGTATTCCACCTGATCCCTGTCAAAAGCCAGACGGCAGCTTCTGCGATAAATTCAGGAACACCAGGGCCAGGTTTCCATCGGTCCTTATTGCGATCCACCAGCTGAAAGTCCCAATATATTCTTACCGGTGAATCGGGATCTCCAGAAATGCCATAACCGGCATTGACCAGCTCAGTTATCAAATATTTTCGAAAGGCAACATCAAATGACGATCTATCATTGGCCTGTACGTAAACACGCGGGGAATATGTTTTATAATGGCTTTTAAAAATTTCCGGAAGATTGGCATTTGCGGATAAACGTTCGACGGTCAATCTGGCCTGACTCTGCCAATGAGTCGCCGACTGTACGTGCTGTTGAAGAGATGCAGGGTAAGTTGACGGCCTTGGGATTTCAGCACACCCAACAGCCAACAATAATGCAACACAACAAACAACTATTGTTTTCCACATTGACTCCTCCCATGAGACCGAATTGAACGTCAAAGGTTGTGCAACAATTATAGCACGTGTATCGATAATGACAATAACATTAAAAATGACCCGGGGGTTTCACTTGAACCAGAAATAAAAAACGATAATAATACCGACACCAACCGCAACGAGAACGGGAAGGGGGACGAAATCCCAGAAACCTTGTAGTTTCCATAAGAAATCAGAAAATATCTCGGACAGCAACGCATCGACCTTTTTTAAGGATAATGTTTGCAATCAATATATATAACCTGACAAATTTCTGCAAGATGTATAATTAATTTACTCATATGCTAATCTTATGGGGATGTGCGTCTTTGCAAGGCCGGATCCTCGACGAAGGTACCTGCGGCCTATTTCCCTTTCTTGGACCTCTGGTAATCCTTGTAAGTACTGAATCTGGCTACCGGTGTCATATCGGAACCCTGGTGTTCGGTCTTCGACCCTTTGACAGCAGCCGTATCTGATGATCTTTTCTTGCCCCATTTCAATATCCTGAGTTTTGCCCACCCATTTATCTTACGAGCTTTTATCAGTCCATTTTCGCCGTCCCCAGTAAAAATATCGATCCTGTTGCCCCTTATACGACCACCCGTATCTTCTGCCTTAAGCATTCCATGCTCTTCGCTATAAAACTCTGTTCCCAGGGGAATAACAGAGGGATCTACCGCCACGTGTCCCTTGCTTACCTTTTTTCCCGTGGCAGTTACGCCCTGTCCATTTAATCTTAGATCTTTTTCATAGGAGCCGGTCGCATAAAAATCTTGACCTTGCTCAGGATGATAATACCCGGTGGCGAAAAGGTAAACGTCCTTTTTTTCTTGCTGTTTTTCGACCAGTTCCAGATGTTCGCGGTCTTGCTCCCCAAGAGTGTATACACGATGCCAGTCTCTTTTCCTTTGTTTACTGCCGGCTTTTTCAAAGTCTTCGGAGGTCCCACCGATAACCATCGCGCCCTCGCTCGAATGAACCCTAATCTGAGCGTTGGTGCCATTGAAAGGAATAATAAGAAATGACAGAACAATACCAGCAAGAATCGGATTCAATAATGACACCGAGTCCTCCTTGCGATAATTAAAGTGGCTATTTACAGGCTATCGCCAGCAGGGCGATCTGTCAAGGTTCGGCCCGTCAACAACTCATGCACTATCTATGGCTACTCCCACAGCATAAACTGCTTTTCGAGATCGATTTTGTATTTGAGACCGCGCAACACATCCATGCCCAAAAGCCCGTCGTACCTCACACGCGGGCCCGTATGTTGGATCACGGCTATTCGAGCGTTGTTTTTTGTGTGAGGGCCAACAGTCAAACTATTCAACGTAACCATGTGGGCCTCGATAACCTGCCCTCCTACAACCTGCACTTGCACCTTTCTAGCCGACCCGAGGTTCAGATCCAATCGGTCTGCAATTTCGGTGCTGATCACTGTCCATGAAGCACCGGTGTCCAGCAAAAGTTGAATGTCGGTCTGATTACCTCGATACTCCAGTGTTGCCGGAACCAGCACGGAATTCCCGATCACCGTAACCTTTGTCATGGCGTCACCGCCTCGTATCACAGTCTCTTCAACGCGCCGCCACTCTTTCCTGGAATATTCAGCTGCTTTCGATAGAGATATAATTTGAGTGACACAACAAAAAGCCACGAGTGCACAAAAAATCAGGCTATGGAATCTTCTCAATATCGCTTCCTGGAAATCGTTTACAACAGACTAACACACTCCGGACAGGCTGGCAATGGTCAACAGCCTTCTGTTTTGAATGCTGTTTTAAAGGCGTGATATCCAGGCACTACTCTCCATTAAATGGTAGCTATCTCTCTAATATGTTTTATTTTCTGATTTAAAAATTACTTGACAAGGATTGCACCGTATGCCAAGAAGTGGTTAGGGGTTTGATCTTGATGATCAAGGAGGGTGGGCATGAAACATATCTGGGTTAAATACAAAGGAGGTATCGACGACATCGTTTCCCACAAGATGCTCAATGATCTCCTGGCGAAAGATGCTTTAGAATATTTCTATCGTCCCTCTGAAGCGCGCTGGATTAACCCGAGTATCGACAAGATAAGAACGATGGGGTCGGGGCGACCTTTGATGGAAGGATTTTGCGAACGCAGAAGGTAAAAAAGCTAGACCTGCTTTGAACCCATGCCCCTCCTAAAAAGACTGATCAACTTGACCATTATCGCTCCCTTCATCTATTACTCGTAAAATCAACTTATCCGTAAATTAATTCTACATCTTGCAGAGATCTCAATAGCCGAATATACTTACTTTAGATAAGGTCAAGGAGGCAACCAATGAATATGGATGCGATAATCTTGCAAACAATGACTTCGGAGGAAGCGCGTACGTGTGTAACCGAGATCAACAACAACCTTCGGAGCACTCGCAGCCTTTTGCTTGATCTTTATGAGCGTGAAGGGTGGAAAGCCCTTGGGTATACAAGTTGGAGAGAATGCGTCACGACAGAGTTCAAACAGCATCAAAGCTATTTGTATCGGCAACTTGAAGCTGCAAAAGCAGAAAAGAATATTCTCCCAATACTTAAACATTCGCCAATTGACGAAATTCCCGAAAGTCACCTTCGCCCCCTTTCATCTCTTTCCCTTTCAGACCAGCGGGAAGCCTACCAAAGGGCTATAGAGACGGCACCGGACGGCAAAGTTACAGCAAAACAGGTCGAAGAGATCGCAAGAGAGATACGGACAGCAAGGCGCCAGGAGAGGAAGAAAAGGGTTGATCGGCTTAAAAATACACCGCAGAAACCCGAAGCTATGAGTGATGAGTTCCGGCGAGCGTATGAGGCCATGGCTCGTGCTATTGTCCATGCTCGTGACACGGGGTGGGAGGCAACCGACCGTGTAACCGCAGTGAAACATATCGTGATGTTGTTAAATATCGCAAGCGGCCGGCAAGAGGCAACGTCCTTATCGGCCCCTCCCGCAACTCAAGCGCAATCCGAGCGTAGTCCACTCACATTGTGCGGCAATTTGTAAAATCCGGCATTACGACCAATCCACGGCTTTCATTCCGTGGATTGGTCGTATCAAGCCCTACAAAAGAAATCTTCCGACGTTCTTTATATTTTCGATATTTCTTTCTACTTCTTGACCAACTCGACTCGACGATTGAGGGCCCAGCCTTCTTCGGTGCGGTTATCTGCAATGGGCTTTTCCTGTCCCCAGCCTGCGTTTCCATACGATCTGCCTTGATCCCGCCTGAGTTATAACCAAATCTTGTGTATGACAATAAAAAAGACGTATCCTTTAATGTCACAAAATCTCAAAGAACCCCTCTGCAGAGGGGCAAAAGAA
>DHQV01000050.1:0-4235 GCA_002408185.1 Deltaproteobacteria bacterium UBA5329
ACGATTTCCAATCGTGCTCCTTCAGCCGCTCGGACATCTCTCCGGGTGCTTTGTTATACCATACTTTTTGAAGACCGTTCAAGATTCGATGTCATAAAAAGAGCGTTCTACGTTTCCTGGTCGTAAAGCGTAAGACGCAAAAGACGGATTAATGGGAATGATTGGTTTTTAACGTAGGACGGCCTACGGGTTGCGCAGGCCGAAGGTATCCGGACAACCGGAGAAGTACCAGTCGACGAGCTTGCAGTAGTACAGGTACCGCATCCGGGAGCGTTCACCGAAAAGTAAAAAAGGCAGGAATACGATAAATAACAGTGCTTTGATAAATTTGACCGAATCGAAGGCAAGGCCATATACGGAAGCATGATGCTTCCTGATAAATTTCCTCAATGAGATGTTGTATTCGATCCGGCCTCTGACCCAGTTCTTTCGGACGGTCTTTCCTTGCAGGTGGATGACGTGGGCGGCGGGGCAGAAGACGATACGGTAGCCGGCGGTGCGCAGGCGCAGGCAGAAGTCGGTCTCTTCGAGGAAGAAAAAGAAGCGCTCGTCAAAACCGCCTATCTCGTCAAATGCACTTTTCCGGATCAGTATTGCAGCACCGATCAGGGATTCGACATCGGAAACATCGTTTGATGCAACGTTTGTCCTTCGCCTCTGCGATCCGGGAAGCAGTTCACCTTTGAGCCGCGGTATGGATGCCACGGATCTCTGAATGCTTAGATCTTCATAGACCAGCTGCGGGCCCAGTATGCCCATATTGTCTATCGCATCGGCAATGCCGACCATTTTCGCGGCTTCGCCTTCAATGAGAATGGTGTCGGAGTTAAGGAGCAGGATGTATTTTCCCCGGGCCACATGTCCTGCGCGGTTGACCGCCGCCGCAAAGCCGGCATTCACATCGTTCCGGATATAAATGGAATCCGGGAATTCCTGCCGCACCATGGAATCCGTGCCATCATTCGATGCATTGTCGATGATGATCGTCTCGATGCCGAGAGATTGCAGGGGCGTATCGTTTACGACCGACGCGAGACAGCCTTTAAGGAGTTCCCTTGTGTCTTTTGTGATGACAATGATAGATACTGTGATCGTTTGCCCTTCCCGGGAACCCACCCTTGCCCCTTTCTCGAGGACCTCGTGTCCTTATTTTGACCGTGTCTTGCCGGGATCCTTGAATTTCTTCAGTTCCTTGCCCTCAGGCTGTACCGGGCAGGCATAATAGCATATCCCGCAATTCGTGCAGATGCTGTCATCGATCCTGATCTTCTTCGCGTCGGCATCGAAAGATATCGCCGGGCAGTCAAGCGTGCTGAAGCAGCTCTTGCAGCCGATGCAGCCTTCTTCGAGCCGCACGGGGTACGCGACATCCTTTGCCTTTCCCTTTGTCAGCAACAGGCATTCCCGCCTCGTTATGATGACCGCCGGGATCATATCATCCCCCTGCAGGTATTTAAAGGCGCCCTTCAACGTCTTAATGGTCAGGGGAACGTCGTACGGGTCGACGATCTTCAGGTATTTCACGCCGAGCCCCGCGACAACGTTTTCAATGGCCACACTGCGTGTTGCCGTGCCATCGACCGTGATCCCCGTTTGAGGCGTCGGCTGCATCCCTGTCATGGCGGTCGTCGCATTATCCATGATAACGAGAATGAATCTCTTTCGGTTCTTCACGGCATCGTAGAGTGGTGCCAGGCAGGCATGCAAAAAGGTGGAATCACCGACAGAGGCCAGAATGGGAATGAGTTTCCCGTCCTGGTAAAAGGCATCATAGAAACCCTCTGCTAGGGTCACGCCGGCGCCCATATCGAGGCACGTGTCAACGGCCCCTTGCGAGATCCCGAGCGTATAGCAGCCGATATCGCCCGGATAGATGGCATCCGGCCAGATATGCTGCATCGCAAAAAAGGCCGCTCGGTGGGGACATCCGGGGCATAGCTTTGGCGGTCGCGGCGTGACGGCGATATCTGCCAGGGCCTCTTCTATGCTCCTGTCGGGTACGAACGCCTTTATCTTCCCCTGGCCCTGCAATAGTCCGGAGAGCATGTCACGCACGATATCGTACGTGATCTCTCCCGATGACGGCACGGTGCCGTCCGCTCTGCCCATCACTTTTGGTCTGTTCCCGATCAGGGCCTCTATGACCATGTCCGTTTCCTCGATCACGAGGACCTTGTCCATCGTATCGACAAATTCGGCAAGGTCTTCCGAAAACGGGTACACGCGCAAGACCTTGTAGACGGACACATCATCCGCCGCCCCGAGCTCTTCGATAACGTCACGGACAAGGGAATAGCTCATTCCCGATGCAACGATGCCAAGCTGCCTGCCCTGCCCCGTGCAAACCCCTTCCCTTAAGGTCACGGTGCGCGTTCCTGGTTCATGCATGTCTATCGATTGACGCGCATGGCTTACCCGATGGGTCGAGCGGATAATGACGGGGATCTTGTTTTTAAATGACCAGTTGAGTGCATGGTACGCGACATCGGCGGCTTCCTCGGGAGATGCCGGGTCAAAGACCGGAATGCCGAAAAGAGTCGCGAGAAGCCGGGTATCCTGTTCTGTCTGAGATGACTGAGGCCCCGGGTCATCGCAGGAGACTATGACCAGCCCCCCTTCAATGACCTTTTCCCGCGCCCTCAGAAGCGCCGGAAATGCCACGTTAAGGCCAACCTGCTTCATGAAACATGCGGCGCGCGCACCGCCGTATGCGGCCGCTCCGAAGACAACCTCCAATGCACACAGCTCATTGGATGACCATTCGGTATGTATCTTGAGGCCTTCTCTCTCCTTGAAATAAACAATACCGGGTAATATCTCAGAACTCGGCGTTCCGGGATACGCAGCCGCTATTTCCAGACCGGCCTCGACAAGGCCACGGGCAATTGCCTGGTTACCGATCACGACTTCCTGCCTTATGTCCACGCGCTATCCTCCAATGGGCCAGAACTCCTTACGACTTAAGTATTGATCCGGGCCGCCTCAAACCCTTTTCCGAAGACACTGAGGTTCTTCGCAAGGAACTTTTCCGGGACACGGGAACGAATGGTTGCCTCGAGGACGTCCCGCGTAAAAGGCTCGATCCCGAAAGAAGAGAATGCGCCGAGCAACGCCATGTTCGCCGATTGGAACATACCTTCATTGCGGGCTATCCCGTCGGCATCGATCAGGCGATATGGTATCTTCCTCGCTTTCAGTACGACATCGATAGACGTAACAAGCATAGCTGAACGCGTGTTGACGAGGGCCAGACCACCTCGTTTGAGAAAAAATAACGTCTTGTAAAATTCGCTTTCCTCGAATGCGAGAAGTATGTCGCCGTTTTCCCTGCCGATAAAAGGGCTCGCGTAATCGCCCACCTTGACAAGGGAAACGACGGAACCGCCCCTTTGCGACATCCCGTATTCATCCGAGGCCATAGCCTTCATACCGCTCTTGATCGCCGCCTCGATCAGGATTGTCGAGGCGAGAAGCACTCCCCTCCCCCCGATACCCGCGCATATTATCTCATGTTTCATATCATACCCCTGTAAAGCGCAACGACAGGCTCCTTGGTGTTCACAAACCGGGCAAGTTCGGTTATCTCACCGATATCGACAATATTTGCAACACCGTAACTCCGAAGGACTTGTCTTAACTCGTCGGCGCGTTCGCTTGCCATGACAAGAAGGACGCTCACCGAATCGTTATAAAGACTGTTTACGTAAGCGGGCATGCCGGAGTGAAAGAAATGGTCCTCGAACGTAACAGCCATAATATTCCGGTCGGGATGCAGTTTCTTGACGCCGTGCGCCATGTTTATCGAGGATGCGGGCCCGAGCCGGTCCCGTATTACGGTAAAACCCTGTATTTTCTCTTCGAACTGCGGCCTCCCCCTGCCCCTGTCGACAAAACCGCTCTTTACCTTTGTCCGGTCCGGTATCTGAAGTTCGATCGCCGGATAATTCTCGACAACGAGGACCTCATCCATCGCATCGACAAAACGCCGGGTAAGCTTTTCAGGCAGCGGGAAGACGGTGGCCAGGCGAAGGATGCTTGCGTCTTCATCGTAGAATTCCAGGCGGGAGAATTTGTCGGTGATGAGCCCTGTTGTACCCTTCGGAAGCACGATATTGCCTTCATACGTTTCGAAAGCCTCGCGTATCTTCCGGATCTTGTCATTTAACTCGCCGTGGAGCAGGTACCGGAATTTGGGTGTCGCGGCCCATCGCCCGGGTTCTTTTCTCAAAAATGCG
>DHQV01000050.1:4330-28277 GCA_002408185.1 Deltaproteobacteria bacterium UBA5329
TTCTCAAAAATGCGGTTTTGCGGCCTGAAGCCGGTCCTTGAGGTCTGCCGGCAGGCACAATTTCATATCCCCCGGGGAATGCCTGTACTATGACCGGGATCTTATATTCTTCCGAGATAGAAAAGGCGTAGGGAACCGCCTTGCTCAACTCCCCTTCCGTTTCCGTTACGATGAGGGGCAGTTTCGAAAAGAGGCCCACCGGCGTGATCTCTTCCGGATTTTCCTGCACCGCCACGACAACGAAGGAGCCGGCTACCCCTGTATATGCGGAACTCATGACGGGGTCTAAGGCATCGTAAAGCCCCTCCGTCGAGAGGATGCACGCGGTCCTCTTGTCTGCATAGGCCCCCGCGAGGGCAAGCTCATATGCGATCTTCTCGTTCGTCGACAGGTCACAATGAAGCGAGGAAGAACCCGCTGATAATCTGTGTGCCGCGGCCGCTGTCGAGCGGTTCGTGACATAAAGCTGCTGGACATTATTTTCCATCAACAGCCTGACGATATTTTCATGCATCCGTGTCTGCTCCTTTTTAGGCCAGTTTTCTCAGGATATCGATCCCCCTGAGAAGGTTCTCCTCGCTGGAAGCGAAAGAAATGCGAACATGGCTGTCACGTGATGAAAAAACGCTCCCCGGTATGATAAACAGGTTATTGTCCAGTGCCCGCTCCACAAAGGCCATGCCGTCCTTTCCTCCCGGGACCTCGGGAAAAATGAAGAATGCGCCTTTCGGTTTCACGACGTTGTACTTGTCCCTAATTCCATTATAGATCAGGTCGCGTTTTTTGCGGTACTCGTCGATCGTCGCGCCCATATCGTAATCGAGGGCGGTCAGGGCCGCCTTCTGCGCGAATGACGTAACGCTGCTGAATGCATACTGCTGCATCGTTATCATGCACTGTATGACCTCTCTCGGCCCTGCGACATAGCCGAGCCGCCACCCGGTCATCCCCCAGGTTTTCGAGAAGCCTCCGAACGTGATCGTCTTTTCGTACATCTGGCCCAGGTACGGTTTGGCCGATGCATCTTCATCGAATACAAAACGATCGTAAATATCATCGGAAAATACAATGAGATCTTTTTCCCGTGCCACGCGGGCCACCATTTCCAGTTCTTCGCGGGAGTTGACCATGCCCGTGGGATTGTTCGGGCTGTTGACAAGGATTATCCTGGTCCTGTCCGTTATTGCCTTGCGTAATTCCTCCTCCCGCAGGGTAAAATCAGGATAGGTATTAAAAAAAACGGGCTTTCCGCCCAAAAAAGAAACCTGGTATTCATAGAGGACAAAGTAAGGATCAGGGATGACGACCTCCTGCCCGGGATTGAGGGTGGTCATGAGGGCAAGAAGGAGACCGCCCGTGACACCAGCCGTGATAATGACCTCATCGCAGATGATCCCTTTGGCTTTCAGCTTGAGAAGGACCTTCTCGCGCAGCTCGGGTATCCCTCCCGACGGGGTATATTTGTTGAACCCTTTCTGGATCCATCTTATACCTTCGTTCTTGACGGCATCGGGTATATCGAAATCAGGCTCCCCGATGCTCAGGTTGATCGGGTCCTTCACCTTTTGTGCCAGATCAAAGATCTTTCTCACCCCCGACGGCCTGACCTGCATGACCCTGTCCGAAAGCAGCATCTACTTCTTCCTCCCCGCCTCTGATATGGACTCCACGATCCTCTGGAGCCGCGACTTCGGTATCGTGTTGAAAGCTTTGGCTATTTCTTCGTCAGTAAAATTTGCCTTAAGAATGGCAGCCACGTCAACCCTTTCTTTCCAGCACCCGTACGCGTTCGAACAGGGAAGACCGTTCTGCGCCTTAAGGCAATAGTCGAAGGTGATGATCATGCCTAATTGGGGACAGTATATCTCCATTTTCGCCTCCGGCGAAGATCGCAAGTCGCAAGTCGTCAGTCGTAAGGAGTTAAAGACAAAATCTTACGCGTTGTGCGACAAACTTTACGCTTGTTCTTATGCCAGGGTCAACAGGGCCTGAATCCCGGCGCATAAACCGGCATCATCGACCTGAGGTTTTTCATCATCCGGGCTGCGTAATGCCTGTACGCTGCCGTCCTGGAAAATCATGTCGAGATAATTATTTTCATTTGAGAGCATCAAACGCCCTTCTAAAATAACTGATGGTATCATCTTCTCTCCTCATAATTTTTACACCTTATGACCCACGACTTGCTACTCACGCCCCTTAAGAAATCTTCTTCAATTCCCTCAACAACTCCTCTATCTCGCCCTCCGGCATGGAATAATCCTGGAGTTTACCGGACAGGAACGCGTCGTATGACGGCAGGTCGATCGTTCCTTGGCCGGAAAAGTTGAAGAGGATCACCTTTTCTTTGCCCTCTTCCTTTGCCTTCTTCGCCTCGTCTATGGCGCAGGCTATGGCGTGGTTCGTCTCGGGGGCCGGGATGAAGCCTTCCGTTTGCGCGAAAACGAGGCCTGCGGAAAACGTCTCGATCTGATTGTAAGATCTCGCCTCGATCAGTCCGTCCGCAAAAACCCTGCTGACGAGCGGGGCCATCCCGTGGTAGCGCAGGCCGCCCGCATGGATTGGGGCGGGAACAAAGGCATGGCCTATGGAATACATCGGCAAAAGCGGCGTCATTCCGGCGGTATCGCCAAAGTCGTAGACATAGCGGCCTTTCGTAAGGGACGGGCTTGATGTGGGTTCGGACCCGATCACCCGTATCTCTTTTCCGTTGATCTTGTCGCGCAGGAATGGAAAGGAAATACCGGCAAAGTTGCTGCCGCCCCCCGCGCACCCTATCACGACATCGGGATATCTTCCGATGGACGCAAGCTGCTTCTGGGCCTCGAGACCGATAACGGACTGGTGTAAAAGGACATGGTTGAGGACCGAGCCGAGTGAATATTTTGTGTTCTCTGATGTAACGGCGTCTTCGATCGCCTCCGATATCGCCATGCCCAGGCTGCCCGGGTGGTCCGGGTTACCTTCGAGAAACTTCCTGCCGGCGGCGGTATCGGGGCTCGGGCTCGGCACGCACTTGCCGCCCCACGTTTCCATCATGATCCGCCTGTAAGGCTTCTGGTTGAAGCTCACCCGGACCATGTACACCTTGAGTTCCATTCCGAACTGGTTGCATGCAAATGACAGGGCGCTCCCCCACTGCCCGGCGCCCGTTTCGGTCGTGAGCCTCTTTACCCCTGCTACTTTATTGTAATAGACCTGTGCGATGGCTGTGTTCGGCTTGTGACTCCCCGGAGGGCTCACGCTTTCATTCTTGTAGTAGATCTGCGCCGGGGTACCGAGAAATTTTTCCAACGCCGTGGCGCGGCACAATGGCGTGGGCCTCCACATGAGGAGGCGCTCCATCACCTCGTCAGGGATCGTTATGAACCTCTCGGTGCTCATCTCCTGTTCGATGAGATTCATAGGGAAAATGGCCTCGAGCATGTCCGGCGTTACGGGTTCGTCTGTCTCGGGGTTGAGCGGCGGAGGCAGGGGTGTCGTTAAGTCCGCCTGTATGTTGTACCATGCCTTCGGCATGTCCTTATCGCTCAAAAATATCTTTTTTTCCACAACATCCTCCTTTTGAGTAATAAAAAAGGCCAGGAGTCTTTTGACCCATGGCCTTTAAACTTAAACGGCCATGGACGGTGTGAAACCGTCCATGGCCGGAAATTACGGTCTCACACCTGATATTTCCGCCACCACCACCAGTTGTTGATCTGCCTGTTCACCATGATAGTACCTTACACAAAAAAAATTCCCAAGTCAAGAAAGAAGGCTTAAATTCCCTCTTGACAAGAACCGGCGACCAATTTTAAACTGTACCGTCTGGACTGTATAGTTTCAAAAACGAGGTGATCATGAGTCCCAGGGCCAGTTCTTACGATAACATCATCGACGCGGCGGAAGCCGTCGTTATCGAGGCTGGCGCCTCCCACATGACGCTCGATGCCGTCGCGGCAAAGGCAGGCGTGAGCAAGGGAGGTCTGCTCCATCACTTTCCGAACAAGGTATCACTTCTCATGGCAATGGTGCAGCGCCAGATAAAGATTCATCAGGACGCGAGAAAGAAGATCCTGAAGAATATCCCGAAGGGCCCGTCCCGGGAACTGAAAAGCTTCATTATCGACGCGCAGAACAAGGATCCCATGCATAACAGGCTCGGCGCGTCAATGTCTGCCGCCGTGGCCCACGATCCCCGCCTCAACGAGCCGATCCGGAAGGTCGTACGCGACAATTACATGAAATTTACCGCATCCTCTATCGGTTTCGAGAAAGCGGCCATCATCACCCTTGCCGTCGATGGCATGCGGCTGCAGGAAATGCTTTCCATATCGCCTTTCGACGATGAACAGCGGTCCAGGATATTCGATGAGCTGCTGCGTCTCGTCGATGAGTTCCAGGAAACAAAAAACAAGGCACAAAAATGAATGAATTGCCCCCATATCCGATAAACAACAACAAAAAGAAATCAAGAAAAAGAGGTGGCGCATGCGGTATTCCGGCATAACGAAACTTGTCACTGTCATGGTCCTCGCGACCCTTACCATGGTTGCTGCCGGATGCAAGGGAAAAACAGGGGCTCCGCCTCCGCCTGAGGTCGCTGTCGTTACCCTCCAACCCGAAAAAGTGACGATCACCACAGAACTGCCCGGACGCGTGTCGGCTTATCTCATAGCCGAGGTGAGGCCGCAGGTGACCGGCATCATCAAGAAACGTCTCTTTACCGAAGGCGCCGATGTCAAGGCTGGAGAAGTCCTCTACCAGATCGACCCCGCCCCGTATCAGGCGGCGTTCGACAACGCCAGGGCATCGCTCGCACGCGCCGAGGCCAATCTTCCGCCGATCCGCTCGAAGGCCCAGCGCTATAAGGAACTGGTCGCAATAAAGGCCGTAAGCCAGCAGGAATTCGAGGATGTGTCAGCGCAGCACATGCAGGCGGAAGCCGACGTGAAATACTGGCAAGCAGCGGTCGAAACGGCCCGCATCAATCTCGATTACACGCGGATCAAGGCCCCTATAGCGGGGCGCATCGGCAAGTCCGCCGTGACCGTCGGGGCGCTGGCTACGGCCAACCAAGCAACCCCCTTTACAACCATTCAACAGCTCGATCCCGTTTATGTCGACGCCACTCAGTCAAGCGCCAATTTGCTCCATCTCAAACGCATCCTCGCCTCGGGAAAACTCGTCAACAAAGGACCGGAAAGCGCAAAAGTAAAACTTCTCCTCGAAGACGGCACGCCGTACGACCAGGAAGGGATCCTGAAATTCTCCGATATCACCGTCGAGCCGAGCACAGGGTCTTACATTGTCAGGATAGTCTTCCCCAATCCCAAACATACCCTCATGCCGGGTATGTATGCGCGGCCGGTCGTCATGGAGGGTATTGCCGAAAACGCCCTTCTCGTTCCCCAGCAGAGTGTGACCCGTGATCCGAAGGGCAATCCGTACGTGCTTGTGGTCAACGGGCAGAACAAGGTCGAGATGCGACCGGTCGTCACTGCGAGGGCCATGGGAGACAAGTGGTTTGTATCGTCGGGACTCACGGCCGGAGACAGGGTAATAGTCGAGGGCCTTCAGAAGGCGCCTCCGGGAGCGGTCGTCAACACTGTGCCTTTTAAGCCGGCAGCAAAACCGGGTGACAGTGCACAGGTCCCGGCGAATGCCTCACCTCCCGCGAAGACGAGCGACACGGCCCCGGCGAAAACGAGCGCCCCGGCTGAGATGAATCCCCCGCCGAAAACCGAAAGTATAAAACCGGCGGAACAGCCAGCTAAAGCAAAGTGAGCGGAGGCAATTAATGTTATCGAAATTCTTTCTCGACCGCCCTGTCTTCGCATGGGTCATCGCGATAATCATAATGCTCGTCGGGGTTCTGGCCATCTACAATCTGCCGATCTCCCAGTATCCCCCGATCGCACCCCCATCGATCTACATAGCCAGCAGCTATCCGGGCGCCTCCGCCGAAACGGTCGAGAACAGCGTCACTCAGATAATCGAGCAAAAGCTCACCGGCCTCGAGAACATGATCTACCTGTCCTCCACCAGTGATTCGTCAGGCAGTTCGCGCATCACGCTGACATTTTCCCCGGGCACGGACCCCGACATGGCATGGTCGAAGGTCCAGAACAAGCTCCAACTCGCCCTGACAAGCCTGCCCGAGGCCGTGCAGCGCCAGGGAGTTACGGTCGGCAAGGCGACGAGGAACTGGCTGATGATCATCGGCCTCATCTCCGAGGACGCAAGCATGGACGGCAATGACCTGAGGGATTATGCCCAGTCGAACCTCGAAAAGGTGATCGCGCGCATCCCCGGGGTCGGCGAGGTGGAGAATTTCGGGTCCCAGTATGCAATGCGGATCTGGTTCGACCCGACCAAGCTCGTGAATTACAACCTCACCGTGGCCAACGTGACCGAAGCGCTCACGGTGTATAACGTGGAGGTATCCGCGGGGCAATTCGGCGGAACCCCGGCAGTCCCGGGCCAGAGACTCAACACGTCCATCATTGTCCAGAGCATGTTGAAAACCCCCGAAGAATTCGCATCGATACCGGTCCGCACCAATCCCGATGGTTCCGTGGTCCATATCAGGGATATCGGGCGCGTCGAGCTCGGTACCGACGTGTATGACATCGAAGCCTTCTTTAACGGAAAGCCCTCCGCAGGGATGGGTATACGCATGGCATCCGGCGCCAACGCCCTGGATACAGCGGACGCTATCAAGGCAAAGCTCGCCGATATGAGCCGATTCTTCCCCAAGGGCCTCAAGGTTGTCTATCCCTATGACACAACGCCTTTTGTCAGGGTAGCGATCGGCGAGGTCGTCGAAACCCTTCTCGAGGCCATCCTGCTCGTGTTTCTCATCATGTGGCTTTTCATGGGAAGCATACGGGCTACCCTGATCCCGACCATCGCAGTGCCCATCGTTATCCTGGGAACTTTCGCGGTGCTGGAGTTCTTCGGTTTCTCGATAAACATGCTGACGATGTTCGCGATGGTCCTATCCATAGGACTTCTCGTCGATGACGCGATCGTCGTCGTAGAGAACGTCGAACGCATCATGAGTGAGGAAGGGCTTCCTCCCAAGGAAGCCACGGCCAAATCCATGAAGCAGATCACAAGCGCGCTCATCGGCATCGGACTCGTACTGTCGGCCGTTTTCGGGCCGATGGCTTTTTTCGGAGGTTCTACGGGCGTTATTTACCGCCAGTTCTCGGTCACCATCATCTCATCGATGCTCCTTTCCGTTCTTGTCGCACTCGTACTGACACCCGTACTGTGCGCTACCATCCTGAAGCCGGTGCCGAAAGGCCACGAACCGGCCGAGAACGCCCTGCCTATCCTGCGCCCGTTCTTCAGCTGGTTTGACAGGAAATTTTTCAGCCTTCGTGACAGATACGTCAGTATTGTCGGAAAATCCTTCCGAAGACGGAAATGGTATTTCGTCGGATACTTCGTCATTGCCGGACTCGCCGCGATGACCCTCCTCCACATGCCGACATCGTATGTCCCCGATGAGGACCAGGGGATACTGCTTGCACAGGTTATGATGCCGACCGGTTCCACCATCGAGCAAACCAAGGAAGTTGTTAAAAAACTGGAGACGTATTTCCAGGAAAAAGAGAAGGACGCGGTGAAGTCATGCATGACCATCTCCGGCGTGGGATTCTCGGGACGGACCCAGACGAACGGCATGGTTTTCGTACAGTTAAAAGACTGGAAGGAGCGTGGCAAGAGCAGCCTCAAGGTGAAAGCCGTCGCCCAGCGTGCAAGCATGGCATTCTCACAGTACCGCAATGCCTTGGTATTCGCATTCCCTCCGCCTTCTGTCATCGAACTCGGGCAGGCGACCGGGTTCGATTTCATGCTCGTCGACCGGGGTGGTCTGGGGCACCAGAAATTGATGGAAGCCCGAAACCAGCTTCTTTACCTTGCTTCACAGGACAGGCGCCTGACAAAGGTCCGGCCGAACGGTATGGAGGACATTCCCGAATACCGCGTGGATATCGACTGGGAAAAAGCGGGCGCTCTCGGCGTACCGATCAGTTCGATACATGACACGATCGCGACATCGTTCGGAAGTGCCTATGTCAATAACTTTATCCAGGGCGGGCGCGTGAAACGTGTCTTTGTTCAGGCTGACGCACCCCACCGGATGCTTCCGAAGGATATAGACAAGCTTTATGTCCGCAACAACAAGGGGCAGATGGTCCCCTTCTCGGCTTTTGCCAGGAGCCACTGGTCGGCAGGGTCGCCACGCCTCGAGCGTTATAACGGTTTCCCTGCCCTTAACCTTTGGGGCGAACCTGCCCGCGGCGTGAGTTCGGGTGAGGCGATGAAAGCGATGGAAGAAGCCGTTGCAAAACTTCCCCCGGGTGTCGGTTATGAATGGACCGGCCTGTCGTACCAGGAAAAGATGTCGAGCTCGCAGGCCCCTCTCCTGTATACCTTTTCCGTTATCGTTATCTTTCTCTGTGTCGCCGCCCTGTATGAGAGCTGGCCGATACCGATCGCCAACCTGCTCATGCTCCCGCTCGGGATATTCGGGGCCACGCTCGCAACCTGGTCTCGCGGTTTCTTCAGTGTCACAATGGCCAGGTTCTTCCCGGGTTTTATCGTGCATAGCTTCAACAATGACGTTTATTTCCAGATAGGCTTCCTCACGACGCTCGGGTTGACGACCAAGAACGCTATCCTTATCATCCAGTTCGCCCGTGAGAGGATAGCCAACGGCGAGGGCCTCATCGACGCGACGCTCGGTGCCGTGCGCACGAGGCTGCGCCCCGTCATCATGACATCCCTTGCATTCTTCTTCGGAGTCCTGCCGCTTGCGCTGGCAAGAGGCGCAGGCGCCGGGGCCATGTCGGCGATCGGCACCGCAGTTGCCGGAGGTATGTTGTCGGCAACGTTTATCGACTTGTTCTATATCCCGCTCCTCTTTGTTGTCGTATCCGAGTTTTTCAAGCGGAAAGAACCGGTCGGCGTTCTTCAGCCGTCCCCTGATCCCGTACCGCCCACGGAGGTGCGCTGATATGAAGCGATATGCGCTTGTAATTACCCTTGTAGCGACGGTATTGGCCGGGTGTACGATGATCCCGGAATACAAGCGCCCCGATGCCCCCATCCCTGCCTCATGGCCGACAGGTCCGGCATACAAGGAAACCGGGGAAGATTTCAAGGACAGGTCCCCTGCAGATATAAACTGGCGTGAGTTCTATACTGATGAGAAGCTGCAGAAGGTCATCGAGATGGCCCTCAACAACAACCGTGACCTCAAGGTGGCGGCCCTCAACATCGAAAAGATGAGGGCGGTGTATGGGATCTCCCGTCTGGTGGTACTTCCCCTGCCCGATGCGAACGGCAGCCTCAACAATTACAGGAGCCCCGCCGACCTGGCCGAGAACCACGACGCCAAAAACGTTCGGATATACAGTGCGAACTTCGGGTTGACCTCGTGGGAGATCGACTTTTTCGGCCGCATCCGCAGCCTGTCAGAACGGGCGCTTCAGCAATATTTTGCGACCGAACACGCACGAAACGCCACCCAGATCTCGCTCATCGCCGAGGTCGCTAATGCATACATGCTTTTTGCGGCAGAACGTGAGGCGTTAAAGCTGGCCAGGTCCACCCTCAAGGCCCAGGAGGAATCCCGCGATCTCATCAAGCGTCGTTTTGAGCTCGGCGCATCATCCGAAATAGATCTCAACCAGGTCACGACGAGAGTGGAAACAGCGCGGGTCGACGAGGCGAGGTTCACGAACCTCGTCGCCAATGATGAAAACGCCCTGAACTTCCTGGTCGGTTCCCCCGTCCCCCCGGAGCTGCTGCCGGACGATTTTTCTTCGATCAAGCCACCTAAAGACATTTTCCCGGGCCTTTCTTCGGACCTTCTCCTGAAAAGGCCGGACATCCTGCAGACAGAGAGCCTGCTCAAGGCAGCGAATGCCAATATCGGCGCAGCACGTGCCGCATTCTTTCCCAGCGTCTCTCTGACCACCAGCATCGGCACGACTAGCGATGACCTGTCGGCGCTCTTCAAGGCCGGTTCCGCAACATGGAGTTTTGCCCCCCAGGTCAACGTCCCCATATTTTCGAGTGTCCTGTCGTGGGCAA
Source organism: Deltaproteobacteria bacterium UBA5329 (assembly GCA_002408185.1). Classification (GTDB taxonomy): domain Bacteria; phylum Desulfobacterota; class Syntrophorhabdia; order Syntrophorhabdales; family Syntrophorhabdaceae; genus Delta-02. Next base: position 14,426 of record DHQV01000050.1, read on the forward strand.
ATTTGAAAGCCGCAAAGGCTGACCGTGAAATATTCGTGGCGGAATACGAAAAGGCAATACAGGCGGCATTCAGGGAAGTGGCGGATACCCTCGCCCGGCGCGGAACGATAATGGACCAGATAAAAGCCCAGCAACTCCTGACCGAGACTTCACAAAAGATCTACGATCTTGCCACTGCGCGGTATACTAACGGTATAGACAGCTACCTCAATGTTCTCGACGCACAGCGCAGTCTCTACAGTGCGCAACAGGGCCTCATTCTCATTCAACTCTCGCGGCTGGTGAACCTGGTAAACATGTACAAGGTATTAGGCGGAGGCGGAACACCGGAACCCGAAAAAAAGCCGTAAGGCATGGGGCGTTTAAAAATAAGGATTTCTACGACTGACCACTTACCACTTGCGACTTACGGTCTGACACTATAAGGGAAAAGAACGGGTTGCTTTTTTCGGTGAAACTTTCTATAGTACTAAACAGAAAGTGCGTCCGTATATCTCACGAACAGCATGCACGAACTGCGGGGAATGCATATCGATATGCCCCTACGAGGTGTTTGCGAGAGATCAAGGCATTGTGATCGTCGCGGTTCCCGAGGATTGCATAGAATGCCGGGCCTGTGTGAACGAATGCGAAGCGACTGCCATTTATTTTGATGATTAAATGAAAAAAAAAGTCCTTCTCGACAAGAAAGCGGTTGACCGCACGATAACGCGGATCACCCATGAAATACTGGAGAAAAATGAAGGTTCCGAGGCCTTAAGCCTTATCGGGATCAGGACGCGCGGCGTCTATCTTGCCAACCGCATTCAGGAAAAAATAAGGAATGTCGAGGGGACAAGCCTCCCCTTCGGGGTTCTAGATATAACGCTCTATCGCGACGATATATCGAAACTGAAATGGCCCGAGGTAAAGAAGACCGAGATCCCCTTCGACGTCAACAATATGACCGTTATCCTTGTCGACGATGTTCTCCATACAGGACGCACCATCAGGGCGGCTATCGATGCGATAATTGATCTGGGAAGGCCAAAAAAGATACAGCTCGCCGTACTCGTTGACCGGGGCGATCGCGAACTGCCGATACACCCCGACTATGCGGGAATAGTCTGCCCAGTCAATGAAAACGAAGAAGTGCTCGTGAGAATGAGCGAAATAGACGGTAAAGAAGAAGTGGTGATCGTAAAGACTTGATGAACTGGAAAAGAAAAGATCTCCTCGATATCCGTGACCTCTCGAAAGAGGAGATGCTTTTTATTCTCGATACCGCCGAATCATTTAAAGACATTTCCAAAAGAGAGATCAAAAAAGTCCCCACCCTGCGTGGCAAAACAGTCATAACACTCTTTTACGAACCAAGCACCCGGACCCGTACATCATTCGAGATCGCAGCAAAACGTTTGAGCGCAGACACCATCAACATTTCGGCAAACACGAGCAGCGCAACAAAAGGTGAAAGCCTCAAGGACACGGCCAGAAACCTCGAGTCCATGAGGCCCGACGCGATCGTAATACGCCACAGTATGCCCGGTGCGCCGCATATGCTGGCCAGGATCCTCGATTCATCGATAATCAACGGCGGTGACGGCTCGCACGAGCATCCCACGCAGGCCCTTCTCGACCTCTTCACTATACGGGAAAAAAAAGGTCGGACCGACGGCCTCAAGATCGTCATGGTGGGCGACATAGCCCACAGCAGGGTTGCGCGTTCCAACATCTTTTCTCTCAAGAATTTCGGAAATGAGGTCATCTGCTGCGGGCCTCCGACGATGATCCCTCCACATATCGAGACACTCGGCGTACATGTCGAATACGACCTGGAAAAAGCGGTCAGGAATGCGGATGTTATCATGATGCTCAGGATACAAAAGGAACGAGGGGGTACAAAGTACATACCCTCGACAAAGGAATATTCAACTCTGTACGGCCTTACGAAAAAACATGTGGACAGGGCTGCAGACGACGTGATCGTCATGCATCCGGGCCCAATGAACCGGGGGATCGAAATAATGGACGAAGTCGCCGACGGCCCTTCATCGGTCATTCTCGATCAGGTTGAGAACGGAGTTGCAGTGAGAATGGCCATCCTTTACCTCCTTATCGGGGGTGAACCGTGAAAACACTGATACGGGGCGGACATCTCATAGACCCCAAAACATCGCGAGACGGGATTTACGACATTCTCATAGAAGATTCGGTCATCCGGGAAGTTTCGGATGCTATAAGGAAGACGGACGGCAAGACACAGGTTGTAGACGCCTCGGGCTGTATTGTCGCCCCCGGCCTTATCGATGTGCACTGTCATCTGCGTGAACCCGGTTTTGAATACAAGGAAACAATTTTGACAGGCACAAGTGCCGCGGTACGGGGAGGATTCACGACGATCGTGTGCATGGCCAATACAGACCCTGTAAATGACAGCCGCAGTGTTACGGAATTTATCATCGATAAGGCCCGGACCGAAGGCAAATGCAAGGTCCTGCCCTGTGGGGCCATAACCCGGGGGCTGAAAGGGGAAGAGTTGGCGGAGATCGGCGAGATGTTCTCCGCAGGCATTATCGCGATATCCGACGATGGCAGGTCCGTTCGCAATGCCGGGCTCATGCGCAAGGCCCTCGAATATGCAAAAACCTTCAAAATACCCGTTATCTCTCATTGCGAAGACACCATGTTGTCCGGAGGCTATGTACATGAGGGGACAGCTTCCCTGCTGAACGGGCTCGAAGGGATACCGGCCATTGCAGAAGAGCTCATGGTGCAGAGGGACATTGCCATAGCGAGGTATGTCGATGCCCCTATCCATATTACCCATATATCGACTGGCGGCAGCGTTGATATCATCCAAACGGCCCGTAAAACGTTCCGAAAGGTTGCATGCGATACATGTCCGCACTATTTTTCCCTGACCGATGAGGCGACCCTCACTTTTGATACAAACACGAAGGTCAATCCCCCACTTCGTTCAGGCAAGGATGTCGAAGCTATTAAAGAAGGGCTCCGCAAAGGGGTTATCGATATTATCGCCACCGATCATGCACCCCATGAGTACACGTCAAAAGATGTCGAATTCGATCTTGCTACATTTGGTATTTCGGGCTTCGAGACGGCTTTTGCACTATCGCTCAACCTTGTACGGGAAGGTGTGCTCGACATGGCTGAACTCCTAAAGAAAATGACGGCCAATCCGGCAAAGCTTCTCGGCGTCGATTCAGGGACCATTGCCGAAGGAGCACCAGCCGATATCATTATCTTTGACCCTGACCGCGAATGGACCGTGGATCGAAACTTATTTTTATCGAAAGGCAAGAACACACCTTTTCACGGGGCCGCCTTGCGGGGCAGGAACCTTTTTACCATGGTCGACGGTAAAATAATGTTCAATGAATTAAAATAATGGGCTAACGGCTAACAAAAGAATGCCATTGTGGCATTTTCCGATGGTTTTTGTCGTTTGCCTTTAGCCTTTGGCCGTTTGCCGTTTTTTAAAATATTCCCTGGCCCTTTCAACATCCCTGGCGATCTGTGCCATGAGCTCGGCCATATTTTTAAATTTCTGCTCCGCCCTGATACGCTCGTGGAAATATATCACGATCTCGCGATCATAAAGATCCCCGACAAAATCCAGGATGTGTGTTTCTACCAGGAGTTTCTTTCCATCAAATGTGGGATTGTACCCGATGTTCGTCACGGAGGGCCATTTCCTGCCATCAAATTCAACCTCTGTGATATACACGCCATTCCCTGGTATAAGCTCGAAAACCGTTTCAAAATTTATCGTCGGAAAACCCATGTTCTTCCCGCGATTCACCCCGTGAACGACGATGCCTTCGATCATATGCGACCGGCCGAGCAGCTCGTTGGCCTTTTTTACGTCTCCGTCCATGATAAGTTTACGGATCCGGTTGCTTCCTATCTTTTCATCATCAAGCGTGATGGCGCCAACGACATCAAAATAAAAACCCTTCTTGTGCGCATATTCCATCAGCATTTTGTCGTCTCCGGCGCCGTCTTTTCCGAATCGAAAATCGTATCCCACGATAACCCCCGCCACTCCGATCTTGCCTATAAGAATGTCTTCTATAAACCTCTCAGGGGGTATGGACCTGAGGTTGTCGTCAAAAGGTATCTCGAACATGACCTCTATCCCGTTCTCTGCAACCAAGCGCTCCTTGATATGCGGCGGCGTGATAAGACGTATATATGAATCGGGCTTCAAGATGGCGTGCGGATGCGGGTAAAAGCTCATCAGCATCGGGGTTCCGGAGATCGCACTGGCCTTGTCCACAACTTTTTTTATTATTCGTCTATGCCCGAGATGAACCCCGTCATAATTACCGATGGTAAGAACAGGTTTGGGAAATCGCGCGTCAATGTCGAATGTTTGAAAAATTTTCATCGTCACCTCTTGACTTATCTGCCACATACATATACCTTTATAGGGTGCCGAAGTGGCGGAATTGGCAGACGCGCTAGATTCAGGGTCTAGTAGGCAATCATGCCTGTGTGGGTTCAAGTCCCGTCTTCGGCATTATTTTTTTGTCAAAACTCTTAAAACGCTTCATTGTATATTATCTGATGGGATTTTTGAATAGAAAAGACGGATAAAAAGGGTTAAGAATAGTTTGCCAGTCATTCCGGCGCCAAGCGCCGGGACGACTGGGATGGGAGTGCGGCATGATAGAATAGTTGGTGTGCACCATGTCGTGGCACATTTTTCTGTCCACGGTGATGTGGCGCTTACGGCTTACGATCTAATGTTCAAGGTCTGTACTCATACCTGAAAGGTGCCACCGGCTCGCGTGTGAAGATGTCCTGCAGGGCTGAGGAAACAAGCCATTTCAAGGGAGAGAAAGGCTTCTTGCCGTATACCAGCTCCGGTTTTCCCTTTATACCGAGCGTTGTCTTCATTGCGTCGACCGCATCATAGAAAGTCCCAATATTGTCTATCAGGCCGGCCTCCTTTGCCTGAAGCCCTGTATATATCCTGCCATCCGCCAGTCCCCTGGCCTTGTCTATGTTCATTTTCCGCCCCGCTGCCACGTCCTTGATAAACTGTTCGTGAATGCCATCAATTATGTCCTGCAGGTATTTCCGTTCATAATCGGTCATCTTCCTGAAAGGATTCCCGACATCTTTCATCGCTCCGGCTTTGATGGTATTCGCCTGAACGCCTATTTTCTTCATCAGGTCCTCGACCACCGTCTGTTGCATTATAACTCCGATAGAACCGGTTATCGTCGACGGGTTTGCATAGAGCTTCTCTCCTACTGCCGCTATATAATAACCTCCCGATGCACAGACCGAGCCCATCGAGACGTATACCTTCTTCTTCGCTTTAAGCTTCTTGAGCTCACTGGCTGCCTCCTGGGTAGGTCCCACGGCACCGCCGGGCGAATTGATCCGGACTATGACGCCGCGTATGCTGTCGTCCTCCCTGAATCGCACTATGTCGGCCATAACATCCTTCAGGTCGGTTATGGTCCCTTCGACCTCTACCACCCCTATCCTGGAGCCGCTACCCGTAAATATGCCTGATATGCCGGCTATAAAGATTATGACCGCAATCACTACGCAAACAATAAGAAGGACCTTCCTACCCGTATGTCCTGCCATTATATGATCCTCCCTGGTCAGTTATCCATGAATTGGGCTAATTCCCGCTTCTTCATAATAATTTTACCAAATGGACGTCTCTGTGTCAGTGTGGCCACGCGTATCTTCGCCAATTCCAACATGCCAAGGATTGTCACAACCCGTTCGTTTCTGTCTTCCTCGACGATAACGTCCCATTCGAAAATACCTTCCGATCTGAGAACATCCTTGAGTACCCCTATCTTTTCTTCCAAGGTTGGCCGTACTTCCCGGACAACGAAGTAGGTTTCCTCTTTAACACGCATCAGCTCGAAATACAGCGTACAGAGGCACATGAGGTCGAATTCGGCCTCTTTTTCCAATCCCCCCTTTCCAATCGAGTATACATCACGCTCGAGCATGGGAAGGTCATTGATCGCGACGGCCATGTTCCTTATGCGTTCATACTCAATGATGCGCTCCACCAATTCCTCACGGGGGTCTTCTTCCTCACCGGCGCCATTCGACGGAAGAAGCAGCTTCGACTTAATAAAAAGAAGAAGTGAAGCCATCTCTATAAAATCCTCCGCTATCTTCAGGTTCATTTCTCTCGCTATTTCGACATACTGGAGAAAGCGGTCTGTTATCATCGCAATGGGGATATCCCATATACTCAGTTTGTTGCGCTTGATAAGAGTTATGAGGACAGCCATGGGGCCTTCAAAACATTCGAGCTGCACTTCTAACGTCGGGACAAGGAGGTTCATGGCAATATTCCCTTTTGAAACAGATAGCTTTGCAGAAACCTGGCTTCCTCCTCCTTCGTTTTGAGATCGAGATCTATTTTTGCGTCTTTCAGATGGTCGAGAATATCTTTATACACCGGCCCCTCCTGCACACCCAGTTCTTTGAGGTCATTCCCGGTTGTAAAGGGTTTGAAGGAATCGTTATGTGTTATGTAGTTCGAAATCGCCTTTTTTATCTCTTCAGAACGCGTCTTGGCCATGATAAAAAGGATCGCTTCCCGGGACAGCGAATCAAGCATCCGGTATACTTCGCTCCTTTTGATCCCGTTGATCCCCTGGGCAAGGCGTGCCATGATCCGCCTGAGGTTCTCTGCATTGTCTACCGCGCGCTGCCTGAAACGTTCGCTTATCTCCATCTTTAATGCAAATCCGGCGACATCCTCGATCGCCATATTATCAATCAGGGCAAGGATGAAGAACTGCACCTTGTCAACCTGTTTTCCCTGATAGAGAAATTCATGCCACTGATAAACGGCATGCATCTGTGTGAAAAGTCTCTCCTTTTCCCTGTTAAAGACAAGGTCCGGAGATATGAAGCGTAAGAGATCGAGTTCGGCAAGGCGTGCAAATACTGCCTCTGGCGCGTCCTCCTTCAGGATAAGTGTGAGTTCGGACCAGATACGTTTTCCGCGGATCCTGGTAAGAAAGCTGAGCTTCACGGCATTCTTTATCAGGTTCATCGTCTGTTTCCCGATCTTGAACCCGAAGCGCTTCTCGAAACGTATGGCCCGGAAAACGCGTGTCGGGTCCTCGACAAAACTCAAGCTGTGCAGGACACGGATCGTCTTTTCCTTGATGTCACGCTGGGCGCTGAAGAAATCGACCAGTTCACCGAAAGCATTCTTGTTGAGAGCTATGGCAAGCGTGTTTATGGTAAAGTCACGGCGGTGAAGGTCGAGTTTCAGAGACCCGTGCTCAACCGTGGGCAGGGCCGCGGGGGCCCTGTAATATTCGAGTCGGGCAGTCGCTATGTCTATCTTAAAGCCATCCGGAAAGAGGAGTTTTGCCGTGGAAAACTCCCTGTGAGAACGCATTCTGACATTAAATCTTTTTACCATTTCCTCGGCAAAAGCGATTCCGTCGCCTTCTATTACCACATCTATATCGTTGTTCTCGTTGCGCAGAATGAGGTCGCGAACGAAACCGCCGACAAGATATGCATGAAAGCCCATATCGTCGGCAAGATTTCCCATATTGACCAGTTTTCCCATGGTCGTACCATCCAGCCGCTCTTCCATCAGCTTGCGCACGTTCTTGCGCTGGGCATATTTCTCGTGGAATTCGAGCTTCTCGAGAACAGTCTTTGCGATCTCGTCCTCGAGGACCCGCAATAGATCGGTACGGGTTATAGCCCCCTTCAATTCATCTTCATGTACCACGGGAAGGAAGCGCTGATTGCTCCCGATGATCTTTTCCTTGACAGCCTCTATTGAATCATCCGGATTCACAACATGAAACTCGGTGAACATGTAGTCGTCGACCGGCTGATTCTCCAGTTTGTGGAAAAGCGCCTTGGCAGCAACCTGCCGGGTGATTACTCCGACGACCCGCCCACGTGAAAGGACCGGCATTGCATTGATATTATATTTCGTCAATATGCTTAACGCTTCCCTGATAGGGCTCGCAGATTCTACCGATTTAACGGGAAAGAACATGATATCCCTGGCCTGCCAGAGGGGTTTTACGCTGTTGCGAAGGATCTCGATGAGCCTCTCTTTGGCTTCTGGAAGGGTCATGTCTTTTATGGTCGTCGATGCCGCAACCTTATGCCCGCCCCCGCCGAGGAGCGACATGACATACCCGGAATCCACCTCGGGTATACGGCTTCGACCGATAATGTGAACGCGGTCCTCCATGCGAAAAAGGGCAAAGACAGCATTGATATTTTCCATATCCCGGTACTTGTGCACGATCACTGCGAGGTCTCCCACGTACTGCTCCGTGCTCCCCTCGGTGATGACGATATCGATGCCGTTTATGTTGTAAACACGGGCATTCTTGATAATGTCGTTCAGCAGAAAGACCTGCTCCGGTGTCAATTCACGGACGAGCATATCGGAAATTATATTGATATTTGCGCCTTGCGATAAGAGATATGACGCGGCCTCGAAATCCTCCACCGTTGTCGAAGAAAAACGGAAACTGCCGGTCTCTTCGTATATGCCGAGCATCATGATCGTCGCTTCCTCGGGTGTTATCGCAATGCCGCGTTCCCGCAACAAGCCTATCAGGATCGTGACCGTAGCCCCGACGCTGCGTACGATCTGAAAATGGGCCTTGACATCGCACTCCGAATCCGGGTGATGATCGTACACATGTACTATCGTTTTCCCGTTCTCAGCCACTTTCGCGAGTTCACCTATTCGTGTCCTGTCGCGCGTATCGACGAGGATCAGGGTATCGATCGAATCATAATCCGATTTCTTGAGTTTTACGATATCGTACAGATAGAGTGTTGAATGGATAAGAAAATCACGAAGCGTCTTTTCCTGGGACCCCGGAAACACAAGCGCGGCATCGGGATAGAGCTTTTTCGCTGCGATCATTGAAGACAGAGAATCGAAATCTGCATTGACATGCGACGTGATGACCTTCATCTAACCCCTGGGATGATGCTTCTTGTGAATTTCCTTCAACCGTTTACTGTCCACGTGCGTGTAGACCTGTGTCGTCGATATATCCTCATGGCCCAGAAGCACCTGGACCGATCTTAAGTCCGCGCCCCCCTCGAGCATGTGGGTTGCAAATGTGTGCCGTATCGTGTGGGGAGAGACACGGCCTTTGTGCAATTGCTGACCGTATTTCCGGATGATCTTCCAGATAGCCTGACGCGTGATCATGCCCCCCTTGCGATTAGGGAACAGGTACTGTCCTGGTGGCTTTTCCGATTCGAGATACGCTTTGATCGCGTCGCGCGAATACGATCCCAGCGGAACAACCCGTTCTTTGGAGCGTTTTCCCATCGCGATAACGAAACCGCCATCAAGGTTGACGTCGCTTTTCTTGAGCGTGACCACCTCAGAAACCCGAAGCCCCGTTGCATACATGAGTTCGATGATCGTCCGGTCGCGAACCGCCATCTTCTCGCCGTCGGGCAGATTGATAAGCTCGCCCATCTCTTCTTCGCTCAGCACGCGGGGGATGGGCGACCGGAACTTTGGTGTGTCCACATCTTCGAGAGGGCTCGCAGCGATCTTCCCGTCAAGGAGAAGGTAATTGAACAATCCCCGTAAGGCCGATACCGCCCTTACGATGCTGCGGGTCGATTTGCCCTGATCGCGCAGACAGGCGATAAACCCCTCGACATGGCGCCGCTCAGGCTCAGGGCAGGCAATTTCTTCGCAATACTTTATGAATGCAAGGATATCCCGGTTGTATGCCTCAACGGTATGCGGGGAAGAACCACGCTCGGACACAAGATGGCGGACAAAACTATCGAGATGATGGTAGAGACGCTCCACCGTCTTTGATCCCCCTATGTTCCTGTTGACCCAAAGCCCCCCTGGCCGCGGCATGTATCGGTAAGGTCTTCCACCTGCCGGAATTCCACCCGTGCGAGCTTCTTGAAAACCATCTGGGCGATACGATCCCCCTTATGTATCGCGAAAGGTTCGCTGCCGAGATTGATCAATATTACCTTGACCTCACCCCGGTAATCAGAATCTATCGTCCCCGGCGTATTAAGGACCGTGACGCCGTGCTTATAGGCTATACCGCTGCGCGGCCTGACCTCGGCTTCAAACCCTTCAGGTATCCCGATAAAGAGGCCTGTTGGAACAAGTGCACGCTCCATAGGCGCGAGCATAAGGGGTTCGTCGACAAGCGCGCAAAGATCAACACCTGACGAATGGTCCGTGGCATAAACGGGAATTGTCGCCCCATCAAGGGTCTTTATGAAAACATCTATTCTTTCCATACCGCTTCAACCTTTTTCCTGTCAACATTTCCAAGTATGGTCAACGAGATCTGGTCCGGGTCTTCAAAGATTTCCCGCGCAATGGTGGCCACATCTGATTTTTTTATGCTGTCTATCTCGCGCAGCGTCTCTTTCAGAGGAATATAGCTTCCGAAATAGATCTCATTTTTGGCGAGCCGACCCATACGGGTCTCCGATCCTTCGAGCGCTATGAACAGGTTCCCCTTAATATGCTTCTTGGAAAAGGAAAGCTCCGCGTCGGTAATGCCTTCATTGCGCACGCGTATGATCTCACCCTTGATGAGACGCAGCACCTCGGTTATGGACTCCTGCGATGATGATGTCGAGATGCCGAATGTTCCGCAATCATGATAGCAGTTCACGTAAGAATATATATTGTAGACCAGGCCGCGGTTCTCCCTGATCTCCTGGAAAAGATGGGAGCTCATGCTGCCACCCATAATAGCGTTGAGAATGTAGAGCATATACCTGCGCCGGTCGACCTGGCTAACCCCATCGGTGCCTATGCACATATAGACGTGTTCAAGTTCTCTTTCATAGATATCGATCCCTATCGACGGCTGCGGGGCGATCGATTTCCGTTTATGGGCGCTCCCGTTCGACATGCCGGAAAAATATCGCGTTATATCTGCGACACAGGCCTCATGGTTCACCCTGCCGCTGATCGTGATAATTGTATTTTCAGGACCGTAATGGTCTTTGAAATAGTTCTTTATCTCGTCGATCTCGAGGGATCGCACGGTCTTTTCCGTGCCAAGTATCGGCATTCCAAGTGCATGCCCCTTGTAGTATGAGGCATTGAACATATCATAGATATATTCTTCCGGGCTGTCCTCAACCATCTTTATTTCCTGATTTATGACATAACGCTCTTTCTCGATATCATCCTCGCTGAGCAGGGAATTCAGACGCATATCTGAGATGATATCGAGAGCGATGTCCAGGTCTTTCCTGAGGATGCGCGCGTAAAGACAAGTATACTCCCTGCCCGTGAAGGCATTGATGGAACCGCCGATGGCATCGAACTCCCGGGCGATATCATATGCGGTCCGCCGATGTGTCCCTTTGAAGAGCATGTGCTCTATAAAATGACAGATGCCGTTATTGCCGGCATTTTCGTAGCGACTTCCCGCCTTCCACCAGATACCGATCGATACAGTGGAATAATAGGGTATTGATTCAGTGACAACTGTTATACCGTTATCGAGGACGGTCTTCTTATACATCTAATTAGCGCTGGCCTTTTTCATCCCTGAGGACAGCCTTGCGTGACAACTTGACCCTGCCGTTGTCTTCGACGCCAATGACCTTCACCCTGATGTCATCGCCTTCCTTTACGACATCGGATGCCTTCTTGACAAACTTGTCATCAAGCTGGCTTACATGGCAAAAACCGTCCATATTCGGCCCCAGTTCGATGATCGCACCCGCATCGAGGACCCTTCTCACCTTGCCGTCATAGACAGCTCCAACTTCGACCTCTTTCACGATGGCCTTGACTATCTCGATGGCGGCATTTGCCGATTCTTCGTCAATAGAAACTATATTCACCGTTCCAGAATCGTCGATATCGATCTTCACCCCAGTTCTCTCAATAATGCTCCTGATAATCTTGCCGCCCGGGCCGATAACTTCCCGGATCTTGTCGGGCTTTATCATCATCGTATAGATCCTTGGCGCAAATGGCGAAAGGCTTTCGCGAGGCTTTTCTATCGTGGACGTCATGATGTCGAGAATCGTTTCCACCCCGTGCTGGCCCTGGATCACTGCCTTCGACATCGTCTCTTTCGATATGCCCTTTACCTTGATATCCATCTGGATGGCGGTGATGCCCTGGCGGGTACCGGCAATCTTGAAATCCATGTCGCCAAGATGGTCTTCATCGCCGAGGATATCACTCAGGATGACCTCCCGATCGCCTTCTTTTACGAGTCCCATCGCTATCCCGGCAACCGGTTCCTTGATAGGGACACCGGCATCCATGAGCGAAAGACAGCCTCCGCACACCGTTGCCATTGACGAAGAACCGTTGGATTCAAGAATCTCGGACACGATCCTTATTGTATAGGGAAATGCTTCCCGTTCGGGCAGGACCGGGGCCAATGCCCGTTCGGCCAGGTTGCCATGGCCTATCTCCCGCCGTGTTGGCCCGCGCAGCATCGATACCTCACCCACTGAGAACGGCGTGAAATTATAATGGAGGAGGAAGGTCTTATACGTCTCCCCTTCATGGAGTGACTCGATCTTCTGTTCGTCATCCGAGGTTCCAAACGTTGTTATCACCAAGGCCTGCGTTTCACCCCGTGTAAAAACGGCCGAACCGTGGGTCCGGGGAAGTACGCCGACCAGGCATGAAATGGGCCTGATCTCATCGTTCGCCCGTCCGTCGATCCGCTTGCCCGCAAAAAGAAGTTGCTCGCGCATCAGGTTGCTGGTGACATCTTCGTATGCCTTTGCGACGGACGGCATCTCTTCTTCGGAGTACCGCTCCTGCAGATCTTTCAGTATCTGGTCCTGCCGTGCGTACCGCTCGAGTTTTGCCTTTATTTCAAAGCTCTGGATGAGGTCTTTCTCAACCGCTGCCCTGACCTCTTTCTTCTTTTCCTCGAGATCTTCCGAAAGCTGGACCTGCCGCTTCGCCTTTCCTATTCTTTCACGCAACTGCTCCTGAATTTCGATGAGCGGCATCATCGCCTGATGGCCAAATTCAATTGCCTCTATGAGGTCGACGCCTTTCACGAAATGTGCCTCGCCCTCCACCATTATAATGGCGTCACGAGTTCCGGTAACGACTATATCAATATCACTGTCAACCATTTGAGGAAATGTGGGGTTCGCCACAAAAACCCCGTCGATCCTTCCCACCCTGACCCCCGCGAAAGGTCCTTCAAAAGGAATATCCGAAACGTGTACTGCACACGACGCGCCGAGAAGACTCAGGGCGGCCGGATCATTGTCCTGGTCTGCTGAAAGCACCGTCGAGATAACCTGTGTCTCAAATCGCCAGCCTTTCGGAAAAAGAGGCCGCAACGGTCTATCGATCAACCGCGATGTCAATATCTCCCGTGTTGTCGGTCGCCCTTCCCTTTTAAAGAATCCTCCCGGAAATTTGCCCGCGGCAAATGACATCTCCTGATAATTGACCGTCAGGGGCAAGAAATCTTTGTCCCTTGCGAGTTTTTCGGCAACGACTGTGACAAGCACGACGGTGTCGCCATAACGCGCAATAACACTTCCGTCAGCCTGCTTGGCGAGATCCCCCGTGCTGATGCTCAAGGGCCGACCCGCGAATTCTATAGAAATCTTCTCTTCCATATTCTTTTTTAACCTTCTATTTTCTGAGACCGAGTTTTTCTACAACTTTTTTGTACCGGTCAACGTTTTTATTTTTCAGATAATTAAGCAGCCTTCTCCTGCTTCCTACAAGGACCAAAAGACCGCGCCGTGAATTATGGTCCTTGGCAAACTTCTTGAAATGTTCTGTAAGCGATTTGATCCTTTCCGTGAGAAGCGCGATCTGCACTTCCGGAGAACCGGTATC
>DHQV01000050.1:28329-28710 GCA_002408185.1 Deltaproteobacteria bacterium UBA5329
TGCACTTCCGGAGAACCGGTATCGCTTTCGTGGGTTTTGAAATCCTCGATGATCGATTTTTTCCGCTGGGCAGTGAGTGGCATATATATATTCCTCCTTATTAATGATTGATCAATCGTTTTATCTTAATTGTCTTTGAAGCGAGGTCCGCGACACCCATGCCGATAAGTATGCCCTGTTTGTTGAAAAGGCGTGCGCTCTCCCCGTGCCTCCATTCTTTGGAATTCCCTGCGATAGGTACGGGCATCCCGTGCTTCAGGAACTTCTCGAGTGCCGTCTCGACCACCATCCCCCGAACAGAGTCCAGGATGCTTTCCAAAGGTAATAGATAGTTTAACAGGTCTTGCTCGATTTTGAAATAATCAATATCAGTCCCCATAT
>DHQV01000050.1:28818-46374 GCA_002408185.1 Deltaproteobacteria bacterium UBA5329
GTAAAATCACCATGTTTGGTCCGCTTGAGCGTGTAAAGCGTTGCGCCGCACCCTAATTTCTCGCCGAGGTCGCTCGCAAGCGCCCGTATATAAGTCCCCTTCGAACACGTGACTTCCACGTCCAGATAAGGATGCTCGTAATTGAGGAGCGTTATGTCGAAGATCTCGACTTCTTTTACCGGCTGTTCAACTGGAATGCCGCTGCGCGCCCATTTATAGAGAGGCCTCCTGTTGACCTTTTTCGATGAATACGCAGGTATTTTTTGCGTGATCCGTCCCAGGTAGGATTCAAGGACATCCTCGATCACGTGCTGGTCGAACGGGTCTGTCGGGGTTTCCGTCAGCACCCTTCCCTCGATATCCTGGGTCTCGGTGGTCACACCGAGGAGGAACTTTGCCCGGTACTGTTTCTCCACGTTCTCAAGGTATGGAATGAGTTTCACTCCTTCATCGAGAGCAACGGGCAAGATCCCTGTCGCATTCCGGTCAAGGGTCCCGATATAGCCGATCTTCTTGAATTTATGGATCCTTTTCAAGCGCCGTATAACGTCATAGGATGACATGCCTGCCTTTTTATCGATTATCAAAAATCCGTTCATGGTGCTTAGTTTTGTTTCCTCCGATCATTCAAACGGGCTGCAAACCCGACAGAGTGGTCTCTCTGCCGATCATCTATTGCCTGACAGACAACGCCTCGAGCAGTTTATGACGGGCCTCTTCCATGGTCCCCTCGATACGGCACCCTGCTGCGTTCCGGTGCCCTCCACCGCCGAACATATTGCAGATCTCGGCAACATCAACGGTCCCTTTTCCCCGCATGCTTACCTTGTACAAGTTCTTGTTCAACTCCCGCATGAGGACTGCAACCTCGATACCGCGGATCTCCTTGATAAATTCAACGAAACCATCCACAAATTCGCTGTTGGTGCCTGTTCTTTCGAACATATCGCTGGTTACATGCGCCATCGCTACAGTACCATTGTAGGTTGCGAGCGTACAGAGAACCTCACCCAGAAGAAGGTATCGCTCCTTCGGGTGGTTTTCATAAACCATCATCGCTATCCGGGAAGGATTGGCGCCGGCCTTTACCATCTCCTCGCAAACCCGGTACGCGCTAAGGCTCGTATTTTCGTACCTTAGAGAGCCCGTATCGGTAAAGACCGCGGTGTAGATATTGACGGCGATATTTTTGTCGATGTCTACCTTGAGATATTTCAGCAAGCGGTAGATGATTTCCCCGGTCGACGATGCCTTATTGTCCACGAGGTTTATCGTGCCAAAAAGATCGTTCGTATCATGATGGTCTATATTGACCAGCGCCGTCGCGGTTGTGACATTTTCATGGCCTTCGCCGATACGGAAAAGGCTTCCGCAGTCGAGAACAAAGACGGCGTCGAAATTCCCCTGCGGCATGGTATGCATAACCCGGGGACCAGGCAGGAACTCGTACCTGTACGGCACCTCGTGATTCAGATAAACCGTCGCCTTTTTGCCAAGCGATTCAAGGGCAAAAGCAAACGCATAGGTTGAACCGATCGCATCTCCGTCGGGATCGATATGGGTCGTCACAAGAAAATCCCGGCCTTCCTCGATCAGTCTTTTAATCTTTGTTTTCATGGGCCTCTTTTTTCAATATCTCTTCTATTCTCTGCACCCTCTCGAGGGTATCATCAATGAGGAAGGTAACCTCGGGCATATATCTCAGTTTTACCCTCTGCCCCAATAGAAATTTAATGTAACCTTTGGAGCGCTTAAGGGCCTCCAGAGTATGCTTTTGTTCTTCCTCGTCACCATATATCGAGACATAGACCTTACCCGCCTTCAGGTCTTCGCTCATTTTCACTTCAACAACCGTTATAAAACCAAGCCCGGGGTCCTGCAGTTCACGCTGGATAATAAGCGAGATCTCTTCCCGGAGCAGGTCCTGAACGCGCAGGCGGCGGTACCTCATATCTCGTCACCGATAACGATGATCTCAGATGATGTATCGATGATCTCGCCGAGATAAAGTGACTCCATATATTCATGAACACTCTCTATAACCTTGCTCACGTGGTCCTGTCTGACCCCTGTCACCGCAAAGGCGATCCGCGCGCGCTGCCACAGGTTCGACTGATCGATCTCTATCATGGAAATATTAAACTTCGCCCGTGTCTTCTCGATGACTTTCCTCAGTATCTGTCGTTTATCTTTGAGAGAATGATTCTCAGGAAAGAAAATATCGACGCAAGAAATTCCGACAACCATACAACCCGACCATCATCATCTATGAATCGTAAGCCGTCAGTCGTAAGCCGTAAGGAGTTGAAAAACCTATTTTTCTCGAACACTTTACGACTGACGACTGACAACTTGCGGTCTTTATATTATTCAAGGGTCTGTTTCTCCTTCTCTTCAATGAAGAACTCGAAGACATCCCCTTCCCGTATATCGTTATAATCTTCCAGGGAAATGCCGCATTCGTATCCCGACTGCACTTCTTTGACGTCATCTTTAAAACGCTTCAGCGAAGCGATCTTCCCGACATGAAGTATCTGTCCTGAACGAATGACCCTGACCAGAGAGTTGCGGGTTACCTTACCTTCAGTAACGCCGGAACCGGCAATAACGCCTATCCGTGATACCGAATAGATCTTCCTGACCTCGGCCTTGCCTATCGTCGTTTCGACTATCTTCGGTGCCAGCATTCCTTCCATCGCCTTTTTCACATCTTCTATCATCTCGTAAATGATGGAATAATGCCTGATCTCGATCTTTTCCTGGTCCGCCAGTGCCTGTGCCTTTGCCACCGGGCGTACATTAAAACCGATAATGATCGAACCGGATGCCATGGCAAGGTTTACGTCCGTCTCCGTTATGGCCCCAACGCCGCTGTGCGTTATCTGGACCTCAACGGCATCCGTCGAGAGCTTCCTAAGGGATTCGACAATGGCATCGATCGTACCGCGAACATCACCCTTGACAATGACGTTGAGAAATACTTTTTCAGATTCACCGATCTTCGAATAAAGATCCTCAAGGGTTGTCCGTGCACTCTTGAGCGCTTCCCTTTCGCGAAGCCGCTCCTGCCTGAATTTTGAAAGTTCTTTGGCGTAGCGCTCTTCCGTGGTGACTATGAAGCGGTCGCCGCCGTGGGGAACATCCTGAAAACCCACAACGAGGACCGGGGTTGCCGGCGGGGCCGTCTGGATCCTCTGGCCCTTGTCGTCGATCATAGCCCGGACACGTCCGAAGGTCATACCGGAGATGAAGGGGTCCTGTATCTTCAATGTGCCTTCCTGGATAATGACGGTTCCGACCGGGCCATGTCCCTTGTCGAGTTCGCTTTCGATCACGGTACCACGTGCAAGCTTGTCCGGGTTCGCCTTGAGCTCGAGCATCTCAGATTGGAGAATAATGAGCTCCAAAAGTTCGTTTATGCCCTCTTTTTTCTTTGCCGAGATCTTTGCAAAAAGGGTGGTTCCGCCCCATTCTTCAGGAATGAGGTTCTGCTCGGCAAGCTCTTTTGTCACTTTATCAATATTCGCGTTCTGCTTGTCGATCTTGTTGATCGCAACAATAATGGGGACCTCTGCACTGCGGGCATGATTGATAGCCTCGATCGTCTGTGGCATCACACCATCATCCGCCGCCACTACCAGGATGACGATATCAGTGACCAGTGCGCCGCGGGCGCGCATGGCCGTAAATGCCTCATGGCCCGGCGTATCGACAAATACGATCTGCTTGCCATCCACGTTTACCTTGTATGCACCTATATGCTGTGTAATGCCGCCTGCCTCACGCTCGGCAACATTCGTATCGCGTATCGTATCCAGAAGGAGCGTCTTGCCGTGGTCGACGTGGCCCATAATAGTGACCACCGGCGGTCTTGGTTTCAAGTTTTCCTGGCTTTCTCTTTCTTCCTCTTCCCGTGCAAGGAATTCTTCTTCTATGGATACAATCTTCTCGACCTCGTAGCCGAACTCTGTAGCGGCGAGATACGCGGTGTCATAATCTATCGATTTATTGACCGTGGCCATGACGCCGAGCGACAGAAGCTTCATTATAATGTCCTGCGCCTTTATATTCATTCTCCGGGCAAGTTCACCCACGGTTATCTCATCGCTTACCTTGACAACGCGACGCACGGGTTTCTGCTCGGGTTTTCTTTCCTCTTCAACCCTTTTTTCAACAACACCGCCCCTGCGGTCTTTTCTGAACGAACCGGTTTTCGGCCGCTGACGCCTGAAAGAATAAAGGTCCTCTTCCTTTATGACGACCTTTCTCTTCAGGGTGCTGCCTTTCTTCTTTTCCTTCGATTCCTCTATCTCCTGCTCTTCGATCTTCTTGAGGAGCTTTTCTGTTTTCCTTTTCTGGCGCTCCGGTCCCTCGCCCTCTTCGCCTTCCACGGCCTTGAAGTCTTTTTCCAAGTCCTGCTTGTAAGCCTCTTCAAGGACCTTGGTTATCTCTTTTTCCTTTTCTTCGGCAATATGCTCGATGTCGCCTTTCGGGGCCGTGTCTTCGGGCGCAGCAATAACCTCGGGTTCCGGCTTCGGCGACCGAACCTCAACCACTTGTTCAGGCTTACGCTCTTCTATATGGACATGAAGGTCCTCCGGGATCTTCCTCGGGGCTTTCTGGATGGTCTCTTCTTCTATGGATGGTGCCTTCGGGGCTTTTTTGCGTGATGGAGCTTTTATCGAAACAGGTTCGGCCTTCGCTTCCTCTCCAGGTTTTATTTTCTCTTCTTTAGGCTCTTCCTTGGCCCTTGGGGGCACCTGTATCCTGCGCCGGATGATGGTCGATGCAACCCGTGTTTCCACAAGTGTCTCCCCTGTTCGAGAGGTTTCAACCCTGGCCGATTCATGGGCCGCCTCGACGTCCTTCGGCCTGTCTTTGATCTTTACGCCGATCTTTTTAAGCTTGGCGAGTATTTCGTCATCACTCGCCTTGTCGGTCAGAGCCGTAATCTTAATTTTCGTCATTCCTGTTCCTTCCTTGCTCCGCTTTAAGGCTTATTCGCCAGGTGAGACACCCGTCTCCTCGGCTTCGGCCTCTGATTCACGCCGTTCTTCCCCGAACTGGCCTTCATTTCCTCCTTCCGTTGCTTCAGGTGTTGATGCAGTTGATGCAGTCATATCTTCCCGGCCCTCTTCGACTTCCTTATTCTCTGCAGCCTGGCGCGCTTTCTCTGCTATGATGGCCCGCGCCTCGTCAATTATACGCCGGCAGTCTTCGACCGAGATACTCGTTATCTTGTTCATCTCTTCCGGTGTGAGCCTTGCAATATCCTTCGGGTCGCGCAGGTATTCGTCATGAAGTATGCGTGCCAGTATCTCGCTCACCTTCAGATTTTCCATGAGTTCGTCTATTATCTTCCTGGATGTCTTTTCGACTTCGGATTCGCTGCTGATATCGATCTTCCAGCTTGTCAGCTTGGATGCCAGACGGACATTCTGCCCTTTCTTGCCGATGGCAAGCGAAAGCTGATCATCGTTGACGATGATCTCCATCGAATGCTCTTCTTCGTTGATATAAACCTTGGATACCCTGGCCGGGGCCAGTGTATTGCAGACAAATTTCGCAATATCCCGGTTGTAGGGTATGATGTCTATCTTCTCGCCCCTGAGTTCCTGAACGATGCTCTGGACCCGCGAGCCCTTGACACCGACGCACGCTCCGATCGGGTCGATATCGGGATCCTCGCTGTACACGGAGATCTTGGCCCGCTCCCCCGGCTCCCGCGCGGCCCCCATGACCTTGATGATCCCTTCCTGTATTTCGGGGACCTCAAGTTCGAACAATTTGATGAGGAAACCCGGATGCGTCCTCGACATGAGGATCATACACCCTTTCTGTCCTTTCTCTACGTCGAGGATAAGCCCCTTTACACGCTCTCTCTGGCGAAAGGTCTCGCTCGGTATGGCTTCCTTGAAAGGCATCAGGGCTTCTGTCTTGCCGAGGTTTACTATGTAATGGTTCTTCTCGACCCTTTGGATGACGCCCGTTATGATCTCGCCTTTTTTACCTTTGAACTCGTTATAAATGACATCGCTTTCCGCGTTCCTTACCTTTTGTATAATGATCTGTTTTGCAGTCTGGGCGGCAATGCGGCCCAGCGACGACGTGTCGAGCTTGATGCCTATCGCATCGCCGACCATGCAGCCGGGGTCATGTTTTTTCGCCTCTTCTTCGGCGACCTCCACGTCCGGCTCATGCACCTCCTGGACAACGGTCTTGAACTGAAACACCTCGATCTCTCCTAACTCTTCGTTATAATGGGCTTCAAGATCAAGATGGCTGCCGTACTTCTTTTTTGATGCAGATAGAATGGCTTCCTCGAGAGCCTCGATTATCGTCTCTTTCGGTATGCCTTTTTCTTTTCCCACCTGCTCGATCACATAGTTGAGATCAAAATACATCGTTACTCCTCAATATCAAACTCCAAATGTGCCTTTTTTATAGCACATATCGGGATTGTAAACATATCTATTTTTTCCTGTACCAGGACGTCCTCGCCGGTTGTATCGACTATCTTTCCGACAAATTCATGCCTGCCTTCCACTTCCTGGCCGGTAATGATCCGGCACTTCCTTCCCTTGTACCGGACAAAGTCCGAGAGCTTTTTCAAGGCCCTTGTGAGCCCCGGTGAAGAAACCTCCAGAGTGTATGGATGCTCTATCGGGTCTTCAACGTCTAGGACCCTGCTCAATTCCCGGCTGACATATTCGCAATCGTCGATCGTGACCCCCCCTTCCTTATCGATGTAAATGCGCAGGAGCCATCGTTTCCCCGAAGGGCGGAACTCTACCTCAACCAGCTCCAGCAGGCGTTCTTCAAGTATAGGTGCAACTATGGTCTCTATCTTTTCTATGGCTTCCGTGGCGGATATCATCCTGGCTAAAAATTAAAAAAGCGGGCCGCACCCACTGAATCTTATTTATTTATCACAATTTACGTGAGAATGCAATGGCAATTACCAGCATTTTTATTGACTTTGCCCAGGCCCGGGGTTAAAAAACAGAGGAAGGGGACCAGACTTTCCCATCACGCGGGTATAATTATGTACACCTACTGTTCTTACACTGCTCCTAAGCGAATACTCGTGACCGGGGGTGCAGGTTTTATCGGCTCGCATCTGTGTGAACGCCTGCTCGACGATGGCCACGACGTAATATGCCTCGACAATTTCTTTACCGGGACCAGGAAAAATATTCAGCATCTCCTGGGGTCACCGCGGTTTGAAATGGTCCGGCACGATATCACCCAACCCATACTTCTCGAGGTTGACTGGATATTCAACCTCGCATGTCCTGCAAGTCCCATTCACTACCAGTACAATCCTGTAAAGACCATAAAGGTGAATGTGCTTGGCGCCCTCCATATGCTGGGCCTCGCAAAAAGGGTCAGGGCCCGCGTATTCCAGGCGTCCACAAGCGAGGTCTACGGTGACCCGGGACTTCACCCGCAAAAGGAAGTTTACTGGGGAAACGTCAACCCCATCGGAAAACGAAGCTGCTACGACGAAGGCAAGCGCGTGGCTGAAACCCTTTTCTTCGACTACATGCGTCAGAACAAGGTCGATATCAAGGTCGCCCGTATTTTCAACACCTATGGGCCGAGAATGCAACCCGACGACGGACGCGTCGTGAGCAATTTCATAGTCCAGGCGCTCGCCGGAAACCCGGTGACCATCTACGGCGACGGTTCCCAGACACGTTCCTTTACCTATATCGACGATATGATTGAAGCGATAATACGGTTCATGGACCTTGAGGCCGACAGCTCAGGGAAACCCGAGGATTACACGGCACCCGCGCTGTCCGGTTTTCCGGGCCCCGTGAATCTCGGCAACCCCGACGAAACAACGATCGCTGAAATCGCCCGGACAATTATCAACCTGACCGGCTCATCATCCGTTACCATCCATGATAGGCTTCCCGAAGACGACCCGAGGAAGCGCTGTCCCGACATCACGCTGGCCGAAAGCATGCTGAAGTGGCACCCCGTGACAAAGCTCGATCAGGGCTTGAAAAAAACGATAGAGTATTTTAAAAAGGGATCCCTGTGACGCGCGAAAAAGAGCTTATAATGGCCGGCTGGGAGAAAAGGTTCATCGCCTGCGAACCTCGCCTGTCGGAAATGGCGGACATGTACCGGGAGATCGGGTTCGAGGTGCTACTCGAACCTCTTCCCACGAACGAAGAGATCGAATCGAAAGGCTGCGGGACGTCATGCGACGAAAAGGAATGCACGGTGTGTTACGATGCGGACACGGCCAGGTACCGGGTCATCTTCACCAGACGGAAAGAAGATGCGTTCTAGACTCTATGTTCCATGTTCCAGGTTGAAAAAATCCTTCCAAAGATTTCGATCTTAAAGGTGCTGGCTATCCTGCGAGATCGGAACCAATACATGTTATTCTTTAATCTAGAACCTATTTTTGAACAATTCCTTCCAGCGCTTCTCGGCTTCTTCTTTTGCGGAGGCCTGCGTTTTCCGTTCGGTGAACCGGAAGTATTCACAGAAGTTGGCCCGATCCTTTTCCTTCACGAAATCGGCCTTGTCTTCCCTGCATGAGTTCGATTTGCCGGTATCGTAAAAAATACAATTGAGGCATGTGTGGAGGTCTTCATGGCATACCTGGCAGTCGTCCCGAAAAGATATTTTGTCGGTTTCTACCGGTGTCCCGCACTTGTTGCATTTCACCTAAAGCACCTCGAGAAGGTCTTTCAGGCCTGATATCGTCCTTCTTTCCTCAACGTCGGCATCGTGTCCATTTATATGATAGGACTCGATGCCGAGCTCGGAGGGCACATCGTGATCGAATACCGGGTGATCGCCGACATGGACCATTTCCCCTGACGTGACGCCTATATCGGCGCAAAGCCTGCGGAAAAAACCCTCTTCTTTTTTGATCATTCCGTAATCGGTCGTTGCCGAGACGATATGCGTGAACAGACCGGCCACCCCTGTATGGGCCAGCTCCTTTTCGACAAATATCCGCGCCGCATTGGAGGCTATGACAAGCGTATACCTGCCATAAAGCTCCCGCAGCACCTCGGCTGCATCCGGCATTAGCCTGATATAGGATGCATACCTATCCAGCAGTTCATTCGCCTCTATTTCGAGGGAGAAGCGTTTCAACCAATGCTCGATCTCGTACCAGAGGATATCGCCGTCGCCGACAGATTCATACTGGGCGCGTATGAGCTTCAGGGCATCGTCGAATGTCATGCCATAAGCCTTTGCATATTCGTCAGGTATCCCATGGTTCCAGACCATATCGCCGTACCGGGCATCGACAAGCGTTCCATCGAGATCGAACGAGATCACTTTTTTCATGGCACTATTATACCAGATTCCGGCAGGTTTTTCCGGCAACGCCTGAACCTCAAAAAACATTGCTTTCGGAGGGCAAGTTTGTTTTATTTAAATGTTTGGGAAATAAACTCCACGGAGGAGAAAGATGAAGAGAATGATCTGTGTCATGATGGCGCTATGCCTCTTTGTACCTATCGGAGGAAAAGCCATCGCGAAAGAAACCGTCAAGATCGGCCTTATCACTCCGCTCACGGGGGACGTGAAGACTTTCGGTGAATCCATAAAAAATGCCTTCGCCATCGCCGTCGAAGAATACAGTAAAAAAGGCAAGTACACGATCCAGACGGTCATTGCCGACGACCGCAATGACCCTACAGAAGGCGCAAATGCGGCCTTAAAGCTCGTGACCCAGGATAAAGTGGCCGCCATCATAGGTCCAGCTACATCCAAGGTTGCGATACCAGTAAGTGTGATCGCGACACAGTACAAGGTCCCCATGATAACCGGCACGGCGACGAACCCGAAGGTGACCTTCTCCGACGGCAAGAGAAAACCATACGTCTTCAGGGCCTGCTTCGTAGACAATTTTCAGGGTGTCGTGGCAGCCAATTTTGCCCTTAAGGACCTCAAGGCGAAAACCGCCGCCGTTCTTTACGATGTAAGCAATGATTACTCCAAGGGATTGGGGGAATATTTCAAGCCAACATTTACCAAAGGCAACGGCAAGGTCGTGGCCTTCGAGTCCTACCAGAAGGATGATGTCGATTTTTCAGCCCTTATCACGAAGGTCGCCCTCAAGAAACCCGACGTTGTATTCCTTCCTGATTATTACAACAAGGTGGCCCTCATCGCGAGGCAGATACGCGAAAAGGGCATCAAGGCCGCACTGGTCGGTTCCGACGGCTGGGATTCACCGGAACTGGTCAAGATCGGCGGAAGTTCGATCATCGGCGGATATTTCGTAAGCCATTATTCACCCGACCGCAAGGACCCCATTGCCGAGGCTTTCATCAAGAAATACAAGGCTCGCCATGGGATTGTCCCCGATGCCCTGGCCGCCCTGACATATGATGCCGCGGGAATCCTTTTCAAGGCCCTCGACACGGCGAAAAACCCCCGGTCGGAGGAACTCCTCAAGGCCCTTGCGCCGACGAAGGGCTATAAGGGCGTCACCGGGACCATCAGTTTCGACACAAACGGGGATGCCGTTAAATCCGCCGTTATTCTCAAGGTGGAGAAAAGCGGTTTCAGATACACGACAACGGTGAATCCTTAAATACGTGTTCCAGGATCTTGACAACATTTGAGGAGAATGCGGTATACCTTTCGATGGAACAAGCCAGCTACATAGCAGCCCAGGTAATTAACGGCCTTCAGCTCGGCGCCGTGTATGCACTCATTGCCCTCGGCTACACCATGGTCTACGGTATCCTGAGGCTGATAAACTTCGCTCACGGGGATATATTCATGCTGGGCGCATTCGTCGCCTATTTCCTTATCTCGCGCTTCGGTATGCCCCTGTACCTCGTTTTTTTCGCAACCATGGCAGTTACGGCCCTTTCCGGATACCTCATGGAAAAGATCGCTTACAAACCGCTCAGGAATGCACCGAGGATATCACTTCTTATCACCGCAGTCGGTGTGTCTCTTTTTCTCGAGTACTTCTGCAGTCTCCGGTCCATATTCACGCCCGACTATATCGGTTTTCCCCGTCCGTTCGAGATGGAAACCTACAATTTTTCACCGGGGGGGTTCGAATTTTCCTTCACTAATGTACAGGCACTGATCTTTGCGATCACATTTTCAGCATTGGTGCTCCTGTACCTGCTCGTCTACAGGACAAAGCAGGGCAGGGCCATGCGGGCCGTATCCTACGACCAGGAAACGGCGGCCCTCATGGGGATCAACATCGACAACACGGTATCCCTCACTTTCATGGTGGGAGCGGCACTGGCGGGTATGGGGGGCGTCCTCTACGGCATCGCCTACCCCCAAATCAATGTATTCATGGGGATCATGCCGGGGATCAAGTCTTTCATCGCGGCTGTTCTGGGAGGGATCGGCATCATCCACGGGGCGGTCATAGGAGGGCTGATCGTAGGCGTGTCCGAGGTGATCGTGTCGGCTTTTCTTTCCTCAACTTACCGGGACGGGGTCATCTTCGTCATCCTCCTTATCGTGCTTCTCGTCAAGCCCAGCGGCATCTTCGGAAAAAGGAGCGACAAGGTATGAGATTTTTTCTCGAATCGAAGAAGCTCATGCTGCTTGCCCTGGGAATCTATGTCATTTTGCGGCTCTCATTCAGCTTCGACATCGTCTCCGAATACATCGAGCAGATAACGATCTATGTTTTCATCGTAATCCTGGCCGCAACCGGGCTCAACGTCATCTACGGATATACCGGGCAATTCTCACTGGGCCATGCGGCCTTTTACGGGATCGGCGCTTACACCTCCGCTTACCTCGCCAAAACTTCAGGCCTCGAGAACTTCCTCTTCTTTCCGGCCATGATCCTCGCGGGGGGGCTCATGGCGGCGCTCGTCGCCTATATTATCGGGATACCGATCTTGAGGCTCCGCGACGATTTTCTCGGGATCGCCACGCTCGGTTTCGGGATCCTGGTCCGCGTATTCCTCGACAACTCCGACAGGATCTCGGAGACACTCGGCGGTTCACGCGGATTCACAGGGATCGCCAGACTCACGAACCTGGAGATTGCCTTTTTCGTCACCGTCTTTCTCCTCCTGGTGACCAGGAATTTCATTTCGTCCCGTTACGGGCTTTTCTGGCGATGCATCAAGGAAGATGAAACGGCCAGTGCCTCCATCGGGATCGACACGGCACGGATGAAGCTCATGGCCTTTGTGTACGGCTGTTTTCTCGCCGGTGTCGCAGGCGCCCTCTACGCTCATCTCTACACCTTTCTCCACCCCTCGAACTTCGACTTCCTGAGGTCCATCGATTTTCTCATCATTGTGATACTGGGGGGCATGGGGAACATAGCCGGCACGATCTACGCGGGGCTTCTCTGGGTCGGTTTCATCGAGGGGCTTC
The DNA here is from genome assembly GCA_002408185.1 of Deltaproteobacteria bacterium UBA5329. Classification (GTDB taxonomy): domain Bacteria; phylum Desulfobacterota; class Syntrophorhabdia; order Syntrophorhabdales; family Syntrophorhabdaceae; genus Delta-02. The sequence continues at coordinate 41,179 of DHQV01000050.1, forward strand.
GGATAGTCCTGCCTGCGAACATCGTCGATCTCAGGTGGGTTTTCATTCCCCTTCTACTCATTGTGCTGATGATGTGGAGGCCTTACGGTCTCATGACGAAGAAGAAGGGGTGAGCTTCAGGCAGCCCATGACGACAATCCTTGAGGTGGACAGGCTAATGAAAAGCTTCGGCGGGGTAAAGGCCGTCGACGGCATCTCCTTTCATGTCGACCCGGGGGAAGCGCTCGGCATCATCGGGCCAAACGGAGCGGGAAAAACAACGGTTTTCAACCTCATCACCCGCTTTTACACGCCGGACAGCGGCGACATACGGTTCATGGGAAAGTCTGTCACCCATCTGCCCCCCTACAGGCTGGCGCGTCTCGGGATCGGCAGGACATTTCAGAACTTAAGGCTCTTTAAGGAGCTAACCGTTCTTGAAAATATCACATCCGCTTACCTGAGCGGCCACCGATACAGTCCCTTCGCGGGCATCTTCAGGACCGGCAGGCATTCAAGCGTCGAGAACAATGCACAGGTAAAAGCGTGGGTGCTCATCGAGTTCCTCGGTCTCGCGGGAAGGGAGCACACGAAGGCAGGGAGCCTGCCCTACGGAGAGCAGCGGCGGCTCGAACTGGCGAGGGCCCTTGCGATCGAGCCGCAACTGCTCCTTATAGACGAACCCGGTGCGGGCATGAACCCCCGTGAGATCCAGGACCTGGTCACGACCTTGCGCGAGGCAAAGAAAAGGTTTAGCCTCACCATTGTCATGATTGAGCACCAGATGGGCCTCGTTATGAACATCTCGGACCGCATCCTCGTGATGGATTTCGGGGAAAAGATCATGGAGGGGACCCCTGCCGAGGTCAAAAAGGACCGGCGGGTCATAGAAGCCTACCTGGGCGAGGAAGGACCGGCATGACAAACCATTTCTCAAATGAGGTGCCGGTTGTCCTTGCGATCGACGGTCTTTGCGTCTCATATGGCATCATCGGGGTCCTCGACAACGTGAGCCTTGAGGTCCGCCGCGGCGAGATACTGTCCATCGTTGGAGCGAATGGCGCCGGAAAATCGACGCTCCTCAAAAGCATCACCGGTCTCGTCCGGCCCGCCTCAGGCAGCATAGACTTTGACGGCACCAGGATAACGACCCTCAGGACCGACGTCATCGTAAGGATGGGGGTGACCATGGTCCCCGAAGGCAGGAGGATCTTCCCCGATCTCACGGTAAAGGAAAACCTCGAACTCGGCGGGTTCTCCCAACCGGACAAGAAGGTCCACAGGGACCTCCTCGATCTTATCGTGACCTCCTTCCCACGCCTCAAGGAAAGGATGAAGCAACATGCGGGCACCCTCTCGGGTGGGGAACAACAGATGCTGGCCATGGGCAGAGCGCTCATGTCCCACCCGAAATTGCTGCTCCTCGATGAACCGTCCATGGGACTGTCGCCGATCATCACCCGGGAGATATTTTCGCTCATAACCAGGATCAACAGCGAAAAGGGCATCTCTATGATACTCGTCGAACAGAATGCGCACATGGCACTGGAACACTCCCACAGGTCCTGCGTCCTGGAGAACGGGAGGATCACCCTTCAGGGACCGTCAGGTAAGATCAAGCACGATCCGCGGATCGTCGAGGCGTACCTGGGGGTGTGACCAGGGCAATCTAGGTTTTTCGCGCCGTTCGTGCTATAACATTCTCGATCAATGAAAATGAAAAGGATCATTCCCGATATTCATGAATTCGCCTCGGAGAGGAAGATACCTGCGCGCCGGGTAATGGATTTCGTCAACAGTACCAATCCCCTGGGACCTTCCTCCCGTGCAAAGAACGCCATCAGGAAAAGCATCAAAATGATCGACAGGCCTGTCGACGACAGGGCCCGGTACCTCGTGCGGGTGATCGCCCGGCTGCACGGTATTCCGGAAGACAATATCGTCACGGCGGGCAGTTTTGATTCGCTGCTGACCGCGATCACCCGCACCTTCAATGTCGGGACACTCCTGTGCTGTGACCCCTATCCCTCATACTGCCGGAAGGTCATGGAGGGCCCGGTCAACATCGATCTTCTGGACCTTGAAGAAAAGGTGCATTTTCTTTTCGACAGGGAGCTCTGGGAGAAAAAACTGCCTGATTGCGACGCAGCCATCGTTCCATACCCTTCATTCATATCCGAGAAGCCTTTGACCCGCGATGATGTGCTCGGAATGATCGCTCATGCAGAAGACCGGGGAAAGCTCCTCATTATTGACGAAACCTTTATCCAATATTCATCGGCCGATTCGCTGGCCGGCGATATCGCCGGCCATCCGCATTGCCTTATCGTCTCTTCGCTGACCGAATATTATGCGCTTCAAGGGCTACCCGTTTCGTATTGCATCGGCGATCAGGGAACGCTTGGCGCGATCGGTCAGCATTCCCCGGTAAGCGCGCCGTCTACCCTCGCGGCAGCGGCAGCGGCAGGATCGATCCGCGACAGGGCGTATACCCGCAGAACACGCGCATACTTTGCCGGGGAACATGCCTTCATAGAAGAGGGTCTTAAGAAGGTGCCGGGAATCTCCTTTTACACGACGGCATGCGGCTCCTTCGTCATAAAATTCCGGGACCCGCTGACGAAAACGCTCGATACGTTCTCCCGGTACAACATCCTGATGTATTTGGCGTCCGGTTGCCTGTTTTTTCCGGTCAAGAACCATAAATGGAATGCACGTTACCTTAAAACTCTCAAAAATATTATGGGGGAACGAAGTGATGAAACACCCTGAGACCTCTTTCATTTTTCTTCTTACAGCAGTAATTATCCTGATGGTAACGGTCCTGCCGTGCGGTGCCGCATCTTTAAGGATCCTCTATGTCAACGATTTCCATGGATTTGCCGAAAGTCACAAGCGGATAGGGTCCGATGAACTTCAAGGCGGGATCGCTCATTGCGCCTTTCGTGCTGCCGAACTCAGGAAAGAAAAGCCCTCTCTTCTGCTGGCAGCCGGCGATATGATCCAGGGAGATACCTGGGCAAATCTTTTTGCAGGCAGATCATCGATAGATGTCATGAACGAAATGGGCTTTGACGCCATGGTCGTTGGGAACCATGAATTTGATTTCGGCAAAGCGGTCCTCGCGCGGCGGATCGAAGAGGCTAAATTCCCCGTGCTGGCGGCGAACGTGACAGGCTTTGATCCCCTCAAGCCTTATGTGATACGGGAGATCGACGGGTTAAAGATCGCTATCATCGGCGTTGTGACAGAAGAAACACCGTCGGCAACGCATCCTTCCAATGTCGCCGGGCTTCAATTTTTACCTGTGACGAAAACGGTGGAGCGGTACGTAACTGAGCTCAGGGACAAGGTAGACCTTATCGTCGTCCTTTCCCATATCGGGTATAACGCAGACATGGCCCTGGCAAGCGCGGTCAAGGGCATCGATGTCATTGTCGGCGGACATTCACACACGAAGGCTGTAAAGGAGATCATGGTAGGCAATACCATCATTGTCCAGGCATACGAACACGTCCTTGCATTGGGGGTCCTTGACCTTACAGTAGAAGACGGCAGGATCACCTCGGTGTCAGACAGGCTCGAGAATATTGCCCCCGCCACGGTCAAGAAGGATGAAAAAGTAGCCGCCATAGTTGAAAATTACGCCTGTCAGGTCAGGCAATCCATGGAAAAGGTCATTGGAGAGGCCACGCTCGACCTCAATGCGGATAATGCCCGGAGCAGCGAATCAAACCTGGGTAACCTGGTTGCTGACATCATAAAGAAGGAGTCGGGCGCCGAGGCAGCGATAATCAACGGCGGCGGTCTTCGCACGAGTATTTTAAAGGGGCCGGTCACGGTCGGCAATATTTACTCGGTCCTCCCGTTCAACAATTACATCATCGCTATTCGCCTGACCGGGCAGCAGATAAAGGATGCGCTGGAATACGGCCTGTCCGGTATCGAGGCTAAGGAGGGGCGTTTCCCGCAGGTGTCGGGAATTTATTTTACATTTTCGCCAACGCGCGAGACAGGCAGACGCGTCGGGACCATTACCATCGGCGGAGGACCGGTCGAGCTTTCGCGGCAGTATACCGTGGCCACGAATGATTTTCTGGCAGCCGGTGGAGACGGATATCAGATGTTTCGTGAGGCCATACGGCAGGCTTCAGATTTCGAGATCATTGGCGGAACGATAAAGAGCAGCAATATTGCGTACAATGACGCCGGCAGATGGTTAAGGGATGTTGTCGCGGCCGAGGTACAGAAAGAGAAAAAAATAGGGTCAGCCGTCGAAGGAAGGATACGGACGGAAGGTGAATAAGGAACTTAGATTTACCGTAAGGCATGAAGATATTCATCAATGACAGGGAGATCCATCTGGCCCCGGGCATGACGGTGCGCCATGCGATCATAGCCGCCGGGTTCACCAGAGAGATCGATGCCGGAGAAAAGGTATTCGACGAATGGGGCAATGAGGTCGGGCTCGACGGTGCGGTATCTGAAAATTACAGACTCTACGTGGAGGTAAAAAAGGCACGATGATCGACACATTCCTGCTCGCATTCATCCCCCTGTTCGTCGCGTTCGATGTCCTGGGACTTTTGCCCCTTTACATAAAATTCACGATGTCCATGAACCGGAAGCAAAAGTCACGGCTGCTGCGGGATTCATTGATCACGGCATTCGTCATATCGCTCATCTTCGTCGTCATCGGCAACCATGTCATGACGTATCTCGGGATATCGATGAAAGATTTCCTGATCGCCGGGGGGATCGTGATATTCATTACGGCGGTGAAGGATCTGATCGCGGGTCACGGGAAACCGGAAGATTCCGAACTGATCGGGATCGTACCGCTCGGGGTTCCCCTTCTCGCAGGGCCTGCCGTCCTTGCGACATCGATCATCATATGGAAAGAATACCCGATATATTACTACTTAATATCGCTCATTCTGAACATCGTTATATGCTGGGTCGTCCTGCATTTTTCCGGTATCTTCCTTAAGGTCCTCGGCCCCAGGGTCATCGAGGCCCTTTCGAAGGTGATGGGACTTATCGTTGCCTCGATAGCCATTATGTTCATTCGGCGGGGGATCGAGGGATTTTAGAAACACTAAGGAGCAAGCAGTAAGGAGACAACGTTTTTATTCCTCACTTTTCACTCCTTACTGTTTACTGTTTGTGACATACTCACGGGATCGAGATCCCGTGCATCTCAAGTGATGCTCGAGC
>DHQV01000009.1:0-11272 GCA_002408185.1 Deltaproteobacteria bacterium UBA5329
AGGCCGACAAGTTCGCACTGGCGAATAAGAGGAATCACGGGCTTTACCCTGAGGTAGAGATCAGATCGCTGGAAGAATATGAACGTCCGGTAGGTGCAGCATGGAACAGATGATCTGTGAACATCTCACCGAAAATCTCACTAGACTCAAGCTTGCGCGCATGCATGAAGTTCTCGATACCGTCGTCAGCATTGCCGAACATGATAATCTCTCGTACCGGGAATTCCTCGACCGCCTGTTCGAGGAAGAGGCTGCGGCAAAGGAACAAAGAAGGATTGACATGGACCTTCGCATGGCGGGGCCTCCCTCGGCAAAGACAATTGAAAAGTACGATTTCACCTTTCATCCACAACTCGACAAAAAACCTGATGGAGCTCTTTGACGTGACTTTTTTAGCCAAGCATGAGGATGTGATTTTTTTGGGTTCTCCCGGTGTCGGAAGGATGCATCTCGCCATCGCTCTCGCCGTCAAGGCATGCAGCCACGGCTTTAAGGTTCTGTATAATACTACCATGATTTCGCTGATTGCCAGGCTGAAGGAGAGTCAGGCGAGGATAAAGCCATATGTCAACGCCAGCCTCGTTGTCGTTGACGAGGCAGGATATCTTCCGGTAAATGCCAATGAAGCGCACCTATTCTTCTAATTCGTATCTTCACGATATGAACGGGTCTCGACAATCATTACGTCGAACAAAAGCTTTATTGACTGGCAGGAACTCTTCGGTGACCAAGTGATAGCGTCCGCAATTCCTGACCGGCTTCTTCATCACTACAGGGTGATAAATATAAAAGGTCATAGCTACAGATTAAAAGGTAAAGTATTAGCTTAACAGCTTACGAAAAATCTTGGAGGTAATACGGCCATTTAATGGCTCGTAAAATATCAGCGGGGTGGTACACTTTTATTCCGCCGAAAACCGTGACTTTTTCTTGACATTCCCGTCCATGTGCTACTATTATTTCATACGTAATACCAGGAGAGCATGGTAATGTCGAATTTGGTTAGATTTGGTGTCTCCTTAGATAAGGATCTGCTGGAGAAATTTGACGCGCTTATCAAGAACAAAAATTATGATAATCGTTCTGAAGCCTTCAGGGACCTCATAAGGCAAGAACTTGTAAAAGAGGAATGGGACACAAATACAGAGATCGCGGGTGCAATTACGCTTATCTACGATCACCATCGCAGGGAACTCATGAACAAAGTAACGGATATGCAGCATGACTTTCAGAAGGTGATAATATCGACACAACATGTGCACCTCGATCACTCTAATTGTCTTGAGATCATAGCTGTGAGAGGCAAGGCACAGGATGTGCGGGAGCTTGCAGATCTGCTTAAGGCGATCAAGGGGGTCAAACATGGTATCCTCAGCATGTCGAGCACGGGAAAGGGCATGGGCTGAGAATGTATATTTTTTTGGGCTGTAGTAGCACTATAACAAGAAAAGTAGCATGCAGAGCTAAGGAGACAATGCTCAGGACAGCGATAATGTCAATCTGTGTTACCAGTGAGATAATAGTAACGCTTCTAGGAGGATTGGTTGATGGCGTGGAAAGGATTTGCGAAGGGACTGGTACTTGCGGCGGTGCTACTCGTATCCTGCCCTTCCTGGGCGGCGCATCCGTTGATTACCGATGACACAGGAACCCAGGGAAAAGGGAAATTCCAGGTGGAATTAAATGGGCAATATGATTGGGACAGGGAAGATGTTGAGGGCGTAACCGTCAAAAGCACAGGATGCCAGGCGTCAGCCACACTGTCCATTGGAATAGCGGAAAATGTTGACCTGGTGCTCAGCCTTCCCTATCTCTGGGCAAAAGAAAAGAACGATAGTATAACTGTTTACAATGAAAATGGAGTGGGCGATGCGACACTGCAAGTGAAATGGAAGTTTTTCGAGAAAAACGGCCTGAGCTTTGCTTTGAAACCGGGAATCGACTTTCCCACCGGCAATGACGACAGGGGACTGGGTACAGGAAAGATTGGCGGCAGCCTTTTCCTGATCGCCTCGCGGGAAATGGGTCCATGGGCATTTCACGGCAATCTTGGTTACATGAGAAACGAAAACAATTGTGATGAACGTAAGGATATTTGGCATGCTTCGTTCGCTGCCACATGGGAAGTTATTAAAGATCTGAAGCTGGTCGCTAATGTCGGTATTGAACGCGATCGTGATGATGAGGCGAACGAAGACCCCGCGTTTATTATCGGTGGAATCATATATTCAGTAAATGAACATTTCGATGTCGACCTCGGAGTCAAGGGCGGTTTGACCAGGTCCGAGACGAATATTTCTGCGCTGGCAGGAGTCACCTTGAGTTTTTAAGAAATTAATTATTACTTTTTCCAAAGGAGATCTCATCATGCACATGGCAGACGCTTTACTCTCACCGGCCGTGGCGGCAGCGATGTGGGCCGGTTCAGTAACGGCGATCGGATATTCATCAAAAAAACTAAAACAGAATGTCGATAATAAAATAATTCCACTGATGGGAGCAATGGGTGCTTTTATTTTTTCTGCCCAGATGATCAACTTTACCATTCCCATTACCGGTTCGAGCGGACACATCGGCGGCGGCATGATCCTGGCGATCACACTGGGACCATACGCGGCTTTTCTTACCATGGCTTCCATATTGACGGTACAAGCGCTATTTTTTGCCGATGGAGGACTGCTTGCCCTTGGCTGTAATATTTGGAATTTGGGGATCTACCCCTGTTTTCTTGTCTATCCCCTGATCTACAAACTTATTGCTGGAAACGACATGGGTACGAAGAGGATATCCATCGCTGCAATCGTCAGCGTAATCGTTGCCCTGCAACTGGGCGCTTTTTCGGTTGTCTTGGAAACGCTCTTATCGGGCAAGACAGAATTGCCTTTCGGTACATTCGCCCTGTTGATGCAAACGATACACCTGGCCATTGGTCTTGTGGAAGGAATAATCACGGCAGGGATTATCAATTATGTGAAAAAGATCCGACCGGAAATCCTCGATGCTGTTTCCTTCTCGAAGCCCGTCGAAGCCAGTATTTCTATTAAAAATGTTCTGACGGCCTTTGTAATTGTGGCCGTCGTCACTGGTGGGTTTCTTTCCTGGTTCGCCTCCACTCACCCGGACGGCTTGGAATGGTCCATTGAAAAAGTTACTGGTCAGGTTGAACTGGCTGAGGCTACGGAGGGCATTGCCCCTGTCTTCAGAGGAATCCAGAAAAAAACCGCCTTTCTTAACGACTACAACTTCAAACAGGAAACCGGAGGGAAACTCGAAGAAAACGAAGCCCACGCCTGGCCGGGAGTTGAAGCCGCCACTTCGGTCGCGGGTGTGCTTGGGGGTGTAATTGTTCTGATGTTCATTTCGTTCATCGGTTTAGGAATCCGGTTTTTTAAAAAGCGATAGGCCGAGAATAATAGAGTCATATGCCGGGCGAACCCATGCGGAATTATTACCAGGGCAGCACATACTACTTTATAGCAGTATTTTAACGTGCCGGATTTAAGATGAATTTTGATAAACAATATTACAATATCGGGTTTCTCGATCAGTTATCGTACAAGGACACCTTTGTTCACAAGCTGGACCCAAGGGCAAAAATAATCACCACTTCACTCTTCTTCTTTACCGTCATTTCCTTTTCTAAATATGAAGTAGCGTCCCTGCTGCCTTTTTTCTTATATCCGGTGTTGTTGATGACCATCGGCGAAATCCCTTTCATGCTTATCTTCAGAAAGGTGATCCTAGTTTCGCCTTTTGCCGTATTTATCGGCATTTTCAATCCATTGCTGGATTCTGGACAGGTTTTTATTTTTCAGGGACTGGCCATATCGGTAGGATGGCTTTCCTTCTTCTCGATACTTATCAGGTTTACACTCACCGTCAGCACGACACTCCTGCTCATTGCCACTACGTCTTTCCCGGGTGTTTGTCACGGTCTAAGGCAGTTGGGATTGCCCTCTCTTTTTGTTTCCCAACTTTCTTTTCTCTACCGTTATATCTTTGTGCTCATGGAAGAGACCATGCGGATCGTTCGCGCCAGAAACATGAGATCTTACGGGGAACGAGGCAAAGACATGAGAATATTAGTGCGTATAGCCGGGATGCTTTTTATTCGCACTGTCGAGAGGGCAGAGCGGATTTATTCCGCGATGCTCTCCCGTGGATTTCAGGGCGATATGCCCTCACTGAAACGTTATCGTATTAAAATGGCCGATGTTGTTTTCACCGTGTCTATTTTAACTTTTCTTTATGTATTCCGGTTATATCCGGTAACGCGAATACTGGGTGGATTTATTCAAGGAGTTTTCTCGTGAGCCATCATATTGTGGAGTTTAAAAATGTTTCTTTCCGCTATCCGAACAAAACAGAAGCCTTAAGAGATATTTCGTTTCGGATCACGCATGGGGAATCGGTGGGGATCATTGGCGCCAACGGAGCGGGCAAATCCACGCTATTGATGCACTTGAACGGATATCTTATGCCCACGTCCGGTACCGTCAATATCGGCAATCTTTATCTGGGCCGTCAGACCCGGCAGGAAATTCGAAAAAAAGTCGGCATCGTCTTTCAAAATCCCGATGAACAATTATTCATGCCGACAGTCTACGAAGATGTCGCGTTCGGCCCTCTTAACCTGGGCATGGATGAGGCGATGGTGAGAGAAAGGGTGCGAAGTGCGCTCGATCTCGTTGGTTGCCTTGACTTGCAACATAAATCCCCGCATCATCTCTCCAACGGCCAGAAAAGCTCCGTAGCGATCGCATCGGTCATGGCCATGGAGCCGGATATCCTGGCGATGGACGAGCCGGCAGCCAATCTGGACCCAAGATCGAGGCGATTACTTATCAATCTACTCAGAACCTTCGAGCATTCTAAGGTTATAGCTTCACACGATCTGGATCTGATCTTGGATGTCTGTCAACGCTGCATCGTGATCAGGGAAGGAAACGTGGCCGCCGACGGTCCGGCTTTCGATATCCTCACCAACAAGGAGCTGCTTGAAGAAAACCACCTGGAGCTCCCCCTATCGCTTCAGAGAGGTTGAAGCCAGCATAGGTTCAGCATGTTTCAGCGACCGCGCTTTGCCACCTTCCATGTCACCTGTTCTTTTCGAATACCTTTTTCATTTTCTCGATTACCTGCGGGGATTCCATTTCGGTCACTCCAAGGAACAGATATGAGAAATTGTCAGCCAGGATCTCTTCAGGGTGGATCGTGTAATCCGTATTTTGCCCGATCTGCTCATAAAAGCCCTGCAATTCTTCCTCTTTATAGAGGGTCATTTCCTTATCCTTCAAGATGACCGGTCTTTGTCCCGGGCCTTTAAGCCTGGCTACGGAGATAAATGCTGTTTGGAGGTAATCGAATAATCCCTCACCGTCACTTTTGCTGTATGTGTCGAGCTGGGAATAGAGCAGGGGAAGGACGATGAGATCTTTTTTGGCTGCCCTCACCCGAATGCAGTATTCATTGAACGGTGCGTCCGGATTGGTGATCCGCCGGTTTTCGAGAGATCTGGGAAGCCTGAATGCCGGACATTTATGAAACCCTATGACCCCATACAGGTCGTCTTTCGTTTTTGTGTTTTGCCGGCTGATAATATGAAAAATTTCATGGGAGATCAGCTTGTATATAGCGACCATATCGGTCAAAGGGAACCTGCGGGGAAACACTATTGAATTGCCCCGCGTGTAGGCTGCACCGCCTTCTTCATTACCCGTTGTCCTTATCAGGTAGACTCTGTCAGGTAAAAATGATGCGTATGAAGCCAATCTAGGGGCCAGGGAAGACAGGATCTTCTGGATCAGTTCTTGATCGTCTTTGTCCCATGAGACTACATTATTCCCGACAAATGTCAGGAATTGATCCACCGAAACAGGCTTTTCGGACTGCATGCGTACGGCCCGGTCAAAAGGACTCATATTTTCAATGAATTCATCCCGTGCGGTAAGAATGGATCTTCCTTCTTGTCCGGAAGCAAAAATGAAGACCGGTTTTTTATCTGTGGCCCATGCGGATGTGCACAGGATAAAACCAACGATGAATACACTGATTATTGTTTTTGAAAAACGGGACATAAATGCTCCTTGTTCTCTAGGGGACAAAAACGTCACACGAACTCGTATCTCACGTAATGAAGAGATTCTTTGTCGCAAAATTAGGGTCACTTGTCAGGTTAACCCCGATCCGCCTGAGTCCCGCCTCATCGCCAGGGCTCGGTATATGCGTCATATGGACCTCACAACCTTTCAGGTCCTTCAGTTTTGCAAGCGCGAGCTTTGCCGCGGGATTCGTCATGGTGCTTACGCTGAGGACGATGAGAGCTTCTTCAAGATCGAGACTTACCGAACCTTCGTTTAATATACGGGTTTTAAGGTATCTCACCGAATCTGTCACATAGTCAGGCAGAAGGGCCAGTTGGTCGGGAATTCCTGCAAGATGTTTGATAGCATGAATGACGAGGCTTGTTGCGGCGTGCATCAACGGCGAATTACTGCCTGTCACGATCGTTCCATCCTTAAGTTCAATGGAGGCCCCGCAGTATATCCCTTCATTACCCTTGTTGGCGGTCTGTGCGGCAAGTGCGGCATCGCGGGCCGGTGGCACTACAGACCTGTCTTCGACCGACAGGTCAAATTCCTTCATATAGAGTTCTACTTTTTGACAGGTCTCCTTTTCGGCAAAGCCCATGGCATATTCACAGCGATACCGAAAAAATCTCCTGATTATCTCCTGTTTTGCCGCCTCCCTTATCACCTCGTCATTCTCAACGGCGAAACCGACCTTGTTTACGCCCATATCGGTCGGAGAACGATAGAAAGACTCACCGCCGGTAATTTTTTCCATGATCCGGTATAACACCGGGAAAACCTCTACATCCCGGTTATAATTGACCGACATTTGGCCGTACGCTTCCATGTGAAACGGGTCGATAAGGTTGAAATCCCTGATATCGGCGGTCGCAGCTTCGTACGCAACGTTAACCGGATGCTTCAAAGGCATGTTCCAGACGGGAAACGTTTCGAACTTTGCATATCCGGACCGTATACCCCGTTGGTGATCATGATACAGTTGCGAAAGGCACGTGGCGAGCTTGCCTGAGCCGGGCCCGGGACCCGTTACTATGACAAGGGGTTTTTCGGAAACGATATAATCATTAGCGCCATATCCCTCGTCGCTCACTATCGTGTCCACATCAGTGGGATATCCCTTCGTGTACCGGTGGGTATAAACGCTTATCCCGCGCCGCTCCAGCTTGTTCTTGAAATGAACTGCTGCGGGTTGGCCTTCGAACCGCGTGATGATTACACCGAGAACGTTTATGTCCCAGCTCCTTAAATCATCTATAAGCTTCAGGGCGTCCGCATCGTATGTAATGCCGAAGTCGGCCCGTATCTTCTTCCTTTCAATATCGCCCGCATATATACACAAAAGGATGTCTGCTTTATCTTTCAGTTTTGAAAGCAGGAGCATTTTGGCATTCGGGTCATAACCTGGAAGGACCCTGGCCGCATGGAAATCGTAGAGTAGCTTACCACCAAATTCCAGGTACAGTTTGTTGTCGAACCTTTCAACCCTTTCGAGGATCTCGTCTGTCTGCAGCCGAAGATATTTCTCGTTGTCAAAACCACGGGAAAAATTCATTGCCACCCCTTTTTTCTTTAAACCGGGAAACTATCTATTTTGCAGATATCTTTGCCCACGAATCCCGAAGTGTAGCGATCCGGTTGAATACCGGTTTTAAGGGCAATGAATCTTTCGTGTCGCAGCAGAAATAGCCGGTGCGTTCGAACTGGTACTTTTCCCCAGATTTAGCCTGGCCGAGTCCCGGTTCAACGTACGCTCTATCTACGACCTCGAGCGAGCCGGGATTCAGGAGGTCCTTCATTTCACCCTCCGCACCCGCAGGATCTGCAACCTTAAAGAGCCTGTCATAAAGGCGGACAGTAACCGGTACGGCATGTACGGCGGATACCCAGTGGATAACACCGTCAACCTTTCTGCCATCGGCAGGGGCGGCGTTCTTCGTGTCGGGATCATACGTGCAGTGCAATTCCCGGATCTCCCCTGTCGCATCGTCTTTCACCATGGATGCGTAACGGATAACGTATGAATTCCTGAGCCGGATCTCCCGGCCGGGACCGAGACGTTTATATTTACGGGGAGGCTCTTCCATAAAATCATCTTTTTCAATGTAAATGGTTTTCGAAAATGGTACCATTCGGGTACCCATTTCCGGTTTCTGAGGATGGTTTGCACATTCCATGTCCTCGGTCGCGCCTTCGGGGTAATTGTCGATAATGACCTTGAGCGGGCGCAGCACCGCCATTGCCCGAGGTGCGGTCTCGTTCAGGTCCTCGCGCACACAATGTTCGAGGAGCGCTATATCGACAAGATTGTCATTTTTTGCAACACCGATCCGTGAGCAGAACTCGCGTATTGCGCGCGCCGTGTAACCGCGCCGCCTCATTCCCGCGACTGTCGGCATACGGGGATCGTCCCATCCGTCGACAAGGGCGCTTTCGACAAGTTCGATCAGTCTTCTCTTGCTCAGGATAGTGTAACTGATGTTGAGGCGGGCAAATTCGATTTGACGGGGTTTGGACCCCCCGATCAGTTCATTGACGAACCAGTCGTAAAGAGGCCGGTTATTTTCGAACTCCAGCGTGCATATTGAATGCGTTATGCCTTCGATAGAATCCGACAGGCAATGAGCAAAATCATACATCGGATAAATCACCCAGTTGTCGCCCAAACGGTAATGGCCGGACCTTTTTATCCGGTAGATGACCGGGTCCCGCATCGTAATATTCGGAGATGACATATCGATTTTTGCCCTCAGAACATGTGCTCCATCGGGAAATTCACCCGCCCTCATCCGGGTAAAAAGGTCAAGATTTTCTTCGACTGTTCTGTCACGGTACGGGCTGTTCTTCCCGGGTTCCGTCAGGGTGCCGCGGTATGCCCGTATCTCGTCGGCATTAAGGCTGCAGACATACGCTTTTCCGGTTTTTATGAGATCGATCGCAAACTGGTATAGTCTGTCAAAATAATCCGATGCAAAAAATAGCCGGTCATCCCAATCGAACCCCAACCACCTGACATCGTTTTGAATTGATCCGACAAATTCCATGGATTCGCCGGCAGGATCGGTATCATCCATGCGCAGGTTGCAGGTGCCTTTGTACTGAGCCGCAAGGCCGAAATTGAGGCAGACTGATTTGGCATGCCCTATATGAAGATATCCGTTAGGTTCGGGTGGGAAACGAGTCGCGATCCGGTCATGTTTCCCAGTTTTCAGGTCGCTATCAATAATTTCTCGAATAAAATCGCTTTGGGTCGACGTAGCATCCTCAATCATATTTTCCTCAGGTTTTTCACGCAATGTCTTGTTGGCTCCTACTCACAGTGTGCTTCAGGAGTGAACATTTTTACCATAAATGGCTTTCATTATCAATGTGTTATAGAAAAACATCGGAACGGATCCATAAAGAGAACAAGGACATTTCCGCATATTTTACAACGGCAGCTTTTATTGCGTTTTAAAGACGATTGCCTTACTATTCATATGATGAAACTCGTTATTCTGGGCACAGGAACGGCTATTCCGCGTATCGAAAGAAATTCTTCGGCTTACCTGGTCATGACCAAAGGCTTGAACATTCTTGTTGATGCAGGCCCGGCCGTGGTGCGACGACTCTTGGAGAAAGGCTTTGACGTAGACGATATTGACGTTGTGATCATTACGCATTTTCATGTGGATCATACGGCCGATCTCCCCACGTTCTTCTTTGCATGTAATTACGGCAAGGTGGCACGTGAGAAACCGCTCACGATAATCGGTGGGAGAGGGATAACCCGTTTTTATGGGGGGCTGCGGAATGTGTATCCCTGGATCGAGCCGAAAACGTATGACCTGACCGTGAAGCCCCTGGTAAATCAATCGCAGGTGTATAACGGGATTACCATCACAACCGCGCCCGTCAAGCATAACCCCGAAAGCATTGCCGTCAGGCTCGACGAAAAAAGATCGCTGACATTTTCTGGTGACACGGATTTTTCGCAGAATCTTATAAGACTGGCGGACAGAAGTGATCTCCTTGTTGCCGAATGTGCGTTTCCGGAACGCAAAGTAAAGGGGCACCTCAACCTCGAGGCCCTCGACAAAATAGTGCAGAAGGCAATGCCGAAACGTGTTCTGCTAACACATCTCTATCCCGAGTGGGATACATACAAGGGCGTCCTGCACGCGCCTTACCTCCTAGCCGAGGATGGGATGGAGATAGATATTTAGACTTGATCTTTCTTATTCTGGAAAATCAAGGACATATCGTATACAATCCTATTCAGACCAAATGTACGTTCCGAAAAAAATTCATAACGA
Organism: Deltaproteobacteria bacterium UBA5329; assembly: GCA_002408185.1. Classification (GTDB taxonomy): domain Bacteria; phylum Desulfobacterota; class Syntrophorhabdia; order Syntrophorhabdales; family Syntrophorhabdaceae; genus Delta-02. Next base: position 10,385 of record DHQV01000009.1, read on the forward strand.
GACACTGGATCCCGGCAAACCGGGATAACGGTTAAGTGGTCAAAATGGCAAAGTTTAGACGGGAGAAGGCGGGTCGGTATATTCTTGTATATCGGGGGGGATGCGCCGATATTGGGGCTTTTATCGACAAGGCTATGGATCCGGACCGGAGGTTGACGGCGGGCAGGGGCGCTCCCGGGATCTTTGAGTTTGATGGAGAGACCTTTGTTATCAGGCAGTACCTTCATGGGGGGTGGCTGCGGGGTATTACGAAAGGCACGTTCCTGGGAGAAAAACGAGCATCCAATGAACTTGATATTACAGTTTATCTCGACGAGAACCGGTTCCCCGTGGTGAAGGGATTCGGATATATTTCTAGGAAAGGCATAGTTGCGAATGACCTTTTCTTCATCTCTGTCTTCGCAACAGATGCCTGGGACCTGCTCGAATATTTCAGACGATCGGGCAGGCGGGAGCGTCTGCGGATGGCAAAGATGCTGGCCGCATATTTTTTCAGGCTTGGCGATCTTGGCATATACCATCCCGATCTTCATCTCAGGAATGTTCTCGTCGATCCGGCCGGAGGGATCTTCTTTCTAGACTTCGACAAGGCATATCGAAAAAAAATGGAGCCGGACGATTATGAAAAAATGTTCTGGAGGCTCGACAGGTACGTGCTAAAGTACAGCGAATTGTTTGGCGACCCTGTCAATGACAGAGAGCGCCTTATTTTCTTACGGACATTTGAGCGCCTATCCGGATATAAGTTCATATCCAGAATGCAAGCAAACCGCGATAAAAAAGAAAGGTCAGCCCGGCTGGGCTGGCTCATAGACCGTTTTTTGTACGCCCGCAGGAAGAATTAGGCCGAATTCCACGCTCTAAACTATCTCCCTCTCGCCAGGCTTC
>DHQV01000009.1:11367-21174 GCA_002408185.1 Deltaproteobacteria bacterium UBA5329
CTCTCGCCAGGCTTCACTCGAACCCGCCTTTTCCTGTGGGCTCGAGTGAAGCCTGGCGAGAGGGAGATAGGGAGATTTTTTGCTTTTCTTAATTCTTGTGCCGCCGGTGTTTTCGCCTCTGCCGCCCCCATCTTTGGTGGACCCAGAACCATTCGTCTGGGTGCTTGCGTATTATGTCTTCGAGGAATGCGTTTATCTTTCGCGTATTTCTCGCTATGAGTTCTTCGATATTGCCTTCCCGTTCCATCACGATCGGTTCGCCGCACACGATGGTATATCTCAGGAACCCTTTCCGCAGGGGATAGCAGGGGACGACGAGGCATCCAGTTTTCATGCCGATCATTGCGGTACCCTTCGATGTCGGCACCTGCTGTCCGAAAAGATCGACAAAAACAGCCCGGGAACGTTTTTCTCGCTGGTCACCTAGGATAGCGATAATTGCATTTCTTTTGAGAAGGCGCATGACCTCTTTGGCCGTATTTTCATTTACGATTATGGTTAGACCGGTCGATTCGCGGAGTCTGTTGAGGAATGTGTTGAGACGGGCATGTTTTTTTAAGGGGCGCGCCAGGGCGACGACCGGTTGGTTGAGAAGCTTCGAGGTAATCCCCATGATCTCCCAGTTTCCGAAATGAAATGTCAGCGCTATTACCCCGCGTCCTGAACCGAGAGTCCGGGCAGCTATGTCTTGCGGCTCAAATGAAAATCGTCGGGGTATCTCTGCCGGAGGAATAAAAGGGACCATGAGCAATTCGATCATGTTCGTGCCGAGCTTTTTGAAACAGTTCCGGGCAATGGCTACGGCTTGCTCTGGCGAATAATCCGGAAAAGCACGGCGGATGTTTGATATGGCAATATTACGCCGCGTCTTGAGCAGGGCGTAACCTGTTGCACCCAGCATACGTCCCACACCGGCCTGTGCATTTTCGGACACAGTCCTTAAGGCGCACTGCATCAATCTTATAAGTGCAATAAGAATAAGATCTATGATAACGCGTCCTGTTAAGTGTTTTCAGGCTTTATAGGAATTGCCTCGGTGGTGAGCATTATGGGAATTCCGTCCCGTATAGGGTAGAGAAGACCGCATTTAGCGCACACAAACCCTTCGGGCGAGGCTGACAGCGTGAGGTCCCCTTTGCATTTAGGGCAACACAGGATATCGAGCAAATCCTGACTGATAGTCATAGTCTTTCCCCTGGATCAATCCGTATTTTCGCTGTTTTTCTTCATGGCCGGCTCAAGGATATCTCCGAGTGTAGAAAATGCGCCGCCTGTTTCCTCACGGACCTCTGATGCTGTCCTGGTCTCTCTTTTTCTCAACACTTTCGTGCTCAGGGCTATTCTCTTGTCTTTCTCATCTATGTTAAGGATGGCCGCCTGTATTATGTCATCGAGAGTGAACACCTCGGATGGCTGCTTTCCCTGCAGTTCATCCATCTCGGATATATGAATGAGACCTTCGACCCCTTCTTCGATTTCTACGAAGACCCCAAAGTCGGTAATGCTGGTAATATGGCCTTCAACGACGTCACCCACTGAATAACGGTTTGAGACTCCTTTCCAGGGGTCTTCTTTGAGTCTCTTTATACTTAACGAGAATTTCTTTTGTGCTTTATCGATATTAAGAACAAGCGCCTCTATCGTAGTGCCTTTTTTGAGTTGTTCCTGGGATGCCTTTTTTCTTCGCGACCATGATAGTTCGGACATATGGACCAGTCCGTCAATGCCGTTTCCGATACCCACGAACATTCCAAATTCGGTAAAATTCTTGACCTTGCCCTTTACTATTGAGCCGGGAGGATAGTTAGCCTCAAGCTCATCCCACGGATCGGGAGCAAGTTGTTTGAGACCGAGGGATATACGCTTTTTCTCGAGATCGATCTTGAGGACAACGAGTTCAAGGGTGTCGCCCTTATTGACCATCTTCGAAGGGTTCTTGAATTTCTTGTCCCAGCTCATTTCGCTGACATGTAGGAGGCCTTCTAGGCCCTGTTCGAGTTCAACGAATGCGCCGTACTCTACGATGCCGACAACCTTGCCCTTTACCCTGGTCCCGACGGGATATTTTTCATCGATCTTCAACCAAGGATCGGTCTTGAGCTGTTTCATGCCGATGGACACACGGCCTTTTTCTGTGTCGATCCCTATGATCTTTACCTTTGCTTCGTCCCCTATCCTCAAATATTCCTTGGGATGCGTGATCTTCCCCCAGGTTATATCATTAATGTGAAGGAAGCCGTCAACGCCACCGAGATCAACGAATGCGCCGTAATCGGTTATATTTCTGACGAAGCCGTATATGATCTGTCCGTCTTTGACATTTTTCCAGAATTCCTGTCTTTTTCTCTCGCGTTCTTCTTCGAGAAGAACACGCCGTGAAAGAATAATGCTACCTTTCCTCCGGTTGGATTTGATAACCTTGAACTTAAGGGATCGCCCGACAAAGGATGCCGGGTTCTTGACCGGCTTTATATCGACCTGCGATAGTGGAAGGAAAGCGTTGATCCCCAGATCAACTATGAACCCACCCTTGACCTCCGAGACAATATGTCCCTCGAGTGGGGTCCCGTCTTCGAGTGACTTGTCTATCTTCTCCCATGTCTTGATCTCATCTACCCGTTTCTTCGACAGTCTTAAAAGACCCGATTCCTTCTCGCGTCCAATGATCATAACCTCTACCTCATCATCGACGCTTACCGGCTGTTCGCTGCCTTCACGCGGCGAAAATTCACCGAGCGGTACTATGCCCTCCGATTTTAAACCGACATCGACGATAACAGAATCGCCCGCGATATTTATTACCTTTCCTGTCAGTATGTTGCCTTCCTGGAGGCTTTTCAACGACGTCTCGTATAATGTCTGCATATCCTCCTGCGTGTTGTCTTTCGGTGTCGCGGTATCTGTATCCACCATCATGGTGTGCCCCCTAAAAATTTTTTACTTTCCCTTCAACAATATCTATGATCAGATCGGGTGTTGACGCTCCCCCCGTCAGACCTACCCGTGATACATTCTGGAACCATTCGGGACGAAGGTCATCGACTGTTTCAATATGATAGGTATTTGGCTGGACTTTATGTACGACCTTGTAAAGCTTAGTGCAGTTTGAACTGTTCTTTCCCCCGACTACCAACATCATGTCTACTTCGCCCGATAATTCTACAGCTTCGTTTTGTCGTATCTGGGTGCTCTCGCAAATGGTGTTGTATATTCTGAGTTCCTCCACTCCGGCAATGAGCTCTTTTACGATCGAAACGAATGTTCCTTTATCGAGGGTGGTTTGACTTACGACCCCCACCTTTTTGGCAGTCAATGCTGTTGGTTGTTGCAGTACAATACCATCATTATCAAGGTAACTCAAGACACTTTTGACCTCGGGATGGTTCCTGTCGCCGACGATCACAACCTGATACCCGCTCTTCTCGAGGTGCTTGGCATGCTTGCGCACACGCTTCACGAAAGGACATGTCGTGTCTATCCATTTTAACCCGCTTTGGTGAATATATTCCTCTTCCTCTTTCTTGATCCCGTGCGTGCGGAATACGACCGTGCCCTCTTTGACCTGATAGACATCATCGACGGGTATTATCCCTTTTCCCTTCAATAATCCGACCATCTGGGGATTATGGATGATCGGGCCTATGGTAAATACCTTTCCACCCGCTTCTGCGGCCTTCAAGACCATGTTGATGGCCCGTTTAACCCCGAAACAAAAACCGATATTCTTCGTTTTAACGACGTTCATTTCTTTTGTTCGTCCCTGTCTTTAATATGGGTCAGGATAATATTCAATACCCCTTCGATATCCGTTCCCGTTGTATCGACAACAATTGCCCCATCCGGGACAACAAGGGGTGCTATTGCCCGCGTGGAATCATCCGCATCGCGTTTTTCCATTTCTTGTTTAACGGTAGTCAGCGGCGGTTTCGAACCTTTTGAGGTCAGCTCGGAATGTCGCCGGTGTGCCCGTTCATCAGATCGCGCATCGAGATAAAACTTAATATCCGCATCCGGAAAGACAACGCTTCCGGTATCCCTTCCTTCAAGAACGACATTCTTGTCTGCCGCGAGCCTGCGTTGAACAGCATTTGCATATTCTCGAACGGGTTGATGCTGGGAAAGGGAAGAGGCCAGGAGGGAAATATCGGGCTCGCGTATTTCTTCTGAAATATCCTTCCCGGAGAATCTTACCCGGGTATGTTTGCCGAATTCGAACGTGAGTGGGAGATCATGAAGAAATTCCTCGATAGATCCCCCATCTTTTCGTGTATTATAAGCATAAGCGATGCCGCGGTAGATTGCGCCGGAATCGATGTAAGTGTAGCCGGCGGACACAGCAAGGAGTTTTGCGATCGTACTTTTACCGGCACCGCTTGGACCATCAATCGTTATGATCTTGTGTTTTCTCAAAGTCACGTTGTTTCCCGCAGCCCTAAATACCCATAAGCCAAATAATCAGTATATACCAAGTTATCGAAAAATTCAAATTGTATCGCGGGGATAGCGGTTCGCAAGGGCACGATTTCAATAATAAAACACCGTTCCATCCTTTCACGTCCTTTCTCGCATAACATATGGACCTTCGAAAAGGATAAAAGCCGGATGTATCGCTGAATTACAGAGAAAATATGGAGAATTCATCCATGCCAATTATATATTGAACAGGCATAAGATCGGGGAGGCCGAAACCGCGTCCTGCATCAATGAAAAACCAATTTTTCGAGTATGGTAATTTACCCCATATTTAACCAATAATTAATCAATGAGAATTCGGAGTCGTCTTATGCTAATATGATCACGCAGTGCAGGGGAAGCGGGGTTATTGGGTCATTTAGCAGTAAAGCTTATGGGAAAGCGCCTGTAGTCAAATAATATTACATATAAATAGGTTTATTAAGCGACAGACAGTTCCGTGTAATTATTCCTAAAGTATAGGAAGCGGGTCGCTTAGTGCGGAAAACAGGCAAAAGTTCACTTCAACCGGATTCGTACCGATCGGGTCGGCGCACATCCACAGTACGGTGCAAGTGGTGCGGCAAGGAAGTGAGAATTATCCCGTTTGGTTTCGGATACATTGCCGCATGCTGCGGTCACATTATTTATAGCGGCCGGAAATTGCCACGTGACACGTCACCGGGGAATGTCCCGGGAAAAGACTCCGAATAGCCCGGCTCATTTTGGTCTTGTTATGTTTGGTGGGCATGCTGCGATCGATGTTGACGATAATAGGTCTGGCATGTGCGCTATGCCTGGCATATTATCCTGCGTCCGCGACGACCTCAGGTACTTTTAGATGTCCTGACGGAGCCGTAGTAGCAGTTCATGACAGACTTTCCGCGGTGATGGCCAGGTGGGATGCCCCGACAGTGATATCTAGGAGAACTGTGACGAGGGGGCCTTCCTTTCGGATATTTTGAGACAGTTGAAATAGAGGAATGGACATACAACCTTGGCCCGACTTCATTTATACATTACCTCACCTTTTAAAACGGTTTTCTCGAGAGAATAGAAAGCGGGGGATATGGAAATTAACGTTTTCCCTGCAATCTCTTTTCTTGGTGGTTCGTCCGGTCGGTTACCATTCGCGCAACTTTGTGACATTCATTTATGTGATGTCGGATGACGAGCATCATGCCCCCGTAGCTCACGCCCGCTGAGACAACCTGCCCTATAAGGGGCATATATCTGCTCACCTGTTTTACGGTCAACCTCTTTATCCCCATATTTTGGAGAAGATGGATTATCAGGTCTTTGGTGAGATATCTCCCGATGATCTTTGACCCCACCTCTCTGGCCACTTCGTAAATTATGATAGATAGTTGCCGGTCATAGCCGTCTATTTGCTCTTTTGCAAGCCCGAACTTTTGCGCTATTTTCGGGATAATATCCCGCAAGACCATGATATCGGTGGCGGTATTCGTAAATGGGACAGGCAGTATCGACGCAGCTGCAGACATCAAAGCACGTTTACGGGACATCTTCATGCATTCTCTTCTTATATGCTCCAATTCTTCTTTTGTGCGTGCCGCCATACTCATTTATAGTATTTCGTACCGTATCAAGGCAAGGATTTTGTCCGGGTGAAAAGTGGCATGCGCTCTGATAATTTTCCTGCTGTGCGATGCAAGGACCAAATGGCGCAGGTAAAGGCCGGTATATGTGATCCCGTGTCCACGGAATGGAATTATTCAGGCCGTTGGTGAACAATATCTGATATAGACGTATATCTCCCCATCTGAAAGCGGCTGCACTGCCGTATAAAAATAACCGCCACATCCGAACGAGCTTTTCATCGAACATTTCGGCTATCTTGTGCCTGTTGTCTTCAAAGCGTTTTCCCCATTCGTCCAGGGTCGCAGCATAGTGAATACGGAGGTTTTCTATGTCAACGGGGACAAGCTTTTCCTTTCCCATGGCCTTTATGATGTGATCGAGTGCGGGTATATGGCCGCCGGGAAAGATATATTTCATCGTCCAAGGGTCTAAAGGAGTATGCTTTTCCTTACCTATCGTGTGAAGAAGGCCTATCGCCTGTGTCTTCAAAAGCGTTCGAACCTTCCTCATAAAAAGCGGAATGAATTCCTTGCCGACATGTTCGAACATTCCAATGGAAGCGAATTTGTCGAACTGGCCGCCAATGTTCCGGTAATCCTCCTGAAGGATTGTTATCTTGTCGTCAAGGCCTTCCGCGGCTATCCTGTCCCTTGCATATCGCGCCTGATTAGGAGAGATAGTACAGCCGACCCCGGTAATCCCATAATTACGGGCTGCGTATATAAGCATTCCGCCCCATCCGCAGCCGATATCTATGAGTGATTCTCCTTCCCGGAGTTGAAGTTTTCTGCATATATGTTCGTATTTTTGTTCTTGGGCTTCCTCCAAGGTGTCTGTTGCTTTTCGGAAGTAGGCGCATGAATACGCCATCGTCTTATCAAGATAGCATTTGTAGAAATCGTCACCAAGGTCATAGTGACGTGTTATATTTGCTGGCGCCCGACGGACCGTGTTCAAAGATGCTATATGCGTAAATAGCACAGACGCTTTCGTTAAGGGAGACAGCTTGATATTCTGAAAACGTGGGTCGACCCCGATCTGGACAAGTTTTTGAAAGTCGCCATGCACATCGATATTGCCCGCCACATATTCTTCCCCAAAACCCATAGACCCCTTGCTCAGAAGCCGTTTTGCAGAGGCTTTGCTGTGAAAACCGAGTGTGAACACCGGTTTTCCGTTCCCATACTGTTTGGTCTGACCATCCCAAAAAGTTACATCAAAAGGAATATCGGGTAATTTCTCGCTGAGGGCCGCAAGTAGGTCTTGGAAGGTCTTCTTCATGGCTTTTTCCTCTTGATGATGTGTTCATGCTTTCTTATTTCCTCATAATGAGTATTTATATCCCGGTCGTCGTGAGAGGTCAAGGGGCATGGCCCTGAAGATCCGCTGCCAGATGCCTGCGGAAAGCCAATTCTTCCTTGCAATATCACCCCCATTGCAGGAGAATTGATATAAGACTCACTTGTATCGGGCCGGGCAAAACACCGCGTGTAACGATAGGCAGGAAAGAGCAGAGCTAAAAGACCCGGTCGTAATTCAACCTGGATAAAAAGTATTGCGAGTCGATAGCCAAAAAGGAATAGCAACCCCATTATATAATCATTATGGATATTACGAAAAGAGACCTTAAGGAAGTTCTATCCCAGCATGTGCGGTGGCTTCAAGATCAGGGTGGCGCCTGTGCCAACCTGTCCGGCGCTGATCTGTCGAACTCTATGATGGCCGGTGTGAATTTGTCTCATGCAATATTGTCCGGCGCCGACCTTACCGGTGCAATACTTGTACATGCCAACCTGTCCGGTACCGATCTGTCCGGCACGGTTCTTACCGGTGCAGATCTGTCCCGTGCCAACTTTTATCGGGCAACCCTTTCCGAGGCAAACCTTTCGGGGGCCATATTGATCCGGGCGAATTTGGCCGGGGTCGATATGTCGCGGGCCAATTGCACGAGTGCGAACTTAAGGGGTGCGAACTTAAGTCGGGCAAACCTTTCGGGGGCCGACCTCAACGAAGCCGATCTTGCAGGGACAGATCTCGAGCGGGCGGACCTTGCCTTGGCCGAGCTCATAGGCGCCGACCTGACCGGAGCGAATCTTTCCTATGCAGACCTTTCCTACGCCAATCTTTCCCGTGCCAATCTCGCCAGGGTCAATCTCGCGGGAGTAGATATCTCGCGTGCTAATCTCGCTTACGCAAACCTTGCCGGGGCAAATCTAACACGCGCGGACATGACCCTGGCCGACCTCAACGAGGCTGACCTTACGGGTGCCACCTGGCCGGACGGAACAAAAAAATAGAATGAACTTTGAGAAGATCTGCTTTACCCTATATGCGAAAATGTAACCGGAGGTACAATGCGCTACAAGGGTGTTATTTTTGATCTTGACGGGACGCTCGTTAATTCGCTTGAAGATATTGCGGACTCCATGAACACCGTCCTGAAAAGATATGGTTTCCCGACCCACGATGCCGATGCATATAAAGCTTTCGTCGGCCGCGGTATGACAAACCTTGTTACGAGGGCACTGCCCGAAGATGCCCAGGACGAAGTCTGGATAGCGCTGTGCCGCGATGCGCTGCTGGATGAATATGGCGTCAACTACCTCAAAAAGACACGACCGTATGATGGGATCATCGACCTGCTCACTGTACTTTCCCGAATGAACATCGAGAGGGCTGTGTTTTCGAACAAGATCGACCATCTTACGAAAAAAATAATGGCAGAACTTTTTCCCCATTGCCATTTTGGGATAGTTTTGGGATCGGGCCCTGGATTGCCCGAGAAGCCGGACTCAAAAGGAGTCCTTGCAATAAGCGATCATTTGAAGATCGCACCCGAGAACCTCATCTATGTCGGAGATTCCGATGTCGACATGCAAACGGCCCGCAATGCAGGCATGATCCCCGCCGGTGCCCTGTGGGGTTTCAGAACCAAAGAGGAATTGATCTCAAATGGGGCCCAATATCTACTCGATCATCCGATGGATCTTGCTCCGATTTTGCAATAATGGAGAATTCTTCTGTTACTGGCCGCTTCCCTTGCTGTCCAAAATATCTTCTATGGGCTCCAGCAGGACACTTTTCTTGAAGGCGATCACGCTTGAAATGACTTTGTCTGCGTAGCGGTCGTCCTTTGCTCCCAGGTATTTGTATAGCGTGAGGCGCAGGTCGTTATTTGATCCGCTCATGTACAGGCAGGCGAAGTATCTTCGTGCCTGCCGAGAGGTTTTTGTTGATATCATGTGCTTCTTCCTGTGACGAAAAGTAGCGGTTCCAGGTAAGCCAATGGACTTGCATCAATCCGAGTGCATTCTTATCACTCACAGCATTGGAGTTAAGGCCGCTTTCAACCATATGATATCCATAACGACCGATAAGAAATTAAGCCTGTGCTCATTGGAGGTAAACCGGTATTTCTTCTCATGCACGTGGTCCGCAACGGCTTTGACGAAGTGTCATCGTAATTCACAGGATGGAACTGCCTATCCTGCGGTTCCAAGCCAGCCTGTTGAGTTATTGTTTTTCCGGTTCTGATTATGGAATCGAATTGAACAGAATTCAAAATATAAAAAATGTGCTTGATGAAGAGTTCGCAAAGACAAATAGTTACTCCACGATCAAGACAGATATATTTAGAAGATCTGTCCAGATTTCTTCGTTACATACAAAAAACTGTATGCGGATTCTTGTATGCATTTTTCTCGGCTCCCTTGGTCTTAGTGATAGGCGCGGTGACCCCCGATGTCAATAATG
>DHQV01000098.1:0-245 GCA_002408185.1 Deltaproteobacteria bacterium UBA5329
GAAGTCGAGAACTGTGTCGGCGGACACCCTGACGTCAAGGATGTTGCCGTCATCGGCGTACCCCACGAGAAATGGGGCGAACAGGTAACGGCAGTCATCGTTCTCCATGAAGGCAAAGAGCTGAAGGCGGATGACATAACCGCATGGTGCAAGGGCAAGATCGCAGGTTTCAAGGTCCCGAAGAATATTCACTTCATCAAGGATGAAGAAATGCCGCGTTCCGGCGCAGGCAAGATCCTCCACAG
>DHQV01000098.1:360-699 GCA_002408185.1 Deltaproteobacteria bacterium UBA5329
GCAGGCAAGATCCTCCACAGGATTCTTCGCGAGCGCTTCGGCAAATGGGCCGACCATCAGTAAAAACTGCATAAAAAATGGGGGACCTTCGGGTCCCCCATTTTTTATGCAATAAGTCGTAAGTCCTAAGCAGTTGGCTTTTATATTGTATTTTGACACCTTACGATTCACAATCTGATTGTATTGTCCACATAATTCCCGCTGTCTTGTCCCTCCATTATTTCTGTGCTATGCTTATGCGATGATTGCTGATTATTCGTTGTACCTGCAGGTAGGAGACCACGTGTACCATAAGAGGTATATGCGATGGGGAATGGGCGTCGTTGTCGAAGAGAGGCG
>DHQV01000098.1:778-1091 GCA_002408185.1 Deltaproteobacteria bacterium UBA5329
GTTGTCGAAGAGAGGCGGTCTGAGCTCCCCGGGGGATTTTGTTACGTCCGTATAGATTTCCAAGACGGGAAGATCCGGGTTTTCGACAACAATTACAAGAGCGTTAATTGCTGCTACTATGCGGGGATCGAGAAGATAGAAGAACGCTATATACATATCGAAGAGGCCCCGCAACCCAAGAGAAAAGTGAAAAAGATGCTCCCTGGGTGAGGGGAAGGATTTGGGACGATCAAATAGGAGGACAGGTGGGTAGCGAACTGACGAGGTTTGTCCGCGGTGGCGGGTGAGCGTCAAAAATAGGTCCGGGTGACCT
>DHQV01000098.1:1182-2277 GCA_002408185.1 Deltaproteobacteria bacterium UBA5329
TCAAAAATAGGTCCGGGTGACCTGGAGAATATCCTGTGCGGGATCGATATACCGGTGGATGATCATGTCCTTGTCGGCATAGAAGGGTTTGAAGATGCCGGAGTTTACAAGGTAACGGAAGAGATCGCTCTTGTTCAGACGGTGGACTTTTTCACGCCTGTTGTCGACGACCCCTACTGGTTCGGCCAGATAGCGGCGGCAAATGCCTTGAGCGACATCTATGCGATGGGGGCAGCCCCGAAGACCGCTCTGAACCTGGTATGCTTTTCCCCGAAGAAGTTCGACATATCCATCCTGAAAGAGATTCTGCGTGGCGGGATCGACAAGATCCGGGAGGCGGGGGTCAGCCTGCTCGGGGGCCACAGCGTTGACGACGAAGAGATAAAATATGGGTTATCCATTACCGGTGTGGTCCATCCCGACAAGGTCATTCTCAACGCGGGAGCGGAGCCTTCAGATATCCTGATCCTGACAAAGCCGCTGGGAACGGGGATCATGAATACGGCAATAAAGGGCAAACTCCTGGATAAAGACAGGGAGCTTGGCCTCGCGAAGGTTATGGCGGCACTTAACAAGACGGCCGCTGAGGCCATGCGGTCCGTCGATGTCCACGCATGTACCGATGTCACGGGTTTCGGCCTTGCCGGGCACTTAAAGGAAATGATCCGTGATACGATAGGCGTCGAGTTGCGTGCTGATGCGTTGCCGTATTTTGAAGAAACCGTCGGCTTTGCCGCATCCGGGTTTGTTCCCGGCGGGCTTTACAGGAACAGGGATTTCTACAAAGAGCATATCGTGACGATCCGGTCGGATTTCTTCTTCGATATCATATTCGACCCGCAGACATCGGGCGGTCTCCTGATAGCGATCGGTCCGGCTGACAGGAAAAAATTCGAAGAGACCGCGGTTCGCCTCGGCGTCGAGTACTATGTTATCGGGACTTTCATGGAAGAGCCCAAAGGAAAAATAGTCCTGAGGTGACGGGCAACCTTCGTTGTCATCCCGGGCCAAGGAACTGCATCGCAATCAATCTTTTCTACTGGTGGTCGTCTAAAACTGCGGGAATAAACCAGCCGTCATTCCGGCTTGCCGGAA
>DHQV01000098.1:2339-4900 GCA_002408185.1 Deltaproteobacteria bacterium UBA5329
CGTCATTCCGGCTTGCCGGAATCTAGTGTCTTTGTATTTCCTTTATTCAATAATATTGATTAGATATGATACATGCCCTTTCAAATGGCAAAATTGCCATGGAGTCGTGTGAAAGGTTCAAAAGACGCTGGATTCCGCCTTAATAAGCCGACGGAATGACGGGCCCGGGTAATTGCGACACCGTCGTTTTGTAACTATTGCCTGTGTTCTAGCGGATAATTCCTGTCCGTCCAGCCATGCATTCCGTATTCGAGGTTCTTTACGTCGCGATAGCCGTATGCCCTCAGGTATACCGCTGCGTGCGACGAGCGGTGACCGCTGGCACAGTATACGACGATGGGGGTGCCGAGATCTTTTGGAAATTCTTCGATGCGGGCGGCTACCTGGCGGACCGGGATGTTGACGGCGCCTTTGATGAACCCGGTCTCCTCCAACTCCTTCGGTTCACGGACATCCACGACGAACATGTTTTCGCGCGCCTTTACCTTCTGAAGGAATTCTTCCGGCTGTATCACGGTTTCATTGTGGGGTGCCGCAAGAAAACTCTCCATCGAGATACAGAAGCTTTTCATGAGGGGGTCGATGTCGTTGCTTTCCCCAACCGGCTCTGTGGAGAGCCCACACTGCAGCTTGCCTGTCTTCGCGTCGAGGGGCGGGAAGAGCCCTTTAAGAAATTTTTCGAATTCTGCAGGCGTTCTTTTTGTCTTGAGACAGACATTGTTGGTTTTTTCAAACCCTAGAGAGGAGTTTATGTTTCCCTTATAGTCATGCGCAGGATAAACGATCAGATCATCGGACAATGGCATTATTTTGTGGAAAAGGCTATCGTACATTTCCCGGGGGCTCCCTCCCGGGAGGTCCGTCCTTCCGCACTGGCCGATAAGAAGTGTATCGCCGGTAAAAATACGGTCCACGGCAAAGATGGAGACATGGTCCTGCGTATGGCCTTTCGTTTCTATAGCCTTGAGGGTGAGGTCTCCGATATGCAGTTCATCCCCGTCCGCGAGGTGCATGTCGATCCTGTTCATGGCATTCTCGGCGAGGATCTTTTCGATCCCGAAGAGCTCCGTCACTTTTGACCCTATTTCACGCTGGGCCGGGGCCAGGCGGCTCAGCACCGTTTTTGCCCCGAGTATATCGGCAAGTTCGGGAGCGATCGAGACGTGGTCAACGTGGGTATGCGTGTCAATGACGTAATCGATCGAAAGCGATTGGGACGCAACAAAATCCAGAAAGGGTTGTGCGTCGTGGGAAGGGTCGATGATAGCACCTTTCCTGCGATTGCCGCAGGCAATGATGTACGCCAGGCATCCGTCGAAATTGAATTGTTTGAATATCATGGTTCAATCCTCATAGCTAAAATGTTTAATTGCCGATTTGAGGATCCTTCCAGCAGCCAGTTTTGCGATGACCACAATGTCTTCAAGAGGGAGGTATCCTGTGATCGACAGGTCAAAAAGCGCCTTTGCCTGCGGCGGGAATTCCTCATCGCCTTCCCAAAGGATAAAGGTGATGGGTACTTTAGGGAACGCGAACAGGGTAAAAGATGCATCGCCGAATTCTTCTTCACGCGCCCCCATAAGTCTTCCCGCCTCCTTGAAGGAATACTTATCATAGCCGAAGGCCCTGACAATGGGCTTGAGGACCCTTCTTTCAAAGACGGGGTCATAGTGCATGCATTGAGGGATATCGCCATATGCGACCTTTTCTCCCGCAAACGGGATGCCTGATGCGGTATTGATGTAATGAAGGATAATTATCCGCGCAACAAGCGTGACATTGGCCCCGGCGTCACTGGCAAAATTCCCTGCAGGTAGGGTGAGAATGATGGTTTCATTAAAAAAAGGAACAAACACACGGAGGTCAGTTTCGCGTTCGTCATAACGCAGACCGGCACGGAATAGTTTTTCCGGGATGTTTCCGCCATTGAGCAACAGGTCTCTGGCGGCATCGAAAACGCCTTTATATGTCTTTTGTCTCTTGAGCTCCATGCGTCAGTAGCCGATCCTCAAGCGCACTTCGTCTATCTTGTTGCGGTAATCCTCACTGTGAAATATCTCGGTTCCCATGACAAGGACATTGCCGCCCGCTTTTACGACCTCCGCCGCGTTTGCCGCCTTGATCCCGCCATCCACCTCGAGGTCTATGTAGCGGCTGGCCTTGTCGATAACCTTGCGTGCCTCCACTATTTTTGGGACCATCGACGGTATATATTTCTGGCCTCCAAATCCCGGATTGACAGTCATGATAAGAACGAGGTCCACGATGTGAATGATATGTTTCAAACCATTCAAGGGTGTTGCAGGATTGTATGATATCCCGGCCCTGACGCCTGATCCTTTGATCATATCCAGCGTCCGGTATAGATGGTCGTCTGCTTCAGCGTGGATCGTGATTATGTCGGCGCCTGCGCGGGCAAACTCTTCAACATACCGGGCGGGGTTTTCGATCATGAGATGAACGTCGAGCGGCTTTGTGTTGATCCTGCGGAGAGCTTCGACGAGCAATGGCCCTATCGTAATGTTGGGTACAAAATGACCGTCCATTACATCGACGTGGAT
>DHQV01000098.1:4996-10889 GCA_002408185.1 Deltaproteobacteria bacterium UBA5329
CCGTCCATTACATCGACGTGGATCCAATCCGCGCCTGCCTCTTCAACATCCCGTATCTCCTGTCCAAGGCGCAGGAAATCACAGGACAGTATGGACGGTGCAATGAGTATATCCTTCATAAGGCCTCCGGCACTAGTGGATAGTGATAGTAATTTCCTCGGTTGACGCGAATAATGTCTTGGGAGTCACCGAGTAAACAATGCCCCGTGATTCTGAATTATCTCCCCGGGCGTAACTGATCTTGTATTTGATGCCCCTCATTTCCAGTTCGTCGGCAAGCTCATTGTAATTTATGTTCTTTGTATCCGGCATCAGGTAATATGCTTTTGGTTCCGTACCAACAAAAAGAGTGACCTTGCCATATTCAAGGATATCACTTCCCTGTGCGGGCAGCTGCGCGATAACTCTATCCGTCTTCAGGCTGGGGACCATCACCGTTTTATCCAGAACGAGACGCTTTTCGTTGACCATCTTTTGTGCTTCTTCGGTGGTGAGCCCAACGAAACCCGGTGTTTTCATCAACTCCGGGCCTTCTGAAACGATGACGTACACGACACGCCCCTTCTTCGTCGATATGTTGGCATCAGGCTTTTGAACGGTAATATGATTATAAGGCACATCATTTCGCCTTTCGTACCTGAGCACGACGAGGTCAAGGCCCTTGTCTCTTACCAAAACCCGGGCATCCTCCACCGTTTTACCCCGGATATCGGGGCAGATCGTCGTCTGCTGAAATTTGAGGAGGAGACTGATCGTCAAATATGTCGACAGGCCGAAGACGATAACGGGCGCTAAAATGCATGTTGCGATCTTTATGAGCTTCATAGCTTTCTTAGTCGTGCTATAAAGAAACCGTCCATAGCCGTTTCATGGGGCAGTGAAATGAAATAATCCTTATTAAACAGGAACGGAAGCGGATTTTCAAGTATAAACTTCTTTTCTTTTGCAAGGTTGTTGATGACATCGAGAGTTTCCTCTGGTTCAAAGGAGCACACGCTGTAGATCATTCGCCCGCCTTCGGAGAGCAGGTCCCATAACGAACTGAGCATGGCAAGCTGAAGTTGGGCGAACCGGATGACCTCGGCTTTCGTGCGCCGCCATTTGATCTCCGGGTGTTTACGAATAATACCAAGGGATGAACACGGTGCGTCGACAAGGACCGTATCAAAGCTATTGGATGCGAAGGGTGGCTTCAGCACATCCCCGCAGACGACAGGGACATTGAGCGCCGAAAGCGTGATACGTTTCATATCGATATCCATTGCATGGACAGAAGAATGGGGGCAAAGCTGTATGATCTGCTTTGTCTTGGTGCCAGAGCCCGAGCAGGCGTCGAGGATCCTTTTCCCGGCAGCCTGCTCTACGGCTATCCCCGCAAGTTGAGATGCCTCACCCTGAATACTCAGGAGCCCTTTCCGGAATGCAGAGGTTGCCATGACGGGAAGCAGTCTGTCCACCGTCAGGGAGGATGGTGCATAAGTCCCCTGCGCGGCGATAACTCCTCTATCCGCCAGTTCCCGTTTCGCCTCTTCAACCGGCAGCCTGGCGGTGTTCACGCGAAGGGCGAACCGGGGCCCCTTCATCAATTCCGCCAGGAGTTTGTCGGTTGCCTCATTTCCGAATTGCCGGGCCCACTTTCTGTAAAGCCAGTGCGGAAAACTTTTGCGCACCTTGTCTCGTTCGGGGAGGTCCCTCAACTCGGTGTCGTTTACAAATCGTCTCAAGACCGCGTTCAAGAATCCGGCAACAAATTTCCCGTGTTCGCTTTTGGCGAACTCGACCGATTCCTTGATCACATGATAGTGAGCTTTTTTCATAAAACCCACCTGGTAGAGCGCCGTCCAGAGAAGATACCGTACCTCCTTTTGGACCGGTTTTGTGGAATAACGGGAAACGATAAAGTCGAGGTACCCTCGCCAGCGTATGACGCCCGAGGCTAACTCGTAGATAAGTGCCCGCTGGGAATCGTCAAGCTTTGACCGGGAAAAAATGCTGTCAATGGTCTCATCAAGGAATCTGCCGGATTCAACATCACGGATGATCCGGATTGAGGTGGCCCGTAAAATATTTCCGAAATCAGCGCCGATAGGCCATATCCTCCAGCCTTCTTATCCTCTCCTCGATGGGCGGGTGAGTGCTGAATAAAGACAGGATGCCGCCAGCATTGAGCGGGTTCACGATAAAAAGAGGCGCGGTTGACGGGTTGGCATCGCTCATGGGATGTCGCTCTACACCCGCAGTCAATTTGCGCAAGGCACCGGCGAGATAAAGGGGGTTCCCGCAGAGACGCGCCCCTCCATCATCGGCAAGGTATTCGCGCGAACGGGATATTGCAAGCTGAATGAGCATTGCGGCGAATGCTGCAATGACCGAAAAGATTATTACTGTAAATATATTTCCACCCTCATCGTCATCACTGTGCCCGCCTCCGAAGAATGCGGCAAATCGCGCCCAGTTGGCTATCATAGTTATTGCTCCGGCCAATGTTGCGGCCACGCTTTGTATCAGGATGTCACGGTGTTTGACGTGGGAGAGTTCATGCGCCAGTACTCCTTCCAGTTCTTCCCGGGTAAGTATGCGCAGGATGCCCGTTGTCACCGCGACAACGCTATGCTCCGGGTCGCGCCCCGTTGCGAATGCATTCGGGCTGTCATTCTCTATAATATACACCCTTGGCATTGGAAGGCCATCGCGCCCCGCGAGCGATGCGACTAAGCCATATAATTGCGGCGCTTCGTTTTCGGTAATCTCCCGTGCGCTGTACATTCTCAGCACGATCTTGTCGCAAAACCAGTAGCTGACGAAATTCATGACAAAGGCAACCGCGAAGGCGATCATCGCCCCGGACTTGCCGCCGATAACGCCGCCAAGACCGACGAGAATGACGGTCAACACTACCATGAGGAAGAAAGTCTTGAATGTGTTCATACAACCCCCGACCAGTATTGTCGTTTATATTATATACATTTTGCCGTATTTATCAATATTCCGAATAATATGAAAATATTGGATTTTTTAAAAACTGTCATACAAGTCGAAAGCAGTGCCCTCATTTTTTTCTTGAAAACACTTCGATAGCCGAGCGGCCTTCAAGCGGGCATTTATTTTCGCAGATGCCGCAGCCATTACACAGTTCCTCGATCACATACGGCCTCTTCAGCGATATCCTTTCACCGCGATAATCAATATCCGTAACTGATTCAAAGCGGATGGCCTTATCGGGTATCGGGCAATGTTCCTCGCAGACCAGGCAATTGAGCTTCTTTGCATAAGGAAGGCATAGATTCCTGTCGATCACGGCTGTACCTATGATGCTCTTCTTTTTTTCTTCCGGGGAAAGGCGCGGAATTGCCCCTGTCGGGCATACCTGGCCGCAGAGAGTGCAGTTGTATTCGCAATATCCCAGGCGTGGGATGATCACCGGCATGAAAATACCGGTGACGCCACCGAGTGAAAAGTCAGGGTACAGTGCCGAGCGCAGGCATACCTTCATGCATTCACCACAGCGAACACATTTTTCAAAGAAGATGCCTTCGTCCATGACCCCCGGCGGGCGCAGCAGGCGTATCTGCGCCTGAGGTTTGCGAAAGGAAAATCCCTTTGCCAGGACAATACCAAATACAACGCTTGTAAGGAGCAAGCGCCGGGACAAAACGGGCTGCCCTGATGTGCCAGCCGTTGAAAAAGACGGCAGCCCGGGCCTGAAATGTACGCGCCGCACATTACAGGCGGCACGGCAATCCATGCAACGTATGCAGTCTCCGGATTGCGGGATCTCCCCGTCAAATGCTGTCGGGCAATTTTTCCGGCAATCCCCGCAATCCTCGCAGAGCCTGCCGGGTATCCGCCTGAATAATGAGAAACGCCCAAAAAGGCCGAGCAAGGTCCCCAACGGGCAGATGTTCCGGCACCAGTTCCTTCTTTCAAAGCTTTCGATGGCGAAGATTGAAACGATAAGGACGAACGACACAAAGGAAAGGGGATACAGTGTCTCGCGGAAGGGCAAAATGTATGCACGCAAGAAATCATGGAGAAACAAGACCGAGTCGCGGCTATCCCCCACAAGTGCATAGAGTGAAGACCATCCCGACCGTGCGGCAAGGCCCAGGAGCGGATAAAAGAAGAATGCCAGAGCCCTGATCAGCAATGTGATCGGGTCGAAGATACCCGACACATTGACGGAGAACAAAGCGGAAACGAGAAGTGTAAAGAGCAGGTAATATCTGAATCCTCCCTTGAGGAACCGTACCGGACCCGACTTCGGGATCTTTCGTGTAACGAGATCTATAAGTGTACCTAAAGGGCAGATCCAGCCGCAGAAGAATCTTCCCAGAAATACGGTGAATAGTACCATCAGGAGGGCAGGAAAAAGGAGCCATGTCAGGGACTTCGCGGCAAGAACGTGGCTTACCAGGACAAGCGGGTCCATCCGGAAAAAGCTGTTCACGCCGACATTTATCTCATCCCGGCCCCGATAATCGGTAATGATGAATAGATAGAGAAACAAGGCAAGAAAGAACAACTGGGAAATCCGGGAAGGGGTAAAGAATCGTACCACGTTCCAGGTTCTACGTTCCACGTCGGCATTTCCCGTCTTTATGGTATTCTTCATCTTCTGTCTGAAACATGAAACCTGAAACCGTCATCAAGCCTTGACGACTTTTATCTTGCCGAGGTTCATCTCACCCAGTCCGCGTTTGTATGCTGCAACTGTTGTCGAGATCTCATCTGGTTTCATATTGAACAGGGTGGTCGCATATGCATCTGCGGCGACAATGTCCCGTGACGCAATGACCTTGTTCAGGACCCTGACGTCCTTGAGGTTGCCCCCCTGCGGGCCGTGTCTCACGAGAATACGGGTTGCATCAATGATGGTGAGATGGCTTTTAACAACACTGTTGATATCGCAGAGTGCATCCTCGATACTGCGGTGGATGTATCCGCGGCTATCGCCCATTATCCCCATCATGTTCTTGAGCCCGAGTGTGAGCCCCGTCAGGCCGTGATGCTTTGCTATGGGAACATTGATGAGAACATCGGCGGTAAGCGAATCGCTGTAAAGGGCCCATTCCTTCAGGAACTTTCCCCTGATCGCAGTCTTCTTGAAACGGTCATTTTCCACAAACCTGACCTCGACATTTTTCAGGCCTTTCAAAGCATCCGGTATCCCACAGTTCTCATAGCAGCGGCGGGAGTCGTTGCAGGTATTGTCAAACACCTTGACCTTCCTGGCCCCTGCCCCCAGGCACTCCTCGACTATTGCTCTGATAACTGTGGGATGGGTAGTTGCCGCGTACTCGGGCTTCCTGTCCCATGCCATGTTCGGTTTAACGATGACCGTATTCCCCGGCTTGACGAATGACCTCATGCCGCCAAGTGCAGTGACCACTTTACGGGTAATGGACGCATAGTCTGTTCCCTCGGCTACCGCGACGGTGCAGACCGGTGCCTGGGAGAAAACATGGGACGGGAGTTGACCGGCAATTATTGTGGAAAGTGCAAGCTTCAAAAAATTTCTTCGTTTCATCTCAACTCCAGCGAGACCGTGAATCTCTCATAGGGTACCACATCTGGCCCTTTTTTTTAAGTGCGTCCAGGATTATCGACCCTGCTGTTCTGCTTCTTCGTGTGAATGGTTGATGGCATAATAAACGACCACCACCCCCGTCGTCCCGGCTTGCCGGGGCGACGAGTTGATTTGTTGGGGCCGGGGAGTTATTGAGTACACGATATCTTGGCACTTACCAATTAATGGCTATACTTATTATATGGACCCGTTCAAAGACATGAACAGGCGTGACGTGATGAAATTAATTTGCGTCCTGGGCATCTCTTTTCTCATTCCTCATTCGGCAGACCCGAAAGAGATCGAAAAGCTGCTCGACAATGAGGA
>DHQV01000098.1:10961-19591 GCA_002408185.1 Deltaproteobacteria bacterium UBA5329
GAAAAGCTGCTCGACAATGAGGACAGGGAGGGTTTCTATATCCGCTTTATTAAGCCGATCCGGCCTATAGACCCGGTCAAATGGTCTCTTTCGGTGGCCGGGTTGTGTGAAAAGCCCCAAAATTTCAGCTTGGCTTCCTTGAGAAAGGCTCCTACCGTTACCCAGGTATCACGCATGAAATGTGTCGAATCATGGTCATCCAGGGCAAAATGGGGAGGTTTCAGGCCGAAGGTCCTGTTCGACATCGTCAAGCCACGGTCCAATGCACGGCATCTTTATTTTTATTCCGCTGACGATTATTACGAATATATTTCACTCGAAGAACTGCTGAACCCCCGGGTCCTCTTTGCCTACGATATGAACGGCCATCCTCTTCCGCCCGAATACGGAGGGCCTTTACGCCTGCTGATGCCATCGAAGTACGGTTATAAGAGCGTCAAGTGCATTACGCGCCTGGAATTCCGTGAGGAAGGCGGAATAGGTTTCTGGGAAAAGTTCGGGTATTCCAAGGATGCGACGATCCGGCCGGGAACGGACCACGCCCTCGATCTCAACGACTACAAGAGAATAACGAAGCCGGGGGAACCGGACTATTAAAGGGTCGTAGGGTGTAAGGCGCAAAAGCATCCATTGATCAGACAGTTCAGGAATACTGTCATATGAGTACGCTTTTGGAGCGTGTATTCCGTATTAATCTTATCTGTATTGTACCTGCTTGTGCAGGCTGATAAAACAAACATAGGAAAGAGGAGTTATTAATGGGCACATCAAATTCGTCGTAAGGGAGAGAGAGCATGAAATATATTTGGGTGAAACACAAAACGGGAACTGAAGATATCGTCCATCAGACGATGTTCGAGGACCTCCTTGCTCGCGGTGATATAGCGGAATTCTATCGGACTTCCGAGAGTCGCTGGATAATTCCGGGGATCGATAGGACCCGGCAGGAGGGTGCGGGGCAATACGTGGGGCCGGAGAGAAGAAATATCGAATTACAGCAAACGGCGGTGCCGTCACAATCTGGGTCAGAGCATGCCGGTCTGAGCTTATGAATATAAAATGGCCACCCGGACTGCCCGAATGTAACGTACGGTGTCGGCAGCGTACAGGGCAATCTTGTAAAAATACATGATACTTGTAAAGTTGAAGGCCGAGGGCGCGGCAAGCTACAGGCTTATGGCATACGGTTTTCTTCGAGCATGCGCCCGGCGAGCTGCAGGGCTTCATCCCTTGTCGTGATCTCCCCGGTTATCTGCCTGTCCCTGATGGTATCGAGGCATTGCCCGAGAAAGCGGCCCTGGAGAAAACCCATTTTTAGCAGATCGTCACCCGATACAAGCCGGGGCAACGGTTCCTTTTTCGATTCTTGATATGCGGACATTATCACATCGCAATTTTGAAGTACCTGAAATGTCGAAGGATTATCCTCACCGCCGGAGCTCCCATACATATCACATAGCGTGTGTGCTATGAGCATGGGGGTCAGGTCCCCCATTTTATAGATCAGCCTTCGAATAGCTTTTTCCGTGGCATCCGACGAACTTATCAGAAAAATGCGCATATGGTGCTCGATAAGGGAGCATATCCGTTTTGACTCCTGGGTACTGAACCTCAGGCGGTCCATGATGCCGACCGCAATATCACGGGATATCCGCTCGTGGTTAAAGAAATGCACGAGCTCTTTCTTCTCGTCATACGAATACGTACGGGCTTTTCCCAAGTCGTGGAAGAGCAGGGCATACCCTACTTCCTTCAACGACGAGGGATCAGATACATAATTTTCGCCGCGGGACTTGAGAAAAGAAAATCCAAAGATCGTATGCCCGTATGTCTCCAATGAAAATTGCTTTTCGACATCCATCACGCGCAGGGCCCCGAGTTCAGGAATGACCTCGAATATGAGCCCGGTTTCGTCGAGAGTTTCCATGCCCCGGGCAACCCCCGGGGAAAGCATGATAAGATCAAGCTCGTATTTGATCCTTTCCGGCGCCGTGGTCTGTATAAGGTTTTTGCAGGATGTTATGGCCGCTTTCAATTCGGGGTCGAGAACGAAGCCGTCAAGTGTCGCAAAATGGCGTATCGCCTTGAGCATTCGCAAGGGATCGCTCGTAATCGTCTCCCGGTTTGGATAGCGGATGAGCCTTCGATCTATATCGTGAAGTCCATCGAGCGGGTCAATGACCATTTGGGCCTTCATGTCGAAGGCGATGGCATTCATAGTAAAATCCCGGCGTTCGAGATCTTTTTCAAGGGAGTTTTCAAGGATGGTTATGTCCAGCAGAATATCCCCGGCGGCAATCCTGTGCGTCTGGATCGGTTTTTTGCCGAGCAAAAAGGAATGTCTTTGGAAAAGTCGTTCGATGATCGCCAGGTCATCGGGGTCGGAAAGGGCAAGATCGTAATCCCTGGGCCTCGAGCCCAAGGCAAACTCCCTGAGCGCACCTCCGACGAGAAACACCCGGCCTTTAAAGGGACATCCGGCGAATTTGTGCGATATGACAGAGTCTTTTATCGCGTGAGCGAGCGATTGGTATGAAATGCCCAACAATCAAACCTTATTGACAAAATCAACCAGTCCGCGCGATATCCTTTTCAGAGAATCCGTGATATCGAGATAGAGGTATGATGCCTGCGGCATACATATCCCTGTAATGAGCCGATTCTGGTGAACGATGGCAAGTTCTTCGATCATGGTGAACATTTTGTCCATTTGCATTCTGATCGCTTCCTTCAGGGCCGGGTTTTTGGTGATGACATAGTCTTTCGTATCCCTGAACTGGTCCCTCATGATGTGAAATAAGGCCCGTATCTCGGAAAGTGCCTTTTCGCTAAAAAGTATGTTAGATACGATCTTGGATTCCATCTTGTACATAAGATTTTCAATGGCGAGCGCAATGGTCTGGAGCGCAGGCAGGAGCCTGACGTATGTCATATCGGCCTCGGTCTTCTGTTTTTCCCCGATGAGCTTTTCTGCATAGGGAACGCGGGAAATAAGAAGATCGCCGAATTTTTTTTCACACTCCTGGATGATGCTAGCCTGCTGTGAAAAAAAACCCTTCTCCAGATCGTCGAGTATCGGTTCCGAGGTTTCAAAGACATCCCGGAAGCGCCACATCAGTTCTTTTTCGTCCATTGTCCCCTCCCTCTTAACAGGCCTCCTGACCATATATATAGCATAGAAGAGGATTCCTGTCAGCGGGTGCGGCCAAAATCTCCCGTTTTTGCTCCAGGGGTGTTCATTATCAGGGTCTTGCGCCGAATAAACCGATACTATGTCAGGATATAGACAACATCGTGTTCACGCACCCGGTCTTTTACCTTTAAGCCCACATCCATTCCTTTTGTTGCTACATCGATATTTTTGTGTTCGGCCTGCATTGACTCGATCGTTTCCTCGAGGTCGGTTGAATGTCCCTTGATCCTTATCCGGTCACCGATCTTCAATTCCCCGTCCGTGATCCTGATGGCGGCAACACCGATTTTTGCAAAATATCCAGCAACGACGCCGATCGCTTTTTCCTCCATGTTTCCCCTCCTGTTTATGATATATCTTGAAACATAACCATCGAGGCCACAAATGCAACATTATTGTGCTATTGCACAGGCCTGGCAAACCCCACTCCTCATCCCGGCGACGATCCCTATTATAATGATATCATGAGTGTTGATTATATAATACGTATTTTGAGGCGGGTGTGGAAAAGCGTCGTGATTCCTGCTACAATATACGGCTTGTCGGACGCGAACAGTGGACAGATTTGACATTATTATAATTGGAGCGGGCCATGCGGGATGCGAGGCCGCATTTGCCGCCACGCGTATGGGACAGCGGGTCCTCCTCCTTACAATGAATATCGATCACATCGCCTTTATGTCCTGCAACCCCGCTGTCGGCGGCCTGGGGAAGGGCCATCTTGTCAGGGAGATCGATGCCCTTGACGGCGAAATGGGGCTTAATGCAGATGCGGCAGGCATACAATTCAAGACACTGAACATGAAAAAAGGCCCGGCCGTACGTGCCACGCGGGTCCAGACCGACATGGCGCTTTATGCCAGCCGGATGAAGCACAGGCTCGAGGAGACCGAAAGTCTTTCGATCAGACAGGGAACAGCCCGGCGTCTCATCATGGAAAATAATGCCGCAGCCGGGGTCGAAACGATGCTGGGGGAACGTTTCCGAGCAAAGGCTGTCATTATAACCACGGGAACCTTTCTTAAGGGGCTCATCCATGTCGGCCTCGAACATTTCGAAGGGGGACGGCTCGGTGACATGACCTCGAACAGCCTTTCCAACAGCCTTCGCGAGCTTGGTTTTGACCTCGGCAGGCTGAAAACGGGGACGTGCCCGAGGCTTGACGGCCGTACTATCGATTTTTCAAAGATGGTGCCGCAATTAAGTGATGACCCCCCCGTACCGTTTTCTTTTATGACGGATGAGATAAAGAACCCGTTAATGCCGTGCTATCTCGCTTACACCAATGACCGGACGCATGATGCGATCAGGGCCGGATTCGACCGTTCCCCCCTTTTTACGGGTGTTATCAAGGGAACGGGAGTTCGCTATTGCCCGTCTATAGAGGATAAGATCGTTCGGTTCGGCGAACGAACGAGGCATCGTATTTTTATCGAACCGGAAGGCCTCCACACCATCGAATATTATCCCAACGGCCTTTCGACGAGCCTTCCCCTCGATATTCAGATGACGATGTTAAAAACCATCGACGGCCTTGAAAATGCGAAGATCGTGCGGCCCGGTTACGGTATCGAATATGACTTTGTTTTTCCGACGCAGCTGTATCCGACGCTTGAAACAAAAAGGGTCGAAAATCTCTATCTGGCTGGACAGATAAACGGAACAACCGGGTACGAGGAGGCCGCCGCGCAGGGGATGATGGCAGGCATCAATGCATCTCTCAAGGCGCGTGGTGACGATGAATTTGTCCTTGGCCGCGATGAGGCGTACATTGGGGTCATGATAGACGATCTCGTCACAAAGGGTGTCGACGAGCCATACAGAATGTTTACATCGAGGGCGGAACACAGACTCCTCCTGCGGGAAGACAATGCCGACCTGAGGCTTACCGAAAAAGGACATGCTATCGGGATAGTCCGTGAGCCGCGTTACAGAAAGGTTCGCGACAAAAAGAGAAGGGTCGGCGAAGCATCGGTTTTGTTAAAAGGGATCCGCTTGAAGCCGACAAAGGAAACGAACAGGCTGCTTCAAGACCATGGGATCGAAGGGATAACGAATCCTGTCTCTCTGGAGGACCTCTTGAAAAAACCGGGTGTCACACTGGATATGATCAAAAATATCGATGAACGCCTCGCCGGCATTGACAACGATGTGGCGTATCAGATCGAGGTTGATGTAAAATACCGGGGCTATACGGACCGCCAACACGAAATGGTTGCAAAAGCACGAAAACTGGACGATCGGCGGATCCCGCGCGATCTTGATTATGATCAGGTATCGGGGCTTTCCAGGGAGGTCGTCGAACGCTTCACCCGGATCAGGCCGTCAACACTGGGGCAGGCCTCCCGTATACCGGGAGTTACTCCCGCTTCGATCACCGCCCTGATGGTCTATTTTAAGAAAACAGGATTGTTGTAAGCCAATGGGGAGTGCTGTCAGTGGGCAATAATGAAATGGTCGAAAAATGGCTCGGTGAACTGGATGTCGATCTCTTCGGGATTGCCGATATGTCCCTGTACGGTGAGGAAGTGACGGGAATTGGCGATCTCACGGCAAGAGACCTGCCTTATGCCATATCTTTCGGTCTCGCATTATCGGGAGGTGTCCTTGAAACATTGCAGGACGGCCCGACCCAGTTGTACCTGCACCATTATCGTCAATTGAATTACAGACTTGACATGATCGGATATTTCCTCGGACGCTCGATCGAGCGGATAGGCTTCCGCGCGATACCGTTTGCCGCATCCCAGGTCATCGACTGGCAGCGCCAGAGAGGTCACATCAACCATAAAAAAATAGGGGTCATGGCAGGGCTCGGCTGGATAGGGCGAAACAATCTGCTCGTCAATCCGCGTTTCGGCTCGGGTGCCCGGTATAACACGGTTTTGACCGATATGCCGCTCGAGGTCAATCATGAGCTTGGCAAGGACTGCGGCACGTGCCAGGCATGCGTCGCCGCATGCCCTGCAGGCGCGATCAAAAATGACAGGTTGGAATTCGATCATCGCGGGTGCTACGACATGTTGAGCCGGTTCAGAAAAGAACGGAATATCGGCCATCACATATGCGGCGTTTGTGTGAAAATGTGCAGGAAAGATCGATGAAGGCGTTCGTAGCCCTTGAAGACGGGACCATCTTTGAAGGAATTGGATTCGGTCTCGAAGGCGAAAAAGAGGGCGAGATCATTTTTAATACAAGCATGACGGGGCACCAGGAGATCATGACAGACCCGTCATATAAGGGCCAAATCGCCACGATGACCTATCCGCTTATCGGCAACTATGGCGTCAACGGTGAGGATGTTATCGGATGCACCGAAAGTGGAAGGTTTCATCGCCCGGGAATTCTCCAAGATAACCAGTAACTGGAGAGCACGTTTTACGTTCGAGAAATTCAGGGAGGCAGACCAAGCCTTGACCGTTGCCATGAAGTCCGTCGGTGAGGCGATGGCCATTGGAAGGACTTTCAAGGAGGCATTCCAAAAAGGCTTGCGGTCATTGGATGTCGGCTGATCAGGTCTTGTCCATGAAAGGCTGGCCGGCAAGACCTTGAAAGAATTGGGTATCGAAAAAGAGTACGTTCCAAAACATGTGGCCGTTAAAGAATCGGTGTTCCCCTTCAATAAGTTCAGCTGAGTCGACATGATACTCGGCCCGGAGATGAAATCCACCGGCGAAGTAATGGGCATCGATGAAAATTTCGGAACGGCCTTCTGGAAATCCCGGCTTGCGGCGGGCCAGGACCTCCCCGGTGAGGGAATGGTGTTCCTCAGTGTCAAAAATAAGGATAAACGGAATATTGTCTTTATCGCGAAGAAATTGTCGGACCTCGGTTTCAGGATATGCGCCACAAAGTGGACGGGCAAGGTGCTCGTCAACAAGGCTTCCGAAGGCAGGCCGCACGTCGTTGACATGATAAAGCATGGTCAGATCCAGTACATCATTAACACCCCGAGCGGAAGGAACCCGAAGGTTGATGAAGCGGCGATCCGTTCCGGCTCCGTCCAGCACAAGATCCCGTACACAACGACCCTATCCGGCGCCCAGGCGGTTGTCAACGCCATTGAGGTCATGAAGAACGGTACACTGAGGGCTCGAGCATTGCAAGATTACTACTGAAAAAACGTAAGTCGCCAGTCGTAAGTCGTGAATTGTTCTATGTTCCAAGGTTAAAAGCCATATCCAGGTTAGCCGTCAAAAACGTTTCCGGGTACAGAGTGAATACAAAAAAACACCGATTACTCCTTGGGGTGCGCGGAACAAAGAGACACCGTCATTCCGGCTTGCCCGGATCCGGTGTTTTTGTTTTTTTTGGATTGCTTGGTTTTTAACGTAGAAACGTAGAAACGTAGGACGATTACTTTACGTCTTTTATCTTCCGTACCACCAATTTCCCTTTGTGTTTCGGGAAGTCGGCCCTGATGTACACGGTTTTCTGGTTAACCTGTTCTACGGTCCCTTCCATTGTTTTTTTTCCGAAAGGGAATGTCACCTTGTCGTCTTTGGTCATGCTGTTCCTCCCGTGGATGTCGTTGTGCTGGTAGTGGATTCGGTCTTGGTTTCAGTTTTTGCCTCGGTTGCTGGTACCGGAGAACTATCCGTTTTTTCGGCCGACTTGCTGCTCCCGTTCCTGCCGCCTACCGAATCGACGGGTTTTTTATAGTCGGTTACATACCAACCGGTTCCTTTTAAATGAAATGCACAATTGGATATAAGCTTCGCAAGCCTTCCCTTGCATACCTTGCACTGGGTAAGTGGGTCGTCGCTTATTTTCTGAAAGATCTCGAAAGTTTTTCCACATTCCGTACACTGGTATTCATAGATGGGCATAGTGTTCCTCCAACCAAGATGTTTCTAAGTCCTAGTAATATAATGCTTTCGCCTGGCACCGTCAAGTGATTGTTGCTAAAATATGTGTGGACCGCGAATTGCTTTGACTTGTGCCGTCAGTTAGAACGTCTTGACACTTTTACGAACCATCACGTACAATCAGTTGATGAATATAAAGATTCTGGGCTGCTCCGGCAACCATGTCGGAAGGCATAGGTCGACATGCTTCCTTATCGATGGATCATTGCTCGTTGATGCCGGCACCATTACAGACTCTCTCAGGCGAAAAGACCTTCCAAGAATAAAACGCATCCTCATTACCCATACTCATATGGACCATCTCAAGGGCCTTTTTTCCTTTGTGGATGAACTGGCAATGATGGGTGGGCACAGGATAGAACTTGTCAGCGCAGGTCCCGTTCTCGACATTATTACGAATAATCTCACCAATAACCTGATCTGGCCCGATTTCACCGCCATTCCTTCCGCGATGGATGCGATAATAAAGCTGCGGGATATACCGCTCGAAAAACCGTCTCTCCTTGACGGCATCACGGTTAAGCCCATTCTCATGACCCACACGGTGTACACGGTGGGCTACGTACTCC
>DHQV01000098.1:19696-25925 GCA_002408185.1 Deltaproteobacteria bacterium UBA5329
TGGCGACGGATTTATGTTCACTGCGGATACAGGGCCTACGGAAAGATTCTGGGAAGTCGCCTGCAATGAGAAGAACATCCGTTTTATTATGGCCGATGTGTCTTTCCCTGATCGCTTATCCGATCTTGCCTTGATATCGGGGCATATGACACCCTCGATCCTTATGGAAACGATCGACCGGTATGGCCTCGGCGACAGGATCTTTTACGTTACCCATATTAAGCCGATATTTGCCAGGGAGATCACCCGTGAACTATTGAGGCCCGGCAGGTCCGATATACGCATTCTTAGACAGGCCGAGATGCTCGAAATTTAGATCCCTTGCTGAGCCTCTTTTTCACGGTTTTCCCTTGCCAAGAAATCAAAGATTTGTTAAGAGACTTTAAAACAAGTCATTTCTAAAGGCTGAACAGGGGTTTCGTGAAAAAACTGGCTGCTATTTCCCTGGCGTTTATTTTCATTCTTATCCTGGTTTCTTTTTCGCAAGCACAAACTTTGTTTGATAAAGGTGTTAAGGAATTTAACCAGGAGAATTACGAAGAGGCGCTGCCATATTTTCTTCAGGCCCGGGAGGCAGAAAAGAGATCTTCACGAATCGCTTTTTACGTGGGGCTTACATACAAGTTTATGGAAAAATACCATGAGGCTATCCCTTATTTTAAAGACGCCGCAACCTTAAGCCCCCGGGTCGATGATGCGGTCGTCGAACTCGTAGATGTCCAGTATCATACCGGTAATCTTGGGGAAGCGCAAAAATGGATTGCCCTTGCCGACAAGGAAGGTATCGGCACAGCGCGCCTTAACTTCCTGAAGGGTATGGTCCTGGCAAAGGTGCGAAAACCCGATGATGCTATCCAGGCGTTCGAGACGGCCAGCAGGCTTGACCCCAGGTTAACACAACAGGCGGAACTCCAGATTGCAGGCATATACGCGGAACAGGGTAAGTATAAGGATGCACAGGCGCGGCTGCGCGCAACGATCACCCTCGACCCTGCCAGCGACATGGCTTTGTATGCACGGGACTACGAAAAGATAATTGCGGACAGGGCCGAGCGCGAAAAAACATGGCACTTTGCAGTCGGTATGGGATACAAATACGATACAAACGTCGTAACTGTGGGCGAAGGCCCGATGACGGACCTTATCTCGGGAGTAGAGGGTGGTGCAATGAACTTTGGTGCGAGGATAGGTTATACCGCACCCTTCTCGTTCAGGACGCCGTTCAGTTTTTCTGCCTATTATTCGATGTATGCCGACAGGTATTTTGGGAAGACATATACGAGGTCCGACGGCTCGGCAGGCAATTTGACCGAGTATAACAACATGGCGAACACGTTCAGCATTGTACCCGGCTATTCATGGGGCCGGTTCGGGTTTACCCTGCCCCTGACATATTCGTATATCAGCCTCCAGGGCGTTAAGGGAAACAATTTTTACAATGAGTTCAGCTGGTGGAACCAGACGCGTTACCTCGAAACGCAATCGGTAACCCCGACCTTAAGGTTCATCACGACACAGAACAGCTTCGGTGAAGTCTTTTTCAGCTACATGCGTAAAAAATACTTCGATACCGAGCTTCATCCCGAGCCTCCGGAAGGTGAAGAGCGCAGCGGTGACAGGTTTACCGGAGGCCTCGGGTGGACCTACACGTTCAAGGAAAACAAGGGATTTGTGACTCTCCGGTATTCGCATGCCGAGGACAATACGATCGGACGCAACTGGGTGAGCAGTGAAAACCGTTTCGGGATCGACGTCCTGTGCCCGATCGTCGGCCCATTACGGGTCCAGGGCTCCGCCGATGCGACATATGTGAAATATACATATGACAATATTTTTTTCGGAGAAAAAAGGCGCGATGATATCTATAGCGTGAACGTCGCGCTCCTCTACGGTATTGTGAAGAACACGGACCTCATCCTTCAGTACAATTACTGGAGGAACCAGTCAAATATAGCCTTATACGACTATACCCGGGAGATCTACGGCCTGGGGGTGGAGTACAGGTTTTAGACAACGGTCAGACATTGTAGTATAATGTCAACTGGGGGGTGGCGAAATGAAAAAAACATTATTGCAGTGCTTTTTTATCGTGTGTGCGGTCGTGTTCGTTCTCACCAGTCTCGCTTATTCCGCCCCCGTAGGGAAGATAACCAGACTCGAAGGGAAGGTAGATGTCCTGAAAGCCGGACAGAGGACAGTTGTCAATGTATCCCTCGGCGACAACGTCGATGTCGGGGACATATACCGGGCAAAGACAAACTCGAGGGCAGAGATAACGTTCTTAAATAAGAATATCCTCAGGATCCACCCGGCAACCCGGGTTCAGATCAGTCAGTACTCCGATGACGGGACACAGTGCAACCACATCATGAAGATGGACCGCGGCAGGGTAGAAGCTGTGTCGGGTAAGGAATTCATAAAAAAGGTGTCGTCCTTTGCAGAAGGCAACAAGTTCGAGGTGCACACCCCCAACGCTGTTGCCGGCATACGCGGTTCCGGGATGACCATAGGCTTTGCCCAGACGGTAACCGGGCTCTTCTTCTCGACAGGACGGGGTTATTTTTATAACCCGAACCAACCGGGACAGGTGGTCAATATCAGTGCCGGTTTTGTTTCCTTTATTGTCGGCACAGGTGGCATACCGTCACACCCCGTCCCCGGCAATGTGTCCTATGTGGGCGGGACCGGCCTTGAGTTCGATGGCGGAACGACAGAAGGCGAATTGCTGAGGTTGAATATTCAGACGGCAGGTTTCCGCTCGCCGGTCGATTGGGCGTACACCTTCGCGCCGCCACCGCAGGTCCCGAATGTGTTCGTAGGAAGCGTCGGTACACTGACGGGGACATACAGTGCCGGAAATGAGATAATCAATATTTCCCTTAATGGTTTCAAATTTTTTGGCCCGGGCATGACGGGCATTCCGCAATCATGGCAGGCGGACAACGTCACGGGAACATATCAAAATACTGCCGGTTCCGTTTCCACTTTCAGCGGAATGGCACTTTCAGGCGGCGGTTTAACCGCAAACTTCGTGACCACGAGCCCTATTGATACGGGGACACCATCCGGCAACTGGACAGCAGATATAACAAGTGTCAACTCGCCGTTCACGTTCAGCGGTACAGCCTCTGGAGCATGGGGTGGCACCATTTCCGGTTCAACCGCAAGTGGCCTTATCAATGGTAATGCATCGGGCGTGTTTCAGGAACCGATCTCAAATCCTGCCGTTCTGGTGGGAATGGTACCGTACCTCCAGGGGGGTATCGGGAATCCTGAAACGGGTGCCGCTCTGTCTCTCAACAATGTCAGATTCTATGGTCCGAGCGCGACGGGACAGCCCCAATACTGGCAGGCCGAGTCTGTAACGGGAAATTACTGGAATTTTCACAACGGCGGCCCGGGGTTCAGTTTTATTGCGTCTGGGGGCGGCATATCGGCATACGTGCAGGTCTCGAGCATAGATACAGCACTGAACAACGGGACGTGGTCTGCAAGTATATCGAATGGCACTGCTGCGGCGGGTGTCGGAAGCTCTACCCAGCCGCTCACGTTCAGCGGTACAGCATCGGGAACATTTGGCGGAGTAGTTACAGGCACGGGAGGGATGAGCGGCACGGCGTCCGGTATCGTGCCAAGCACACTGACACAGGATCCCATTGTGACACAAACCGTTCTTGTCGGGACGATCCCATATATCGAAGGATCTTTTGGAAGCATCGACCGGATTACGGTCAGGATGGATAAC
This sequence comes from Deltaproteobacteria bacterium UBA5329, assembly GCA_002408185.1. Lineage (GTDB taxonomy): Bacteria > Desulfobacterota > Syntrophorhabdia > Syntrophorhabdales > Syntrophorhabdaceae > Delta-02. The sequence goes on from DHQV01000098.1 coordinate 23,442, forward strand.
GTTAAATTCTGGGGTCCGAGCATTGCCACGCAACCGCATACATGGACATCTGTTAGCGTCACGGGAAGCTATACCGGTAATCCTGCCAATTTTGTCGGGCAACCGTTCAACATGACATCGCTGAATCCGTTATCGAATTCACAGATGACCATCAATTCTTTTGGCGGCGGGTCGTGGACGGGAACAATTTCCAACGGTAATGCGCCCAGCGGTGTAGGGAGTACATTTACCTCGCCTGTCGGGTTCAGCGGAAATGGCACAGGGACATACTCAGGTTCGACCCTGTCAGGAACTGCATCGGGAAAAGCATATCCCGGCTTCGTTCGCCCGCCTTCGTAATTGTCGATGGTTTAAAGGGGTGAGTTTTATTTTTCCTTAAATACGGTGGTCTCTTTATCTTCGCATTCGATGATCCGGCAGACGGAGCCTGCATCGAGAGACTGTACCTCGTAGATCCGTACGGGTTCGGCCCTTCCCTGGACGGTCACGATATCAAGCCCACGCACCATCACATGCCCGAATTTGCCTTCTTCGATCGATGTCCTGACCTTATTGAGCGTAGTTTCTGTGATGATAAGATCGGTTCTGTATTTGCGTGTCAGTCCTTCAACACGTGAAGCGAGGTTCACGTTGTCCCCGATAACGGTGTAATCCATTTTTTTTCCTTCAGCGCCTATATTGCCAACGATCACCTCGCCGGTGTTGATCCCAAAGCCGGCATTGAGCGGTATGTGGCCCTGCTTGGCCCAGTTTTCCCCTAATTGAGCGAGGCGCTGTTTCATATGGAGGGTGCACCTGATCGCCAGCTCCGCATGATTGGGCTGGTGGTGCGGGGCGCCCCAGAAAGCGACAATCATATCCCCCACAAATTTATCGAGTGTGCCGTCCCAGCGGATAATGATGTTCGTCATCTCCGTAAGATATTCATTGAGGATGGCCACGACCTGCTCCGGGGAACGATGCTCCGAAAATGCTGTGAAACCTTTGACATCGGAAAAAAGCACCGTGACTTCCCTTCGTTCCCCGCCAAGCTTTGCAAGTTCCGGGTGCTTGATCAATTCATTGACTATTTTTTCCGTAACGTAGCTCGCGAACATGCTTCGTATCTGCCTGGCGTACCTTTCTTCCGTCGAATACCGGTAGGCGGTTGACACGAAATATATAACGATGACCGAATTACCCGCATAACTGATATCTATCCATACTCGCCAGATAAAGAACAGTACATAACCGGTTGCAAAAAGGGCCGTTATGAAGAGGGCGGCCATGGCGGCGCCTGTTGCAGCCCGTAAGTTAACGATGAGTATCGTGAAAATGACGCTCACTAGGACGATGATCAGGATGTTCGCGAATCGGCCGACGAAGCGGATGTTTTGCTTGTGCAGGATAGCCCCGATCATGTTTGCATGTTTCTCTACCCCGAACATGATCGCTGACGACGGGCTCACGATCTTATCGTGTATTCCAACAGCTGTGGGACCGATAAGAACTATCTTGTCGCGAAGAGATGCAGCGTCTATTTTTCCTTCGAACAGGTCGAGAGCTGAAATGGCAGGAAATGTATTGTGCGGACCGTAATACGGGATGAGCATCTTTGCGAACGGATCGGTTTTAAGGACCGTCTTTCCGAGCGTGATCGAGTCGGTTGCCTCGAGGCTCATGTCCGCGGGAGACAAACCCTCATAGAGCCGCGCGACCTGAAGATCGACCGATGGGTAGAGCTGGCCTGCATACTCGATGGCGAGAGGCTCCCACCTGAGTTTACCATCGGCGTCCGGGATCATGTTGTTATAGCCCATGGCCGCCGCATGCCGGGAGAATGCAGGGACCGGCAGAAGCACGCCCTTCGATCGTATCGGCATGTGTATGGTGAAAAGCTTTTCATTCCTGATAACCAAAAAAGCATTATCGAGAAAGGCATCATCGATATGTGTCGTTGAGTTGCCCTCAAAATCAAAAACGAAAGGCAGAACGACATTACCTTTCTGTTGTATGGCGCTTGCCAGCTTTGCATCATGGCCGGATGGTTCGCTGAAAACAAAGTCCGGCATGATGACCCGTGCACCCATCGCATTCACGCGGAACAGCAGGTCGGCAATTTTATCACGGTCCCATGGCCACCTTCCGATCGCCTGCAAACTTCTGTCATCTACCCCGACGATCACTATTTCGGGGGACGCCTGGACTTTACCCCTCAACTGGTAACGCAGGTCATACAAGAGCATTTCAAGACGTTCGAAGGGTATGAACCTGACAAGGGCGAGAATGACAAATACAATGGTTATAACGATACCGATGATGTATGTGCCGTGCTGTCTCTTGATCCGCATAATAAAGTAACGACGATTATCGTTGGTAAGAAGAATATCACGGCTCAGGCACAAAAGGAAGCTCGGGTTTCGTTGTTTTTTCGCAAAAAACCTTGGCTGATGGTCTTTATATGGTATAATGTAAGCCTTCCCATGCGCCCGTAGCTCAGCTGGA
>DHQV01000098.1:26084-26258 GCA_002408185.1 Deltaproteobacteria bacterium UBA5329
CCAGTAAAATCAATAAGTTACAAGACAGTGAGAAAAGGCCAGAATTGGGATTTGTAACGTATTTGTAACACCAGAAAAGGGGATATAGAATGGAGCAAAAAAGCCCCGAAGAAAAATAGTCACCTAAGGGTTCGCATTCATTGAGTAAAGGGCGGCAGGCCTGCTCCATCCGTT
>DHQV01000101.1:0-2094 GCA_002408185.1 Deltaproteobacteria bacterium UBA5329
CTCATTTTCATTGACACGTTCCGCCGGTGCATTTCCTGAAGGGCCTTTTTATGGTCCGTTGTATGGACGAGCCCGTGATTACACAGGACAACGTCAAATGATCTGTCGGGAAAAGGCAGTTCCTCTGCATCGCCCTCCCCGAAGGAGACGTTTCGAATGCCTCGTGACCGTGCCTTTTCGCCAGCCAGTTCCACCATCCCTGGAGCCAGGTCGATACCGGTTATGGTGCCGCCCGGCATGACAAGCGGCGCGGCAAGAAGCGAGGGGATATTGATCCGCATCGAATCCAGCCATAGAATTTTTCCCTTTTGCTGTTACAATAAAACGGGAATGCCGTGATGTCTGAAACGTGAGACCGGGAACTTTAAACCACCCGGCGTACCTGGTCGCGGCCTACCCCCCGCCGATCGGCGGAAAAAGCGCTACAGTATCGCCATCTGCCAGAGGTGTCCCATCCTCCGCGTGCCGCCCGTTGATGAGTATCAGCAGTACCTGCTTCTTCGTGAGCCCGTACTTTTTCATGACATCATGCACCGTCGTACCTTCTGCAAATTGCTCGTCCCGGACCTCAAACCGGCCAAGCTGAAGTGTCGCGAAAAGCTTTACTGTCACCTTGATCATACGTTTACGCTTTCCAGCTCTTCATGTCCCGGGCCAGGGTGATTATGAGATGGTTCCTGTTCTCGAGGCGCTTGTACTCGATATTGCTCGAAAACCGCTTCATCGTTTTTGTGCTGAGCCGCGACCCCTTCGGGTCCGGGTTTAAAGAGCCTATGAAAGGGTCATCTTCGAGAAGCATATTGAAGGGCTTCCCCGAATCGATTATTGCAAGGACAAACTTTCCAAATTTATCGATATTGCACGAAACCTTTATTTCTCCCTGGGAGTTGTCAAAGGTAAATTGCATAACATTCCGAAGCACTTCGTTGAGGACCTTTCCTACCTCATCGATGCGATCATCGGTAAATCCGCACTCACGAGCGTGTCCGGAGGCGAATTCGATAAACCTCTCGATGCATCCCATTTCCGCCGGGAGTGTTTCCTCGCCAAGCACCTGGTAGCGTCCCTGCGTCTTGTTTTCGCCCGTTCCGTTTTCTCCATCCATAATGTAATTCCTTGTATGTTATTTGCTTGATTTGACAGCTCCTTGTTTATACCATTACCCGTAACCTGTAGCCCATTATTTTTCAATTGGCGGTACTAATCACGTTATTGCCCGCCTCGAGGGCCTCTTCGACCGCCGCGACCAGGGGGTCTATCCCTTCTTTTTTGGATGCCGAGATCGACACTGCGTTGTAGCGCCTCTCGACATTAGGGATAAACGTTCTATCGACCTTGTCTATCTTGTTGAAGACGATCAGCCGTTTTTTGTGTGAGAGCCCAAGGCTGTTTATCACACCTTCGACGGACTCGATGCGGTCCTCGAAATCGGGGGCACTTATGTCGACAAGGTGGAGCAGCAGATGTGCGTCCTCAAGTTCTTCGAGCGTAGCCATGAATGCGCGCAGGAGGACCTCCGGAAGGTGCGTTATAAATCCGACGGTGTCCGTGAGGATTATTTTCTTTCTCTCTGGATATTTCATTATCCGCGTTGTTGGGTTGAGTGTTGAAAACGGCTTATCCTCCACCTCGACCTTGCTCTTTGTCAGGAGATTCAGCAAGGTCGATTTACCCGAGTTGGTGTAACCCACAATCGAAACGATAGGGATGAGTGATGCCCGGCGCCTCTGTCTTTTCTTGTCCCTGACCTTTCTGATCTGCTTGAGCCGACGCTCAAGGAACGATATCCTGTCGCGGACCCTGCGGCGGTCCACCTCCAGTTTTTGCTCGCCGGGCCCGCGGCCACCGATGCCCCCCATGAGCCTTGAGAACGCCGTACTTTTTTCGGTAAGCCGCGGCATTATATAACGAAGCTGGGCAAGTTCGACCTGAATTCGTGATTCTGTCGTATTTGCCCTGCCGGCAAAGATATCGAGTATGAGCTGGTTGCGGTCGATAACTTTCAATTCGGTTATGCCGGATATGTTCTTTATCTGACCCGGGGTAAGCTCCTCATCGAAAACGAGAAGATCAGCCCCCAACTGCTGGCACTTT
>DHQV01000101.1:2170-45415 GCA_002408185.1 Deltaproteobacteria bacterium UBA5329
AGCCCCCAACTGCTGGCACTTTATGACTATCTCCTCGATCTTGCCCCTGCCTATAAGATAACGCGGATGGAGTTCCTTTGGCCGCTGAACGACCGTGTCGATGACCGTGATGCCTGCCGAATAGCACAGATCTTTCATTTCAGCCGTGTAATCATCGACATGTTTTTCCCGGCCTGGCAGGACGACACTTACGACAATGCACCTGTCGCCCGTTTCTTTCGTAGCATAGAACCGGCCACGTTCCCTGACAAATTCATTCTCGAGCTCGGTGATAAATTCCGTAAAATCGACATGAAATTCGCTAACCGGGACAGGCTCCATGAAGTCCCATGTCCTGCCCCCTCTGTTTTCCGGTACGAGATATCCGACATGGATGGTCTCCCCTCGTTCGCCTCTCATTTCGGTTATACAGGCGACGAGGTCGAGTTGAAGTAGGGCCAGGTCGGCCAGGTCCTCTCGGGAGAGCAGTTCACCCTTTAGATGCGTGTGGACGAAACGTACGCCACGGAACCTGGCGCGGCCCGTACGCTCCGTGGATAACGGCGGGATCTCGATACGATGGTTGTCCCCGACAATAACATATTCGATCCCTCCGCGCCGGTTGATGATCAGGCCGATCTGCCGGGATGTTTCTTTTGAAATGTCCATGATCTGCCGGGCGAGGTCGGCAGTTATGATGACAGACGGCTCTAGCCGTTTCCCGTAGAGATTGGTGAGGCGTCTTTTTATGAGAGATTTCAGCCCCTGTGTGTTTCCGTAGATCTCTATTGGCATGCCTTTAAACTATTTACGCCTTCGTGACCAATTCCCGGTGAATTTCCATACGGGCACAATAATCGACACCCTCAAGAAGAATGGCAATTCTTTCCTTGCCGTCGAGCTCTCTTTCAAAAATACCGCCGAAGCCTTTGAAGGGGCCTTCCTGTATAATGATCTTTTCACCTTTCTTAAAGGTTTTCCTTTCAACCGTGGCCACGCCTTCGACCAGCCGTCCCCGGATAAACTCGATAAGCCCTTTCTGGAGGGGAATTATACGGCCGTTAAAATTAACGATGGTCTTTACGCCGCGTGTGTACTTCACGAGGTGGAATTCGTCCACAGGATGAAATTTCACAAAGATGTACCCCGGGAACATAGGTTCAATGATATCGATAAATTTTCCTTCTTTCCATCGTCTGAAGCGAAGCTTGGGAGCAAGGACCTCTATACCTCCCTGCTCGAGGTTCATCGCGGAGCGCTCCTCGTTGCGGGGCTTGGTATTTACTACATACCACTGTCTGGATTCCATATTTAATTATCGTTTATAAAAACATATTTTTCAAGAGAATCAGCGACAGGACGGCGTTGCCTGCTATTGACAGGCCTCGATCTGTCGTTTAACATTAAATACTTTAATTGTATTGGAATAAACGATGGCTGATGAAGATCTCTCAAAACTGAAGATCGATAAAACGCAACCCGCATTCAGGAAATCGGGAAAAAGGAAAGGAACGTATCTTATCGCCGGTATCGTGTTGGCGATACTCGTTATCCTTGCCTTGGCAGGTGTTTTTTCGCCGGCTGTACGGGTGGATGTCGTGAGTGTCCAGCAATTCTATCCGGCCCAGTCCTTCACGCTCCTGAATGCCAGCGGCTATGTGGTGCCGCAGAGAAAAGCGGCTGTGGCTTCAAAGATAACGGCACGGCTCCAGGAATTGTTCGTTGAAGAGGGCAGCAGGGTGAAGAAGGACCAGGTCCTCGCCCGCCTAGAAAATGCAGACCTCGCCGCAACTCTCAGACAAGCCGAGGCCAATCTCAATGTCACCCGGTCCGCCGTCGATCAGGCCAGTGCCGAACTCCATGATGCCAGGGTGAATTTCGAGCGGGAAAAACACCTCCTAGCGAAGGAATTTACGACCCGATCCGTTTACGATGCTGCCGAAGCACGATACAAGAAGGCACTTGCAGCTTTTTCAGGCGCGAAGTCACAGGTCAGGGCGAGCGAGGCTGCTGTCAGGGAGGCAAAGGTATCCGTAGAGTACACGTACATACGGTCACCGTTTAATGGTGTTGTTCTCACGAAAAATGCTGATATCGGCGATATTGTCACCCCGATTGGTGCCGCAAGCACGGCAAAGGCGGCAGTCGTCACGCTCGCGGACCTGTCTACGCTGAAAGTCGAAGCGGACGTTTCGGAATCAAACCTGGGCAAGCTGAAGTTGGGCGAGCCGTGCCAGATACAGCTTGACGCGATACCGGATGAGCGTTTTGACGGGACGGTCCATATGATCGTGCCAACCGCGGACAGAACGAAAGCGACGGTCATGGTCAAAGTAAGTTTTACCCGGCTTGACCCGAGGATACTGCCCGAAATGAGCGCAAAGGTCGCTTTCCTGTCGCGCGAGGTGTCAGAAAGCGAAAAGATATCGCGGCTTGCGGTCAATCGCAAGGCCGTCGTCGAGAAAAACGGCAGGAAATATATTTTTGTCGTACGACAGGGACGTGCGGTGCTGACGGAAGTGACCACCCGAGACACGTTCGGTGACATGATCGAGATAAAAAGCGGTGCAGCGTCCGGCGATAAAGTGGTCTTGAACCCTCTATCTCGTCTGTCGAACGGCTCCCGGGTAAAGATAAACGAATAATGGGGTCCGGGATAATCGTCTCCATATCACAATTGTATAAATCCTATCATCGAGGGGATCAGGTCATCCATGTCCTCAGCGACATTTCATTCGACATTGCGGAAGGTGAGTTCCTTGCTCTGATGGGTCCTTCGGGCTCGGGCAAAAGCACACTGCTTAATCTTATCGCCGGGATCGATCAGCCGGACAGCGGGTCAATTACGATCGGCGGGATCGATGTCACGCAATTGTCCGAGACCGAGCTCGCGCACTGGCGAGCGCTCAATGTCGGCTTCATCTTTCAATTCTACAATCTGATCCCGGTCCTGACGGCCTTCGAGAATGTAGAGCTGCCACTCATTTTAACATCGCTTTCCCGGGCCGAGCGCAGAGAACACGTAGAGATGGCCCTGAAAGTCGTCGGGCTCGCGGACAGGATGGACCATTATCCGGGACAGCTGTCCGGCGGGCAGGAGCAAAGGGTCGCGATAGCCCGTGCGATCGTGACCGACCCGGCCATCCTGGTCGCCGACGAGCCGACAGGCGACCTCGACAGGGTTTCCGCGGGGGAGATAATGGGCCTGATGGACCGGCTGAACAGGGAATCGGGGAAAACTATCATCATGGTCACCCATGACCCGCGGGCTGCGAGAGCCGCCCATGTCGTGAGACACCTCGATAAGGGGATCCTGACCGATGCACATTCTCAAGATACTCTTTAAGAACGCGTTCCGGCATAAGCTCCGTACCGGTCTTACCGTCATCTCCATCATGATCGCGCTCTTGGCTTTCGGGCTCTTAAGGACGGTTATCAACGCCTGGTATGCGGGTGTTGAAGCGTCTTCCGCCTATCGCCTCGTAACCCGGAACGCTGTTTCGATAATATTCCCGCTTCCCCTGTCATACAAGGACAGGATACGCCAGGTGGACGGTGTATTGGAGGTGTCCTGGGGCAACTGGTTCGGCGGCATCTATATCGATGAAAAGAACTTTTTCGCCAATTTTGCGGTTGACGCACAGACATATTTTGATCTTTACCGCGAGTATGTCCTCCCCGATGATCAAAAGGCGGCTTTTTTGCGGGACCGCAAGGGATTTGTTACAGGGCAGAAACTGGCCCGCCGGTTCGGATGGAAGATAGGCGATATCGTTGTCCTCAAAGGGACGATCTTCCCCGGTAACTGGGAATTTGTCGTGCGAGGCATTTACCATGGCAGAGACCCCAATGTCGATGAGACGGTATTCGTATTTCACTGGGACTACCTCAACGAGTCTCTCAAGAAAGCCTCGTCCACTCGTGTCGACCAAGTCGGTTTTTATATGGTGGGGATTAAGGATCCTGCCCGGGCCACTTCAGTATCCGAGGCGATCGACAGCCTTTTCAAGAATTCATATGCCGAAACAATCACGGAAACGGAAAAAGCCTTTTCCCTTGGTTTCGTCGCCATGTCGGACACCATTATCACGGCCATCAAACTTGTGTCTTTTGTTGTCATCGTTATTATTCTCGCCGTCGTCGCAAATACGGTGGCGATGTCCGTCCGGGAAAGGACGAATGAATATGCGGTTTTTAAGACACTCGGTTTCGGAGGCTGGCGAATTGCTGGACTGATCCTCGGGGAATCTGTCGTGATCACCATGATGGGTTGTGCCTTTGGTATCGGGGCGACATACCCTGCGGCTGTAGCCTTCGGCAAGGCTATGGGGGCGTATTTCCCCGTGTTCCACGTAAGCACCGGGACCATTGTCCTGGATATCATCTTCTCCCTCATTGTCGGTATCCTGGCGGCTGTGATACCGATATACCGTACACTCAATATACGCATTGCCGACGGGCTAAGGATGGTCGAATGAAGGGGATTCCGTTTGCATACAGTTTGAGGAATCTCTGGACTAGGCGGCTTACGACGGTCCTGACCATTTCGGGCATGGCGCTCGTTGTTTTTGTGTTCACGACGATCCTGATGCTTGCCGAGGGTCTACAAAAGACCCTCGTCGAAACGGGATCTTACGACAATGCAGTGATCATACGCAAAGGTTCGGGATCGGAGGTGCAGAGTTGGATCGACCGGGCACAGGCTGGTATTATAGAAACAGACCCCATCGTTGCAACGGGTACCGACGGAAAGCCGCTTGTTGCACGTGAGCTTGTCGTTCTTATAGGGCTTCCGAAGAAGGATACGGATAAAATATCGAATGTGACCATCCGCGGCATAGGCGGAGCCTCCCTTACCCTGCGCCCGCAGGTTCACGTGGTGAGCGGCAGAATGCCGAAGATGGGCTCGTCGGAGATCGTTGTAGGATTGAGTGTCGCGCGGCGCTTCAAAGGCGCCGATCTCGGAGGCGAGCTTCGTTTCGGGATGCGTCAATGGAGGATCGTCGGGATCTTCGATGCGGGGAATACGGGCTTTACGTCCGAAGTATGGGGAGATGTCGAACAGCTCATGCCGGCCTTCAGGCGGCCGGTCTTCTCATCGATGATCCTTCGCATGAACAATCCGTCGCAATTCGAAGTCTTCAAGAACAGGATCGAAACAAATCCACGGCTCACGCAGGAGGTAAAACGGGAACGTCGCTATTACCTGGAGCAGTCCGAGGTGATGGCGAAATTTCTGAGAATACTCGGTATTTCCCTGACCCTCATTTTTTCCCTCGGTGCGATAATCGGAGCTATGATAACGATGTATGCGGCAGTAGCGAACCGGATAGGGGAGATTGGCACCTTGAGGGCCCTCGGCTTCAGGAGGAGGAACATCCTGATCTCATTCCTCATGGAAGCGCTTCTTCTCGGGCTCGTCGGCGGCTTATGCGGCCTCATCTGCGCCTCGTTCATGCAGCTCGTCACGGTTTCTACGGTTAATTTTCAGACATTCTCGGAACTTGCGTTCAAATTCAGCATGACCTTCAGTATTGCCGTGAGGGCGCTCTTTTTTGCGGTCACAATGGGATTCATGGGTGGCGTCCTTCCGGCGCTCCGGGCTGCGCACATGAATATCGTTGAGGCACTCCGGACAAAATGAACTAGATGTGTGACCCTTTTTGTGGCGGCTGTTGAAATATTTTATTTCTTTTGGGCATCAGCGACTTTCGACGCGAGGATCGCGTATTCAAAACCGTCGATGAGGGCAACGAAAGAGGCCTGATTTATATTTTCGGATATGGCGACAACACTCCAGATGTCCTCGCCAGCAGAAAAGATGATGTTCACCTCGACCTGAGCTGCAGTGCCGACGCGTGAGTCCTGGATACGCGATGAAAAATCGACGAGAGATATCCCCTGGATCACGGGGAATATGGAAGACAGGGACTTCTTCAGGACGTTTGCCAAGGCATCGACCGGTCCCACGCCTGTGGAAGCCTCATGCATCTGTTTGTTCTTCGCTTTTATTATCACGGTCGCCTCAGGCCTCAGGCCATCGTCTATCAGCCGGTACGTCCCGACGACCTCGAACGGGGCCTTATAGTCCTTTTTGGACCTCAGGATGTTGAGGTCTTTTGTGGCGTTGATAATATTGACGAGTTTACTCACTACTTCTTCTCCTTTTCGATGAGAAGCTTGTAATCAATACTGTCGACCAGTGCTCGCCAGCTTGCCTCGATAATATTTTCGGAGACGCCGACAGTGCCCCAGGTGTGTTTTCCGTCGCTCGACTCGATAAGGACACGGGTGGGAGCCCCTGTACCTTCCCGGGTCGAAAGGACACGAACCTTATAATCGACGAGGTCCATTGTCTTCAGATCGGGATAGAATGTTTGAAGCGCCTTGCGCAGGGCATTATCGAGGGCGTTGACGGGGCCTTTGCCGAGTGCCGCGGTATGTTCGACCCTGTTACCGACCTTTAAAAGGATCGTAGCCTCGGTGACCGGTTGTGATTTTTCTTTTTTCTCGACAATTATCCGGAAACCGATCAGCTCGAAATATGATTTATGAATGCCGAGTTTTTTCTTGATCAGGAGCTCAAGTGAGCCTTCGGCCCCTTCAAACTGGTATCCGCGCATCTCCATTTGTTTTATTCTGCCGATGATCTCTTTGGCGAGGTCCGGGTCTTTGTCTATATCTATATCGAACTCTTTTGCCTTGTACCGGATTGAAGCTTCACCGGAAAGGTCCGAGATAAGAACCCGCTGCGAGTTCCCGACAAGGTCCGGCCGTATGTGCTCATATGTCTCCGGGTTCTTTCTGATGGCGCTCACATGGATACCGCCCTTATGGGCAAAGGCGCTTGCGCCGACATAAGGGCGGTGTTTATCCGGAATAAAATTGGCCATTTCGTCGACGAAAAGGCTCAGTTCCCTTAAACGCTCGATCTTTTCCCTGTCGATGCCGGTATATCCCATTTTCAGTATAATGTTCGGTATGATGGAGCAGAGGTTCGCATTGCCGCAGCGCTCCCCATAGCCGTTGATCGTACCCTGAACCTGGGTGCAGCCGGCCTTTACGGCCATGAGGGTGTTGGAAACGGCGAGCTCCGTATCGTTATGGGTGTGGATTCCGAGGCGCGTTCTTGCCGTCTTGCCCACGCTCTGGGTTATATCGAATATCTCGAAAGGCATTGTCCCGCCGTTCGTGTCGCAAAGTACGATGACATCGGCGCCCGAGTCCCCGGCCGCCTTGAGGACGCTTAGGGCATATTCGTTATTGTGCTTGTATCCGTCGTAAAAATGCTCAGCGTCGAAAAAGACCGTCTTGCCGAGAGCCTTGAGAAAACCGATAGTGTCGGCGATCATTTTCAGATTGGTCTCGAGGCTGACCTTAAGGGCATCCCTGACATGGAGGTCCCACGTCTTTCCGACAATGGCAACGCAGTCCGTCCCCGCCTCGAGGAGGGCTTTCATAACGGGGTCGGTCTCGGGCCTTGTATTTGCTTTAATGGTGCTGGAGAATGCCACGATGTGGGCATTCTTAAGCACGAGATTTTTTACTTCCTTGAAATAATGCAGATCCTTGGGGTTGGAGCCCGGCCAGCCGCCTTCGATATAATGGATACCGAAATCGTCGAGCCTTTCCGTTATCCTGAGCTTGTCTGTCAGGCTAAAGGCGATGTCTTCCGACTGGGCCCCGTCCCTGAGGGTGGTATCGTAGAATTCTACCCTCAAGCTTCCTCCGTCACATCCTCTGCGTCAAGACCGAAATTTGTGTGGAGGGCACGAACGGCCAATTCCCCGTACTTGCTTTCGATAACGCACGATATCTTGATCTCCGACGTGGAAATAAGCTGTATGTTTATCCCTTCCGCTGCAAGGACGCTGAACATCTTGGACGCAACACCGGAATGCGAGCGCATGCCGATCCCGACGATCGAGACCTTGGCCATGTCCTCATCGACGGCTACCTTCGCGCCGATCGATTCCCCGATCGCTTTCGTGATCGTGAACGCCTTTCTGGCATCTGTTTTGACGACCGTGAATGTTATATCGTTAAACCCGTCATGGCTTACATTCTGAACGATCATGTCAACGACAATACTTGCCTCGCTCAAGGCCGTAAATATCTTTGAGGCTATTCCCGGTTTGTCGGGGACCCTGCTGACCGTTATCTTTGCTTCGTTTTTATTATAGGTGATGCCTGAAATGACGACTTTTTCCATCATGTCTCTTTCCTCCTTGCAGACAAGCGTTCCTCTTCCCTCTCCGATAAGGGATGATTTGACCAGAATCGGGACATTGTACTTCTGAGCCAGTTCAACCGACCGGATCTGGAGTACTTTTGCCCCGAGGGACGCCATTTCCAGCATCTCCTCGTATGATATCCTGTCAAGACGCCGTGCTTTCTCGCATATGTTCGGGTCAGTCGTGTAAACACCGTCGACGTCCGTGTATATTTCGCAGAGATCGGCCTTGAGGCCTGCCGCCAAGGCCACGGCTGTGGTATCGGAGCCGCCCCTTCCGAGGGTCGTGATAGAGCCGCTTTCATCGACACCTTGGAAACCGGGGACAATGATAATATTGCCTTCGTCGAGCTTCGCACGGACCGCTTTTTCTTCAATACTGGCGATGCGGGCAAATCCGTACGTTGAATCACTGATGATCCTGATCTGGTCTGCGAGAAGGGAGATCGCCTTATAACCCATTTCGATAAGGCTTATGGCGAGAAGGGCCGAGGTGACCTGCTCTCCTGTCGAGATAAGCACGTCGGTCTCTCTCAAGTCGGGAAACTTCGCAATGTTTTGCGCAAGGCTGAGAAGACGGTCTGTCTCGCCTGACATCGCTGAAACAACGACGATGACATCCGTCCCGCGCTTTTTGTAATCGATAGCGCGCCTTGCCACGTTTTGGATCCTTTGCACGTCCCTGACGGATGTGCCTCCATATTTTTGAACTACGAGCATGGTGAACCTCCGTGGATAAAATATGGATAACTCAAGGAACTAAGAGGTCTTTTCTACCGTCTTCATGGCTGTCAGCCTTGGTTTTCCTACATGATAATAACAATTTTTCGCTCCATTTCTCCAGTGATTTCTATATGTATCTCGATCACCCCTTCCCACCACGAGGACCGCTCGGCCCATTCCACGGCCACTATTCCGCCCGCGAGGAATTCCTCGATATTGAGGTCCGCAAGATCACTGCTCTCGAGACGGTACAGGTCGACGTGGCAAAGGGTCATATTCCCTTCGTAGACGTTCATCAGTGTAAACGTGGGACTGACGACATACTCCCAGTCCGGCACGCCGATGCCTCGGGCGATTCCTTTGATGAGTTGGGTTTTGCCGGCACCAAGGTCGCCATAGACGGCATAGAGTTGCCCGGGCTTTGAGGTTAAACCTATCGATTCACCTATTTGAATAGTTTCAGAGAGATCTTTCGATATATATTCGATCTTTTCCATTGCGGATCTCCTCGATCGTGCGGCCGAGTCCGGTGAGGAGGTCAAGGGCGAGGAGGTCCATGTTGGAGTTGTGCTCAACCCATGTATCGGCCATGTAGCCATGCAGATATGCCCCGAGAAGGGTGCTCTCGACAAGGGTATATCTCTGTGAGGCCAGGCCCCCGACAAAACCGGTCAGGATATCGCCGCTTCCACCTTTGGCGAGCGATGGGTTTCCTGTGGGGTTTAAGAATATCCCGCCATCGGGTGCCGCAAGAACGCTTCCGGCGCCTTTGAGAAGTATGTTCACCCCCCATTCGGAAGCGAGCGACCGGGAGGTTTCAATCCGGGAGGAATTTACTTCTTTAGGTGTTGTACCGATAAGCCGTGCAAGTTCACCCGGATGGGGTGTGATGACCGTCTGCCTTTCAGTATTTTTCAGAACATCCGTGTATCCCTGAAATGCGTTGATCCCATCGGCGTCTATGACAAACGGTTTGTCTATCTCTGCGTATATTTTCCGTACAAGTTTCCCGACCCCGTCATTTTGTGAAAGCCCGGGTCCCATTATGATAACGTCCTTGTCCCGGGCGAAAGACGCGATATCGTCAAACGATTCTGGCACGAAAAAACCCTTGCGGTCATCCCTGACAGGAAATGTCATAATTTCTGTCGTCTTGGTTTCCAGAATGGGATTCAGCGTCTCGGGTATAATGAGCGTGACAAGGCCGGCGCCGATCTTCAAGGCCGCGAGCGATGCCATGTGTGCCGCACCTGTCTTGCCGGGCGATCCCGCAATGACGACGACGTGACCGAAGGACCCCTTATGCGATGAACTTTCACGCTTTTTAAGGAAACCCCTGATAACCTCTCCGTCCGTTATCTGTCCGTCATAACCTACTTTAGTTTCAACAAAAGGTGGGATGGAGATATCGATGACGGTCAATCGGCCCGTATATTCGGACCCGGGGCTCATTACCTGGCCCAGTTTCGGATATGCATATGTGAATGTGTGCTGTGCACGGACGGCGGTCCCAAGCACTTTGCCCGTATTGCCGTCTATGCCCGAAGGGATGTCCACTGAAATGACGGGTTTGCCGGACGCATTGATGGTACCGATGATGATCTCTTCCATGCCCCCTACGTTTTTCGACAGGCCGGTGCCAAAAATTGCATCGACTATGATATCCGCATTCTTCAGAGCGGTTTCAAAACGCTCGAACGGCTCCGTCAATTCAATGATCTCTCCCGACAAGGATTCAAAGAGGTTCATGTTCAGTGCGGCGTCACCTTTAAGGTCAGTCTTCCGGCCTATAAGACAAACGGATACCGCAAAATTGTCGATCAGTGCATATCGGCCGACAACAAAGCCGTCCCCGCCGTTGTTGCCGCGCCCGCACACAATGGTGATATTCTTGCGGCCATCGAGATAATTTTCTTTCATCAGCCGGTATGTATTTCGCCCGGCATTTTCCATAAGGACTGGAGATGGAATACCCCATGTTTCTATGGCGTACGTGTCATATTGTGCCATTCTCTGTGGTGAAAGGACCTTCATGTGCCGCCCCCTGTTCCCTTAAGCAGATATTTACGTTCTACGTTCCATGTTCTACGTTCCGGGCAATGGAATTATTTCCAGAAGCCCCTGTTATTGCATATTCTTTCAACATCACTACGGATACTGCATACGATTTTTCGTGGGAGATGCTGACATCGTCGTATCTCACGCCACGATAGATGATATAAGGTTTCCCGATTTCACTTAACACTTCGATGTCCCTGAACACGAGCCGCCTGCCGGACGCCTTCATAAACGCCTCCTTGGCTGCAAACCTTCCCGCCAGCGATTCTTCCTTCCGCCTCTTCTTTTTTGCGTAGCTGACCTCAGCTGGCGTAAATACCTTCTCAAGAAACCTGTTCCCATAACGCTCCACCATCCCGGCGATACGGCGAATATCAACTATGTCTATCCCAATCATAACAAAACCGTTTCAAATCTCAGGTCTCAAGCTCAAAAACCAAAAGAATAATTTCCTTTATCTTTTGCCTGAGACTTGAGACTAGTTTTTTATTAGTTCTATCATATCTCTTACCGCCCGGTCGAGGCCGACGAACACTGCCCGGGCTACGATGCTGTGCCCTATGCTCAGTTCGTGTATTTCCGGGATCATGGCAATATCACGCACGTTACGGTAATGAAGCCCGTGTCCTGCATTGACCTTAAGCCCCAGTTCCTTGCCAAGCGACGCCGCGTGAATCACCTTTTTGAGTTCTGTTTGACGTATCCGCTCCGTCCGGGCGTCGGCATAGGCACCTGTATGTATCTCGATCATGTCAGCCCCGGCTTTCGACGCAGCCTTGACCTGTGATTCTACGGGATCGATGAAGAGACTCACAGCAATACCATGTTTCTTTACCGTTTTGATAACTCTTTCGATCTTGGCGGCAGATCTTATTACATCGAGGCCGCCCTCCGTGGTAAGTTCCTGACGTTTTTCCGGGACGAGAGTGATCATGTCGGGCTTCGTCTGTTCGGCGATCGTGGTCATTTCGGGTGTAGCGGCCATTTCCAGATTCAGTTTTGTCCGCACAACCTCGCGCAGGATCGTGAGATCCCTGTCTTTAATATGCCTGCGGTCTTCCCTGAGGTGTATTATAATACCTTTCGCGCCCGCCATTTCGACTATCCCCGCCGCGTAGACCGGGTCCGGATAATGAATACCCCGTGCTTCCCGCAGTGTCGCAACATGATCTATGTTGACCATCAACTCAGGCATGCCTTACCTCCGAAAATAAACATTTAGTTCGCACTACATCTTCAAGCGTCACGATCCGGGACCTATTCCGGGTTATCTCTCCCGCTGTGTTTTTTCAGCGTTATCCTGATATTATCCGGTCTTACATTAGTTTGGTGTACATCTTCGAGATCCAACCCGACCGTAACGGTCTCTTCGTTGTGGTGGAGATCGCCGTTTATTGGCATAGTATGGATGGTGGCCAGTTTTTCCAACAATCTCCGCGGGCCCTCTGCGGTCACGTACTGAGGGCTGACGGAACTGATGTCGTACCTGCCCTTCCATTTCTTGTCCAATTTCGGCAGGACCTTGAGACTTTTTTCGAGTATCCTGTCAGCTGTCAGTCGCAGGGTCCCCGGTCTAATATCGACAACCTCAATGCCCCGGGGGACGTTTACATTTGCTTTCGAAAAATTAAAGACCGCTTCGCCTTCTTTTATGCCGTTCAAATTAATGACGACACTTACATCACGGTCTTTGAGGTCCTTAAGCAGTGACACCCGGCCGCTGACCGTCACGAAGACACGTTCCGGATCCATTTTTGTTACCATCATATTTTTGGGAAGATGGGCTATAGAGACAGGAATTGTCAGGTCCTTCTTTGGCTCGCCAATCTGGAAGACCGTATACCACAGCATGATCGCAAGAACGAGGGAAAGAAGCTTCAGCTTCCAATCTTTGATCACGTAGCGTTCGAGCACATTCTTCACCATAATATCCTTGTCTTAGCCTATCAGGCCAATACTTCCTTGAGGACCTTTTTTAGTTCTTCGGTGGTGATGTTTGAATGTAACTGGCCATGCTGGGCATAGGAGATTATACCCTGTTCCTCTGAAACAACGATCGAAACGGCATCTGTGACCTCCGTAATCCCGATCGCAGCCCGGTGGCGTGTACCCAAGTTTTTGTCGATCTCCTCTGCAGTCGTAAGAGGAAGCACACAACCGGCCGAAACTATCCTTCCCTCGCGGATTATCAATCCGCCGTCATGCAACGGCGAAGCAAACTGAAATATGCTGACGACCAATTCTGCATTGACCTCGGCGTCGAAACGAACACCGGCTTCCATGAACTCTTCGAGGCCCACTTCGCGTTCAAGGACAATAAGCGCGCCTATGGCCCGCTTTTTCATTACCAGACAAGCGTTGGCAAGTTCATCGAGGAACATGGTCTCCTTGAGATAGCTGATCTTGCGGAAAAAAGGGCTTCTTCCGAGCGCAAGGAGCAGGCGCCTCAAGTCATCCTGAAAGATAACTATGACCACGAATACAATCGAGCCTATAAAGCTGTTGAATATCCAGCTCAAGGTGAAGAGTTCCAGCCGCTTCGCGATGGCAAAAACAAACATAACGATCACGAGCCCAAGAAGGAGCTGTATGGCCCGTGTGCCTTTTATCAGGAGGAATACCCGGTATATAATGAAAGCGACAATAATAATGTCAACGATGTCCTGCCAGCGTATCTCGGGTATCATGCGTCCATGACCGCCTTTACCATCTTAAGGACCTTGCTGGTCCGACCCACATCATGGACCCGAAAGATGTCAGCCCCGTTCATGAGGGCGACCGCAACCGTCGCGAGTGTGCCTTCAACCCTTTGTTCGAGGTTGGAGTCAGTGATCTTTCCGATAAATGATTTCATTGACGTTCCGACAAGGACCGGTTTCCCCAATTCCTTAAATACATGCAGCATCTTCAGGATGCGCAGGTTATCTTCGATGCGCTTGCCGAAACCGATGCCGGGATCGAGAATGATCTTTCTCTCGTCGACCCCCGCTTTTACAGCGTAATTCGACTGACGCCGCAGAAATGCCATGATCTCGGTAACGACATCGTCATATACAGGATCTACCTGCATATTTTTTGGCGTGCCCCTGATGTGCATGATAACCGTATATGCGTCATGTTCAGCAATGACTTGCGCCATTTTCTCGTCGTACGTCAGGCCGCTTATGTCATTTATGATATCAGCCCCTGCCCGGATGGCTTCATGTGCAATCGATGACTTGTAGGTATCGATAGATATCGGTATGTCCGATATATCACGAACTTTTTCTATAACAGGTATTACCCTTGACAGTTCTTCATCTTCGTTAATCGGCTCAGAGAACGGCCTTGTCGATTCACCGCCGATATCGATTATGTCCGCACCGTCCTCGATCATCCGCTTCGCGTGGTTGACGGCATCCTGAAGGGCAAAATGCCTGCCCCCATCGGAGAATGAATCTGGGGTAACATTGAGGATCCCCATTATGACGGGGTTATTACACGGGAAGACCCGGGGCATCGCCAACTCTGATAATGGAATCGATCTCCTGGCCATCCAGCACTTCTTTTTCCAAAAGCGCATTTGCAAGTGCATGAAGCGATTCGATGTGTTTGGAAATAAGGTTCTTTGCCCGGGTATAGCAGTTATCTATAAGTTCTTTAAGCTCCTCGTCAATTCCTTGAGCTGTCTGCTCGCTGAAATCCCGATTGCGGGAGATCTCTTTGCCGAGGAAGATGTGTTCTTCGTTCTTGCCATAATTCAGAGGGCCGAGCCTGTCACTCATTCCCCATTCGCATACCATTTTTCGTGCAATTTTGGTCGCCCGTTCTATATCGTTGCCGGAACCGGTCGTGAGTTGCCCTATGACAAGCTCTTCTGCAACGCGTCCACCAAGCAGTATCGAGATGCTATTGAGGAGATAATCCTTTGAATATGTATGGCGTTCGTCTATAGGCAACTGTTGGGTGAGCCCCAGAGCCCTCCCTCTCGGGATGATCGTGACCTTATGGATGGGGTCTGTGCCGGGGATCATCTTTGCGACCAGGGCATGACCCGCTTCATGGTAAGCGGTGAGCCGCCTCTCTTCGTAAGGGATTATCATACTGCGCCGTTCGACACCCATAATGACTTTATCCTTGGCATGTTCAAAGTCATCCATCTCGACCGCTTTCTTGTTGCGCCGGGCGGCTATCAGGGCAGCCTCATTGACAAGATTTGCCAGATCGGCCCCGGAAAAACCGGGTGTACCGCGGGCTATTATAGAAAGGTCGACATTGTCTGAAATAAGGGTCTTGCGCGTGTGTACCTTCAGGATCTCCTCACGCCCCTTCACGTCGGGCGTCGATACGACGATCTGCCTGTCGAAACGCCCCGGCCTCAAGAGCGCCGGGTCGAGAACGTCGGGCCTGTTCGTTGCCGACATGACTATAACACCTTCATTGGATTCAAAACCGTCCATTTCGACCAGCAACTGGTTCAATGTTTGCTCACGTTCGTCATGGCCGCCGCCGAGGCCTGCCCCGCGATGCCGTCCTACCGCATCGATCTCGTCAATGAATATGATGCATGGGGCGTTCTTTTTCGCCTGGTTGAAGAGGTCACGCACCCTGGAGGCGCCGACTCCGACGAACATTTCAACGAAATCCGATCCGCTTATCGTAAAGAACGGGACATTGGCCTCACCCGCTATTGCGCGCGCCAGAAGGGTTTTTCCCGTGCCAGGGGGCCCCACGAGAAGGACTCCCTTCGGAATGCGGCCGCCGAGTTTTGTAAATTTCTTGGGGTCAACTAGAAAATCTATTATTTCCTGAAGCTCTTCCTTCGCTTCGTCGATACCCGCGACATCATGAAAGGTGACCCGGTTCTCGCGTCCGGTGAAAAGGCGGGCCTTGCTCTTACCGAAGGACATGGCCTTTCCGCCCCCCGACTGCATCTGGCGCATAAAAAAAATCCATACGCCGATAAGGAGAAGCATGGGAAACCACGATATAAAGATGTTCTGCCAGATCCCGGATTCCTCATCCGGCCTAGCGCTGATTCTGACACCCTTTTCCCTTAGCCTTTTTACTAGGTCGGGGTCCTCAGGCGCGAATGTCTTAAACTCCTTCCCATCCTTGTACGTCCCGGTTATGTTCCTTCCCTGTATCATTACAGATGCTATTTTATCCGTGGAGATTGCCTCGGAAAATTCGCTGAACGGTATATTGTCGTGGTTCTTTTTCGGTTTGTTATAGATCTGAAAGACGAACAACCCGAGAAGAATGATAACCAGTACAGCTACGATGCTTTTGTTTGTAGGTCCCTGTGCACTTTTTGGCATAGGCCATAGTTTATCATAAATGAGGCTTATTTATCAATATTGTCACGTTATTGGCTCGATGTTTTTCTTGCATTTCTGAAACTGGTGTGTAATAAGAATGCGAGATCAATTAAGATAACGGATCACAGGTAATTGTTTATGGGTAATGGGAAACCAGGACAGGTCCTCGCGCTGATCGCGTCACCCCGGACTCTCGGGAATTGCGAGACATTTACCAAGGCAATATCCCGCCGTGTACCCGAAGAACATACGTTGAAACTCCTTAGACTGACGTCTCTTACTATACGGCCGTGCCTGGCATGCTATGGATGCGTCATGGGCAACTCGTGTCCCGAAGAAGATGACATGCAGTTCCTGCTCGATGAACTCGCGGCTGCCGATGCGGTCATCCTGGCATCCCCGGTCTACTACCTCGGGGCCAATGCGATCGTAAAGAGCATATGTGACAGGGGTTTTCTCTTTTTCAGCATCCTCGAACAGACATACAACAAACCGATAATCCTCCTCAATTTCTTCGGTATTCCCGATCGTGTCGGCATGGCTCCCCAGATGCTCGAAACATTCGCGATGTTCCTCGGCATGTCCGTCAAGGCGAGCCTTTTGGTAGAGGCCGCCCTTCCCGGTGAAGCCCTTATGAACGAGAAGAATGTTGAGCTTGCCGACCGGTTAGGAAAGATACTGTTTTCCCCGGACTCCCTCAAGCCCGAACGCGGTTGCCCGTTCTGCGGTAGCCAGATCATGCGGGCTAAACAGAAAGATTTTATCTGCACCGTCTGCCACGGCACCTTCAACATCGACGCGGACGGAAATTTTATTCCCCTGAAAGAGGGCGGGATCATCGGCCCGCCCGAACACATGCTACTTCACCGCGAGTGGCTCCGCGGCATGAAGAGAAAATTTCAGGAGAACAAAAAGAAGATCATCCAGACGATCGCAGGTTACAAAGACGACGGCGAATGGATAAAACCGCCTCCCCGCACCTAAGCCACCCCGGGTTTGACCCGGGACCCAAGATTTTGTTTTTGTTCTTTTTTCGGTGTCACTTATCTAAAAAGATTTGAAAAAAACCCTGTATTCCGGCAAGCCGGGATGACGGCGAGTGGTGGATTTCAGTATTTTGCTCGCAACCGGAAGGTGGAAAATAATTATGACACAGCCTCTTCGTGGGATGAGGTGAGGCGTAATGGACATGCCTACAGTTTATTGATCCCCTTTACCGCTTTGCGCACTTTCTTCGGTAGCCTGCGCGGGTTTCCCTTCTTGGGACGGGGAGCGTCGGGATAGTCGTCCTCTTCATCGGGTTCGTATGCAGGGGAGGACAGCATTTCAGCAAATGTGATCGGGATCAGGAAAGTCACGCCCCGCGATTTCGCCTCGTCGATGATGGCACGGTCGGAGCTGACGACATAAAGGCTGGCGGGCCTTTTGCGGATCCACCCGATAATAACGTCATCGGCGGTTTCTCCTTCCTTCGAATAAATTACCTCGATTCCCCTGTAATTCTCTGAATGTCTCCCCGGGGAACGACTGCCGTATGCGTCGAAAACGACGGTTATCCTGATCGATCGAAACTTCTTGTACCGGGCACACTTTTCCAAAAAATCCCGCTGGAGAAGGTCCATCGATGACCCTTTCTGAACCGCGGAGCCGTTTATACGGTGAATGTAGTTATATCCGTCGATGACAATGTGCATAGGAACTCGGCGAACGGCTAAAGGCTAACGCTGAGGGATTTAATCCGTTCGCCTTTCGCCTTTCGCCTTCAGCCTGTATTCTTTATAATGATCCCTGAGTATCCGATCCAATACTCCGTTTATGAACTCTCGGGAATCTTCACTGCCATACTTTTTTCCCATTTCTATGGCTTCATCGATGGCGACCTTCGGCGGAACGTCTTCGGAAAATATCATCTCGAAGATCCCTATCCTGAGGACGTTCTTGTCGACATATGCAATACGGTCGATCCTCCAGTGTTCGCATGCCTGCCGAATAAAGTCGTCTATTTTCGCCTGATGGGCGCTTATCCCGGCAAGGAGATACCGGGCGTACTCTACAATATCTTCCTGATATGGGAACAGCGAGCAATACTTGGTAAGGGCCCGACCGGAGTCTTCCCCGTTGGTCTCCACCTGATAAAGCATCCTCAGGGCTAGCTCTCTCGCTTTCCGTCTGCGCACAAGTTGTTTTCCTTGATCAGGTTGACCATTTCAATGGCCGACATGGCGGCATCGTAGCCCTTGTTGCCGGCTTTTGTGCCCGCCCTTTCGATGGCCTGTTCGATGCTGTCGCTTGTTATGATGCCGAACGCTATCGGTTTTTCGAGCTCAAGGGATGACTGGGCTATCCCTTTGCTGACTTCCGATGCAACATAGTGGAAATGGGGTGTCGCACCCTTTATGACCGCACCGAGACAGATGACCCCGTCGATCTCTTTTTTTCTGGCAACCAGTTTTGCGGCCAAGGGGATCTCGAAGGAACCGGGGACCCGGTATATATCAATTTTGTTATCGTCGGCCCCGTGCCGTTTCAGGGCATCGAGTGCGCCTTCTACCAGCCGGTCCGTGATGAAGCTGTTGAACCTGCTTACGACGATTGCAAACCTGAAGCCTTTTGCGTTGAGCTTGCCCTCTCGTACCATGTTCACCCCTTATATGTTATTTAAGATATGACCAAGTTTCTTCTGCTTGGTCGTGAGATACGCTATATTGTCTTTTGTCGGGACCATTTCTATCGGCACCCGCTCCACCACAGTAAGGCCATATCCCTCGAGGCCTTTTATCTTCTTCGGGTTGTTCGTCATGAGGCGCATCTTATGGACGCCGATATCCTTGAGGATCTGGGCACCGATGCCATAGTCGCGAAGATCGGGCTGAAAACCGAGCGCAATGTTCGCCTCAACCGTATCATGGCCGCAATCCTGAAGGCTATACGCCTTGAGCTTGTTGGCGAGCCCTATGCCGCGCCCTTCCTGGCGCATGTAAACGAATACGCCTTTCTTCTCATGCTCGATCATCCTGAGCGCTTTCTGCAGCTGTTCTCCGCAATCGCAGCGCATCGAACCGAGGACGTCGCCGGTAAAACATTCGGAGTGGACGCGCACGAGGACCTCATCGTTCGACCCGATCTGACCCTTTACGAGTGCGAGGTGTGTCTGCTCGTCAACATCGTTTTCGTAAGCGATAAGCGTGAATTCCCCTCCGAACCGCGTTGGTATACGGGTCTCGGCGACGCGCCGGACGAGCTTTTCCTTTTTCGTCTTATACTTGATGAGGTCAGCAATGGTGACTATCTTCATGCCGTGTTTTTCGGCAAACACCTCAAGGTCGGGCATACGCGCCATCGTACCGTCCTCGTTCATGACCTCGCATATAACACCTGACGGGTACAGGCCCGCGAGCCGTGCAAGATCGACGGATGCCTCCGTATGGCCTACCCGGACCAGCACGCCACCATCGCGGGCGGCAAGTGGAAATATATGTCCAGGCCTCGTTATGTCGTCGGCCGTCGATTTCGGATCGATCGCAACCTGAACGGTCTTCGCCCTGTCGAATGCCGAGATGCCGGTAGTGATGCCTTCTTTTGCTTCGATCGAAACGGTAAATGCGGTATTGTAGGGCGACGTGTTATCATGGACCATGAGTGGAAGATCGAGCTGTCTTACACGCTCCTCGGTAAGTGACAGGCATATGAGGCCGCAAGCGTAGCGGGCCATGAACGTGATCGCTTCCGGCGTCGCCTTTTCGGACGCGATCATGACATCACCTTCATTTTCCCTGTCTTCGTCATCGACAATGATGACCATCTTGCCTTCGCGTATATCCTGAAGGACATCTTCGATGCTCGATATTGCCATTGCTACTCTCCTTTTATAAATCCATGGCGGGAAAGGAAATCGATATCCAGTTTCTTTCCCTCCCTCTTTTTCAGAAAACTGTCCACGTATTTTCCGATGATATCTGTCTCAATATTTATTTTATCCCGCTGGTTCTTTTCAAGAATGGTGGTTCGCGAAGCGGTGTACGGAATAATATTGATCGTGAATTTATTATCACTTTGATCGTTTACTGTCAAGCTTATTCCATCGATCGCGACCGAGCCTTTCTTCACGATCGATCTAGCTAATTCCGAGGAAATCTCGATGGTTATCCGGATCGAGTCACCCTCGCTGCGCATGTCGGAGATGACGCCCGTCCCGTCGACGTGGCCTGTCACAATGTGGCCGCCGAACCGTCCATCCACTGCCATGGCCCTTTCGAGGTTGACCCTTTGTCCGACCGCTTTATCTTTTAATGTTGTAAGCCGGAGCGTTTCAAGCGAGGCATCTGCCCCGAATGTCCCGTTACCGATCTTGGTTGTTGTGAGACAGACGCCGTCCACACTGACCGAGTCACCCTCGCGTACTGTACCGGCTTCAAATGCCGTTTTTATGACAAAGACCCAGCTGCCGCTTTTCTTTTCTATGGCAGCTATGGTCCCTACGTCTTCAATGATTCCTGTGAACATACCCTTCGATGTAAATATTGTCTTTTAGTTTTTTGAGTATGGTAACATCGATCCTGTGTGCGTCTTTCAGGAAGTCGATGCCTTTTCCGCCGACAAGATTGAGCGCCGATTTGCCACCGATGAGGATCGTGCCGTAAAAAAGCACCACCTTATCGACAAGACCTTCTCGTAAAAGGGTGCTGTTTACTTCGCCTCCCCCTTCTACGAGGACGCTTGTTATAGCGCGCTTGTAGAGTTCCTGACAGATATGGTTTACCGATACCCTGCCAAAGTCATCCTTCGGCACTCTGATGACATCCGCTCCACAGGCTTTCAGCCTGATCTCTTTGTCTGTACGGGAATCTTCGTTCGTGAAGATCCACGTCTGGTATTTGTTCGATGTCTTCACCACATCACAGGCAAGAGGGATTCTGAGTTTCGAGTCAAGAATGATCCGAGTCGGTATTTTCTTCGGGTTCTTCATTCGGGGCACGAGCATCGGATTATCGGAGATGACGGTATTGATTCCGACCATGATTCCGTCATTAATACATCGCAAAATATTTGCCTGGCGTCGTGATTCTTCATTCGAGATCCATCGTGAATCACATGTTTTTGTTGCTATCTTGCCGTCTAGGCTCACCGCGGCTTTCATCGTTATAAAAGGCCGCTTTTTTTCCATGGAACCGATAAATGCCTCATTGAGACGGCGGGCCTCATTTTCGAGCATCCCCACCTTGACATCGATCCCGGCCTTGCGGAGCGTTTCGACTCCTTTGCCATTTACGAGCGGGTTTGGATCGAGCATTGCCACAAAAACCCGTTTTATCCCTGCCGCTATAACCTGGTCTGCGCACGGTGGTGTCTTGCCGTAATGTACACACGGCTCAAGGTTAATATACAGTGTCGAGCCTGCCGCATTGGGTCCCGCATCCTCGATGGCACTTATCTCCGCATGGGCTAAGCCGGCTTTCCTGTGATAACCTTTTCCGACTATAGCGTTATCCTGTACAAGGATTGCCCCTACCATCGGATTCGGCGATGCCGTACCAATCCCTTTTCTGGCCAGTGAAAGCGCCATGCGCATATATTGTTCGTCTTTCACGGTGTGATCACGTTTCGTTCTTCTTTAAAAGGAGTTCCTTAAGCTCCGTCATGAACTCATTTATATCACGGAATTGCCTGTAAACGGAAGCAAAGCGGACATATGCTATCTCGTCAAGTTTTTTCAGCTCGTTCATGACCATCTCGCCTATTTCCGATGCTTTTATTTCCCGTTCCCCTTTTTCAAGAAGATTGTACTCGATCCTCGACACGATCTTTTCAAGGTTTGTAACGCTGATCGGTCTTTTTTCGCAGGCCTTTTTCAGCCCGCCAAGGATCTTCTCCCGGTCGAAGATCTCCCGCCTGCCATCCTTCTTGACGACAAGGGGAAGGCCTTCTTCAAGCCGTTCAGCCGTCGTGAATCTCTTCCCGCACTTGTGGCACTCCCGCCTGCGCCGGATCGTGTCCATCTCCTTACTCATGCGAGAATCGAGCACCTTGCTTTCGGGATAATTACAAAACGGGCATTTCATGTTTTCACCCAGTAAGGAGTAAGGAATAAGGAGTAAGGAGAGAGAAGAATATTCAGGTTTTGTTTTTTACTCCTCACTCTTTATTCCTTACTAGTAACGATCCCAAACCCTGTCGAGTTTCGTTAGCTTGAGTTTCGCCTCGTCTATCATATCCAGGGACAGATCGTCCGGATAACCTTCTTCGTAATGTATCTCCTGTATGCCGGCATTGATGAGCATCTTGATGCATATCGAGCAAGGCAGATGGGTACAGTACAACTCGGCGCCGTTGATAGACACGCCATGGTATGCCGCCTGGATAATAGCGTTCTGTTCGGCATGAAGCCCCCGGCATAATTCATGTCGTTCCCCCGAGGCGATATTCATCTTTTCCCTGAGGCACGACACCTCGGCGCAGTGCTTTAAACCCGACGGGGCGCCATTATACCCGCTTGCGAGAATTCTCTTATCCTTAACGATAACCGCCCCGACGTTGCGACGCAGACAGGTCGATCTCATGGAAACGATCCGCGCTATCTCCATGAAATAAGGACCCCAGTCAGGGCGATAATTGCTCATATGTCGTATATGCGTTTATAAAAGGGGAAGCCTTTGCAGAGCTCCCGTACCTTCACCCGTGTTTTTTCCATGAACGATACATCGTTGAGACGCTTCAAGACCTGATCGATCATATCACAGATGATTTCCATTTCCTTTTCCTTCATGCCCCGTGTTGTAACGGCCGGAGTTCCGATCCTGATACCGCTCGTGACATTGGGGCTGCGGGTATCGAAGGGAATGAGGTTCTTGTTGACCATGATGCCGCTCGCTTCGAGGGCGACCTGAGCATCATTCCCTGTCACATTTTTGGTGGTAAGATCTACGAGGAACAGGTGGTTGTCCGTGCCTCCCGACACGATCCGGAAGCCGAGATCAGACATACACTGCGCCAGGTGCTGCGCATTTAAGATTATCTGGCGCTGGTATTGTTTGAATTCATCCGTCATGGCCTGTTGGAGCGCGACAGCTTTTGCTGCGATGACATGCATTAACGGCCCACCCTGGATACCGGGGAAGACCGCCGAATCGATCTTTTTGGCAAGATCCGCATTGCACATGACAAGGCCTCCCCGTGGGCCGCGCAGGGTCTTATGGGTTGTCGTTGTGATAAAATGGGCGTGTCCGACAGGGGTGGGGTGGAGGCCGGCTGCTACAAGCCCCGCTATATGGGCTATATCGGCCATTAAATAGGCACCGACCTCGTCCGAGATCTCCCTGAATTTCTGGAAATCTATGATCTTGGAATAGGCGCTTGCGCCTGCTATGATGAGCTTCGGTTTCTCTTTGTGGGCAATGCTCCGGATCTTGTCGTAATCGAGCATTTCGTTCCTGGATGATACAGGATAAGATACGGCGCGATACCACTTGCCGGAAAAACTCGGCCGAGCCCCATGTGTCAGGTGCCCGCCATGTGCAATATCCATCCCGAGGACGGTGTCGCCCGGCTGAAGGACGGCATAAAAAACAGCCATATTTGCGGAAGAGCCGGAATGAGGCTGGACGTTGGCGTGCTCGGCCCCGAAAAGTTCCTTTGCCCGTTCAATGGCAATGCTTTCGATCTCGTCGAGATAAGCACATCCGCTGTAATATCTCTTGGAAGGATATCCCTCAGCGTACTTGTTTGTGAGGACGCACCCCTGTGTGGCAAGGATGTCTTCATCAACATAATTCTCCGAGGCGATGAGTATCAGGCTGTATTCCTCACGGTCCAATTCACGCCTCATCAGCTCGAATATCTTTGTGTCTTTCCCGTCGAGTTTCATATCTTACCTATAGTTTTTGTTTTCAAAAGCTTCTATTTTGGCTACCCGTCCGCTGTGCCGGCCGCCTTCGAATCCGGTGGAAAGCCAGATCCTGACAATCTCTTCGGCAAGCCCTCTTCCCGTAACGCGTTCTCCGAGGACAAGCACATTGGTGTCAAGGTGTTTCCTGCTCTGCCCGGCCGTGTAGATATCATATGCAAGAGCGGCGCGGATTCCTTTTACCTTGTTCGCGACAACGTTCATCCCCATCCCCGTCCCGCAGACCAATATCCCGCGGTCAGCTTTTCCGGCTGCTACGTCCTTTGCTACCTCGAAGCCATAATCTGGGTAATCTACGGATTGTGGTGAGCTTGTCCCGTAATCCGTGACCTCATAATCCCCACCGGCAAGGACATTCCTTATATACTCTTTTAGTTCAAAACCCGCATGATCTGAGCCGATGGCTATTTTCACCCTTCAAACCTCTTCATGGCAAGAACACAATTCGTACCTCCAAAACCGAAGGAATTGGAAAGAACGACATTTATTTCATGGTTGCGGGCCTGGTTCGGGACATAATCCAGATCGCAATCAGGGTCCGGCGTTTCGTAATTGATTGTAGGAGGACAGACCTTGTCCCTGATCGCCAACGTAGAGAAAATTGCCTCAATCGCGCCTGCCGCACCGAGAAGGTGCCCGGTCATGGATTTGGTTGAACTGACGGGTATTTTGTATGCCCTTTCTCCGAACACCCTCTTGATCGCAAGGGTCTCCGTCTGGTCGTTAAGGTCCGTAGATGTCCCGTGTGCATTGATATAATCGACTGAATCGGGGTTAAGCCCCGCATCCCTGAGCGCCATATTCATGCAGCGGGTAAACCCATCCCCGTCAGGGCAGGGAGCCGTTATGTGGTATGCGTCCCCGTTGTACCCGTATCCTACCAGTTCGGCGTATATCTTCGCGCCGCGCTTTTTCGCATGTTCGAGTTCTTCGAGGATAACTATACCGGCACCCTCGGCGACGACGAATCCGTCCCGGTCCTTGTCAAAGGGGCGAGACGCTCTTTGGGGCTCGTCGTTTCTCGTGGAAAGGGCCTTCATCGCATTGAAGCCACCTACCGTCAACGGCGTGAGGTTTGCTTCGCATCCTCCTGCCACCATCATATCGGCATCTCCGTACTGGATAATGCGCATGGCATTACCTATCGAGTGGGCCCCTGTCGCACAAGCGGTCACGATGGAAAGGTTGGGGCCTTTCATCCCGTAATTGATTGCGATATGGCCCGGTGCCTCGTTCGCTATGAGCATCGGGATAAAGAACGGAGATATCCGCCCCGGACCCCTTTCAAGGTAGACGCTGTGATATTTCTCGAGGGTCGGCAGGCCGCCGAGGCCTGTGCCGACGACAACACCGGCGCGCTCCGCGTCCTCTTTTGACATATCTAGGCCGGAATCGTTTATTGCTATCTTTGCCGCGGCGAGTGCGTACTGGATGAACAGGTCCATCCTTTTCAATTCTTTGACCGAGATATATTCATCGGCCTTGAAATCTTTTACCTCGCCGGCTATTTTCGTATCATGCGGTGTACTGTCAAATCTGGTTAGTGGTGCGATCCCCGACTCTCCGTTGAGAAGCCGTTTCCAGACATTATCTATGCCCATGCCCACTGGCGTTACGAGACCAACACCGGTAATGACAACCCTTCTTTTCAAACCGGCACCTCTTTTGAATTATTTGCCTGCCAGACGGTCTTCGATGTATTTGATCGCGTCTCCGACGGTTTCCATTTTCTCGGCGTCTTCATCCGGAATTTCAATGCTGTACTCGTCTTCCAGTGCCATAATAAGCTCAACGATATCGAGAGAATCGGCGCCGAGGTCATCAATAAATTTCGCTTCCGGAACAACTTCCGATTCACTTACCCCGAGCTGATCAACTATCATCTTTTTGACTTTTTCAGTTATTGACATCAATCCACCTCCTATTTTATTGAAAACTCCCTGAACTTCACTCTGGCAATACCCTCATCTCGCGGATTTGCCTTTGAGGGTTGAGAATGTCTACATATACAACCCGCCGTTTACGTTTATCACCTCACCCGTGACATAACTGCTGTATTCCGAAAGCAGAAAGTATACCGCATTGGCAATGTCTTCAGGCTCGCCGAGCCGTTTGAGAGGGATCGCGGCAAGGCTCGTCTCCCTGGTCTTTTCGTCTAGAATGTCGGTCATTTTGGTGCGAATGAACCCGGGGGCCACCGCATTGACCCTTATCGAACGCTCTGCGTATTCCTTTGCGACACTTTTCGTAAACCCGATGATGCCTGCTTTACTTGCAGCATAATTTGCCTGCCCAGGGTTGCCCATAACCCCAGCTACCGAAGATATATTGACAATGGACCCGCCCGTTTTCAACATATGCCGAATGACCGCCTTCGTGCAGTTGAACACGCTTTTGAGGTTGACCCTCATAACACGGTCCCAGTCGTCTTCTTTCATCCGGACAAGAAGCTTGTCCATTGTAATACCCGCATTGTTTACGAGATTATCGATCTTTCCCATGTCCGCCGCCGCCTGATCGACAGCGCCCGCGACCGCCGGGAAATCCGATACATCTACATTGTAAAGTGCACAGCGTTTACCCTTGCCCTCTATAGCGGCAACAGCCTCTGTCCCGTCAATTATATCGAAAATGACGATATCACTGCCTTTGTCGGCGAGCAGTTCGGCGATCGCCCTGCCGATGCCCTGGGCAGCACCGGTAACGATAGTCACTTTTTCATTCATGCAATAAGCCCCTTTACAGATTCGATCTCGTCGAACTTTTCCACGTTTGCGCACGCGATGCCGGGAACGACCCTTTTCACGAGATTGGACAGGACCTTCTGGGGACCGACCTCGAGGACCACCTCTATACCCTCGTCGCCCATTTTCTTGATGGACCTTTCCCACTGGACGGGCGAGAACATCTGGCGATAGAGCTTGTCATCGACATCTGCCTTTTCTTTCCCAGGGGTTGCGTCGACGTTGAAAACAACCGGGATCGTGAGATCGCCGTGGCCAAGTGAAGCGAGTTCGGTTTTCAGCCGGTCCGCAGCAGTTTTCATGAGCGGGGAATGGAACGGGCCCGAAACGTTAAGGAAAACCGCTTTCTTATAACCGACGCCTTTGAGTTTTTCGACTGCCTCTTTGAGCGCTTCTGCGTCTCCCGACAGGACGACCTGTTCCGCAGAATTGAGGTTTGCCGGGACGACGACATAATCGTCGTGGGATATCTCGACGAGGACCGGTTCTATCTTTGCCATGTCGGCGCCGATCAGGGCCACCATCCCGCCCTTTCCCCTGGGGCAGGCTTCTTCCATGAGGAGCCCCCTCTTTCGCGTGATCGCGAGGGCTTCTTCAAAAGTAAAAAATCCGCTTGCCGTAAGCGCCGTATATTCCCCGAGGCTATGGCCCGCGACAAGCGCAGGGACAAGCCCGGTCTCTTTTTTTAGTACCTGGTAGACGGCATAACTTATGAGAAGAAGTGACGGCTGGGTGTTGTATGTTTGCCTCAACTCATCTTCCGGGCCGTTGAAACACAGGTCTGTAATGGAAAACCCGAGGACCTTGTCGGCAGTGGCAAAGAGATCGCGAACATAATCGAATCTCTCGTAAAGGTCCTTTCCCATGCCGACACACTGTGATCCCTGTCCGGGAAATACTATCCCTGTCTTTTTCATGTATCCTCTCGCCGGTTTAAATTAATTTTTTCCTCGCGAGATCAGTATCTCACGTTATGATCTTTTCTTCGAGGCCGATTGCTTGACGAGCTCGAGCCCGATTATATTCCTTTGGATCTGGTTCGTTCCTTCGTATATCTGAAGGATTTTCGCGTCGCGCATCATTTTCTCGACCGGGTATTCCTTCATATATCCGTAGCCGCCGAACACCTGTATCGCGTCAACAACGACCTTCATTGCCACGTCACTGGGAAAAACCTTGCTCATGGCAGATACCTTCGAGAAATCCCTGGGATTACTATCGATGTACCTGGCCACGGCATATACGAGTGCGCGTGCCGCCTCCACCTGTATTGCCATGTCGGCCAGCATATGCTGTATTGCCTGAAAAGAGATTATTTTCTTTTCGAACTGTTCTCTTTCACGCGCATACTGTATGGCCGCATCAAGCGCGCCATGGGCCACGCCGACCGCCTGCGCACCAAT
Organism: Deltaproteobacteria bacterium UBA5329; assembly: GCA_002408185.1. Lineage (GTDB taxonomy): Bacteria > Desulfobacterota > Syntrophorhabdia > Syntrophorhabdales > Syntrophorhabdaceae > Delta-02. The sequence goes on from DHQV01000101.1 coordinate 30,511, forward strand.
GCCCGGGCGGGTTCTGTCAAAAGTCCTCATGGTCAGGATAAAGCCCAGACCTTCTCTACCTATAACATTTTCCTTTGGAACTTTGCAATCCTGAAATACCAGTTCCCGGGTAGCCGACGCCCTGATCCCGAGCTTGTTCTCTTTTTTGCCGAAAGTGAAGCCATCCATGCCTTTTTCAAGGATAAAAGCGGTCGCGCCCCTTCCGCCCTTCGAGCGGTCCGTCATTGCCACGACGGTGTAGATCTCGGCCTCGCCGCCATTAGTTATCCATTGTTTTGTCCCGTTCAGGATGTAGTGGTCCCCGTCCTTTTTTGCCTCGGTGCGGATGCTCTGCGCATCGGAGCCCGCATTGGCCTCCGTAAGACCGAAAGCGGCAAGTTTCTCGCCGCTTGCTATCCGGGGAAGATATTTCTTTTTCTGCTCCTCGGAGGCCCCGAGCAGAATAGGGTAGGCGCCAAGGAGGCTCGCGGCGTAGCTTACGGAACAGCCAAGACATGCCTTGCTGAGTTCTTCCACAACGATGCAGTTCTCGAAGGATCCGCCTCCCATTCCACCGTATTCCTCGGGGATACTGACACCGAAAAGCCCCGCCTGGGCGCAATGCTTCATGACCTCCCAGGGAAACTGCTGGTTCTCATCGAGCTCCGCACGAACAGGCACAATCTTTTCTTCAGCTATTCTTCGCGCGAGTTTCTGGATGTTTTTCTGATCTTCAGATAAAAAATAATCCATATATTACCTCTCCTTCAGTCTCTGCATTGATTGGTAGTCCCGCATGGTTTCGCTTACGGATTCCTTGAGGCCTTTCTCTACAAATGTTTTTGCCAGGAGAATTGCGTTACGTATGGCCTTTTCATTCGATTTCCCATGGCAGATGATAGAGACCCCGTCAACGCCCAGCAGGGGCGCTCCGCCGGTTTCCGAATAATCCGCCTTTTTCTGGAAGTCCTTGAAAAGGTCTTTCAGTAGCAGATACCCTATCTTCGCCTTCAGGCTCTTCTGGATGCCGTCTTTAAAAAACGCATAGATCAGTTCCGCAACCCCTTCACTTATCTTGAGCGCTATATTTCCAACAAAACCGTCGCTCACCACGACATCGGTCCTGCCATTATACATATCGGTTCCCTCGACGTAGCCGAGATAATTGAGCCTGAGCTCTTTTATCAGAGCATGTGCCTCCCGCGTAAGTTCGTTGCCTTTTGTCTCCTCTTCACCGTTTGAAAGTATTCCAACTCGCGGCGAATCTATCCCGAGGACGGAAGCGGCAAACGCGTTGCCCATCAATGCAAATTGGACGAAGTGCACAGGCTTGCAGTCGACGTTGCCCCCTGCATCGAGGAGTATGGAAAGTCCCTCTCCGATACGCGGGTGGAGCGTGGCGATGGCCGGCCTGTCGACCCCCGAGACCCTGCCCAGGGTAAATATAGCAAATGCCATTGCCGCGCCGGAATTTCCCGCTGACACCACCGCATCGACCTCGCCCCTCTTATGCAACTCGAACGCGAGGTTCATCGATGAGTCCCGTTTTTTCCTCAATGCATTGGACGGAGATTCGTGCATCTCCACACAAATGGACGTATGAACCATGTCGAGATTGACATTGTCCGTCAGATAAGGCTTCATTTTTTCGACATCGCCGACAAGGACTATCGATGCGAGGCCGTCACGGGAAACTGATTGCGCACCTTTAACGATCTCAAGGGGAGCAAAATCGCCACCCATTCCGTCAACGGCAATCCGTATCATCCGTTATCAGGCTTCCTCGACCGCTATATACTGTTTTCCTTTGTACATCCCGCACTTCGGGCAGACCACGTGCGGAGGCTTCGGCTCTTTACAATTCGGACAGGCTACGACCGCAACAGGGGACGCCGTATAATGGGCACGTCTTTTGTCCCGTCTTGCTTTCGCAGTTTTTCTTTTTGGTACAGCCATGATCGACTCCTTGTTAATTTAAGAAAGATTTCAATTTTTCTCCGAGGAGACTTGAAGGCGCCTCGGGGCAATCGCATTTTTCGGTGTTCCGGTTCTTCCCGCACTGGGGACAAATGCCCTTACATGCCTCGCTGCACAACGGCCGCACGGGAATGTTGAGCATTACCTCTTCGTAGACAAAAGGATCTATGTCTATTTCATCCCCTTCATAATAATAGACGTCGAGGTCTTCGCCATGGAGTTCCTTTTCGGGCGACTGTGTCAGTTCGGTCCCAGGGACCAGCTTAATGGACAATGTCAGGGCGAGTTCGATATCGAATTCTTCGAGGCAGCGCCCGCACTCGAGCCTGGCGGCCACATTGACGGGCCCGTCGATAGCCACGGTATCGTCGAACTTTGCCACCGTAAGCTCATATGTCACTGGTTTCAACAGTTTTAGATCAGTATCGCCCATCTGCTGGAAACGTACAGTATCCATTTCACCCTTCAGGACCTGAGTATCTTCAATTTCTGAAAGTCGTATCAACAAAGCCGCCTTCTTTTAAAGATAGATAATATAAAGAGTTTACCATTTTATTGTCAAGTAAATTAACCTGTTGTAACTCTTATACTTTTTTGGTGCAAGTCGTAAGTCGTAAGTCGTCAGTTGTCAAAGGGCTTTTTATCCTTCGAGAATTTGAACCTCATAGCCAGTTCAAGGAGACCAGACATTTTTGCCAACATCCTTTACGTAGCCAGGCGCTTTTTACACCTTACCACTCACGACCTACGACTTACGATCTCGCAAAGCAGGGCATCGAATTCTTCTTCATCTATAGGGATGTCGACGATCTTTCGCCTATCCTTCTCGCCCCGGACGATCTTGATTGCCGATCTTTTCACCTTGAGGACCTCGGATAGATACCGCACCAATTCCTCATTCGCCTTGCCTTCAAGAGGCTGGGCCGTGAGACGCACTGTAACGAGCGATCCGTCCCGCGACAGCATGCGTTTCCTGGCATTGGGTATGACCTTTATCTCGATCTTCATGGCGGATCAGAGCCTGAGGGCGAGCTGGAGCAGAAGACGTGTGAGGATTCCTTGGATAAGTATAACGGCTATCATCAGGAGAAAAGGAGCAAAATCGATCATTCCGATCCGCGTGGGCAGCATTCTGGCGATGCGATAGGTCACGGGGTCGACAAGCCTGTACACTAATCTGATGACAGGATTGTACGGGTTCGGCCGTATCCAGGAGAAGAGGGCCCGGGCGAATATTACCCAGAAGTATACTGTAAAAGCGGCATCCAGTATCTTGGCAAACCATGTCAAAAATATTCCCGCGCCGGACATTACTGACCTCTTAAATAACGATCGATCACCATAACGTACAACAAAAGGTTCTAAAAGACAACGGCAAACCCCAGAAAGGGACGGTGGGAGGATCCTTATTCTCGGGTCGTGCGCCCTATGACCGTCCCTGACTCGACCCGTTCGATAGTCACCTCAGTGACCTTGTTTTCATACAACTTATTATAAGGGATATGGACCGGGATATAATTCTCCGCATAACCCCGCATGTACCGGCCAAAATAGCGTTTGGTCTCGGGTATGATCAGCGCCCGGGTCCCGACGAAACGCCTGTGGAAGGCCTCACGTTTCGCTGAATCCAGGGCTTTAAGTTCTTTCACCCTCTCTTTCTTTTCCGTCTCGGGGACCGCGCCATCCATCGATGCCGCGCGCGTTCCCGGCCGGGGCGAGAACGGGAATACATGGAGATAGTAGATGCCGGCGGATTCGAGAAAGTCTCTCGTTTCCTGAAAGCACCTGTCGTCTTCTCCCGGAAAGCCAGTTATGACATCCATGCCAACGCCTGCGTCAGGTATTTTCTCGAGCAATCTATCAAGCAGTTCACGAACGTGGTGCGCATGGTAGGGCCTGCCCATTGCATCCAGGATCCTGTCGCTCGCGCTTTGAAGGGGAATGTGAAAACTCTTTGCTATCTTGGGGGAATCGGCGGCGACCGCGATAAAATCATCATCGAACATCAGGGGGTCTACCGAGCTTAAACGAATGCGTCGGGGTGAGGTAAGATCGTTGAGTGCCTGCAGGAGGTCGGTTAGCCCGTATCTGTATTCCCTGTCCTGCCAGGCCGATATCTCGATACCTGTGAGCACTACTTCCTGGACGCCGGTTTGCGCCAGTCTCTCCATGGCGCTGCGTATCTCTTCAAAGGGCCGCGAGCGTGGTGCACCTCGCGCAAAAGGAACGATGCAGTAGCTGCAGAACCTGTCGCATCCGTCTTGGATCTTCAGGAATGACCGGGTTTTTCCTTCAAGACTTATGTTCCGGGGCATCTCTTCCATGACAAGGGCCTCCCTTGACGAGACAAAACACCCGTTGGAATCAATATATTGACCGATCAAAAATTTTTCTGCCTGGCCAAGGACCGTGTCGGCCCCGAAACTATCTTCAGGATAGGCCTGGGCGTGGCAGCCGGCAAGAACGATGCGTGCAGACCGGTTCTCTCTTTTGAGCCGATTGATGAAGCGGCGTATATCGCGGACGGCACCCCGGGTTACCGTACAGCCGTTGATGATCACGAGCGAAGCCTCGTTTTGCGGGGCCGGATCGAGGCCGGTTTCTTTAAGGCTTGCCGAAATCACGGAACTGTCCCACTGATTGGCCTTGCATCCGGTTGTATAGATAAAAAAACCTGGCTTCATTTCCTGTATAGGGGGGACATCTCGCGAAGCCTGCCGACAATACCCGGGAGGACCTCGAGGACGTAATCGATATCATCCTCGGAAGTTTCCCACCCGAGGCTGAAGCGCAGGGCGCTCTGGCACACGGGGCCCGGTATGCCCATTGCCAGAAGGACATGGGATGGCTCGTCGGAGCCGGATGAACAGGCAGACCCTGACGAAACGGCGATACCTTTTCTGTCGAGCGAAAACAGGAGGGACTCTGATTCGACGAATTCAAAGCTGAGATTGAGGGTATTGGGAATTCGCTGCGTGGGATGGCCGTTCAGCCGGACATGGTCTATGGTTTCAAGTATTCCATCGAGGAGGCGCCTGCGCAGGCGTTCGAGCCTGGCGGTGTATTCATCAGCATGTATTCCGGCCAGCTCACACGCCTTTCCAAAGGCGACTATGCCGATGACATTCTCGGTTCCCGCCCGTCTGCCCGCTTCCTGGTGGCCTCCGTGGATCAGACTGTCAAGGACGGTCCCTTCGCGTACGTAAAGGGCACCTATTCCCTTGGGGGCGTATACCTTGTGCCCGGAAAAGCTGGCGAGGTCCACACCGAGGTCCGTCATATCGACTTTTATCTTGCCGAGCGCCTGCACCATATCGGAATGGACAGGGATGCCCCTTTCATGAGCGATCTGCGCGATGTCCCTGATGGGCATCACCGTCCCTGTCTCGTTGTTGGCATACATAATGGAAACGAGGATCGTATCATTCCGGATGGCGTCTTTGACATCTTCGGGGTCGACCAGCCCGAAACCATCGACAGGAATATAGGTAACGGAAAAACCGCGGGTCTCGAGATACCGGCACGCGTTGAGCACAGCGGGATGCTCGACCGTCGATGTAATGATGTGGCCTTTATCGTTTCTCCTCACACAGGCTATGCCTTTGATCGCGTGATTGTTGGCCTCGGAACCGCAGCTTGTAATGACGACCTCGTCGACCTTCGCTCCGATCATGGCGGCAATGCTGTCTCGCGCGGCATCGTACGGGGCCTTGACGTCCCTTCCCGCAAAGTGGATGCTTGAAGGGTTGCCGAACAGTTCGTTCAAAAACGGTTTTATGGCTTCGGCCACCTGGGGATGAATAGGTGTCGTGGCGTTGTTATCAAGGTATATGTGGCTCATCGTGCTTGTTACTCGAGGGACACGCTCATTGCCTTAACGGGGCAGACCCGGACGCACAGTTCGCAGGCAATACAGCGCTTGTAATCAAATTCTATGTTCATTGACCTTCTGTCCTTGATATAGAGGGCCTCCGGCGCGCAAACACTTGTACAGACCCCGCAATGGACGCACTTGTCCTCATCCCGGTTGATATCGCGCTCCATCGGTTCCATATCGATGCCAAGGTCTTTCAGGTATTTGATACCTTTCTTGAAATTCGACTCGGTCCCTTCAAGCTCCATGACCATGAGAGATTCCGCTTTCGGTGAAATATTTGCCCTCAGGATATTGAATACGAGATTGTAATCCTTTACAAGCCTGTATACGATCGGCTTGTCGATCGTGTCTTTCTTAAACCGGAGAATGATCCTCTTTTTCATTGGTTCCTCTCATGGACAGAACATGCGGACCGGGGGTTGAGGGGTTTCATACCTCGACCATGTCGAGGTCGCCCCATACCCCAAGCTGATCGCCCAGAATAATCAATATTGCCGTTATATCCGGAAATTTCTGTCCTTCTTCGATCGCTCTGGCAATATCGTCCTTCTTTTTTACAATATTACCGAGGTAAGTTGCAAGTCCGTCGGCAAACAGGGCGGAGCGTCCGAGGATGCACACTGCATCGGCCTTCCCGAAGCTCAATGAATGGCCGACAGAGCCCGACGACGTGCATACTCCCCGTGACCCGGCTGACCGAGGCAATTTGATGCCGATATGTTCGCTGAACGGAGATGTGCCCGCATGGACCTGTATAGTCCTTTCGACCGATGTCCTCAGATAGATGTCACCGCCGTTCTCAATGATGAAATCACGTGTGAGGCCTTCAATATCCCTCCCTATGTATTCGGAGATAGCACCGGCGACGGTCGCCATGGGGCCAATCCCGATAGCAGCCGATGCGCGGACCATCTCCCGCACGATAGGCGGAGCGACCATGTCGTCATTGACGGGCACAAGGCTTTCCCGGAATAAAGGGTTTATCTTTATGTATTCTTCGAGCTGGTACCTGTATGCAAGGACGCGTTCCTTTATGAAGCTGCTGAGATCATGGCCGGTACAACAGAACAGGTCTGTTTCTTTATATTGCACTTCGTAGCAGACCAGATCGGCCGGACGTGAGATATTACGGTAAAATCTTTCCTGGTAGTTCGTCAATTTTTTATTCACATGAACACTCTTAACCCGCTTTTGGGATTATCCCGCAAACTGACAGCATATTATAATATCTTGGATTGATTATAGGAAATCTTTTCGCTATAATGTGCAAATGGAGATTATGTCAGCCAAAGAGCTTTCGAAGTATCTCAGGATAAATGAGAAGATGATCTACCGTCTCGTGCAGGAATCGAGACTGCCTGCGGTCAGGATCGGCGGCAAAATATCCTTTGCCAAAGAACTTATCGATGACTGGATACTGGAAAATACCCAGCGCGAGAAACTGATCTTTATTGCGGGCAGCGATGATCCCCTCCTCAAAAAGATACTTGATCTCTTCAACGCCTCCCAGAAAGGAGTTACCGTTTTTTATGCGTCTGTAGGAAGCATGAGGGGGCTCGAACTGCTCAGGGACCATATCGCGTCGGCTGCCTGTGTCCACATCTATGACGTGGAGAAGAAGGCCTACACTCTCTCGTATATCAGGCGCTACCTCGAGAGCGAAAATTACGCGGTCATTAACTTGTTCTTCAGGGACCAGGGCATTTACGTCCCGGAGGGTAATCCTGCCGGGATAACGACGATCGCCGATCTCGCGTCAGAAAGTGTTCGTTTCGTCAACAGGAGAAAAGGGACTGGAACACGTCTCCTTTTCGATTTTCTCTTGATGGAAGCGGGTATCGATCCAACAAGGATCAACGGGTACCAGCGCGAGGTTGAATCGCACCTGGCGGCCGGTACAGAGGTTGCAACGGGAGGCGCCGATGCGTCGGTGGGCATCCGGTACATCGCCCATGTACTTCATTTGGATTTTGTGCCGCTTTTCAAAGAGCGGTTCGATCTTGTCGTACCCTATGAAAGATTCGGCAATGCCCAGACAAAGGCTTTTTTGGATTTTCTTCATGAACCTCTTCTTATGCATTCGATGAAGGACCATCAAGGCTACGATTTGTCGCAGATGGGAAGCATCCTCACGAAGGATATGCGTTGATCACATTAATGCACGTCTTTCTCCCTATCAGCACTCTCAGAAGATCTCTGCCAGGTGAAACATATGCCTTCAGACCATGACAGGCAGCCAACAGAAAAGCGCGTTGACATTGTGATCGATCCGGGGGCATATGAACTGCTTCCCGAGGATATCTATACCATCCATTCCCCGTCGGGATTATGGATAGTTGAAGAAAATTCCGACACCATCATGCGGGCTTATCCGGAACATGTGGAAACCTACATCGAGGCAGTGCGTGTAAGCGGCATCAAGGTCGGCAAGATCACGATCATCGAAGAGTGCCGGCGCGATTATGCGGAAATGGCGCGGAAATATTTTCGCCCGGTGTCCGTCGAAGATATCGTTATACGGGCACCCTGGAATGCTAAGCGCAAGGGGGTCAAGTATATCACGATCGAGCCGGGCATGGCTTTTGGCACGGGACGGCATGAGTCGACACGGCTCATGATGAAACTGATGAGGGATGCAGATTTCGAGGGCAAGGAGGCCCTCGACCTTGGATGCGGCTCCGGTCTTTTGTCCTTGTATGCACGCCTGAAAGGCGCCAAACATGTATACGGGGTCGACAACGATATCGATGCAGTTCTCTCGGCTCAAAAAAACGTTCTTCTTAACGAGACCTCCGGTATCGAGCTTATTTGCGCCGATATCAAGGATGTGCGGGGAAGATATGACATTGTTCTTGCCAACCTCGATATCCGGACATTCGCCCTGTACTCGACACATATAAAGGATCTCTGGAAGAAAAGGAACGGCACTCTTATCATATCCGGGATCATCGGCCGTGAAAGAAAAGAAGCCTTGGGCCTTTTCCTGCCGTGTGAACCGGTGACCGAGGTGAGAAAAAATTCCTGGAGAAGCTATCTTTTCAAACGATAATGTAAGCGGGTATATCATGAACATAGGCTTTCTTGCATCTCACAGCGGAAGCAACATGCAGGCAATAATCGATGCAGCAAAGGACGGGACCCTCAAGGCGTGTTGCGTTGTCGTGATCAGCAATAACAGCGATTCGACCGCCTTGGGGAGGGCGCGAAAGGAAAGCATACCGTGCTTCCATTTGAGCGGGAAGACACACCCCGACCCCGATAGCCTCGATCAGGCGATCCTTGATACCCTGATCTCCTATAAGGTCGATATCGTTGCACTTGCCGGGTATATGAAAAAGCTGGGACCGAAAACACTTTCCCATTTTAAGGGCCGTATTCTCAACATCCATCCTGCGCTCCTTCCAAAACACGGAGGAAAAGGGATGTACGGCATCCATGTTCACGAGTCCGTCATCGCTGCCAGGGAAATAGAGTCCGGGGTGACGATACACCTCGTGACCGAAGAATACGATCGGGGTCCCATCATCGCGCAGGTGCGCGTTCCTGTCGAACCTGATGATACCCCCGAAATCCTCGCGGCACGCGTACTGAAGGAAGAACACAAACTATACTCCTCCACCCTCCAGCGCATCGCGACAGGCGAGATCAACCTCGAGAACTATAAGTAAACTCTCTCACCTTGTGGCTCGAGCCCACGAAAAGCTGTGTTATATAGCCCGGTCATTCCGGCGCCGTGATGACGATGATATGTTATACCTGGAAATGCAATGCATGGCCCTGGATGACTAGACCGGAAATTGCGACGCAGCCTCCAAGCTTGGAATGACGTTATTGGGGGATTCCGGCAACGATTCTGACCTGGAATGAGAATCCCGGTGGTTTCTTCCTAATTACTTTTATTGCCTTCGGTGTATTCCGTGAGCTCAAGCGAAGCGGGCGAGAGGGCGTCTTTTAATCGAACATCGCTTCTGCGAAGTCTTTGGCATTGAACGGGATGAGGTCGTCTATCTTTTCGCCGACGCCAATATACCGCACCGGTATCTTCAGAAGATGTGCGATGGGCAGGATGAAGCCGCCTTTCGCGGTGCCGTCGAGTTTTGTAATGACGATACCGGAGATGCCAACGGCGTCGTTAAATGCCTTTGCCTGTGCTATAGCGTTCTGACCGTTCGTGGCGTCGACAACGAGAAGGATCTCGTGAGGGGCGTTTTCGACCTCTTTGGAAATGACGCGGTGTATTTTTTTCATTTCTTCCATGAGATTTGCTTTTGTATGAAGCCTTCCTGCCGTGTCGAGAAAGACGATATCGCTTCCGCGTGATTTTGCGGCTTTCACGGTGTCAAAGGCTACCGCCGCCGGGTCCGATCCATCCGCATGTCTTACCATTTCGACATTGAGGCGCTTCGCCCAGACATCGAGCTGTTCGATCGCTGCCGCACGAAAGGTGTCACATGCACCAAAAAGCACCTTTTTTTTGTCGCCCAGATAAATGCTGGCAAGTTTGGCGATGGTCGTTGTCTTGCCGACCCCATTCACGCCAAGGGTCAGGATGACGAATGGCTTCGTGTCATTGACAGCTATGGGAGCTTCGATGGGAGCCAGTAATTTTTGTACTTCTTCTTTCATGGAAGACTTTATATCCTCGACAGTCTTGATATACCCGCGCTTCCATTTTTCTTTCAGCGCGCCGACGAGGAGTTCCGTTGTGTCAAGTCCGGCATCTGCCAGGATCAATGCCTCTTCTATCTCATCGAAGGCATCTTCTTCGATGGGTTTTCCCTGGATTATCCATTCAATTTTCGTTTTTATCTGGTCCCTGGTCTTTGTGAGACCGTTCTTTATTTTTTCAAAAAAACCCATAATTCAATCACCTTTAGAAACGGGCGCTTTTGTCGCGGGAATAGAAACCCACGTTATCATATATGTAAAGCTCCATTTCTTTTTCATACCATCGTGCCTGGTCCTCAATAAGAGCTTCGAGGCGAGCTTTGTCGATCATGCCGGATTGCCTCATTGCTTTCACGTCTTGAATGGATTCGAGGGGATAATCAAAACTGTAACGTTTGATATAGTCGTCAAGGGCTTTTAGTCCGAGCGCGTGGTCCGTACTGAGAAGTATGAGGACCTTATATCCGTACATGCGCAGGTACGACAGCCTGTCAAGAGGGCTTTTTTCCGCCTGATCGATCAAGTCAGCGGCGCTTTCAAAGTGACCCTTTTTGTACGCTGTTGCGGCAAGATACGTAAATACGGCCGCGTCTTTTTGAATCCTCTGTGCATCCTGAAAACATTTCTGTGCTTCGTCATATCTGCCCGCATTGAAAAGATCTTTGCCGGCCAGGAAATTCCGCGAATAAAGGGCATAGGTTGTGCATGAGAGCAGAAAGAATGAAATGGTGATTATTCCGATCCCTGAACGTACGGTTTTCCACATATTTTGCAAATACCTTTCTCATCAATAACACCGATGCATGTCCCGTCGCTGCAGAGGACCCGGTTTGAAAAATCATCGTTCTCCCCGGACACCTCCGGTTCGCATATCTCGTCGCTTATCACCAGTTGTGCGCCGCACAGGTAGCAATTGGGGCCCAGCCGCAGTACGTCTTCTTTGCATTGCGGACAGGTGACCGATCCAATTTCTTTTGCACATGTCTCACATACGGTTGTCATTTGTCTGCTTTGACCACCTTTGTTACCGTTCCGTGATCGAACTCGACATAAACCGTGTTCTTGTTGTCAGGCATGATCTTCCAATCCGGGCGATATGTCCAGAGGATCTTGTTGTCGTGTGTCAGGCTGACCATTGTCGGCTCGCCCAGTTTTTTGCGCACCTGGTCCTCGTTCATTGATATGAGGGAATTCTCGATCATCGGCTGGGGCTTTCCCGTTATGTTCTTCATATATGAACAGGAGATCAGAACAAAACAGGACAGAAGTATTATGCAGGCTCTTGAAAAGGCAGGACTTTTAAAACTTTTCCACAATTTTTGTGGAAAACCTGTTGATAAATTGTACAAAGGCCTCTGTAACTTGTTGATTTCACTCATACAATCTCCCTGTTGCCCGTGCAGCGTGCAAAAATTTTCATCAATGTTTTCAAAGGCTTTCATTCCCGGTACACCGCCTGATAGTTTGCATCGAGGATACATTATCACGGATAGTCCAAATTTTCAATTATTGTCCGGCAACGGGCTGCCATGCCTTTTCGATGCCTTTTTGAGCCTTTCCATAATGGCGCGTCCAATGCCCTTTTCAGGCAGTCTTTCGGCGTAGATCATGTCGACATCATCGCGGTCAAGTTCAATGAGGAACGAGAAAAAATTGGATGCCGCTTCCCGAAGGTCTCCCGCGGAAGAAAGGACCTTGATATATTTCACCCTCGGAGGCCTGGCTGGTTCCCGAAATGCCAGATAAGACGAATTCGCATTCGTGGCATCGGACGGGCCGTTGACAAGGCGCAGGGGTTTCAGGGGTGAATAATGGTAGGGCAATTCACCGGGGGCCTGGCACACGGTTGACGGCTTTTCCTTCTCAATTATCCGGACATGTTCTGACAATTCCTCTAGCGTGACCGCACCATGGCGATGAATTAACACACCTCCTTCATGGAACGATATGATCGTCGATTCGATCCCGTGCTTCGAGTTGCCTCCGTCGAGGACGAGAGGCACGCGTTCTGCGAACGACTTTGCGACATGGTGCACGCGCGTGGGGCTCATGTAGCCGAACTGATTGGCGCTTGGTGCGGCGATGGGTTTTTTGAGCATCTTGATGAGGTCGAGCGCTACCGGGTGAGAGGGAACCCTGACCCCTACGGTGGGCAGTCCGGCCGTAACGATGTCGGGAATGATCGGCCGTTTCCTGAATATCATCGTGAGTGGGCCAGGCCAGAAAATTTTTATGAGCCTCTCGGCCTCCGGCGGGATATGCTCGACGTATTCCTCGAGCCTTTGCGGGCCGCTCAAGTGGACGATCAAAGGATCGAAATGAGGCCTTCGTTTTACCTCGAAGATCTTTGCAACGGCGTAAGCGTTACAAGCCACTGCGCCCAGTCCGTAGACCGTTTCGGTGGGAAAGGCTATTATGTCGCCTTTTTCAAGGAGCATAATGGCCTCGGCGATGGACGCTTCATTTTTTCCGTCAAGGATCTTCATGTTTTTTCAATGGTGAGTATTTTATGCCGGCGATATGATAGCTTCGTAATTTTTCGAACAGCGGTTAAACAAAAGATTACTTGGGTTCGATGGTTTTTTTTGTTTTTTCGCCCGTAATTTTATCGTTCTGGTCGGATGTGACATCGATGGAATCGGGTTCGTTCATGGACTTTTTAAAGCCCTTTATGCCTTTCCCGATAGCCCCGCCGATCTCAGATATTCTGCCCGCCCCGAAGATAAGCACTACAATGATGAGTATTATTATTAGTTCCGGCATTCCCAATCCGAACATATCTCCTCCTCGGTTATCTACCTAAATTATAATAGGAAATAAGTTGAAAGTATAGCCTTTTGTCGTTTTTCTGCTGGATATCCCGCTCCTTTTCTGATAGTATTCATGCTTGGCGGTCCCATCGTCTAGCGGCCTAGGACGTCGGCCTCTCACGCCGAAAACACGAGTTCGATTCTCGTTGGGACCATATAAAAAATTGTTCTACGTTCTATGTGGTAAAAGCCACGACATCGTAGACTCCATTATTACTACCGCAACCTGTAATCAAGTTCATCTATCTGCTTTCTATCCAAAACAGCTTTAACTTCTGTTCTCTGACATCAATAGTGGCTGTCACATACTCACGATATGGCTCCGGGGGGACCGGGAAGTACTCCCCGAAAATGTTTATTTTGAGGTTTTTGCGGACAAGCCTCACTACATGATATTTGCCCGTCTCCGGTTTTTTTATCCGGTGGACCGGAAGATTTTCTTCCCTTGGGAACCTCAGATGACTGTGAGATGTTTACAGGGCTTTTATGGGTGCAGATCCCTTCAGTCTGCTGTATCGATACCTGCTGTTATGGCGTTGCTCGAACTCGAGAGATGCGCTCCCGAACCCTTCCCGTGACAATATGATTCTTCTGCCGGGGAACAACTGCTGGTACCGGGCGTTAAAGCTCTCGATCATCCCGTTCCTCCAAGGCTCGAACGATGGTATGAACCAAGGTTCGACGCCATTGTGCAGGCAAAGCCTGATGAGCGGTCCTATTCCGCGGGGATGCGTTGGGCTTCCGAATAAGGACATGTCGTTATCGACCTGTATTCTCTCCAGTATTCCCATTCTTTTCCATATTGCCCAGATACCATCCGCAACAGCCTGGCCCGACTGTGAAAGGTACGGTTGGATGCCACAGCGGAAGGTCACAGTATCCAGAACATTAATGCTGAAGAAGCGGACAGGCCCTTTAAGATAGAAGGGACCGACGAGATCGGCCTGGTGTGTCTGGTTCGGTATGGACGAGGGCAGGACGGGATACAGGGCTCCTGCAGGCCTGTATCTGCCCTTCCGGCACCTTACAAGGCCGCCACGCTTCAAAATGCGGTTGACAGTCCTGATGGAAGGCGGGGGAGAGATGCCGAGGTCCTCCATCTCCCGCATGATCGCCTGTGCCCCGCAAAAAAAGTCTTTTTTGGGCAGGTCCGCACGGATTGTCCTGATAATCTCCTAGATATTCGTTCCTGTGTGCATGGGATTCATCAAGGGCCGCCGGGAACGGTCTTCGGGCCATGTTTCCCCGTTTTCTCTGTACCTCTTCACCCACTTATAGAGCCATGCCTTGGATTTCTTGAGGGACGCGCAGATTGTCCTACTGTCTTTACCGCTTTCAAACCACTTGACCGCCAAGATCCGATACCCTCTCGACTCGTCATCCATGGATGCCCCCAGGCAATGGGATGCTCACAGGATGACATAAGCCACTATTTATTTGTCAAAGAACCAGTCTACGATGTCGTGGCACTCAACATCTAGGTTCTGGGTTCCAGGTTTAACCACCCTCCGCCATCCCGGCCTCCGGAGGCTGTGTCACAATTATTTTCTCACACACTATTGAGCGGGATTCAGTTTTATCCGTCGCCCCGGAC
>DHQV01000110.1 GCA_002408185.1 Deltaproteobacteria bacterium UBA5329
GGACTCCTGCCGGGGAAAGTTGAGCCGCCGGATATGTGTTCTATGAGAAGTTCTTTTTCCTCGGGAGTGGCAATAATGATCAAGCTCATATCCCCTTCCATGATCGTGTCCGGGTAAGGATTATACACCCATTCCCCGCTTTTTTTCCGGGCGGAGATCAGCATGAGGTTCCCTATCGTCTTGAAGTCGACATCCTTCACCGGCCTGCCGATAAACGGCGAATTAGCCGGGACATGGACCTCCTCCACCTTCATCGGTGAATATTTGTCGCGGAGCATCATATCGAGGAACGAGGTCACGTGCGGGCGTATCATCTCGGACGCCATTCTGAGGCCGCCGATAAAATTGAGAGCGACGACCGAATCTGCCCCTGCCCTCTTGAGCTTGTCGATATTTTTCGTGTCATTGCAGCGCGACACGATCCTTAGAGACGGGTTCAGCTGCCGTGCCGTCAGGGAAATAACGATATTATCATTATCCGAATCAGTTGTGGCAAAAAGACCATGGGCATGCTCGATCATGGCCTTCCAGAGGACCTCGTTCTCTGTCGCGTCCCCGACGAGTAGATCTGCATTTATGTTATTCGCCCTTAATACCTCGATCTTTGTCTCATCGTGGTCTATCGCAAGAAAGGGCCGCTTGGTCAGGTACATTTCGTGAACGACATAGAGACCGACCATCCCTATACCGCACACAATATAATGATCTCGCATCCTGGCGATCCTTTTTTCCATTTTCCTCCTCCTGAAAATCTTCTTTAACTCGCCCTCGATGATATATGCGGCAAGGGTGGTAAAGAGATACGCGATCGCGCCCGCCCCTATAAAAACATACATGATGGTGAATACTTTCCCGAGGGGATGATTTTCGAGACCGATAATGTCCCCGTAACCCACGGTCGTGATCGTAATGGCTGTCATATAGAGCGCGTCAAGAAAGCTCTTCTCGGGGCCGCCTATGATCTTGAACCCGATCATGCCAACAAGTATCACGGTCAGGATAATCGCTATAATATTAAGGAGTTTTTTGGGTATTATCTTTGAAAACATGGCACATTATAGCACGGGGCACTGCTTCAGGAAATAATATAAAAGAATATTGACGGCTCTTGACGCACGAAGCCCTGTGTCTTATTTTCTAAGTGTAATTTTTCACGAGATCGCATAACTAATTCACACAGAGGAGATCTGAAAATGACAACCGAGCGCATGGAATTCCGGACAGAGATAAAACAACTTCTCGATCTCATGATCCATTCATTGTATTCGCACAAAGAGGTCTTCCTGAGGGAATTGATATCGAATGCATCCGACGCGATAGACAGGGCGCGCTATGAATCACTGACCAACAGCGCGATCCTTGAAGGAGGCGGCACATGGAAGATAAAGCTCGGCATCGATAAAGACAAGGGGACGCTCACGGTCAGCGATAACGGCATCGGCATGGGCCGTGATGAGATAATAGAATCCCTCGGCACTATCGCCCGTTCCGGCACAAAAGAATTTCTTGAAGCCCTGAAGCGCGAAGATGCAAAGGATAACCCGGAGCTTATCGGCCAGTTTGGCGTCGGTTTCTATTCGTCTTTCATGGTTGCGGACAAGATCACCGTCATATCCCGACCGGCCGGAACAAAGGGTGCCAAAGGCGTAAAATGGGAGTCGGGAGGCGACGGCACCTTTACCGTGGAAGAGGTCGATAAGGATTCACGCGGGACCGATGTCATCCTTCATTTGCGTGATGAAGAAAAGATGTATTTGAGCGAATGGGAGATCCGGAGCGTCGTAAAAAAATATTCGGATTTTATCGAGCACCCCATAGTGATGGACGTCGAAAAAGAGGTCGAAAGCGAGATAAAGAAGGGCGAAAAGGTCAAGGTAAGACAGGAAGAGACCTTGAACTCGATGAAAGCCGTCTGGCTCAAGGAAAAGTCCGAGGTCACCACGCAAGAATACAGCGATTTTTATAAGCACATATCCCATGATTTTCATTCCCCGGCAAAGGTCATCCACTACAAGGCGGAAGGCACATCGGAATTTGCAGCGCTCATGTTCGTACCATCGGTGGCACCGGTCAACATGCTTTACCGTGATTTCAAGTACGGGCCCATGCTTTACGTGAAAAGAGTCCGGATCATGGACCACTGTGAAGACCTGATCCCGCAGTATCTTCGGTTTGTGCAGGGCATCGTGGATTCCTCTGACCTGCCCCTCAATGTATCCCGCGAGATCCTTCAAAATAACCGGCAGGTCGATATCATCAAGAATTCCGTAACAAAGAAGATCATCGATACCTTCGAGGAGATGAAGGAAAGCGAGTATGATGATTACCTGAAGATCTACAAAGAATTCGGCCGTGTGCTGAAAGAAGGCATCCACTTCGATTTCTCCCGGAGGGAAACGATCGCGGACCTGCTCCTTTTTGCAACGACAGAGTCCGAGGAGGGGAAGTTCAGGACCCTTAAAGAATACGTAGCCGACATGAAGGAAGGGCAGGAAGAGATCTACTATATTGTCGGCTCATCCCTCGCAGATGCCGCAAATTCACCGTATCTCGAGGCATTCAGGCAGAATGGGTTCGAGGTCATTTTCATGACCGACGATATCGATGATTTTATCTTCAACGGTTTCGAATATAAAGGCAAAAAATTCCACTCGATCACGAGAGGGGACATCACCCTCGACAAAGAAAAGACCGGGCAGATCGAGGAAACGAGGAAGAAATACGAAAAACTGATAGATCTTATCAAAACGACCCTGTCCGAAGATGTTAAAGACGTAAGGCTGTCGGGCAGACTCACCGATACGGTCTGCTGCCTTGTTGCCGACGAAGGCGATCTCGATCCGACAATGGAGCGCCTTCTCAAGGCGATGGGCCAGGAAGTTCCCGCAATAAAGCGGATCCTCGAACTCAACCCGACACATCCTCTTTTCGCGGCGATGAACCGGGCTTTCGAAAAGGATGCCAGAAGCGATGAACTCAAGGAATATATACGGCTCCTTTACGATCAGGCACTCGTACTCGAGGGATCGAAACCCAAAGACCCCGCGGCATTTTCGAAAGCAATAGCTAAGCTGATGGTGGAGAATGCGAATAAATAGTAAGACACAGCTGTTCCAGGTTCTATGCTTCAGGTGTTGTCTTTAGCCCAGAACCCAGAACATTTTTTATTCGAAGAATTCCATAAATTTTTCTTTGAATCCCTTCCGTGTCTTTGGTGAGGAATCCTTGAATTCCTGGGCGAGTTCCTCTACGAGGTTTTTCTGGCGATCCGTCAGATCGGCAGGTATTACGATGTTGAGATATACGAGTTGATCTCCCCTGCCGTATCCATTGGATCTGTTGATGCCGAGGCCTTTCAGCCTGAAGACCTTGCCCTGCTGCGTTCCCGGAGGTATCTTCAGGACTGATTCGCCTTCTATCGTGGGTATCCTTATTTCTCCGCCGAGGCATAGCAGGGGAAACCCCACGTCAACCTGGACGACGATATCGTCTCCCGCCCGTTCGAATATGGCATGCTCCTTGACCTGCAGCACCACGTAGAGATCGCCGGGAACAGTGTCCCCGAACTGCTGCATCCCCTCTCCACGCAATTTAAGACGGGTATTGTTGTCAACACCGGGAGGTATCTTGACCTTTAATTTCCGCTTGGTCTTTACACTCCCTTTGCCCCTGCAGTTCTTACAGGGGTCCTTAATGATCCTGCCCTCTCCGCCGCAATACTCACAGGTCCGGTTTATCGTGAAAAGCCCGTGGCTCTGGCGCACCTGGCCCCGGCCGCCACAGTGCTTGCACGTCACGGGCTCATGCCCGGGTTCGACACGGGAACCGTTGCAGACAGGGCATCTTTCTTCCCTGGGTATCTCGATCTCTTTTTCGGTGCCGAATACGGCTTCTTCAAATTCTATCGCAAGATTGTACCGGAGGTCATTGCCCCTTCTCTGGCGTTGTCTCTGATTGCCAAAAAAATCGCTGAACAGGTCATTGAACACGGAATCGAAATTTCCCTGAAAACCGAAGTCGAATACCGAGCCCATATCTCCGGCTGTCCCGAAACGTTCATAATGATGCCTCTTCTGGGCATCGCCAAGGACCTCATAGGCCTCGTTTATCTCTTTAAATTTTTCCTCGGCCTTTCGATCACCGGGATTACGGTCGGGATGGTATTGAAGGGCAAGCTTGCGATATGCCTTCTTTATCTCTTCGTCGGTGGCCCCTCGCGCTACATTGAGGACCTCGTAGTAATCCACATGCCTCCTTCTCATCATATACCTTTCTTTGTTTTAAGGACGATATGCCTTTCCGTATACTACTGGATATCGGGTTTCTTTGAAACCCCTACCCGAGATGGCCTGATCAACCTGTCATTGAGCAGATATCCCCTTTGAAGTTCCGAAACAACTGTCTCAGGTTCCACGTCCTCATGCTCTTCCTGGAAAAAGGCCTCATGAAAATTAGGATCAAATTTCTGCCCGATCGCTTCGACCGGTTTGACCCCGGCCTTTTCAAGGACTCTCAGGAACTCGTTCAATATGAGTTTTACACCATCATGGATAGCCTTGTACTCCTCGGTGGACTCCGAATGCTTCAGCGCCAACTCCAGATTGTCCAGAACAGGGAGAAGTTGCTTGATAAGCGTTTCGTTCCCGAATTTAACGGTGTCTTGTTTTTCTTTCGCCTTGATCTTCTTAAAATTCTCGAAATCCGCCTGCATATACAGGATACGCTCTTCAAGCGATTTTATCTTCGCGTCTTTTTCCTCAAGCTCCTTCTTTACTTCTTCCGGGATCTCTTCCTCTTTTTTCTTTTTTTTATGGTCTTCGTGCCGGTGTCCTTCGTGTTCGTGCTTGCGATGATGGCCCTCATTTCCCCGGGCCTCCTTGTGCCTGTCTTCTTTCTCTTCCATATTCAGGTTATTATTTTTTTCGTTCATTGCCAGTCCTTACATTGTATTGAATAGATCCGTTACAGCCCGGGCGGTGTAGCCGACAATGGGAATGAGACGTGAGTAGTCCATCCTCATCGGTCCTATGATGCCGAGGACTCCACAGCTATCCCGGTCGATCCGGTAGGCAGACGCGATGATACTCATTCCCTCCATTCCTTTCATATCGCTCTCGCTGCCCAGAATGACATTTATACCCTCTTTGCCCTGATATTGATCGAGGAGGCGAATAAGCCGTTCCTTGCTCTCGAGAGCCTTGAAAAGTTCTTTGAGTTTCTCGACATCTGAAAATTCGGGAATACCGATCATCTTCGATGCCCCTTCTATATAAACCTCTCTTTTGTCTTCGTCGCTAACCAGCATATCGAGGGTGTCCTGTATCTTCCGATAGAGGTTCCGGAAGTTTTCTCTATCCCTGTGGATATCCTGTATAATGCTTTCTTTGATGACATGGAAAAGCAGGCCCGAGAACCGCTCGTTCATGTAGTGCTTTATTTCGTCAAGCGCAGCCTGTTCAATATCTTCGCTAGTATCGACGAACCTCTTAAGAACGATCCCGGATGTGGTCACAAAAACGATCAGTATCGTATATCGAGACATCCTGACAAACTCGACTTCCTTAAAAAGCATGGTATCGACCCGGGGTTCGACGACAATGCTCGGGAACCTTGCAATGGCCGCGAGGACCCGCGAGGCGTCGGCCATGACTTCCTCCGTGTAGGCATAGCGTATACGCGACATGGCCGCGAGGGCCTTAAGCGCTTTTTTCCCGGGAAGCCCGGGAACGGGCAGATTGTTGACATAGCAACGAAATGCCTTCTGTGTTGGGACACGTCCGGCCACTGCATGGGGCTTGAAAAGAAATCCCAGCTCTTCGAGTTCGCCCATGATGCTTCGTATCGTGGCCGAACTCACTTTGTTTTTCATTAACTTCGCAATTGTCGTAGACCCTACTGGCTCGGCAAAGACGATATAATTCTCAACGATGAGCTCAAGCACAGACCTGTCGCGTTCGTTCAAAATATCGCGCAAACTTTTCATACCGATACAATAAGTTAATTATCCCGGCGGTTTTTGTCAAGAAAATCGGTAAAATACAATAAATTAAGGAGGATACTGCATTATGATGTGTCGAGCGTTATCCTTGACTTTCGGCTTCCCATGAAGTATTTGATTTCATGATCTCGACAGGCCCGGATATTCATACGTATGCTGGTAACGGGTATATTTACGTTATCCGGGAGCAAAAGGTACTTGTTGATCTCAAGGGCGACGAGCTGGCGATACCCTTCAAAGACGCAGCAGCCGGGCTTGACCTTTACGATTCGGACGGCTATCACATCGGCATGCTCGATAGCAGGACCTGCGATGCCTATCCGGTCCCTGCCGCGGCAGAACCTCCCCGGGGGATGGGCTTTATGGGCCTGAGGAGACTCTTCGGCATCCTCGACCCGGAAAAGTACTCGATGGCGGTAAGGGCCATGGGGATCCTCAACTGGGACAGGACCTGTCGGTTCTGCAGCGCCTGCGGCTCAAAGCTTAAGCGCCTTCCAGCCATTTTTGCCAAGCAGTGCGAGTCATGCGGTTTTACGATGTTTCCCAAAATATCCCCTGCTGTGATCGTGGCCGTCGAGAAGGCGGACACAATACTGCTCGCCCGTGCAAACCGGTTTGCCGAAAACCTTTACAGCGTTCTTGCCGGGTTTGCCGAACCCGGCGAATCTCTCGAAGATACGGTACGGCGGGAGATCAAAGAAGAAGTGGGCATCGAGGTAAAGGATGTCCGGTACTTCGGAAGCCAACCGTGGCCCTATCCCGATTCCCTGATGATCGGCTTTACGGCCTCATGGTCGTCCGGCGAGATTACGGTCGATAACGATGAGATCACCGACGCGCGATGGTTCACCGTCGAAGGCCTGCCCCTGATACCCGACAAAATAAGTATCGCCAGGTCTCTTATAGATTCTTTTGTAGAGAAGATAGGCAGGAGGTAAGGACTTTAGACACCGTTAACCTCGCCACCTCTACGGCGTACAGGAAGAAGGCGGCTTCGCTATTACATAGCGCGGTCCATCAAAGAGCGAAACAACACGTCATGTCCACATTTGAGGACATGAAAAGTAACAGTGATGGGTGATAGGAATTTCCCGGAACCGATAACCTGTTACCCATAACCCGAATTCTCATGAAAGCCATAGTATTTGACGGGAAGCCAAGGATCACCGATATGCCCAAGCCTCGACCGGCAGCCGGCGAAGCCCTTATCCGCGTTTCCCTGGCAGGAATATGCAACACGGATATCGAGATAATGAAGGGTTACCTCGGGTTCCAGGGTATTATCGGCCATGAATTTACGGGAATAGTAGAGAAAACAGCCGACAATACACCCGAAATGTACGGTAAGCGGGTCGTCGGCGAGATCAGCTGCGGCTGCGGCACCTGCGACCTGTGCAGGATGGGGCTCCAAAAACATTGCCCCCGGCGAACCACTCTCGGCATCCTCGGGAGGCCGGGTGTTTTTGCCGAATATACAACGCTGCCCGCAGCAAACCTTCACGAGATACCCGACAATCTCAGCGACGAACAGGCTGTTTTTACCGAGCCCCTGGCTGCGGCCTTCGAGATACTTGAACAGGTCACGATCGCCCGGGGCCAGCGGGTACTTGTGCTCGGTGACGGGAAACTGGGCATCCTTTGCGCACTGGCGCTGAAACTTACGGGTGCACAAATCCTGCTTGCCGGGAAGTATCCTGGCAAATTGAGCATCGCCGCCCGTCAGGGCATATCCACCCTTCTTGTGAAGAACCTGCCGCAAAACAACCCCTTCGATATCGTGGTGGAAGCGACAGGGAGCGCACAGGGTCTCGACAATGCGATGCAGTTTACACGACCGCGCGGGACAATTATCCTCAAGAGCACGGTGGCTGGCAGCATACCGATCAATTTGGCCCCGATAGTGATCAATGAGGTCACCGTTGTCGGGTCCCGGTGCGGTCCATTCAAGCCGGCCCTTCAGGCGCTCGCGGACGGATCGATCGATGTCGAGCCCCTCATCACGGAGGTATTTCCGGCACACAAGGCCGAGGAAGCCTTATCCGCCGCCGAAAAAAGGGGAAACCTGAAGATCCTGATCGATTTCAAGCATGTTTAAGCTTCATATCTTCCATTCCAGCCTTCAAAGCGGTATATTTTCATGTACGAAAAAAAGGCCATTAAGGGAGCAATTGTGATATCCGCCATAAGGACATACGATCTCTGGAAAGAATATGAAACGGGGGGTCACGACGGTATTGCCCTCAGGGGGATCGAACTCGATATTGCGAAAGGCCAGATCATAGCCCTCCTGGGAAAGAGCGGCTCGGGCAAGACAACGCTTCTGAATCTGCTTGCAGGTCTCGATGTACCGACGCGCGGGCGCGTCGAGATAGACGGGGTTGACCTTCAGGGACTTGGCGAAAAGGGCCGCACCCGGCTTCGCCGCCACAAGCTCGGTTTTGTTTTCCAGTTTTTCAATCTCCTCCCTACCCTTACATCCATTGAAAATGTCCTCCTCGCACTCGAGCTTGCGGGCCGCCCAGATGAAAAGCTCGCCAGGGAATCCATAGCCCTTGTCGGATTGAACGGCAAGGAAGACCGGTTTCCCCATGAACTTTCCGGAGGGGAACAGCAGCGTATCGCCATAGCCCGCGCGCTCGTCAAGAACCCCCCGATCATCCTTGCCGATGAGCCAACGGGAAACCTCGATTCACACACGGGAACACAGATCCTCGACCTTCTCACCAACCGTTGCCGCGAATCGGGTACGACGCTCATCATGGTGAGCCACTCGCTCAAGACATGCCAGTACGCCGACAGGATACTGCGCATGTTGGACGGCCGGATCTTTGAAGAAGAATCCTACGAGGGGTTTGCACCTTGAAAAGGGTCATTCGTTCCTTCCTTCGTTACCTGGCCCGGCGCAGAAGCCTCGCCATCCTTCAACTCCTCGGCATTGCTTTCGGGGTGGCTGCAGCGGTCGGGATGACCCTCGCTTCACGGTCTGCCCTCGAGAACATGGAAGGGGCCGTCGATTTTCTTAAAGGCGGATCGACCCACACCATCGCACGGCCGGCAGGACCGATGGAAGAAGAGCTGCTCACGAAGATCATGAACGACCCGTCGGTCAAGTTCTTTGCACCTGTCATTGACAGAAGGGTACGATTGGCAACGGGGGACCAGGTCCGGGTCTTAGGCGTCGATCCATTCCTAGACAAGAATGTCCGTTCCATCACCCGCGAGATCGCTTCCTCGGCAAATCCGGAGAAACGCGAGGATACATTCCGATCGTTCCTTCTCGATCCCGGGACAGTGCTGATCGATGAATATATAGCAAAAGCCGGCAACATTGCGGCAGGGCAAAGCCTTATGACCATGCAGGGCCCGCTCAAGGTGGTCCAGGTCTTTGCCAATCCATCCGGGGAACCGCTCGTGATCATGGATATAGAACACGCCCAGAAATTTTTCCGGATGGCAGGATATATTGACAGGACTGATCTCGTCGTAACAGACGAGGCCGGATTGAGAAAACGGTGGGCACAGGGTTTTATCATCGAATCCAACCAGCAGAAGGCTCAGACACTATCGGCCCTTCTCGGGGCATTCAAGCTCAACCTCCAGGCCCTGTCGCTGCTGGCCCTTTTTGTCGGTATTTTTCTCATATACAATACGGCCATGTTCACCGTTGTCTCGAGGCGCAGGGATGCCGGGATACTCCTGGCAATCGGCGCTTCCCGGGGTCAGGTAACCCTGGCTTTTCTTGTCGAGGTCCTTTTGCTCGGGGTCACAGGCGGTGCGCTTGGCGGGATAATGGGATACCTCTTGAGCAAATTCCTTGTCCAGATAGTCGGCGGCACCATAAGCACCCTGTATTTCTTCCTGCGCCATTCGGCATTGCCATGGACCTTTTGGAACATTGCAGGCGGGACACTGCTCGGGTGCGCCGCGAGCATTGTCGGATCACTTCCTCCGCTCCTCGAGCTTCACAGGGTCCAGCCGGTGCAGGCACTCAGGGGAAGAACGACTTCGCGTTCAGCGTCGAAGAAGATGAAGGTCGTCGGGACTATTGGGCTTTCTTGTCTCGTACTTGCCTCAAGCTTTTTCCTGCTCTCCTTTCTCAACGTATACATAGGGTTCGCCGGCGCCTTTGCTTTTCTTCTCGGCGCGAGTCTTTTTGCCGGCTTTATCATCATGATCACCGTGCCATTCTTGAAGCGTATCTTTTCGTACGCCATCGGGCTGGGGGGCAAAATAGCCGTCGGGAATATACGGGAAAACCTTGGAAGGACATCCGTTGCCGTCGCTGCATTCATGATAGCCCTTTCCATGTCGATCGGCCTTTCATCCATGATCGACAGCTTCAGACACTCGCTTATATGGTGGATGAACGGCCAGCTCCGGGGTGAAGCGTATATATCGACCAAGAATGATATTGTCGTCCCCGAGGAGGCCTATGATGAATTAAAGAAGGTTCCCGGTATTGGCGGTATAGACGTTTTTCGCAATGTCGAGATATCGTTCAGGGGCAAACCGGCAGGTATAACGTCTATCGATGCCGCGGTGCTTCAGAAATATGCACAGTTCGCATGGCTCGAAGGAAGCGACAGGTCCTGGGAGGATGTCAGGCGCGGGGACGTGATCATATCGGAAAGCTTCTCCCTTAGGTTCAAGGTAAAAATGGGCGACCGGGTCACGATAGATACCGCCCGCGGCCCGGCAAAGCTCCGCGTGGCCGGGACCTATTACGACTATGCCTCGGAGCATGGCGTGATCATGATAGACAGGTCATTGTTCTTCAGGCTGTTTAATGACAGGACAATAAACAGCCTTGGCATTTTCATCGACGCACCGGAGCCCGAAAAAGAAGGGATCCTGGAAAAAGCACGGCAGATATCCCGTAAATACGGCCTGCCCTTTAGCACCCGTGAACAGTTCCACCAACGCATCCTCGGCATCTTCGACAGCACATTCGCCGTTACGCGGTCCATGCGCATAATAGCGGTCATTGTGGCATTTTTAGGGATAGCAGGGGCATTGATGACCCTTTTTGTCGAGCGCCAGAAAGAGTTCGGCATATATCGTGCCCTGGGATTCACGACGGGTGATGTCGCCAGGATAACAATCGCTGAGAGCATAGGGCTCGGGCTTATAAGCTTTTTCATGAGCACCGTCGTCGGGACGATCTTCACTTTCGTCCTGATCCGGGTCATAAACCGCCAGAGCTTCAACTGGACCATCTTTTATCATCTGACGTCACAACCGTATACGGTAACGTTCCTGACCGCCATTGCGGCGAGTGTCGCTGCGTGTGCTTATCCCGTATGGTCCGTTATCCGAAAATACCCTATTATGCAGATACGGGAGGACTAGTTAATATTGCACGCCGCGTATACTTCCCAAACATGTCCCGCCTGTGGTCTTGTAGAGGCAAAGAACCGCAGGGGGGACATGTTTCAGTGCCTGGATTGCGGGTACGGGGAGTATGCGGACCGGGTTGCCGCAATAAACCTTCTTGCAAGATCTGATGACCCTGAGGTCACGCGGTACACGCCTTACCGCGAAGTAAGATCGATCTTGTTGGAAAGGTTCCATCGCCGGTTGGAAACCCCGCAAGGGGGAACTGCTCCGGGCAGGACTTTAGACACCGTTAACCTCGCCACCTCTACGGCGGACAGGAAGAAGGCGGCTTCGCCTTCGCTACCACCTGGCGGTCCATCAAAGAGCGAAACGACACGTTATGTCCATGTTTGAGGACATGGTAAGGAACAGGAGTGATGCAGCGGCGTAAGCCCGCACCCCGCGGGCGGTCTTGGGTCTCGGTGGAAAGAGCCATTCGGCCTGCCTCAGGTCTCGGGTCTCTGGGGAAAAGTTTTCTTATTATCGTTGTATTCGTTTTCATTGCTTTGTTGCCGGTGATGGGTTGGGGGGAGTGGAGGCAGGCTGATGTGCCAAGGAAGTGGTCGTTTCCTGCGGACCATGGCAGTCATGGCGAATACAGGACGGAGTGGTGGTATTTTACGGGAAACTTGAGCGATGCGACGGGGAAGAAGTACGGATACCAGCTGACCTTCTTCCGGTACGGCCTTACGGAACAGAACCGGGATCCAAAAAACCCGTGGTCTGTCCGGGATGTCTATCTTGCCCACTTTGCCATCACGGACGCTTCGAACAATACGTTCCATTATACGGATCGGGCCTCCCGCAAAGGACCGGGCCTCGCCGGAACCGACAAGCACAAAATGGGCGTCAACGTCCTTGGCTGGTCTGCGGAAATGGAGAAGAATACGATAAGCCTCAACGCCTCTTTTGAGGGTATGGAGATCAAGCTGGACCTTATCCCGGTGAAACCGCCCGTCCTTCACGGCCGGTCGGGGTTGAGCAAGAAAGGTCCTCTGCCCGGCCAGGCATCATACTATTATTCTTTCACCGATCTCGAGACCAAGGGATACATGAAGACACCTGGGATGAAAGACCGGGTTGCCGTAAGGGGCGTCAGCTGGTTCGACCAGGAGTTCGGCTCGAACCAGTTGGCTGGCGATCAGGCTGGCTGGGACTGGTTCGCCTTGCACTTAGGCGACGGGCGCGACCTCATGATCTACAAACTCCGCAAGAAAGATGGATCCGTCGAGAAAGAATCTTCGGGCACTATCGTCGAGTTCGACGGTTCATCACGTCAGATCAGCCTTTCCGATATCGAAACAACCGTCCTTGCCCATTGGAAAAGCCAAAAGACCGGTGGGAGATACCCGGCGGCCTGGCATATCCGCGTCCCATCCGCCAGGATAGATGTCACAGTCAAACCCCTTGTTGCCGACCAGGAACTGGCGAATACCGTATCTGCCGGTATTACCTACTGGGAAGGTGCAGTCGATGGAGCGGGGACATCCAACGGGAAAAATGTGAAGGTGCAGGGATATATAGAACTGACCGGCTACTCGGGGACTATTGGGGGAACCTTTTAGGGCACGCGCCGGAATCCCCGGCAATTCATTGACGGGATGAAAGGCGCCCATGCTTCTGATTATGTGCTGCACCATATCATTTTAATACTATTGATAAAGATGTTGCACGGCCTTTTACTGTATGTATGAGCAGCCTGGTGCACGGAAGAACGGTCGTTTACAATGTCAACTACCACATCGTCTGGCCCACGAAGTACCGCAGGGATGTGCTGACCGGCCAAGTGGAAACCGCTCTCCGTGATGTTCTCGCTGAGACAGCCGTCGAAAAAGGTTTCATCATCAAGAGTACGGAGGTCATGCCCGACCATGTTCACGTGTTCGCATCGGCCCACCCGAAGATATCCCCTTCCCGTACTTCATGAATTTGATAATACAACCGGCATCTTCAACGGGTGGAGAATGCGGCATGGTTTTTCTGAAACAATAAGGAAATGAGAAACTCCTTAACCCTTACTGTTTACTCTATTTCACACGTGATTCCTCAGCATCAACTCCACCGGATGCGGGTTTAGGTAATACTGTTTCATCAGGTAGGGCTGGTCGTACTTGAGGATGTAGTGATTGAGGAGGGTCACCGGCACGATGAGCGGTATGAGGCCCCGGCGGTACTGGTCTATTATTTCGAGGAGTTCCTCTTTCTCCAACTGGTCGAGCTGTTTTTTGAAGTATCCCATGATGTGATGGAGAACGTTGGTGTTCCTGGCGGCGGTAGCGGTAAGGCGGAGGGCTTCCATCAGGACCTTGCAGTATATTTCCACCGTCTCGGCGCCCTTGTCCCCGATATTCGCAACCATTTTTCCGAGCGCCGCCAGATGCGTGGGGCTGTGCGCCATTATAAGATACTTATGCCTCGTGTGGAATTCGATGAGATCAGCTGCCGTGCATCCATTCCTGACAAGTTCCTGCCATTTGTGATACACGAAAACGCGTTCAATGAAGTTTTCCCGAACCCCGGGATCGTGCAGCCTGACCTCGTCCTCAACCGGTGTAAGCGGGAATTTTTTTATGAAAGCGGCTGCGAAGAGGCCTGTTCCGCTTAAGGCTGGCGCACCCGGACCTCGGTATACCTTGACCCCGCGCAAACCGGACGAGGGGGACTTGCTTTTGAATATGAAACCGGAAAGACCGGAACGCTCTAATTCGTTTAGCTTTTCCCGTGACCAACCTTGCATCCGTGCCGTATAGTCGATGCCCGTTTGGACCGTTACCAGCCGGCGGTCACCGGCATCTCCCGTGAGGTGCATGGCCTCTCTCGGAACAGGAAGCCCGCATTCAACCTCGGGACAGACGGGAACGTACGAGAAGAACCTGCCGAGCGTATCGGTAATAAACCGGTCATGCTTATGCCCTCCGTCATAACGCACTTTTTGGCCCAAAAGGCACGCACTAATCCCAACGGCTATTTTGTCGACACTGTTCAAGTATTTATCATAGCGTGCAAACACGGAACAATCAAGAGGACATAAGGGGTGGGAGCATAAGGGGTGAGGTTTCTATCCCTATCCGTCATTCCGGCCTTAAGGAGACTGTGTTACAATTCCCTTCAGGTCGTCATTCCGGCTTTTGCAGT
>DHQV01000003.1:0-29368 GCA_002408185.1 Deltaproteobacteria bacterium UBA5329
GCGCCCTGCCGGCGCACATAAAATAAGGAATGGGCATATGTGTCCATTCCTTATTTAGTCTCACAAATAATTATCTATTGCCGTTAGCCGTCTTCTTATACTATCCCATACGCCAGCATCGCATCGGCTACCTTCAGGAAACCGGCAATATTAGCGCCTGCCACATAATCGCCCTTCTTGCCGTATGCATCGCTTGCATCGATACATGACTTGTGGATGTTTTTCATGATGCCGAGAAGCCGCGCGTCGACTTCTTCGCGGCTCCAAAGGAGCCTTAAGCTGTTCTGGGACATCTCGAGACCGCTCGTTGCCACACCGCCAGCGTTCGCGGCCTTCCCCGGTCCGTACAACATGTTGTTGTCCTGGAAAATACGAACGGCTTCCGGGGTTGAGGGCATATTCGCACCTTCAGCCACACAGACACACCCGTTTTCCACGAGGGCCTCGGCATGGGCGCCGTCGATCTCATTCTGCGTCGCACACGGCAGTGCTATATCGACCTTGAGGCCCTGGCTCCTTATGACATCCCAGACACTCTCGCCAATGTAGCACACGGAGCCGCTGAACTTGTCAGCGTACTCGCTGATCCTTCCGCGCTGGACATTCTTGAGGCCAATGATATACGAGCATTTCTCGTCACTGATGCCCTCTTCGTCGACAATGGTCGAACTGGAATCGCAGAGTGTGACAACTTTTCCGCCGAGTTGATTGACCTTTTCAATCGCAAATTGTGCTACGTTGCCGGAGCCGCTGATCGCAACCGTTTTGCCCCTGAAATCGAGACCTCTTGTCGCGAGCATCTGTGCTGCGAAATACACGCAGCCGTACCCTGTCGCCTCGGGCCTGATGAGGCTGCCGCCATATGCCATGCCTTTGCCGGTCAAAACGCCCGTGTGTTCGTTCACTATCTTTTTATAGTAACCGTACATGTAGCCGATCTCCCGTCCTCCTACGCCGATGTCGCCTGCCGGGACATCACAATCGGAGCCGATATGCCTGAAAAGCTCTCTCATAAATGCCTGGCAAAAACGCATTACTTCATTATCCGATTTTCCCTTAGGATCGAAGTCGCTTCCTCCCTTGGCGCCGCCCATCGGGAGGGTTGTCAGGGAATTTTTGAATATCTGTTCGAAACCGAGGAATTTAAGAATGCTGAGATTGACCGACGGATGGAAGCGGAGGCCGCCTTTGTAAGGCCCGATCGCATTGTTGAATTGTACACGGAAACCCCTATTGACCTGCACTTCACCCTTGTCATCGACCCAGGGTACCCTGAACATCATTAACCGGTCAGGCTGAACGATGCGTTCGTATATTTTCGCCTTTACGAATTCAGGATGTTTTTTTACTGTAGGTTCGAGGCTCTCCAGAACTTCCTCGGCTGCCTGATGGAATTCGAATTCGTATGGGTCCTGTTTTTTGATCTTTTCGATCACTTCACTGATAACCGACATAAAAACCCTCCGCGCTTGAAATTTTTAAATCTCCAACACCCTTTCGGTTATATGAGACAAAACTAGAATAGAAAACCCGATAAAAACATCTTTTTCAATAGGGTTAACCCTGTTTTTCATATAAGGATATACCCTATTTTCTATCTAAGGTTATCCCCTATAGAGAAGATGGGTTGATAGGTAAGGGGTTAGGGCTACCTGCTTTTTTCAATGACTGCTTTGGACCCACTGTATCGCATATTTCAGCAGGTCAGTCCCATCGCTGAGCTTGAGCTTGTCCTTTATATGGGCCCTGTAAGACTCAACTGTTTTTATGCTCAGGTGAAGTCTTTCCGCTATCTGACGGGTCTTGTGACCTTGGCCGATCAGCCTGAAGACGGTCAACTCACGGTTGCTCAGGAGGTCGATGGGGGAGGTCGCCTGACTGGCCCCTTCGATAGACACGAACTTTTCAAGCATTTTTGTAGTTATCCGCTCGCTGACAAAGATCTCACCCTCCAATACCTTTCGGATAGCAACGAGGACCTTGTCGAGCGCTTCCTGTTTCATGATGTAGCCCCGTGCCCCTGCGCGAAGAGACCGTTCTGCGTATAAAGTCTCGTCGTGCATGGATACAACGAGGACCGGTATGTCCTTATGGCGCACCTTTAATTCTTTTATCAGTTCGATACCGTCAATGCCGGGTAGCGAGATATCGACTATAGCCATATCAGGTATGTTCTTCTCTATCGATTCCAGGGCCATCTGTGCATTTTCGGCCTCCGCCGACACAATGAGGTCGGGCTCCTGGTTAATGAGAAGCCCAAGGCCCTTTCGCAAGATAGGGTGGTCGTCAACTATAAGAATCTTCCTTTTAACCACAAAATTCCCCCATGATACACGAGCTTGTTTTTTTCATCAGACCATCCTGTTCGAAAAAACGCATTGAATGAGAGTGCCGCCAGCCTCGGGCGCCTTGATCTCCAGGACAGCGCCGATCATTGAAGCTCGGTATTGCATGATGGAAAGGCCCATACCTTTGCCGTGGCTGTGCACACTGCCGATACCCACTCCATTGTCCGTTATCGTCAGGACACAACTTTCACCTTCCTGTTTCAAGGCGATCGTTATGATATCAGCCTTACCATGTTTTATGGCATTATTCAATGCCTCCTGCGCAATACGGTACACATGTGATGCCACGGCATCATCGCTTAAAAAAACAGGTCTATCACATTCAAACCGACATGTCACCCCGAAAAGCCTTTCCACATTCGACGTAAGTTCGATAAGCGCCATCATGAGCCCGTCTGCTTCGAGCCGTACGGGGTTCAAACCCCGGGCGAAGCCCCGCGTCAGCGTTATAGCCTGATCGATCAATTCCACGATCTCCAGCATATCCTCGGACCTGATCGGCTGCTGTGTCGCTGCCTTTCTTTCCAGCACTTTGCCCATGAAACCTATTCCGGCCAAGTGCTGGCAAAGGCTGTCGTGGAGGTCCTGGCCTATCCTGCGCTGCTCCCTGCCGCTTATCTCGAGTATTTCCCTTTCCAGCCTTTTGCGCCGCGTGGTGTCCCGGACAATACCGAGCGCCTTATTGGGCCCTGACATGACGATCCGCACCTCGAAATCGCTTGCTTCTCCGCCAAGCGACAGATGCTGTTCATATATCTGCGCCCTGCCGGTAGAAAGAGACTGCCTGACACACGCCATCACCTGATCGAGAAGCCGCCGCGGAAGCAATTTTTCTTTATCGGAAATATGATAAATGCTGCGTCCGACAAATTCCCGAGCGAGGTTCTTGAGTGATGAACAATTCCCGACGTGCAGACCGAGGAGATTGCCCGATCTGTCGATCTGGAACATAAGGTCGGGGATCGCCTCGAGAAGCGCCCTGTTTTGCGATTCACTTTCTTTCAGTGCTTCTTCGCCGAATTTTACCTCGGTAATTTGTCCCACACGCTCGGCAATAACGTTTATCAGGATCCGTTCCTCCTTCAAAAAAGGCCCTTCATCGGCCCTGGGCTTCGGTTCTCGGTAAAAAATCTCGAGCAAACCTGCGATATTGCCATGCACGATAATATCCCGGGATTGCCTCCATTTTGTTTCTTCGAAACCAGGGCTCGTAAAAACCTGACCGTTAAGGGTGATCCGGCTTGTTGTGATGCCGGGATATTGCCACGCATCGGGAATGACATCGGCCGTTCTTTGCAGGATCTCTTCCAGAACGGCTCCTTTTCTCTCGACGATAGCCGAGATTGCATAAAGGCAATTCAGCTCCTTAACTCGTTCATTGAGCTCATTCGTCCTTTTTTCGAGTTCATGCTGGAATAACGTGTGCTGCCGGTCAAGTTCATTGAGCCGCTCGATCTTCTTCAGTGCCTTCTCGAGGGCTGCCAAAACCTCTTTCTCGTTTCTATAAACGCTTAACGGCTTTATGCTGTCATCTTCCATAAACACATCCGGCCCACGATTATATCATAAGGACGTCATAAAACATAAATCTTGATTTTCTTTCGATATTGAAGACTTCCCGTTGCTATCGTTACTTATTCTTTGTAATCCATCATAAGTCATGCTATAATTAAATGTCGTGTTTTCATTTTATCCTTACTGTCTTGCATTAAAAAGCCCCGTATAAACTGATTCACGGCGTAAATACATCATGATATTGCCAAAACTCACCATAAAGGGAAAAACAATACGGTTTCCTATCGTTCAGGGAGGGATGGGTATCGGCGTTTCACTTTCGCCCCTTGCAAGCGCGGTCGCTCGCGAAGGCGGCCTCGGCATTGTATCGAGCGCATGCCTCGATAGGCTGCTCGGCAAGAGGAATAACCGGAAATACACTAGTTACGATGCTGTCTATGAAGAGGTCTGCCTGTCGAGGGAACAGGGTGGGGTGTCCGGCATCAATATCATGGTCGCTATCGCGCGGGATTATGATGTCACTGTAAAGGCCGCGATTGATGCGCGTGTCGATGTGATCATCTCCGGCGGGGGATTGCCGCTAGCCTTGCCCGGCATTGCAAACCCCGGGGAAACGGCACTCATCCCTATTGTCTCGTCACTGAGAGCACTTGAGATAATCTACAAGAAATGGGAACGTCTCGGCTATCGGCCGGATGCCGTTGTACTCGAGGGGCCTCTCGCGGGAGGTCATCTCGGATTCAAGATCGAAGAGATCGATCTTGAATCGAACAGGCTCGAAAATCTGTTCCCACCCATTAAGGAATACGTGTCAAAGCACGGTGACGTGCCTGTGATCGTTGCGGGGGGTATATTCGATCATAACGATATATCTCGTTTTCTAGCCATGGGCGCCGACGGCGTACAGATGGGCACCCGTTTCCTCGCCACTGAAGAAAGCAGCGCCACGGATGCATACAAGCAGGCTGTAGTTGACGCCCGCCCTGAGGACATTGTCGTATCGCACAGGCCTGGTTCACCCTGCGGCCTGCCTTTCATGGTCATAAAGAATGCCCCCATGTACGCTTCAACGCTGGCAGGGCGAAGAAAACCCTGCTGCGACAAGGGTTATATCATGACAAAGAACAGGGAAGGCAAATACGCCGTCTGTAAAGCACAGGATGATAACGAAGGCTTCTTCTGCATCTGCAACGGGCTTTTAAGCTCGGGTGGATACAACACTGGCGTTGAAGAACCGCTCTATACCGTCGGTGTGAATGGTTATCGAATAGACAAAGTTTCAACTGTCCATGAGATCATGAAGGAGCTCCGGGGCATAATCCCGTCACCTCACCTTATATCCCCTGAAGCAGCCTGACATCCCGACAGGGGTGCCTATTCCGGTTTCTTTCCCGTTATATCGTGGTCCTGACATTCGTGATGCTGTCCGCATCGCCCCACGCCTTACGTTTTAATTTCTTTTTATGGGGAAGGCATGGCGCGTCCTAAGCTTTTGTTGGCCTCGCGAAACTTCTTCGGGGTATGTTGGGGGGTTACAGGGGCCAATCATGACGCGCCATGCCTGTGGGGCGTGTTGAGCCGTGAGGGCCGTATTCATGACGTACTCTCCCGGCGCTGCACAATATCAGACAATATCGGCACCAAGTCGTCATAGAGCCTTCTCTTGTTTATAAACGCAGTTGCACCCGCCTTCATCGCCGCTTCCTTGTACAGCCCGCTGTCATGGATCGTCAGGATGACGACCTTGGTATCGGGCAAGATGGATTTGACCCGGGAAGTGGCGTCTATTCCATTGATGCCCGGCATATCGATATCCATTATGATCACATTCGGCGATTCCTGGCGGCAATATGTAAGCGCTTCGTTCGCGGTCCGCATTTCGATAAATGAGCAACCAGGAATCTCGTCGCTCAGCCATTCATGGAGAAGCCTTCTCAAATTTACATGGTCGTCCACTATCATGATGGTCATTGCGTTCTCCGAGGCCTTTGAAAATATCTTAAGCATCATTCCCATAGATTGTCTGTCGGGAGACCATGATAAAAACTACGGAAATGTTTGAAAAAGGCAGATGATGGGGGATGGGGTAAAACGGCTGGAAAATAAGATCTTTTAACTTGAGGCTTGAGACCCGAGACGAACGGCTGGCCCCGTCAGCCGTTCTTGTACTCCGTTATTCCATGCTTCAGCGCGTAATGGATCAGGCCCTCCATTCCTTTTACGCCGATCTTTTCCATGATATGCAGGCGATAGGCACGTATCGAATTTATGCTGAGATTCAGTTCTCGCGCAATATCTTTAATGGTCTTGCCGCTGCCGAACATACGCATTACCTGAAATTCCATATTGGATAGTTTCTCATAGGCCGGCCTTTCGATATACGATTCGAAATTGGCTACCATCTTGTTGGCAAAATGGGGATTAATATACTTTTTCCCGGACAAGACCGTCTTTACGGCGGCGACCAGTTCTTCCGGTTCGCACTGCTTCGTAAGATAGCCATGGGCTCCCGTCCTGATCGCCCGTATCGCATAGAGCTCCTCGGGATACATGCTGATGACAAGAACGGGGACATGGGAACGCTTCTTTTTAATATCTCTCAGGATATCGAGGCCATTTGCGTCGGGCAACGAGATGGCCAGAAGGACAAGATCATAGTCACGAGGTTTAATGTTCTCTACAAACTGTTTGCCGGAACGAACTGCTTCGATCTCGACATTATCGAAATATTCCCGAAGGACCTCGGTAAATCCCTTTTGCGCTACGGGATGGTCATCGACGATCAGAACACGGATCATCTCAGGGAAACCTCGTAAGACGTAAGGTGTGGGCCGTGAGGCGTGTGAGACCCATGATCATGATTGATTTCGACGGTGATATGACATAAGGAGCGCTTATTCCTGACTATTTGTGACTGATGACTGACAACTTACGGTCCTTATTCGGGCGTTCTTCGGGGGGTCTGGCTACCCACCTGAGGTGGTGCCGGCTGACGTGGCCTCTGCGTCTGGCCCACTGGCAGTGCGCCCGGAGCTGCACGGGGTGGGGATATGGCCGGAGTTGGAGACGCCTGGGGAGGTCTTGGCGGTACAGCAGACGGCGCCGCGGGCTCTACCGGGGGCCCACCCGTGTTGCCTGCCCTTTGCTTACCCGGTTCGGACAACATAACTGTTATCCTGTCGTCGCCCCGCGCAAGAGTGATCCTGTCCTTCATTATGTCTGTAACCGTATAGCCGCTGACAACCTCTCCTTTACGGACAATTCTTTGACGATTGCCCCTGCCCGGTGTCGTTACCTGGTTTCTTTTGTCTTCTATGAACGCAAACCGGTCCGTATCAACCATTGTTCCGTAAAGGACCACGTCTGGCCTCGGCACCTCGTCTTTCTTGTCAACAGGGATCGTCCTTTCCGGATGAAAAAGATTCCTCTCCCCTACCAGCGCGTAATCGGAAGGCAGCTTTGCAGGCACCTCAACCGGCTGCACGGCCGGGGCGGGCACCTTTTCTTTTACTCTCGGGACGGAGTATGGCTGCCGCATACGGATCACGGAAATAACGATCCCGGCAGCAAAAACAAGTATCACTATTGCGAGCAGCACATTCAACACATTTGCACTCTGGATCAGGTTCCGAAGAAACTTCATATCATTTTCCACCCGTAAGTGCTGAAATGCGCAGTTTTACCATGAGTTCGCGGGGATCTCTGAAATTCCTTACCCTAGTGTCTAGTTCCCTGATCACGAGGTATGGGGTGTGCGTCTCCAGAGTGAACAGCACATCGCTCAAGGCCCGCGTGTCAGGAAGCACGGCATCGACACTGATCGTTATGATCTTCAGTTTACCGAGGTCATCGGGCTTTTCAACGCGTTCACTCGCTATCGATCCCCCCCTGGTTGTTATTGAGGTCTTTACGACGTCCTGAAGGGCGGCGGCGGCAATGCTCATGGTCTGTGCATCGATGATCTGCGTCATTTCGGTTGTTCTCTTCTCCCGCAGGGCTTCCAGTCTTTTTTCGATCGAAGGCCTGTCGGCAATGAGATTGACATAGCGTTGTAGCGTGCCCATCCGCGTAACTTCCCTTTCCTTGAGCGAAGTCATTTCAGCCTTCACGGCGAGATAACCGTACTGGTACGCAACCAGAATGGCGAGTACAATAATGATCGGCAGCGCAATGGTGTAATACCGGCTATTTTTTTTCACTTATCGGTTTCGCTCCCATCTTTTTATCGAACCCCTCGATCTCCATCTTGATCACAAAACGGTCGGCGTTAAGTCTCATGTCCCGTATCGTCGGAGAGGAGAACTCCACCTTTCTGAACTGGCCCGACTGTTCGAGCTTCGGTAATATCTCAGTCGCGGATGATGCATATCCCTCTATTTCGACCGTCTCCCCGGTAATCCTCAGGCGGGTCAACCAGACATTTTTCTGCAGAATGGTGGTCAATTCCTTCATGATGTCGAGCGACATCGGTGCAGATTCCTTGAAGTTCCGGACTGAGGTAATGTCGGCATCGATGGTGGAAGCTTCCTGCCTCAATGCTTCTATGGCCTTGACCTCATTGCGCCGCGACGCGATCTGTCCTTCAATCCTGTCTACCCGTGTTTTTTCCATGTAAAGCGGTACGATCAGGTTCAGGGCCATGGCCAGTACGATAATACCGAGAAGTACCATTGTTATCCGCGTTACTGGATTTTTTTTCTCAGCTTGAAAACCTTTGCCCGCGAGGTTGAAACCCTTCTGCCCCGGCCATATCTCTTCCACCAGTCCGCCGAGCGGCCCTGTGAGTTCATCATCTATTTCAGCTCCAAACTTCGCTTTCAGGTCATCTTTCGTGACGGGCCGTACCGGCAGTCCGATCTCATTTTGAATGTTCTCGTACCGGGGTGCTGAACTGACAAGAACAACAGGTGGGATTTCCCCGGTTTCAAGCTCCCGAAGCATCGGGGCGAGCCCTTCTTTGATCAGTTCGAGATTATCGCCTTCATTTTCCAGAAAGTTTTCCGATACCGTCGAATGAAGAACGCCTTCCTTGATAGTACAGCCGTCATATCCATCATTTCTTATATCCAAGCACACCGTGGTCTCTCCCCCGGTGCCGAGGACTCGGCATACTGTGCCAAAACCTGTAATGCTGGTTGTCACTCTCTGGGCACTGAGATGATTAATTTCGAGCGCATCCATATAGGGCTGCAGCGTCTGAGCGCGCATCGCGACGATAAGGAGTTTGATCCTTTCATTTTCTTCCGAGATGACCGAAAAATCATACATAGCCTCAGCAGGGCCAAGCGGGGTCAATCTATCCAATTCATATGCGATAACCGACGTTAGATTGTCTTTCACGACAAGGGGCATCTCCGCGGTGCGTACGATGAACCAAGGACGCGGGACCGAAAGCACTATCGATGCGCCCCGGGCACCGAAAATGTCAGCTGCCTCGTTTAAGGCCAGTGTCATTTCGTCCGGTGTAGGGTATTTGCCTCCATCAAAAGCAAAACGCTTCAACCCTTTAATGGCCGGTTTGGACAAAAACCTGGTCCCGTACGCTATTGAAACCGCACCCTTTTCGATAGCCACACAGAGGCATTTTTTTGGAATGATCATCCCTTCAAGAACATTTATCGTCAGGAGGTCCCTGAATTTTACGAAACCTGCCCGGGCTTCTTCCCGGACCTTCGCGGCATACTTTTCCACTCTGACGGACAATTGATCAAAGTTCACGCTGTGTCTCCGAAGGGCTTTTGTAGGAAAAGAACCGGGGCATCGTCGATTCCGCCGATACGACAGCCCGAACACTGTAACCCTGCTTTGATTCCCCAAGAAAACCTGTTGATTCGATCGTATAGGTATTGCCTTCCGTCATATCGATATATTGCGCAAGCGTGGGAAGATTAAGACCCGTTATAGCCTGAATGTCCTGGACCGACCTGAATTCCGCTGTTTCTCTTTGATCGATGATCCTTTTGGCAGTCTCTTCGGTCAATCCCGGCAGGGCCATCAGCAGTTCCTTTGGAGCCGCATTGATATTGATCTTGGAAGACGTTCCATAGATGGTCAGGTACTGGACGATCCCTCTGTGTTCTTTGTTCCCGAAAAGGATGTCGGGCGTGATCCCTTTTACGAGAAGAAGTTCCTCCAGCGTATCGAGAGGCGCGTTCTTCGCTCGGTAGGGAACCTGCAGAGAAAGATAGTATTCGTCCTCGGCCCCGTTCAGGCGGCGCAGGTTGTCGCTGTCCGTCCAATCCAAGATCGAATCGACTATTATGTCGGCCTTTTCCTGGGGCACGTCGAGACTGAGAAGAAGGTTCTTCAAGACAATTCCTGTGAGGTCACTCATTTTGTTAATGTCTATTTTGCCCGATTCCGACAGGAGCCTGAATTTGTAACTGCCCGTCTCCATCCGTCCCGTGTATGACCGCCCGTCGATACGCACCACCTCATTTCCTTCGACGACTACCGCCTGCTCACGGTACGTCTGGCGATGGAATATCTCCAGGATCGCACGCTCCATCCCGGCCTCTGCGATGAATCTCTTTTGCACGCCTTCCTTGAAGAATATCGTCGAGCGGGCTTCCGTCCGTATCAGGAATGAGAATGAGATGACAAGCGCCACCAGGATCGTGACAATCCAAAGGACCATTATGATGGCGATGCCTTTTTCCGATCGTATCACGTCTTCACTTTGTTCGCCCTGACAGGCACTACAAATACAATTTTTCGTTCCGGAAAGGTCAAGGTGATTCGTATCTTCCGGGGAAAAAGAAGTTCGTCGGTCCATGTCCCGACCCATTCACCTTGCACCTCTTCGGCATCGCTTTCCTTGCGGAAATATTCGAAGCGCACCCCGCCTATACCTTCGAGTAGCTTGATCTCCCGGGTATTCTCAACACCCAGTGTATTCTCCTCCACATAAAGGGCCATCGTACCGTCATCCCCGGACCTCGCACTGTATGTCACTGCAACGTTTCCGCGCCTACCCTCTGTCAGCGAGTAATTCGACGCGAACTTTACCGTGTCGGTCGATCCCTCAAAGAAAAGACGTCCTGCCTCATCGTCGCGCCTGCCAAGAGGTATCGCCGACTGTATCTGGTCGTCTATAAGCGAAAAAGTCACTTTCAACCGTTCCAGATAGGCCGATCTGACCTCCCCCTTGTCGATCGACCTGTAGGAAACGCGCATAGCTCCAGCCATTATCACGAGGATAAGACTGATGAGCGTAACGGAGATCATCACTTCAAGCAGCGTGAATCCTTGAGGTCGCCTGATCACATCCGGCCTGCCTGTTCTTTCTTGACCATTTTCATGGTCCTCACCGTTATTGACCTCTGCGACGCGCCGCCCGGCCAGGTAAACTTTACGGCGATCTCCAACAATTCAAGCGGCAATTCCCGTGTCCTAGTTTCAAAGACCTTGGATATCGTGGTTTCCACCACGTAACCTTCTGGTACTGTCTCGCTGGATACGCTCACTTTCAACTCTTCGCTATCAAGCACTTCTCTCATTTTCGCCTGTGCCTCAGCACTCATCCATATGTAATCCTCCGATCGCGAAAGAATACGCAGGTCCGCAGAGAACAGCTGGAGGATAACCACAACGGCCGATGCAAGAATTACAAAAGCAACGACCACCTCGAGAAGCGTGAACCCTTCGCTTCGTCTGAAAATCCCCGTTGCCGACAAACCTTTCGTTTCTCCCTCCCCGGATCATGATCGCAGGACAATCGCACCTAGGACCGGATCAAGATCGATGTAAAGCATCTTTTT
The DNA here is from genome assembly GCA_002408185.1 of Deltaproteobacteria bacterium UBA5329. Lineage (GTDB taxonomy): Bacteria > Desulfobacterota > Syntrophorhabdia > Syntrophorhabdales > Syntrophorhabdaceae > Delta-02. The sequence continues at coordinate 11,624 of DHQV01000003.1, forward strand.
TTCCCCGGCCAGAGTGATACGCCCCGAGGCGACCCCGCCTGATTCGTTAAAGATAATTGAATATTGCCCGCGTACGATATCACCCTGCAGGGGGTCCGTGATCTTTACGGTTATGCCCCTGGGGATAGTGCGGGTTTGCACCCCCGCAACGCCGTATCTCCCCGCATCGAGATCGATGAAAACAGAGTGCGGCTCGCCACTGTCCTTTGCAAGCAGTCGTGCGAACCTCAACATGGCTGACATTTCACGCCCTGCTGCATTCAAGTTCTCGGATGGGAGTCTGTTTGCGAAAAATATGGTCGAAACACCGAGGATGATTAGGACAAGCACCATCACCATCATGATCTCGATAAGGGTGAAGCCGTTATTGGCCGGGATTTTCTTGAATAATGGCCTGCGCACCATATCTTTCAAAACGGCAGCTCCAGGATGCTGAAAACAGCCATAAGCATCGATATAACGATAAAAGCTATGATAATGCCCATTGCAAGGATTATTGCCGGTTCAAGAAGGCTCATAAACCTTTTGACGGAGTCACGAAGTCCCTTTTCATAGGTGGTCGCAACCCTGAGGAGCATCGTGTCGAGCTGTCCGGTCTCCTCTCCAACCTTGATCATGGAAAGGGCAAGTTGGGGAAAAATGCTGGCATCCATGAGCGGTGCTGCAATTCCTTTGCCTTCCCGCACATTCCTGGTGATAGAATCGACCGATCCGGCCATGATCCTGTTCCCCATAACGTCCTTGGAATTGTTGAGGGCCTGCAGGAATGGCACCCCACTTTTAAGAAGCGTACCCAAGGTCCGGCAAAAACGTGCTGTTTCAAGTTTTGTCACAACATCGCCGAACAATTTCAATTTCAGTTCATCCCATTTATACGCACCCCTCTCGGTTTTGACATAAAACCTAACAAACACAAAGACCCCGGCTATCGCCGGAAGGAGTACCCACCACAGGGACCGGAGCGTCGTGCTGACTCCGAGGATAAAACGCGTCGACAGGGGCAGCGAACCCCCAATCTCGCTGAATATGGCCGTAAACCTGGGGATCACGAACGTCAGAAGGATAACTATCGATATACCACCGGTGACCGTAAGGATAAGCGGATACACCATTGCCGATACAACGCTGTCCCTGAGTTCCTTCGATGTTTCCAGGAATTCATTGAGCTTGTCTAGGACGACATCGAGGACGCCGCCGGTCTCTCCGGCACGCACCATGCTTGTATAGAGTTTCGGAAAAATGTCCGGATGCCTCTGAAGGGCCTCCGAGAAAGAACTTCCGCCCCTGATTCCCGAAAGCACTGAATTGATCACCTCTTTCATGCGTGCACCTTCCGATATCTCGGACAGGATGTTAAGACTCCGGTCGATGGGAAGGCCGGCGCCGAGCAGCGCGGACAGTTCGGTTGTAAACGTGAGAAGGTCGCTCCGCGAAGACCGTAACGACAGTTTTCTTCTGACTCCTGTCTTCGGTACCGATATTTTGATTGGTATGATGCCGGTGTTCCGTATCTTCTCGACAGCGGTCCGTTCATCCGGTGCCTCGACAACACCTTCAACGACAGATCCTTCATATGTTGTGGCCGTATATGAATAAACCGCCACTTAATCCTCCCGTGTAACCCTGAATACTTCGGGGAGAGTCGTTGAACCCAGTTCGATCTTCGTGAGGCCGTCTTCGAGAAGGGTCTTCATTCCGCCTTGCCGGGCTGCCTGGCGAATTTGCCCTTCATCCGCGTTCTTAAGGATCAACCTTCGTACAACATCGTCGACAACAAGAAATTCAAAAAGGCCCATGCGCCCCCTGAACCCGGTATATGTACAGGCCTCACATCCTCGGCCCCGGTAAATGCGGGCGTCGTCGGGAAGACCGAGCATTACGAGTTCCTGCATCTCTTGTGGTGAGGTGTCTTCGGTCTTGCATTGAGTGCAGATGACCCGGACGAGCCTCTGGGCAAGGATGCCCCGTATCGTCGACGAGAGGAGGAATGCTTCGACCCCCATGTCCAGGAGCCGCGTAATAGCGCTTGGCGCATCGTTGGTATGCAGGGTGGAAAAGACAAGATGTCCCGTAAGGGCAGCCTGAATGGCTATCTCGGCAGTCTCCAGATCGCGGATCTCCCCGATCATGACCACATCCGGGTCTTGGCGGACGATGTGCCGCAAGGTGTTGGTGAAGTTCAAGCCGATGTTAGGGCGCACCTGTATCTGGTTGACCCCTTTGAGCTGATATTCTATGGGATCTTCGACGGTTATGATCTTCTTGTCCGGTGAGTTGATCTTGTCGAGTGTGCCGTAGAGGGTAGTCGTCTTCCCGCTTCCCGTCGGCCCCGTTACCAGAATTATCCCGTTTGGCCTCTGGATGAGATGATTGAAATTTTTGAGCATGTCCGGCATGAACCCGAGGGCGTCAAGATCGATGACAATACTCTCCTTATCGAGGATCCTCATGACAATGCTCTCTCCATGCAGGATCGGTATAGTCGAAACACGCAGGTCGATTTCCCTGTCGCCGACAAGGAGCCTGATCCGCCCATCCTGGGGAAGCCTTCGTTCGGCTATATTTAATTTCGCCATGATCTTGATGCGGGACACGATTGCCGCCTGGAGCCTCTTCGGGGCCGATTCCACGTCGCTCAAGACACCGTCGATCCGGTAACGGACTTTGACCTCATCGCCGAAAGGCTCGATATGGATATCGCTCGCCCTGCTTTCGACCGCCCGTGTGATGAGAAAATTGACGAGTTTTATGATCGGGGCTTCCGAGGCGAGGTCCTTGAGATGCCCGATATCCTCCTCATCAGTTCCATTCATCAACCCCGGTGCTTCCTCGTCGATACCCTCAATGATCCGGTTAATGCTCTGCTCTTCCTGACTGTAAAACCTGGCCAGATGTTCCTCGATGGCCTCCCTGCCCCCGGTATATACCTTAACGTCCGCGGCCACAGCGACCCGGAGCGCATCGATCACGTCCCTGTCGGTAGGGTCCGCCATGATCACCTTGAGGACATCGTTCTTGAATTCAAAAGGTATTACCCTGTTTTCACGGACAAAGCGGGTCGATATCCCCTCAAGAACGAGAGGGACCTTGGGAAACTCTTCGGGGTTCAGGAAAGTGATCTTCTTCTCTATCATGGCTGCTCATCTTATTTACTCAACACCGGGTGGTACCGCACCAGGTGGATTGGCCCGGGAACCGTTCGGGAGGCTTGAAAGCCCGGGGGCCGTCCCCTGGTCTTGAGGCACAACCGGAGGCGCGGTGCCGCTGTTTTGAGGCGCCGCTAACGAGGGCTGGTTCGCCCCGTTTGGCATTACCTGAGGAAAGGGCTGCCCCGGTATGCTTCCCTGACCGCTCGTAGGTGCTGGCTGGATCAAGACTGGTAACGGTTTCTGCTTGATCAGGTCCTCTTTTCTTATCCTGCCCTTGCCTGTTTTCGTGATGCTGTCGACATAATCCGAGGTCACGTTGTTAGCTTCAGCATTGTTCCGTATTACCCGCGGGGTCAACAGAATTATGAGTTCGGTCCGTTCAGCATTGTCATCCGTGGCACCGAAGAGCCACCCCAGGACCGGGATCTTGCTCAAGAACGGAATGCCCGAGCGAGCTCTCGTTATGTCATCGCGTATCAATCCGCCGATAATTATCGTGTTGCCGTCCTGGCAAACGAGGCTCGTCGTTGTTTCCGTCTTGTTAAGGACAATATAATCTTCGTTGTCGAAAAGCTTGATCGTGCTATAGTTCGAGACCTCCTGTGCGAGATCGAGGGTAACGAGACCGCCTTCGTTGATACGTGGTTTTACCTTAAGAATTATACCGATGTCCTTATACTGGATGGTGCGCTGGGGTGCGACCGTGGTTGACCCGAATGTTTCCGAGGAAACAACCGGCACCTGCTGGCCTACCTGGATACGGGCCTCCTTGTTGTCCGATACCAGTATGTGCGGTACGGCAAGAAGCTTTGCACGGTTGTCAACAGCAAGCATGTCGATGACGGTCTTGAAATCGCCTCCGACATTACCCGCAAAAGTGAACGTGCCCAAACCGGTTATGTCTCGCGTGGCTGCGCCGGGCATATTGAACCCGACCACGCCGTCGACACCGCCCAGGACACCACCCATTCCGCCCGGCTTGAACTGAAGGGCCCACGATATGCCGAGCTTCAATTCGTCCTTCAATGTCACCTCTGCCACAACACCTTCGAGCAGGACCTGTCTGGGTATGACGTCGATCCGCTCGACGGAGGTTTTGATAAATTCATAATCCTCCGGGGTGGATAGGATAATGAGAGCGTTGAGATTCTCGTCCGCGATGATCTTCGTAATGGGATTTACAAGGGTCTCGCCGGTTTGCTGACTGCCGGCCGTCTGTACTGTCGGCTGCTTCTGAGCGGCAGCGCCCGGTGGTGCGGGAGGAGGGCCGGGGGCCTGCGGCGTTGTCGTTGAAGGTTGTGCGGCCGGTTTCTGCGAGAGGAGCACCTGCTGAAGGATGGCCGCAACATCTTTCGCCTTGCCGTTCTGAATGTTATAAACCGAGACTTGGGGTTTTTTGAGCCTGGTTTGTTCACCATCGAAGAAACTGATCAGGGTGAGTAGTCTCTTGACGTTCGAATCGGTATCAACGATCACGATGTAATTAATATTGGGAAGATCGATCACAACGGCGGTTTGCGTAAGAAAAGGTGTTATGAGTTTGATCGTTTCAGATGAATGGACATGCAGAAGGGGCACTACCTGAATTATGGATTTACCCTGTATCATGACCTTCTCGGGCTCCCGGCCGAACTTGATCTGGGCTGGTTCTTTGGCAACCTCGGAGATAGGGACAACCCTGTAAAGTCCACTTTCCTCGACAACGCCTATGCCGTTGATCCTGAGGATCGTCTCCATGACAGGAAGGACCTGGTCTGTCGGGATGGGCGCTATTGACCGGAACGTCACCCGGCCTTTCACCCTTTGATCTACGACATAATTGACTTTTAATATCTCTCCAAAGATGGTCTGTATGACAGAAAATACATCGGCATCGTCAAAGTTCAGACTGATGCGCCCAACGCCCGGCCGCGGAGAAAACGAAGGCCCCCGTTCACCCTGCCGCGACACAGGCGGCGAAGACTGAGGCGGTGGTCCGAGCTGCGCCTGACCGGCCGGCTGCCTTGGTTGGACCGGCGTTATGGTAATGGGCACCTCAGGCCCCGCGGACGGAGGCGGAACCTGAGGCTCTGGTGATGGCAACATCCCCGGCGCCGGGGCGGGTTGTGCTGGGGAATTGCCAAGAGGCAAGGCTGGTTGAGAAGGGACCTGGCTCTGCGGGTCCGGGGCGCCACCGGGTGCAACCTGCACAATACCGGATGGCACCCGGCTGCGCGGCACCACATTCTCCTTGAAATCACTGGCTTTTCCCAAGATGGTCGTGGAAGATTGCGCGTTGCCGTGCGCAGGCAAAGAAGCCAAGAAAACAAAGAGTGATATAGTCCCAATGTATTTAGCTACAGACCTTTTCGCAGGTGTCCACACTATCATTGCCAGCTCGCTAGATCTGCGTCTTCCCCCTCACCGCCCGGCGACCCGTCTCTTCCGTATGAATAGAGGTCATATTCACCATGGCTCCCCGGTGATTGATATACGTACGGTCTTCCCCAGGGATCGCTAGGCAGCGCCTTTTTGAGATATGGCCCCTCCCAGTTCGGCATGCCGGGATTCGTAACGAGGGAACTCAATCCTTCCTGAGTTGTAGGGTAACGTCCAACGTCAAGCCTCATCTGGTCGAGCGCTTGTCCTAATAGCTCTATCTGGGCCTTTGCTGCGGCCTGTTTCCCCTTTCCGAGCTTGGGAAAAAGCTTCGGTGCAACAAGGGCCGCCAGCAGTCCGACGATCACCATAACGACCAGAAGTTCGATGAGCGTGAAACCCTTGCTGTTCCGCCTGTTTAATATCTTTCTCATATTTAAACCCCCCGGCCGGTCCTCCTGACCGATGTGATCTTCATTCCCGCTGAAGATGTTTGCCATGTAATGTTTGAAGAGTCTATACTTGAAGAGTACAAAAATTGTTTTCGGGCGTATGTCGTAGATACAACAATAATTTCGTAATGCTTTTATCTACGGTCCTGTCATCAGTTTGTACACCGTATCGCTACGCCAACCCTCTTTTCTTGAAATCATCCGGGCTCAGTTTGTGTTTCTTCAACAGATCGTACAGGTCTGCCCGGTATTTTCCCGCATATTTCGCTGCTTCACTGATATTGCCCTTACATGTCTCGAGGAGGTATATGAGATAACTTTTCTCGAATGCATCCTTAGCCTGTTTAAGGGGCTGGACCGGCTCCTGTGACACAACGCCTTTTGTCTGCAGGACCAGGTCATCCGTTATGTATTCCCTGTCCGTCATTGCTGCGGCATACTCGATAACATTTTCCAGTTCGCGGATATTCCCCGGCCACTCATACAACATCAACTTTTGCATTGCCTGCGGAGTTACGCCTTTAATGTCCTTCTTCATAAGCGACGCGGCTTTCTGGACAAAGAAATCGACAAGGGGAGGGATATCCTCTTTTCTTTCCCGTAATGCGGGCAGGTGGATCGGGATAACATGGATCCTGTAATAAAGATCTTCGCGAAACAACTCGAGCCTCACCTGTTCCTCGAGGTTCTTGTTCGTGGCTGTTATAATCCGCACGTCCACATTGATGACCTTCTCGCTACCCACCGGGCGTATCTGCCTCTCCTGTATGACGCGCAGTATCTTCGCCTGTATGGCAAGGGGCATGTCCCCGATCTCATCGAGAAAGATCGTCCCTCCATGGGCCTGAAGGAAAAGCCCTTTTGTCTCTCGTATAGCCCCGCTGAAGGCGCCCTTTTCATGACCGAAAAGGTTGCTTTCAAGGAGGGCCTCGGGCAGGGCGGCACAGTTGATCGCCACGAAGGGCCTTTCTTTCCTGTCGCTGGCCAGATGTATCGCCTTGGCTATCAGGTCTTTGCCCGTACCGCTCTCGCCGAGGAGCAGGACCGTCGAGTCTGTCTTTGCGATGCGCGATATCGTTTCCAGCACATCCTGCATTTTCTTGCTTCTCGCCACTATGTTGGAAAAACTGTATTTCGATTCCAAAAGCCCTTGAAGCCTTTCGATCTCGGAAGACATGCGCCTTGTCTCCATTATCTTTCCAATCTCGAAAAGAAGCACCTCGGAATCGAAGGGTTTGGTGAAATAGCTGTAGGCCCCTCGTTTCATTGCCTCAACTGCATTGGAGATGCTTCCGTAACCCGTAAGAATTATGACGGGCATCTCGGGACTGACCAAGTGAAGGCTCTCCATTAATGTTATGCCGTCGGTGTCGCCAAGCTGGAGATCTACCACCGCCAGGTCGATCGCCTCTTCTTTCGCGTGGGTCAAGGCCTCGGTGGCGTTCATTGCCGTTATCACATCATAACCAGCGAACTCAAGACCCATCTGGATCAGTTCCAAGAGATTCTTCTCGTCATCGACTGCGAGTATTGTACCCCGTGCCATATAAAACCTCTCTTATCGGTTCTCCTCTCTTTTCTTCTCTTCGATCTCTTTGTCAACCTCTCGTGACTCCTTCATGATCTGCTTCAGCCTGGAACTTTCCTTAACTGCCTCGGAAGCGGTTTGTTTCAGCTTTGCGTTCTCGGTCAATATACCTATCCAGATCCCGGCCTCGACGGCCCGGGGATTTCGCGGGTACTCTTTGACCAGCCTTCGGAAGGATTCAACGGACCGATGATGGTCCTTGTTACGGTTCTCGGGATCGGCAAAAACGATACCAATATTGTAAAGGGCTTCACCAGCCGTGGGAGTGCCTCTATAATCCTCAAATATCTTTCTGTAAGTCTTCAGCGAAGATTCGTAATCGCCACGCGCGAGAAGTTGCCTCGCCTCCTTCAGTTCAACCGCAACGGGTGTGACGTTATTAGTCCCCTCTGACGGGACGGTGGCATTTCTGCCCTCCGTACACCCGAACACGACAGCGAACATCATGAGGGCAACGAAAAGATAAATGTAGATCCCTTGCCTTCTTCGCTTTCCACCCATACTTTTCCTCCGTGTGCCGTGATTATCTGTTTTACGAACGCAAGGCCCAACCCGGTCCCCTTCAGAGACCCAGGGGGTTGTCCCCGAACCTGGTGAAACTTTTCAAATATCGTCTCGAGATCTTCCCGGGAAACACCGGGGCCCGTATCCTTTATGGAGAACCGGACGGTCGTGCCCGCACTGTAAACGCGCACGGCGATCGATCCATTTTGAGGCGTGAACTTCACTGCATTTCCGACAAGGTTCCTGACGGCCTGAAGAATGCGTTCGCGGTCAAGCTTCAACAGGGGGACCTCCTTCTCATCACCAATGTCCGTTTCCATATCGATCTTTTTCGCCTCCACCAGGGGAGTCATCTCCTTGAGCACACGGCGAACGAGATAGGGAAGGTTCTCCTCCTTCAAGGTGAAAGGCATCATCCCGGCCTCCATTTTCGACAACTCCAGAAAAGAGTTCACGATTTCGATAAGCCTGTTGGTCTCCTCGGTCAGGATAGTAAAAAGCCTTTTCTGTTTCTCCGTGACCGGACCGGCGCCATGCTCCCTAAGAAGCGTTATGCCCTGTTTTATCGATGCAAGAGGTGTTCTGAGCTCATGGGACATGGTCGCAAAGAAACCGGACTTCATTGAATCGACCTCCTGGAGCTTTTCACACATCCTGTTGAGGGCGCCGGCGAGCTCCGAGATCTCCCGCGGAGACGCGATGTCAAGATCTGCTTTGAAAACACCCCGTGATATCTCTTTCGTTTTGTACATGAGAACTTTGAGAGGTTTCGTGATACCGCGCGTGTTCATGAACACACCGATGATGACGAGAAGCAGTGCGGCCGAGAACAGCGTAAACGACATCCGCTGCGCCACTCCGGTGGTCTGCCGTATCCCTGTAAGTCTTCGCTGAATGTCCTGCCGGTAATAGGTCTCGAGTTTTTTCAGGTCTTGCATGACCCGCTCTACCGCCTGACCTTCCTTGTGCCTGTAATCGAGCTTGTCATAGGGTTGCCCGATCCTCACAAACTCTATCTCTTTATTCACCAGAGATGTGTATTCTGCGTAATGCGATTGTATCCGGGCAAGAGGATCCCTGTTTTCGCCTGCACCGACAATCGACGAAACCTGTTCAATATACTTGTCGAAGTCTTTCTGTCCCGAGATCATCTGTTCAAGGAGGGCCACATCCCCCGTAATGACGAATTTTCGTGCCGATCTCACCTGCGACAAGAGCGAGTCGACCAGCTTGTCCTTGGCCTCGATGACGCGTTCGTCACGATTGAAGAGTATGTTCACTTCGCCGTTCAGCTGATGCAGCGCATAGACCGAATACGCGGTTATCCCGCCGAATATGAGGATCACTGCAATGTAGCCGGCAAATAACCTCGAAAAGATACTCAATCGCATATCAACATTTGCTTAACGGTACCCCAACGGATGTTTCAGTTCAGGATGTCATTCAATCAAGAAAGGTCTGCAGAAGAGAGCCTGCACCTGGTAATCTGATATGGAAGAAAAACCCTGCATGTGAATCCGTACAGATAAATTACCGAAACCGATAAATCATTTAACACTGGCAGTATAGCACATTTTCCCTGGCAAGGCACGCTATTTGCTCCTTTGTCATCCTGAAATCGCGGGAGGTCGCCCGCTCAAGGAAATCGATCAGCAGGGAGGCATCGAAGTAAAGGGGACACCGGTTAGTCGATCCTTCTCAACTTATTGATGATCTGTGCTCTCATCTTCTCATCCAGAGCATTATCTCTCTTCGGGTAAGGTATGCAAGCCCTTCACAGGTATTAGCGTGATATCGTTCAAAACAGGCTACCGCCATTCGGTTTTAAAACCGCCTGATCGATCGTTCCGTCCCAGGGAAATTGTGTGCCGCTTCATTCGTTTTTTGTCTCACAGCACTGTCATGGAGATTCCCGGTATGCGCTATTGCGAGATCGTACTGGCGGGTGCGTTCCCCCTGCCAGGGATCTCTCATTTTCCGTACATGCGGGGCTGGGCCTTACCACCTGGAGCCGTGCTCCTGCCGGGGTCCCCCGACATTTTATGTATCACCGATAATAGCTCACGGAAATCTGCGTCTTTGTACGTGATAAATCTGGGCCTCAAACTATGCCCGAGGGCGATAACATCCTTTTTTTTGCTCGGCAATACGAGAACTACCTTCACATCGGAGAAAAAGTACTTCATCGATGTGATGTCCAGGAGATCTTCCTTATCCGTGGTATAAATGATCGCAATGATCCGTCTTTCCGAAGGGAGACAGAAACGCTGCTTGAGGCTCGCCACGCTTCTGTAAAGCTCAATGCGTTCCTCGAAGAGGAGCGTTTCCAGAATGGCCCTCAGTTTCCCAGGGATGTCCTCATGATTCTTCGCATAGAATACCAAGTCGTTTCGTCGTTCTATTGTTGTATACACTTTCCGGTCTTCCTCTCATCGACGTTTGACATGTACGGTACATCCTTGCCAGCATCATGATCTTCAGGTCTATCAATAATCGTGCCAAAAATCACATTTTGCATAAACCAGCCAGTATCAAGGGAATCCACAGTATACTCATTTTTTACGCTGACCGGGCACCCGCGGCGTGTTCACTTTTTTGAGATTCGAGTACAATAAAAGTGGATTTCAGACCGGTCTGTTTGTCAGACCTGAAAACGGCGCCAATTATTTCCCGTAATGTTTTCGTAACCGATAGAAAGGATAAGCTAGATATTACGCGCCAGTTCTGATTTTGTGCTTCTTGAGAAGGCCGTACAACCTGGTCCGTGAAAGCTGGGAAAGCGTACAGGCTTCTTTTATATCTCCCGATGATGACAAGAGATTGCGAAGATACATTTCCTCCAGATCGGCATATGCGCTCTGGCGGAAACTTTTCAAACTGAGGAACTGCCCCCGGCGCTCATGATTGTGCAAGTTATTCCCTTTTTGAGCGGCGGGATGATCCTGACTGAATAATGATTTTGTTATCTGGATCCTAAATTCCTGGGGAAGGTGCACGGGAAAGAGCGTTTCTTCATGAAGACCTGCAGCACATGCATGTTCTATGACGTGGAACAGTTCTCTGACATTGCCTGGCCAGTCATATTTCGTGAGGTATTTCAGAAACTCTTCTGAAACTTTTTTCTGGCGCACGCCAAAACGATCGCACACCTTGTCCACATAAAATCCGGTCAGGTCAGCGATGTCCTCTCGATGCCCTCGCAAGGGATCCAGATTGATGGTCATTGACCGCAACCGGTAAAGAAGATCGCCCCTGAACTTGCCTTCCTCGACCATTTGCTCAAGATTTTTGTTTGTCGCCGATATAAGCCGGAAATCACTCTCGATCTCTTTTTCGCTTCCCAGCGGCCTGAAGCGGTGTTCCTCCAGGACCCTCAGAAATGTTTTCTGCAGAGGCAACGGCAGTTCACCCATTTCATCGAGAAAGAGGGTCCCTTTATGGGCCTGCCTGGCAAGGCCTTCCCGTGATCTGTCCGCCCCGGTAAAAGCGCCCTTCACATGTCCGAAGAGTATGCTTTCCACAAGCGTTTCAGGAAGCGCCGTACAATCAACGACAACGAAATTCTCCTTCGCTCTTCTGGAGTTATTATGGATCGACAGTGCAAAGAGCTCTTTGCCTGTACCGGTCTCTCCCGTTATCAGAACGTTGAGGTCGGATTCGGCGGCCTGCTTGACCAAGTCCATCGAGGCCCGCATTGCCGGACTGTTGCCGACTATGCCATTGCGCTTGACCTCGTTTTTCCTGGTGGCGTTATGTAATTCCGCGCGGTACTGAATGACCCGTGATAGACGGGAGACCGTCTCCCTCAAGCCGGCAGGTTTCTGTATGTAGTCCCAAGCCCCGTTCCGGATCGCTCTTTCCGCGTTTTCGGGTGTTCCGTGCCGCGTCATCACCGTAATTGTCGGCGCCGAAGGGCATGCTTGTAATTTATCAAGATCATCGATAGAATTTCCGTCCGAAAGATCGGATTCGATAAATATTAAATCGGGAGGATTCGTTCTTATCACTTCCAGACAATCGCTCAGGGTATGCCTGAGCGACAGCTCATGCCCGAGCCTGAGTGCCGCCTCGGCAAACATGGCGCAGCTCGACAACTCGCCGTCAACGACCAGCACTTTGATCATGACTTCAATTCCCAGGGCCGCAGGCACGAACCTTTTTCCGGATATTGTCCCTGAGTTCTATTCATACGCCTACCTCCGTAAACCACGACGCGCTCACGCATATACTGCGACCCGTTAATTTCCGTGTTTGCCCTTCTTCCGGATCACAATGATCTATACTAGGGTACAACATCGGCTCAAATGCGTCTGTCGTATAATCCACCAATAATCTTGTCATACTTTGGAATGACGATGTCATCATCTTTTATGACGGTCCTTCCCTGAAAGTCATCGCGCAGGTTCTGCCAGATATTTAGCGGCCAGCACTTTTTTTACACATACGGGACAGATGCCATGTGTCAATGTTATTTTTGAAGTCGCCTGCGCCGGTGTTTCAGGCAATTTCCACACCCCCTTGACGGTCCGGACCCTTTGGCACCAGGCGCAGACACAGATCATCCGCCGTGATTTCTTTGTATATGTCTCCGTAAAACTCATGGGCTCCTTTACCCTCCCCTAATCTTCTTACGCGGCCGATCACATACCGTCAGCATATCAACGGCTATCGCAAGACCTAATCGGGCTGCGGTACGAAGGTCTTCGACCTGTTTCCGGTGGTGTCCCGCACCTCCGTGCGCGATACCGCGGTGATAGTATGCCCAGGCCAGGCCGGGGTCGAGACTGATGGCCCTGTCATAATCGCGGATGGCACTGGTATATTCTCCCCGCTCTTCGTGGGACAGACCCTTCAAGTAATACGCCCGGGCGTTACGCTCGACTCCGTCCGACTCACTTACCACGGCAGTCTCCCTCTTTTTCGTGTGCGCCAGTCCGTACCCGCAAGGATCATCATTGGCATTGTCCCTGGCTGGACTGCGGTGTAGTTTGCTGATCGCCTTGCTCCTGATCGGCTTGTCGTTCCTCAGCACATCCCCCCACAAATTTCTTTCAAGATCGAATCCGACAGGAATGTTTCTTGTCCCCCGTCTCATTCAATGCCGGTTTCTTTACAATCATAGCGAGAACAGGCAAAAACGTCTGTCGCCCGGCCAACAATTGTGTTGTCATACTTTATGAGATGTTACCCATGAAATAGAGAGGACAAGTAGTTTCCCCATCGTCATCCCGGCTTGCCGGGATACAGCGTCTTTTCTTCTTCCTACTTATATGGTGCGAGGTCCACGAGATAAATGCGGTAGGCAGACAACAGAAAAAAAAGGGGGAGGCAAGTACTCCGGACAGGCACCCATCACCTACTCCAATTGCGTCAGCCCGTAACGGATGGCGAATTTCACAAGGGCGGGTATGTCGTTGACGCCGAGCTTGTGCATAAGACGACTCCTGTACGTCTCGACTGTTTTCGGGGAAAGAAACATTATGCCCGCTATTTCCACACTTGACTTTCCTTCGGAAACCATTTGAAGTATTTCGCGTTCGCGCCTGGTCAAACGTTCCAGGGGATTCTCAGGCTCCTTCGCCGCCTGTGTGTTGAGGTAGTCTTCTATAACCCGGTCTGAAATCTTCTGGCTCAGATACCTCATGCCGTTGTAGACAGCTTTAATCGCAGCGATCACCTCGGCCCCGGCCGATTCTTTCAAGAGGTATCCCCGGGCACCGACCTTCAGGGAACGATAGATATGTTCCGTCGTCGAATACATGGAAAGAATAATTATCCTGGTCGAACGGCACTCCTGCAGGATACGGTCAGCAGCCTCGATACCGTTCAGGCCAGGCATTGCGATGTCCATGATAACAATGTCCGGGCGCAGTTTTTTTGCCTGGATTATGGCATCTCTTCCATTCATCGCCTCGCCTGTCACGACAATATCAGGTTGCGACTCAAGAAGCAATTTGAGCCCGTCACGAATGATGGCGTGGTCATCACATATCAGGACGCTGATACTCATACATGGACCTCCACCGCTACACGGGTCCCTTTCCCTGGTTCGCTTTGGATCACGCAGCTCCCCCCTATCGACAACGCCCTTTCTGTTATATTGGCAAGTCCGTAGCGTCCCTTCTTCCTAAACATCTTCATCTCGTCCTGCTCAAAACCTTTTCCGTCGTCTTCAATAACGAGGGCTATATCGCGATTGTTCTGCTTCACGCTGATCATAACACGGGTCGCACCGGAATGTTTGGCAACATTGTTGAGAGCTTCCTGCACTATCCTGAAAAGAGATGTTTCTGTATGGCTATCGGGTCGCTCGGGAAGATCTTCGCCGGTGATCACGACGGTGATTCCGGTCCGGTCCTGGAAGTTTTCTGCATAACCCTTGATAGCTGCAAGAAGGCCATAATCGTCCAGGACCGGGGGGCGAAGTTTTGCCATGACATCACGGATCGTAATGGCGGTGTCCTCGACGAGGGACATCGAGTCCATGATCCGCTTATCGAGCACGGTCAAATCGCCAGAGACCAGCTTTGCTTTCATTATATTTAAATTAAGTCCAAGGGCTGTCAAATTCTGCCCGACGAGATCATGAAGTTCACGTGCGATTTTTCGTCTCTCTACGTTCTCCGCCTCGGACAGTTTTTTCGATACCGCCATAAGCTCGTCATTTATCTTCTCCAGTTCGCCCGTTCTTTGCTGAACCAAATGCTCCAGTTTTCCCTGATACTTCTCCAGTGCGTGTTCATATTCGATCCTGGATGTAATGTCCTCACCGGAGCTTAAGACTACCGTGGCATCGGTTGATTCATCATTCAGGACAGTGTGGTGCCAGGCTACTATCCTCTCCTTCCCCTCCCCTGCCATCACTGCGCTTTCACGGTACTCAATCGCGCCTGACGGGCCCGACAAAAAACGTGAAAAAAATGTTCGTTCCTCTTTCCTGTCCATCGTGGGAATGAACGTGTCTATCCAGTCACTCCCGATAACCTTTTCGATGTCACAGCCGAGTATCTCGCACCCGCGCCTGTTTATGAGGACGATCTTCCCGGAGCTGTCAATGACCACGAACAATGTCCCGACAATTTTGAGATACATTTCCGCACGGTTCTTTTCGACAAGCAGATTTTCTTCGCTCTGTTTGAGGTCCCTCAGAATGACACTGTACGGTTCTTTAAGGCCCGTTTTGATCATTGCCCGATAGATGATATAGTAGGACACGAGTTTGAAGTAATGCCCGGCCAGGTTCCCTATACCGTAGGCATCGACATAAAGGGTGAGGGCCATTTCCGAGAACACGATGAATATGATCGATCCAATTATTAATTTCAGGATCCTGGGATCGAACCTTTCACGATGTCTCGTGAGCGTGAACACTGAGCCAAGGAGGATGATCATAATGAGATATTCGCTCACTATTTTAAAACCGGTCACTCCTGCATTATCGATAAATGACAGAGGGAATATCCCGCCAAAGATCGAACCCATCAGAGCCGTCGATACGGCCGTATATATCAGGAACACGAGGTCCGGCCTCATCTTCCTCCCTATAAAGAACGGCGCTATAAATAATGAAGTGCTCTGTATATATCTGCCTGCTATCCAGAACTGCGTCGTCAGATTGGCTCCCGTTACCGCAAAAACACTCATTCCCTTATACGCCAGCATATGTGCGATATCGAAAATACCCGTAAAAAAATACGAGATGCCAAGAAGGAGAAGATAGTTGTTGTCGATAAACTTCCGGGAATTCCAGGCTACCATGAATATCCCGAAGGCTATGATGACCGCAAAGAACTCGACAAGATTGTGGAATAAAAGATAATTGTAAAGGCTCGTGAGGTATAGTCCGGCTGCAACTATAGCGGCCGGCGCTATCGCGGAAAATCTTTTCACAATGCCCCCGTTACGGTTAACCACCGACCAAAGCCCGCGATGAAAAAAATATACCTTATACTAAAATAATATCGTTGAAGAAAATGTGCAAGAAGCAATAAGGACCGTGAGAACGTAAAAACGTAAGGCGTTTCAAACTCAATAGATACAATGGCTGCCAGCAAAGGGGGATGTGGCCCGGACCTCTCGCAGCCGTTCCGCCAGCAAACTGTACCGTTTGCGGGTCCTGTCATTTCGTACGGCGATCGAGAGCGCTTTTTTCGTGCCCACAAGGCAGACGAGCTTCTTTCCCCTGGTGACCGCTGTATAGATAAGGTTTCTCTGGAGAAGGAGATAGTGCTGCGTAAGGACCGGCAGGATCACGGCGGGGTATTCGCTCCCCTGTGATTTGTGGACCGAGATCGCGTAGGCAAGGACAAGCTCGTCGAGTTCGCTGAAATCATACGTCACAATTCTGCCGTCAAAATCAACCCTGACGGCCTGTACTTCTTTGTCGATGTTTACGATCTTTCCTATATCCCCGTTGTAAACATCTTTTTCATAATTGTTCCGGGCCTGTATCACTTTATCACCCACTTTGAACAATCGTCCCGACCGCAAGACACCGTCCGGCGACCGGTTGAGCACCTCCTGAAGCCGGGCATTTAAATTCGTGACCCCGACAACTCCCCGGTGCATGGGGGTCAATATCTGGATATCGTTAAACGGACAAAAACCGAAGCGCGAGGGGATGATCCGGGTACATAATTCGACAATGTGCTGCAGCACCCTTTCCGGGTCATCTTCTTCGATAAATACGAAATCACGGCCTCCCTCGAAAATGGGCATCTGGCCCCTGTTTATACGGTGGGCATTGACAATTATCATGCTCTCCTGTGATTGCCGGAATATGCCGTTCAGGCGCACGGTGCTAACACACCCTGAAGCGATGATGTCCTCCAGGACATTCCCGGGACCCACGGACGGAAGCTGGTCGATATCGCCAACAAGGACGAGGGTCGCTTCCACAGGGACAGTCTTCAACAAATGATACATGAGCGGGGCATCTATCATCGATGCCTCATCGATGATGACGAGGCCGGCATCCAGAGGTTTCGATTCGTCTCTTCCGAATCCCGTCCCGGACGAAAGGTCTCGCGGATTATACTCGAGCAGGCGATGGATGGTGCGCGCCTCGACACCGGTCGCCTCGGTAATTCTTTTTGCCGCCCTGCCGGTCGGTGCTGCCAAGACCACTTTCTGCCCGGTCTTTACAGCTATCTTGATGATACCGTTTATAATTGTCGTTTTTCCCGTTCCGGGCCCCCCCGTTATGACCAGCACTTTCTGTTGCAGAGATGCCCTGACGGCTTCGAGCTGTTTTTCCGAAAAGATGATCTGCCGGTCCCCGCCGCCGGAGCGCAACGTATCGCCGACATCGATGATCCTCATTTGTTTCGGGTGCGAGGCAAGCCGTCCTATCGATGCCGCTATGCCTAGCTCGGCAGCATAGAGGAAATCAAGGTAAACCAGCCCTGTTCCGTAATTTCCCGCAACTCCGGGAACCAGAGGCCCGTTCTCGATTATGACCTTTTTTTGAGCTGCGAGGTTCGCAAGAGCCGGTGGTATCTTCGAAGGCAACACTTCGAGCACCTCGCTCGATCTTTCAACCAACTCATCGAAGGGGGAAAAAAGATGTCCCTCATCTGCAAGCTGCCCCAGGACATAAAGAACGCCCGTTTCGATCCGAAAAGGTGCCTCTTTTTCGACGCCGAGGTTTTCCGCTATCCTGTCTGCGGTAAGAAAGCCTATTCCAAATATATCC
>DHQV01000003.1:29506-58644 GCA_002408185.1 Deltaproteobacteria bacterium UBA5329
GGGTTGTCGCGCACTATCCTGATCGAATCATTGCCGTAGAAGCGATAGATCTTGGCGGCGTATGCCGGGCTGACGCCGTTTCCCTGTAGGAAAACCATTACGTTGCGCACCTCCTTTTGCTCGTCCCACGCGCTTTTGATCATCTCGATCCTTTTTTCACCAATTCCCGGTACGTGGCGGAGCTTTTCTATATCTGCATCTATGATATCGAGGGTTGCCTCGCCAAACTGTGCCACAAGTCTTTTTGCCATCATCGGCCCGATGCCCTTTATCATACCGGAGCCCAGGTAACGTTCAATACCTTTTACTGTAGCAGGAAGCAGGGTCTCATAAGACGTGACCCTGAACTGCTCTCCGTAGCGGGGATGAATGCTCCAGTTTCCTTCTATCTTGAGGAGTTCCCCGGGAACAACCGAATAGAGTGTGCCTACGATAGTTATGAGGGACTTTTTGCCCTCCACCTTCACTTTAGCTATGGTGTAATGGTTCTCTTCATTGTAATATGTTATACGTTCTACTTGGACCTTGAACATGTTTTGCGGGGTAGGGGTGTTCCCAAACATGACTTAATACTATCGGAAATAGATCGATAAGAAAAGCGAAACGTCGTTGCCAGCGTGTGTACAGGAGCAACAGATGATAATGTTGACAGTTAAGCACCGGCTATCACGAATATTCGCAAATAACCGGGCGATGGTCCTCGATGAAGCCCAGAAGATCACCGGGTTCATGCATTTGCTGATGAAGCCGAGGAACACCGGACAGGCATGGACCAGCGAGGAAAAACGGGTGCTTCGGAAAGACCTAAAGCATCTTTCCTGTTATGTTCCCGCACTGGTAATTTTCGTCCTGCCTTTCGGGTCATTGCTTATACCGGTCCTGGCTGAAATTTTGGATCGCAGGAAAACTCGCCGTAGATCGAACGGAAATCTCGATGTTGCGGGCCATGGCCACGCACGCGTGTGAGCAGGAACGATCTCCATGCACCTATTTGGCTTTATTGCGATTTTGCATTTCATGAGGTAATATAAGGAACAGGTACATATGGCATCAATCCCGACCGCCAAAATAAATAAACCACGAGAGTTCAAGCAAGCACCGGCCGCGCCTTTCTCTGAACATCATGTCCCAACGATTCCCTCATCTCCCGTGGAAGATGTATGATACGTTTTAACGACATCGTCGACGAGGTCCTGGCATATAATCCCGATGCCGATGTGGAATTGCTGCAAAGGGCATATATTTTTTCTGCCAAGGCCCATAAAGGCCAGGTACGGCTGTCCGGAGAACCGTACCTGATCCATCCTCTGGAAACGGCGTACACCCTCACAAAAATGAACCTCGATATCCCGAGCATCGTCTCGGGACTGCTTCACGATACGATCGAGGATTCGTACGTTGAAAAAAAGGAAATAGAGGAATACTTCGGCAAAGAGATCGCCGAACTCGTCGACGGCGTGACCAAGATCAGCAAGATACCCCTCAAGACGTCGGAAGAATCCCGCATCGAGAACTTTCGCAAGATGATCCTCGCGATGAGTAAGGATATCAGGGTCATACTCGTCAAACTGGCCGACAGGTATCACAATATGCAGACCCTCAATTTCCTTTCGCCGGAGAAACAGATCGAGATCGCCCGGGAGACATTCGAAATATACGCTCCCCTTGCGCACAGGCTCGGCATTGAATGGCTGAGGGCCGAGCTGGAAGACGTGGCATTCAAGTATCTCAAGCCTGCAGAATACAAGCTTATAGTAGAGAACATTGCCCAGAAGAAGAAAGAACGTGAGGCATATATCAACGAGGTGATCGGTCTTTTGCGGCAAAAGCTGGGTGAATTTCAGCTAAAAGCCGATATATTCGGACGGGCGAAGCATCTTTACAGCATCTACCGCAAAATGACGATGGAGGGGCTGAACATCGATGATATCTACGACATTATCGCCTTCCGTGTCGTTGTCGACACGATCAAGGAATGCTATGAGGCCCTCGGCATAATACACGCGGCATATAAACCCATACCGGGGAAATTCAACGACTACATAGCGCTTCCCAAGGCGAACATGTACCAGTCGCTGCATACGAAGATCATAGGCCCGCACGGGGAAAAGATAGAGATTCAGATCAGGACAAGGGAGATGCATCGCCTCGCCGAAGAAGGCATCGCGGCGCACTGGAAATACAAAGAAGGCAAGGTGTTCAATCCCAAAGAAGACAAGATATTCGCCTGGCTCCGCAGGGTCATCGAATGGCAGCAGGAACTGAAAGATAACAAGGAATTCATGGAGGTCTTCAAGATCGACTTGTTCCCTGACGAGGTATATGTCTTCACTCCCAATGGAGACGTACGGGAACTCCCGAAAGGGGCAACACCCGTCGATTTCGCATATGCCATCCATTCGGAGCTCGGTCACCGGTGCGTGGGTGCAAAAGTCAGCGGGAAACTCGTGCCCTTACGTTCCCTCCTGAAGAGCGGCGATACGGTCGAAATAATGACAAGCCCCACTCACAAGCCAAGCAAGGACTGGCTGAGTTTCGTCGCGACGTCGAAGGCGAAGACAAAGATACGGCAGTGGATCAAGACCGAGCAGCGCGAAAGGAGCATCGAACTCGGCCGTTCACTCCTCGATAAAGAGCTCTCAAAACACGATATGAGCTTTTCCAGGCTTCTTAAGAGCGGCGAGTTTACACCGCTCGCAAAGGAATTCAGCTTCGAATCGGTTGATGACCTTTTCGCGAGTGTCGGGTACGGCTTGTACACACCGCTACAAGTCCTCAACAAGATCATTCCCGAGACCGAGAAACCGGTCGGCAAGATAAAGAGTATCATCAGTTCATTCAAGAAGGGGCGTGATGATGCTATCAAGATAAAAGGCATCGACGGCCTTGTCATCCGGTTCGCAAAGTGCTGCAACCCGATCCCAGGCGACAATATAATCGGTTTTATCACGCGCGGACGAGGTCTTACGGTCCATGTCGAAGACTGTCCCAACGTCCATACGTACGACGAGCAGCGCAAGGTTGAAGTGAGCTGGCAACTCAGCAAGAACTACACATTTCCTGTCAGGTTCAAGGTAACAGGCAGCGATCGAAAAGGGCTTCTCTCCGATATCAGCAGCGTTATAGCCGCAAACAAGGTCAATATATTGAGTGCGCAGGCCATGGCATATCCTGACCGTTCCGCCGCGGGGATCTACGAAGTGGAGATCGAACATATGTCCCAGCTTCAAAAGGTCATGAAATCCATACAGAAGATTAAAGGCGTCCGCTCTGTCGATAGGATGCGAAGCATCACCTAAGGCTAGTTATGAGTAATAGTTGGTGGGTGATGGAAAAGACAAGAAAATGGGTTATAGAAACCGGTATTTCCTCTGACCAATTACCTATAACCCATTGCCTGTTTTCTAAACAGCTTTCTGAAAATTGCCCTTCTTGATACACTTGGTGCAAAGCCGAGCCGTGTAAGTTTTGCCCTCTTTCACGATACGGACGGTCTGGAGGTTCGGTAACCATTCTCTCTTGCTTTTATTGTTCGCGTGACTCACGTTATTACCAATTTGTTTTCCTTTGCCACAGATCTCACAGATCCTTGCCATTTCTGACCTCCTTAACTGCATTAGGGCTTGCCCGGACGTATTCGGGTTTAAAGACAAAGATTTTAACCGCTTAGCCGTCCTATGTCAATATTTTTATCCTTCACCTGTATCTTTCATTTCCGTACTTCGCGGCCGGACACGAAAAAAGATGCATGATATTGAGAAGCTAAGAAACCGTCAGGAATTTAACATTCTCTGTTGAAAACACCCGGAGACGGTCACTTCCCGGCGGCAGTCCTGCCAAAGCGCGTGCTAACACCCCGTTTGATCTTGCATTCCTTCGCTTCACCGGCATTTATTTCAAGGATATACCGGGCGGGATATCGGGAACTTATCGTTGTCTCGTCGTGGGGATGCGCGTTGTGGTGAACATAGACGACGTCATTATTTCCGTCAATAAATATTATGTCAAGAGGTATAGAGACATTCTTCATCCAGTAATGCTGCATCTCATCGCGCTCATTGATAAAGAGCATGCCGTATTGGGGCGGCATGTACGGCCTGTACATAAGCCCACGGGATTGTTCATAAGGCGTGATCGCCAATTCAGCTTCAAACCGGCATAACTCCCTGCCGTTTGCATCGAGGAACATGACCGGCACCCTTTCAGTTTCACGTGCTGACAGGACCGCAGCGGGTACGGTCAACCAGAGCAGAACACCATAAAGTAGTCCGCAGGCAACAAATTTTTTCGTAATTTTCACAATGTCAATCGTGCGCTACCCGAGGTTAAAAAGTCAAGCGTTATAGTTTTCTGGTGGATATTGGGAAATAATATCTTTACTCACAGTAATATTGATGCATTATATATGTAACAGGCGATCTGAAATTTATGGGACCACAACAGATAACGAAAAAAGTATGGCGCGTAGGCGGGCCTGACATGACAAACGTGCGGGATAGTGCTATTTATTTGATCGATTTCGGCGAGCCCGTTCTCATTGACTGCGGGTCAGGGCACGGCTTCGAAAATACGATCACGAATATGCGAAAGGCGGGCTTTCAGCCGGATAACATAGTAGCCCTGGTCATGACCCATTGCCACGCAGACCATATCGGCGCGGCCAACCTATGGAAGTCGTATTTCGGAACTAAACTGGTCATGCACGACAAAGACGCCGATATAGTCGAGCGGGGAGATATACGGCTTACCGCGGCATTCTGCTTCGATGTCGATTTCAAACCCCTTCCCGTAGACGTGCGCCTCAAAGGTGATGTGGGAAACCTTGAGTTCGCCGGCCATCTTCTTCGATGGGTCCATACGCCGGGGCACACCCCCGGTTCGATCTCTCTCTATATGGAGGAAAATGGGGAAAGGATCCTCTTTGCCCAAGATATCGGCGCCCCGCTTCTGGCCGAATTTGATTGCGACCCAAAAGCCTGGCTTGGCTCCATACAAAAGCTGTTCGCCCTTGAAGCGGACATACTGTGCGACGGTCATAGCGGCGCTTACGGGCCGAAGCATGTCGTCAGGGAATATCTCGAATATTGCCTCCACACACAATACCGGAACGGCTATTTAGGCTCCGGAGAAGACGGGTAAAGCACAAACGACCCTCACGTCACACCTTAGTATCGCTTCTGTCATCCTTCAGTACTACAAAAAAATCTGCAAGATTACTATCTAATAATTGATGAATCTGCGACAGACACCATACGCTCGACTGCTTATCTTATTTTTTATGAAGGCAAGTACAGGACTATCTTTGCTTTGGCACCGACAACCGTTTCCGGTGGGCCGGACAGAACACATCGCGTTGCAGAATCAATCAGGCACTGGACCGATCGTAAGGAAATGCAGGCTTAGTTATTCAAATGAACGAAGATGAGCAGATACACAAAAATCTTTTATAAAAAGGAGAGATGATCATGAAAAGGGCAGTCTTGGTATCGATGGTAGTCGTATGTGCAGCGGTATTCCTTTTCCTTGGCACAGGAGTCGTTAAGGCACAGACATCCGGGGCAGTTCCCGACCAGCCCGACAACCCATGGGTCGCTCATTACAAAGCCGGCGAAACGATGATATCGGAGGCCCAGAAAACGGTCCAGAGATGCAATGAACAGATCGCGGCTGCCGAAAAGATGAAAAAGGAGGCGCAGGAAGGCAAGGCAAGGGCCCAGGTAACGGGTGGCACGAAAAAGGCTGACCCGAGGGCCGGCGGTGCGGCAGACCAGCCTGCGTATCCGTATCTTTCTATGGAGCAGGCAGCCAACCAGATGATAGCGGACGCCAAAATGACCATTCAACGGTGCGAATTACAGATAAAGCAGGGGACGAAAATGAGAGATGAAGCGGCGGCCCAATTGAGGAGGATGGGTGTAAGCGGTCCATGGGGTAGATAACGGCAGGTGTCCCTTGTGTACCACATGAGCACATGAACGCTCACGCTTTAAATTTATAGGGAGAGGCCGAATTCCCTCGTGGACGTGCTTCTCCCTATAATTATTTTACACGCAGGTAAGGGCCAATGAACAAGAAGACAAAAAAGACAGTTCTGTTCTGTGCGGCGTCCCTTTTCATTATTGTCTCGTGGCATATAATGGCAGAAGCCAAGACGTATGCACAAGTAATAACTGACAAACTGTATTCCGACGAGAAGGCCGGGTTCCCCGATCTCACGCTCCCGGCGCCTCCGGATAGGACGGAAAGAGAATATCTGGGGCTATCGGGAAAAAACACTTTCAGGGTCGGAGACATAAATGCCGAAATTATCATTATCGAAATATTCAGCTTCCATTGCCCTAGCTGCCAGGCCCAGGCCCCGCATGTAAACAAACTTTACAATAACATTCAGGCAGACCCCAACTTGAGGGACAGGGTGAAGATGATCGGCATAGGTGCTACCAACAGTCCTTTTGAAGCCAGGTCGTTCAAGGAATCACATCACGTGCCTTTTCCGGTCTTTTCCGACGAGGACAGCGAAATCGCCATCGCGCTCAACGTGAAATATACACCGACATTCATCGGTGTAAGGGTAAACGGGAAGGGGTTGCAGCAGCAGTTTTACTGGCGGCCCGGAGCATTCACGAACCCCTCGCAGTTCTTGCAGGAGATCCTGAAAGCATCCGGAACGGGGTTGAATAAAAACAATTGATCCACCCGTCTATCTCTATTCTTCTAGGTCTATCTCTGCATTAAAGACAAGGTCGATCGTTTTCCCCACCATGAATCCGCCGTCCTCTATCCCGACATTCCACGTTATCCCGAAATCCTCACGATCGATGGATGCCGTCGCACGAAACCCGAAGGTCGTGTATGTCTGTTTCAACTCATCATCGTAGAATTTGGAGGGCCCGATGAAGTGCGTCCTGAATACGACGGAACGCGTGATCCCATGAATTGTCAGGTCCCCGGTTATGATGATATTGTTAAGCGCAATAATTTTAATGGCGGCACTCTTGAAAGTAATCACCGGAAAGTTGGCGACATCAAAGAAATCAACGCTCCTGAGATGATTGTCCCGGCGCTCGACGCCTGTATATAGCCCGGCAGCCTCGATCTCCACATCTACGGACATCGAGCCAGGATCGGCAGGATCAAAATTGATCGATCCTTTTACGGAATTGAACTGACCATGGACCGGCGTGACCATCATATGGTAAACGGTAAACTCTGCGACTGCATGATCGGGGTCAATTACCCACTTTGCCATGTTTGTCTCCTTGTTTAAATCGTAAGTCGTGTAAAAATTGATCTTTTTGCTATACGGCCCTAGTTAGAGAATAGTATACTGCAGGGGTTTTATATTTAACTCTTTACGACTGACGACTTACGATCTTAACAATGTTCCTCACCGCTATCCTTCCCGAACACAGTGCGAAACTGCTTGCTGAGCCTTCTGCGAGGAGATCATAGGTGCTGTCATAAAGACCCCCCATATCCTGACCGGTCGCATAAAGGCCAGGGATGACATTCCCGGCTGCATCGAGGGCCTGCATATCTTTATTGACAACAATTCCGCCGAGCGTGAGGAAAAATGCGCGCAACCCTCTCAAGGCATAGTACGGACCGTTCCGGGTATCGAATTTTATGAGATGTTCAGGTCTGCGATTAAAATCCGGATCGTGCTTTTGTTCAGCATAACGGTTGATCGTTTCGATGGTGTCGCGCAGTTTTTCAGGCTTGATCTGTATCTTATCCGCCAACTCCTCGATCGTATCGGCCTTAAAGGCAAAGCCCGACCAGATACCTTTCTCGATCCCCCTGTCAAGGGCAGTCATTTTTTGTCCCGGGACGACGATAGCATTAAATGGCGTCAAGGGACCGTTGTCTTCCATATATTTCTTCATGTTACGATCGAAGATCGACCACATGAGGCCACCATTCGATGTCATTGCATTGTAGACGTCGCTGAAGACCGAGCCGAACGATTCGTTATAGAAACGCTCACCCTGCCGGTTCACCCAGAGAAAGGGCTGGCTTAATGCGCAGCGCATTTGCTTCATATGGTCCGGGCCGCTGAACTGCCTGATCGCAGGCTCATCATCTAGATACGGGCTGTTTCCAGCAAGGGTCCCCATACCGGCAAGGGCGGCATTTGCGCGTTGTGCCATGTTGATCCCGTCTCCGGTCCTGCCGTCTCGAGCCGGGCCGCGGTACATGAGCTTCGCCATTCCCGGAGCGTTGATATCGGGGACATATTTCCTGAGCATTTTCTTATTGCTCGCGAAACCCCCGGTTGCAATAACGACGGCTTTTGCATGAACGGTTACCTTTGTGCCATCGGCTTTCAGGGCCGTTATACCGGTCACAGCGCCTTCATCATTTATCAGCAATTTTTTTACCGGGGTTTTGGTCAGGACCGGGAGGTCATGATCTTTGATATGTTGGGACATGACCTTCACCAGCCGGACCCCGCCGCCCTCGAAAATATGCCAGACATGCAGACTTTTTTCAGGCGGGAACATTGTCCTGATGTTTTTGATAGTCATACCAAGGCCCGCTAACCAGTCGATCATCTGTCCTGACTCATTAAGCAGAGCCCGGATGACCTGTGCGTTGCAGCGCCAGTGATGAAATTCCATCACTTTGGAAAAGACTTGGTCCACGGTCGTGTGAATCCCATTATCTTTCTGGTACCGGGTCCCTATACCCAGGGAACCCTCCGGAAAAAGCCCGGCGCCCCCGACAAACGGCATTTTTTCAAGAAGGACGGCTTTCAGGCCATTTTCGGCAGCGGTCAAGGCCGCCGAAAGCCCGCTCAAGCCTCCGCCGGCAATGACAATATGAACGCTGTGCATCTCGTCAAGTGCAGAAGCATTCGATACATTCTTCTGCGGAGTCATATATTTCTCCTCTTGTCTTACATCCAGGGGGCCTTAAGGATGTCGTGATTTTCAAAATAATCGTCGTCAAGTTTCCTCCGCGCCACGCCTGTCGCCAGTGCAGCCCGTGCCACCGCATGAGTGACTGCACGGTGCACCCGGTTATCCAGTGTGGTGGGTAATATTTCCTCCTCCGTCGTGCATTCGGCGATGGCATGTGCCGCCGCTTTATACATATCAAAATTGATCGTATGAGCCTGCGCGTCGAGGGTGCCCCTCCAGAGACCGGGGCAACAAAGAAGATTGTTGATCGCCTTGCTGTTGATAGCCAGGCTCGAACCTGACGCCATTGCGGCAACCGGATCTATCTCGGGCTGCGGCTCCGACAGGGCAAAAATGATCTGGCCCTTCCGGACCATTTCCGGGTGAATAATATTGCCTTGGGAGGTGGTGGCGATAATAATATCCATATTTGCCATCATATCATTCAGGCTCGACAATATGCCACCATCGGTCTCATGCCTTTTCGCGCTCTCTTCAGACATGGTCGCTCCCCAGACCGGGTTGCCGGTATAGGCTTTAATAAACCGGGATATTGCGAGTCCCGTTACCCCTAAGCCGATGACCCCGACCCTGGCCGCTACGAGGTCCAGTTCGCACGTTCTGCAAGCGTTTATGAGGGCGGCGATAATAACCGTAGCATTGCCCTGCTGATCGTCGTGGATGACCGGCAGGTTCAATGCATCTTCTAGTGCCGGGATAATGTCGAAGCAATATTGAGACGAGACGTTTGAGAGTTGAATACCGCTAAAGACCGGCGCGATCCTCCGCATGGCCTCGATGAATGTTCCTGTATCGGGCGCATCGAGAATTATCGGGTAACCATTTATGCCCGTCAGGCGATGAAGGAGCGCCGCCTTAGCCTCGAGGATGGGCATAGCGACGACGGGCTTTCCCGACGGGAAATCGAATACAGACGTCCCGTTCGTCGCAATAGCGACATTATAGGGAATGCTCGTATATGTATCCTTCCAAGTATCGTTGTCATTGATAAGGGTGCAGACTTCCCGCGAACCGGGAAAATAGAGTTTTCGGACATCCTCCACGGACTCGATCTTTTTTGTCGGGACCACGCCCACCAATCCGTTCTTGTGCAGTTCCAGAACTGCATCCCGGATCTCGACCACCCGGATCTCTGGGATCCTGATCAATTCCTGGAGCACACGGGACATATGGGACCTGCCCTCCACAAAAATGTCGATATCACGGATAACATACCGGTTCCCGAAATGGACCATCGAGATATTCCCAATGATCGTGCCGGTCTTACCGATCGCGGTCGTGATCTTCCCGAGTATTCCTGGAAGGTTCGCACTCTTGAAGCGTATGGTCCTGACAAAAGGATAATTGGTTTTACTATTCGTCTTGCTCATAGTGATTCACATAACCTTTACGTTGAAATTCGGCCCCGGTCTATACTTTGAGATTCGCCCCTATTTTAATCTTCCCCGAATAAGCCGTGTCATTCAATACAAATATTTTTCTCGGTATCAGGAGACGTGAAAACTACTATACAGCAGGACGGGCATGCACAAATGGCGGGGTATTTGACCTCAGGGGTTGCGAGGTCAAAAGTGCGATGACGCTGCGAACGGAAACGCGCTAAGTACGAGATCACGATCAAATGGAATAGACTTCTTTCCCGAGCGTCTTTACCCAGTTCTGCGTCAGCACTTTCTGGGCTTCCTCGGTTTTGTCGCAGCCAAGGATGACGATGGCGTTGCCGGATACCCTGCCGAGATGGGGATACAGGTAATGGACGTTTATACCGGCGGCGCGTAAAGGTTTGAGAACTGCGAGAAGGCCGCCAGGGTGGTCGGGTGTCTCGACGGCAAGAACGTCCGTTTCCCGGGGATTAAAACCATTTCCTTTAAGGATGTTCTTTGCTTTTTCGGGATCATCAACGACGAAGCGGACCGTGCTTATGTCCGACGTGTCGGCCACAGAGATAGCACGGATATTGACGCCTTCCCGTCCAAGGAGTTCGCTGACATGAGATAGTGCACCGGGGACATTTTCCAGACTTATCGATAACTGTGTGATGAGCATTGCAATTACTCCTTGACGTAGTTGAAACCCACTTCGAGGGCTTCCTTGTTCAGCTTTATTAATTTGGCCTTCCCTTCGCCGAGCAGTTCCCCGAGGTTCTTTATCATATCATCGAAGGAAATAATGCCGCTTGCCTTGATGAGAGCGCCTAGCATGATCATGTTTGCGACCTTTGTGGTCCCGAGCCTTTCGGCCAACTCGGTTGTCGGTATCGAAAGCACTTCGATATCGCTTCGCGCTACATCCGTGTTAACTAGTGAAGCATTGACGCAGATAAGTCCGCCTGCCGACAGGATATTCTGGAACCTGTTGAATGAAGGCTGGTTCATCGCGACAACAAATTCGGGTTCCGACGCAACAGGCGAAGCGATCTCCTCATCGGAGACGACCACCGTACAGTTAGCTGTGCCACCGCGGACCTCCACGCCGTACGAAGGGAGATATGTAACATATTTGCCCTCGAGCATCGCGGCGTTCGCAAGGGTAAAACCCATCGAAAGAACGCCCTGACCGCCAAAACCGGAAAAGATTGTTCGTGTCATCATTTTATGTCTTTCACCACTCCAAGGGGGAATTGTTTGGTCATTACATCGTCGATCCAGCGGCATGACTCGATGGGTCCCATTTTCCAGTTCGTGGGACAGGGAGAAAGGATCTCTACGAGGGAGAAACCTTTTCCGTCAAGCTGGCATTGAAACGCCTTTTTAATGGCCTTCTTCGTTTTGGCTACCGCAGCCGGCTTGTTGACGGTCACGCGTTCGAGATATGTTGTCCCGTCTAGCATTGAAAACACTTCGCATATCCTGACGGGGTATCCAGCAATAATGGGATTTCTGCCATCCGGCGTTGTCGTAGTCACCTGGTCGGTCAATGTTGTGGGCGCCATCTGCCCACCGGTCATCCCGTAAACGCCGTTGTTTACAAAGATCACCGTAATCGACTCACCGCGGTTCGCCGCATGAAAACCTTCAGCTGTGCCGATGGCGGCAAGGTCGCCGTCTCCCTGGTACGAGAAAACCAGATTGTCGGGCCGTACTCTTTTTATCCCTGTTGCGACCGCAGCGCCGCGCCCGTGCGCCGATTCCAAGGTGTCTATATCGAAATAATTGTATACAAGCATGCCGCACCCCGCGGGAGCGACGCATATCGCCTTTTCGCGAAGCCCCATTTCCTCGATGACTTCCATGAGAAGCCGGTTGATTATGCCGTGCCCGCATCCCGGGCAGTAATGGAAATGCGCCTCTTTTATTGTTCCGGGTCTGGTATATACCTTCGTCATGACTGCTCCCTTCGGGATGCCATGTAATAGTGGCGCCCAATGATCCGGTAAAGCTCTACCGGTGTCGGGATAATGCCGCCCGGTCTGCCATAGAAATGAATGTGCCCCCTGCCGTTAAGCGCGAGTTTGACATCCTCGATAAGCTGGCCGGCGCTCATCTCGAAAACGAAGAACTCGTGGACGGTCCTGGCAAATTCCTGGAGCACCGCGGCGGGAAAGGGCCATGCCGTGATGGGCCGTACCATGCCGACCTTCAAGTTTTCCTGGCGCAACCTTTTTATGGCGCCCTTCGCGATCCTGGCCCCGATGCCGTACGCAATGACAATCATTTCCGCGTCATCGGTAAGGAACGTCTCGTACCGCACCTCGTTCTGTTCCATCCTCTGGTACTTCCGGACGAGCTTCCAGTTGTGCTCTTCTTCTTCCTTCGTATCGAAAAGGAGCGAACGTATCATGCGGGACGGCCTTCCCTTTGCACCTGTCAATATATAATCCTTCGGATATTCTTTCGGAGGCTGGACATTGTCGAAATCGACAGGTTCCATCATCTGGCCCAGCATCCCGTCGCCGAGTATAACGACCGGGTTGCGGTACCGGTCCGCAAGATCGAAGGCAAGCGGGACAACTTTCGTAAGTTCCTGGACAGATCCCGGCGCCAGTACGATAGTCTTGTAATCCCCATGCCCGCCGCCGCGCGTTGCCTGCAGATAATCCGACTGTGCCGGCGAGATATTGCCCATGCCAGGCCCGCCCCGCACCATATCGACGATAACAGCAGGGAGTTCGTCAGCCGCCAGATAGCTTATACCTTCCTGCTTGAGGCTCATACCGGGGCTGCTCGATGAAGTCATTGCGCGCGCCCCGGCAACTGACGCACCCAGGACCATGTTGATCGCAGCGATCTCGCTCTCGGACTGGATAAAGACCCTGCCGAGTTCATTCATCCGTTTAGCCATGTACTCTGTCAACTCGTTCTGCGGAGTAATAGGGTAGCCGAAATAGCACGAACAACCGGAAAGTACAGCCGCTTCTCCAAGGGCGGCATTACCGCTCATCAGCTTTTTCAAGTTTTCATCACCTCTATAGCCACTTCGGGACACATGACAGCGCATGTGGCGCATCCCGTACATTCTTTCCCGTCAACAAAAGTAGCGATAAAATAGCCCTTCATATTGAGCCTGTCTGAGATCACAATTGATTTCTTTGGACAGAATTCAATACAGAGGGCACACCCTTTGCATCGTTCTGGATCGATACTGATCATGCCTTTCATGGATGAATTAACACCTCGCATATTTGGAAAGCGTTTAAGTTTATAATACTGCCGAGACCGATGTCAATCTTTCTGTCCATCCCATTTACAGCCCTGATATCCGGGAACTTTCACCGAAAACGAACTTATCATGATGAAGAATAAAAGCGGATAAACTTTATCAACAATTGCGCGTAAATATCTAAATTAGGTAACAATTTTATTGATTTTATGGTCTTATCTATCTTAAGGTTTTATAAAATGGAATTGAGGCTGCTCGAGACATTTCTCAAGATCGCCGAGCTCAAAAGTTTTACGAGGGCTGCAGATGAGCTTTGCATAACTCAACCTACAGTCAGCAAGCAAATTGTGGACCTTGAGCATTTTTTCGAAGTGAGGCTCATAGACAGGACCAAGCGGATGGTGACCCTGACAAAGGCCGGAGAGATACTGTATCAATACGCACTGGAAATGGTCAATCTCAAGAAAGACACGATCGAGGCGATCGCATCCTTTCGCGGCCTCAAGAAAGGGAAGATGACGCTCGGAGCAAGCACTATCCCGGGAATCTATATCATGCCGCGGCTATTGAGCGATTTTAAGAAGCAGTATGCAGGTATACATTTTGAACTGGTCATTGCGGATACAAAGGAAATTCTCGAGAAAATGGAAAATGGATCTCTCGATCTTGGCATAGTGGGATCAAAGTATGGAACAAATAAGGTTGATTTCAATAAATTGATCGATGACACTGTCATATTCATTGGGCCACCTGATCTTCCTGATTCGATCACATTGCAGCAGTTCAGGGAAAGCCCTCTGATCGTACGCGAGCGAGGCTCCGGTACACGCAATACCGTAGAATCCGCTCTAGCAAAGATACGGGACATTGGCGGAGGCCATCTTAATATAATAGCGGAGCTCTCGGACAATGAAGCCATAAAACAGGCCGTTATGTCGGGAATGGGTATGGCATATATATCAGAACTGGCTGTAGAAAGGCTTATCAGTGACGGTGTGGTCAAAAAGGTTGCCATTGAAGGCTTACCTCAGATCAAGCGTTCCTTTTTCATCATTACCCGTAAAGGGAAGACGACCCTTCCACAGGTGAAGGCTCTCATGGAAATAATGGACAAATGGAGAAAGCATGGAAAGAAATAGTACTTTTATTATGGTGCTTGCCTTGGCATGCATCATGGCCCTCACCGGCATATCGGAAGCCAAGGTCTATCTCGATGTCTATGGCACAACATTCAAGAAAATAACGATCGGAGTGCCGGCATTCAAGGGGGAAAAGGCCAACAAGTCGACTTCCGAAATGAGTGATGTCCTGAACAGGGACCTCGATCTTTCAGGTTTTTTCATCACCGCCCCCGCATCTCTTATTGACAAGGAACTCCTGAACGAGGGGATCGAAAAAACAGAGGTCAAGTTTAACTCGTGGCGCTCGATCGGGATCGACCTTGTCGTTAAGGCGCGCGTTCAGGTGGTAAATGCGGACTTGAGCCTCGAAGCATTTGTCTATGATACCCTTGACGGGTCGTTGATTCTGGCGAAGCGGTATAGAGCAAGGACGAGCGAATGGAGACGTGTGACACACAGACTGGCGGACGATATCATTTTTGCGGCTACTGGCGAAAAGGGCATCTGTAGTTCCCGGATACTGTTTACGGCCGGCCGCAGGAATTTGAAAGAAGTTTATCTCTCCGATTTCGACGGGCAGAACGTAACGCGTCTTACCAATTACCGGAGCATCACCCTTTCGCCTTCATTATCCCCCAGTGGAAAATACCTTGCCTATACGTCGTACAAGGAAGGAAAGCCCAATCTGTATGTCTCCGATTTCGATAACAAGAACGAGATATTTGTAGACCGTTCAGAAGGCATGAAGATCGGTACGGCATGGCTCAATAATTCGACGCTGGTCTATTCTCATACATCGGGCAGATCGTCAACGATATATGCCTTCGATGTAGGAAGCCGCAGCAAGCGGGTCATTCTGCAGAGAGACGGCATTCTTACCTCTCCAACCATCTCGTCCAACGGGTCACGCCTCGTTTTTGTATCGGACATGTATGGAACACCGCAGATATTTTCGAAGGCTCTCCCATCGGGCGACGTGAAGAGGCTCACCTATCACGGAAGGTATAACAGCGCCCCTTCGTTCTCGCCGAAAGGTGATCTTATTGCCTTCATATGCAATGTGGGCAGTTTTGAAGTGTGTACCATGAACACCGACGGCTCCAACCAGAAGGTTCTTACAAATGACGGGTCCGTCAACGACTCGCCTCAGTTCTCACCATGCGGCCGCTACATTATTTATACGTCAATGAAAGGCGGGATCAATAAGGTGAATGTCATGCTGTTCAATGGCGAAAATAAAAGGACGTTGCGCTTCACCGACTTCGCTGAAGAACAGCCTAAATTTGTACCGTAGTTTGGGGCGGCTTATAGATAGATAAAGAAACAAGAACAGGGAGGATGTATATGAAACAGATCGCATTATTATTGATGGTGATGGTTCTGATCGTGGCCGGATGTGCCCAGAAACAGGTACAGACAACGCCGCCCGTAGCGACGACGGGTGCACAGGATCAGGCCGCCTTATCCGATGAGGAAAAGCGGCGTATCGCCGAAGAGGAATTGGCCCGCGCCGAGAGAGACCGCCTCCTGCGCGAACAGG
This sequence comes from Deltaproteobacteria bacterium UBA5329, assembly GCA_002408185.1. GTDB lineage: Bacteria > Desulfobacterota > Syntrophorhabdia > Syntrophorhabdales > Syntrophorhabdaceae > Delta-02. The sequence goes on from DHQV01000003.1 coordinate 45,691, forward strand.
AACGGCTGGCAGGCATATTGAAGGATGTTCTCTTTGATTTTGACAGCTACGCGGTAAACAACAACGAGTTGCCAAAAATAGAAGGTGTCAGCTCCTTTATGAAGCAGGAGAGAAACGTGAAAATGATTGTGGAAGGCCACTGCGACGAACGCGGAACGGTCGATTACAACCTTGCCCTCGGACAGAAAAGGGCCGAAGCCGTGAAGAATTACCTCGTCAAACTCGGTATCGAGCCGGCAAGGATTCGAACCATATCATATGGCAAGGAATTGCCTCTCGAGTTGGGGAAAACGGAAGAAGCCTGGGCAAAGAACAGGCGGGCGCATTTCAAAATTGATCAGAAGGGGTGAGTGATGAATCGTCGATTAGCAGTTCTGGTCCTGCCATCATTGTTTATTATTCTTCTGGCGGGATGTGTGACGACAGAGGAGGCAACGAAGCTGCAGGGTAACATGACCTCGCTTCAGGGAGATTTTTATCAATTTAAACAGGATACCAACGCCAGGCTTGCAAAGATCGAAAAGGAGCAGGAAAACCTGGGTAAACAGGTTGTCAATATGTATTCATCCGTCGATAATCGTGATGAAAAGATCCGCAACATTATGGGTAAGCTGGACGAACTTGATTACCAGATCAAAACATACTGGGCTGAGTCGAAGACAATGGCTGCTACGGGAAAACGCAGTCCTGAACAGCTTCCGCCCATATCGACAACGCCAGATGACAAGAAGGCCCCGACCACTGCAAAGACACCTCCTACGACAGATGCCCGGTATGAAGGGGCGTACAAGGAAGCATTCGAAAGTTTTCAGCGCGGGCAGTACGAAACTGCAGTGACAAAATTTACTGCATTTGCGGAAACGTACAACGGTACCCCGCTCGCTTCCAACGCCTTCTACTGGATCGGTGAATCATACATGAACCTCAAGAATTACGATAAAGCAATACTGTATTTTCAGGAGGTCATCGACAAATACCCGAAAAGTGAAAAAGCGCCGAGGGCCCTTCTGTCCCAGGCCGAGGCATTCCGCCTGACAAAGGACAAAAAAAGCTCTACTACCCTTCTGAAGAGGGTAATAGAGCTGTATCCAAAAAGTGAAGAGGCGATCATAGCAGAACGAAAATTACGCAACCCCTGACCCTCGGACCAATAAAGGTTTTAAATGTCCAAAAAAATCCCTCCATTTCCCCATGGGAAAGGAGGGATTTTTATACTGGCCTCAGGTTAATTTGCAGTTTCCGGAAGGACCTCTTCTTCCCGTGGGAGAAGTTCCTCCGTCGTCTTATCAAGTATGTTCATATCGTAGTTCCTGTATTTCGGATACCCCGTTCCTGCCGGGATGATCCTTCCCATGATGACATTTTCTTTCAGGCCCCTTAAGTAATCGACCCTGCCTTCTATCGATGCCTGGGTCAAGACCTTTGTCGTGTCCTGGAAGCTCGCCGCCGATATGAAACTGTCAGTGATCAGTGATGCCTTGGTAATCCCTAAGAATAGCGGTTCAGCCTGAGCAGGCTTTCCGCCTTCGGAGAGTACCCGCCTGTTTTCCTCTTCAAATACCCACCACTCGACGTAATCGTCGATGATAAAGTTCGTGTCTCCGATATCTTTTATCTTGACCCTCTTCAGCATCTGCCGCACGATCGTCTCAATATGCTTGTCGTTGATCTTGACACCCTGCAGTTGATAAACCTCCTGGATCTCGTCAACGAGATACCTGGCAAGGTCTTTAATGCCGAGTATCCTCAGAACGTCGTGAGGGTTGACCGGGCCGTCCATAAGCGGTTCGCCGGCCCTGACATAATCACCTTCGTGAACGATAACGTGTTTGCCTCGGGGGATCGTGTATTTCCTGGGTTCACCGTGGACCGTATCCGGGGTAACGACAATCTCTCTCTTTCCTTTTGCCATCTTACCGAACGATACAATACCGTTGATCTCGGTAACGATCGCATTTTCCTTCGGTTTACGCGCCTCAAAAAGCTCGGCAACCCGGGGCAGACCGCCCGTGATGTCTTTCGTCTTCGTGGTTTCCCGTGGCATCTTTGAGATTACATCGCCTGCGAAGACCTCATCGCCCTCGTTGACCACGATATGCGCGCCGATCGGCAATATGTACCGCGCCGGGCTTGTTGAACCCGGGATCATTTTTGTTCTGCCTTTTTCATCCTTGATGGAGATCCTCGGCCGAAGCTCAGGATTTTTCGGTTCGATGATGACCTTGTAAGAAAGGCCGGTAACCTCGTCTTTACTTTCTTGCATGGTATCGCCTTCAAAAATGTCACCGTATTTGATCTTGCCTGACTCCTCCGAAAGGATCGGAATGGTATAGGGATCCCATTCAGCGAGCGTCTCGCCTTCCTTGACGGCCTGGCCATCTTCGACCCTGAGCTTTGCCCCGTAAATTACAGAGTAAATCTCTCTTTCACGCCCCGTCTCATCCATGATGGCGATCTCGCCGTTACGGTTCATAACTACGGGTATCCCCTCGCGGTTCAAAATTGCGCGGACATTGATGAATTTCACGATACCGTCGTTGCGGGTCTCCAGTGTCGATTGTTCAACCCGCCGTGACGCGGCGCCGCCGATATGGAATGTACGCATGGTCAGCTGCGTTCCGGGCTCACCAATGGACTGGGCCGCTATGATCCCCACGGCCTCGCCTATGCTTACGAGCCTGCCGCGTGCAAGATCACGCCCGTAGCAGAGCACACAGACACCCCGGCGGGACCTGCAGGTCAGAACCGAACGTATTTTCACCTTTTCAAAACCCGCTTCTTCTATCAGCTTGAGATGACTCTCGGTTATCTCCTCATTCTTGTGAACGATAATGGCGCCGTCCGGATCTTTCAGGTCTTCGAACGAAACCCTTCCCAGGATACGGGCATCAAGGCGCTCTATAACTTCACCGCCCTCGACAAGAGAGCCGATCTCGATAAAATCGAATGTCCCGCAGTCGTGCTCGGAGACGACCACATCCTGGGCGACATCGACGAGCCGCCGGGTGAGATAACCCGAGTTTGCGGTCTTCAGGGCCGTATCGGCGAGACCCTTACGTGCGCCGTGTGTCGAGATAAAATACTGGAGAACGTCGAGACCTTCGCGGAAGTTGCTCGTGATGGGCGTCTCGATGATCTCGCCCGACGGTTTTGCCATGAGGCCCCTCATTCCGGCCAGCTGCCTGATCTGCTGTGCGTTACCTCTCGCACCCGAATGGGCCATTATGAAGATGGGGTTCAGGCTGTTCTGATGCTCGGGCTTGCCGCTTGCGGTCATGACCGGTTTCCCCTGCATATCGAGGACGATATCGGATCCGAGCTCATCCATCAGCGCTTTCGCTATCTCTTCCGTAACGTTCGCCCAGATATCGATTACCTGGTTGTATCTTTCGCCATCGGTTATAAGGCCTTCCTGATACTGGTTCTGGACGGTCAGTACGGATTCTTCAGCCTTTTCGATGAGCGTCTTCTTCTTTTGCGGTATTTTCATATCGTCAATGGATATGGATATACCGCCAAGGGTTGCATAAAAATAGCCGAGGTCTTTCAGCCTGTCAGACAGGATGACCGTACATTTTTCGCCTGCATCGCGGTAGCATTTGTCAACAAGCGCTGCAATCGTCTTTTTATCCATGATCGTATTGATGCTTGCAAGCATGCCCTTCAAGACCTTGTCGCGCCTCGGCTGTTCGAGCTCCATAAGTGCGTCTTGTACAACATCCCTCAAGATGATCCTCCCGGGAGTCGTATCGACCAGTTCCCCGTCGAGACGGACCTTTACCCGCGCATGGAGGTCTATCTGGCCAGAATCATACGCGACCCGTACCTCCTCCGAATCCGCAAAGATCTTGTTCTCACCGCGGCGGTATTTACGATCGATCGTGAGATAATAAAGCCCAAGAACGATATCCTGCGTAGGAACGATGATAGGCTTGCCATTGGCAGGTGACAGGATATTATTTGTCGACATCATGAGGACCCTGGCCTCTGTCTGTGCCTCTATCGAGAGCGGCACATGTACGGCCATCTGGTCACCGTCGAAGTCGGCATTGTATGCAGGGCAGACAAGCGGGTGGAGCTGGATCGCCTTTCCGTCGATAAGCTGCGGCTCGAAGGCCTGAATACCGAGACGGTGCAGGGTAGGCGCCCTGTTCAGTAACACAGGGTGCTCCTTGATCACTTCCTCGAGAACGTCCCATACCTCCGGCCTTTCCTTTTCCACTATCTTCTTCGCATTCTTGATCGTCGTCGCATACCCTTTCCGGATAAGACGGTTGTACACGAATGGCTTGAAAAGCTCGAGCGCCATGTACTTGGGTAGTCCGCATTGATGAAGCCTCAGTTCCGGGCCGACAACAATGACCGAACGGCCTGAATAATCGACGCGTTTTCCGAGAAGGTTCTGGCGGAAACGCCCCTGTTTACCGCGAAGCATGTCGCTTAAAGATTTAAGAGGTCTCTTGCTTGCCCCTGTCACAACCCTGCCCCGCTTTGAATTATCAAAAAGGGCATCCACGGCTTCCTGAAGCATTCTTTTTTCATTCCTGATAATAATTTCAGGCGCATTGAGCTCCATAAGCCTTTTCAGGCGGTTGTTCCTGTTAATGACGCGCCGATACAGGTCATTGAGATCGCTTGTCGCGAACCGGCCGCCATCTAAGGGTACGAGAGGCCGCAGTTCAGGCGGGAGGACCGGCACGATATCGAGTATCATCCATTCGGGCCTGACCCCGGACACCTTGAACGCGTCCACGACCTTGAGACGCCGCGCGATCTTTTTCTTCTTGGCGTCGCTCGAGGTGTCGCGCATGTCGATACGCAGCGTCTTCCCCAGCTCATCGACGTTGATCTTTTTGAGGCATTCCCGGATCGCCTCGGCTCCTATGCCGCTGACAAAACTCTCGCCGTATTTTTCCTTTGCTTCAATGTATTTCTCTTCGCTGATGATCTCGCAGAAGCTGTAGGATGAATCCCCGGGTTCGATAACGATATACATCTCGAAATACAGAACCCGTTCAACCTCTTTTATCGTTAATTCAAGGAGGGTGCCTATCTTGCTTGGCATACTCTTCAGGAACCAGATATGCGCGACGGGGCATGCAAGCTTGATATGACCCATACGTTCGCGGCGTACCTTGGACTGGATCACCTCGACACCGCATTTTTCACAAATAATGCCACGGTGTTTCATCCGTTTATATTTTCCGCAGATACATTCGTAGTCCTTAACCGGGCCAAATATCTTCGCGCAGAAGAGGCCGTCCCTTTCGGGCTTGAATGTCCTGTAATTTATCGTTTCCGGTTTTTTTACTTCCCCGTACGACCATTTTTCGATAAGTTCCGGTGATGCAAGAGAGATCTTGATCGCCATGTAGCTTAAAGGGTCGCGTTGCTTGTCTGATTTAAAATATTCTTCCAAGGTTTTCCTCCTTGTTACTCTTCTTTGAGAAGCTCAACGTCAATGCACAGGCCCTGGAGTTCTTTAACGAGAACGTTAAAGGATTCCGGCAGGTTGGGCTCGAGAACATCCTCGCCCTTGACGATCGCTTCGTATGCCCTGATCCTTCCATTGACATCGTCCGACTTTATCGTCAGGAATTCCTGGAGGGAATAGGCGGCCCCGTAGCCTTCAAGGGCCCACACTTCCATCTCACCAAGTCTCTGGCCGCCGAACTGCGCCTTACCGCCGAGCGGCTGCTGGGTAACAAGAGAATACGGCCCGATCGACCGGGCGTGAATCTTGTCGTCGACCAGGTGGTGGAGTTTGAGGAAATACATGTTGCCAATCGTGATATTGTGATGGAAGGCTTCACCGGTCCTGCCGTCATAAAGGGTTGTCTGACGCGAGTCGGCCAGTCCCGCCATCCGGAAAAATTCCCTGATCTCTTCCTCTTTTGCGCTGTCAAAAACAGGCACGGCAATGTTCACACCGTTTTTCATGGCTTGTGCTATCGATGCCAGTTCGTCATCTTCAAGGCGGTCGATGACCCCTTTGAGCTCGTTATTGGAAAAGGTCTTTTTCAAGAGTTTTTTCAAAGCCTGCGCATCGTTTGTCTTCTTATAGTAACCGTCAACCATTTCGCCGATGCGCTTCCCCATTTCCTTGGCGGCCCATCCAAGGTGCGTCTCGAGGATCTGGCCTGCATTCATTCGGGAAGGGACACCGAGAGGATTGAGAACGATGTCTATCGGCGTGCCGTCTTCGGTAAAAGGCATATCTTCTTCCGGCAGGATGACCGAAACAATACCTTTGTTCCCATGGCGTCCCGATATCTTATCGCCAACCGCAACTTTACGCTTCATGGCAACGTATACCTTGATCGTTTTAATAACGCCCGGCGGCAATTCATCGCCTTTCTTGATCTTGTTTATCTTGTCTTCATAGATAATATGAATGAGCTCAACCTGGTTTTCTTTGTTTTCGACGAGCTTCCGTATCCGTGATTCGAGCTCATGATCACCGAAATCTATCTCCTGGAGTCTGTCGAAGCTCAGCGAGACCACCTTGCCCTGTGTCAAAGCCTCTCCCTTCTTAACAACTACCTTGCCTTTGCCATCCTTGATATCGGACGGGGCAGTTTTACCTTCGAGGAGTTCTGCGATCTTTATCTTTTTGCTTTCGAGGATAATCCTTATCTGATCTTCCTGATCCTTCAGGATATTCGATATCTCTTTATCTTCTATGTCGCGGCTGCGGTCATCCTTATCAATGCCTCTTCGCGAAAGGACTTTGACATCGATAATGATACCCTCTATACCATGAGGCACCCTGAGGCTCGTATCCTTGACGTCACCCGCCTTTTCGCCGAATATGGCCCTGAGCAATTTTTCCTCGGGGGTAAGCTGTGTTTCGCCTTTCGGAGTCACCTTGCCCACAAGTATGTCGCTTGGTTTGACCGTAGCACCGATCCTTACGATACCGCTTTCGTCGAGATCCTTCAGGGCATCATCGCCGACGTTCGGGATATCCCGTGTCACTTCTTCTTTTCCCAGTTTTGTATCGCGGACCACACATTCAAGTTCCTCAATATGGATCGACGTGAAGATATCTTCTTTCACAAGACGTTCATTGATGAGGACTGAATCCTCGTAGTTATACCCCCTCCACGGCATAAAGGCGACGATGACATTCTTTCCCAGTGCCAGTTCCCCCCTGTCTGTCGAAGGACCGTCGGCAAGGACATCGCCTTTCTTTACGAAATCTCCTTCCTTGACAATAACACGCTGATTGATACACGTGTCCTGGTTCGAACGCCGGAACTTGAGCAATTTATAGACATCGATCCTGGTCGATGTCTCTTCATGGCCTTTTTTTTCCTCATATTTGAGAATGATCCTGCTAGCGTCAACGCTTTCTATTACGCCATCGTGCCTCGCCATGATAGTTACCCGCGAGTCTCTTCCGACAACCCGTTCCATGCCGGTGCCGATTATGGGGGCTTCGGTAGTGACGAGCGGTACTGCCTGGCGTTGCATGTTCGAGCCCATAAGGGCCCTGTTGGCATCATCGTGTTCGAGAAATGGTATCAATGCGGCAGATGCGCTGACGAGCTGTTTCGGGGAGACATCCATGTAATGGACTTGATAGGGGCTGACAAGAAAAACACTTCCGGCTTTCTGGGCAGGTATCAACTCGCCGATCAGCTTACCATCCTTATCCATAGGCGCATTGGCCTGAGCGATATAATATTGCTCTTCTTCCATGGCACTCAAATACTTGACGTTATCGGTAACTTTCTTATCGATCACCTGGCGATAGGGTGACTCTATAAATCCAAACTCATTCACCTTTGCAAAGGTCGACAGGGATGCGATGAGGCCGATGTTGGGGCCTTCAGGGGTCTCGATCGGGCATATCCTGCCATAGTGCGTCGGATGTACATCGCGGACCTCAAAACCCGCCCTTTCGCGTGTCAAACCGCCTGGGCCCAAAGCGGACAGTCTGCGTTTATGCGTAATTTCGCTCAAGGGGTTGGTCTGGTCCATGAACTGTGACAGCTGACTGCTTGCAAAGAAATCTTTGACTGCGGTCGCGACGGGCTTCGGGTTTACAAGGTCGTGGGGCATGAGCGTTTCCATCTCGGGAAAGGTCAACCTTTCCTTTATGGCCCGCTCCATGCGCACGAGGCCCATCCTGAACTGGTTTTCGAGAAGCTCTCCAACTGTACGGACCCTTCTGTTGCCGAGGTGGTCGATATCATCGCCAGGACCGCGGGCATCCTTGAGCTTGAGGAGCTGACGTACGACCTCGATTATATCTTCGCGCCGCAGGATCGTCACATCCAAGGCGACATCGATATCGAGGCGGTGATTTATTTTGAGCCTGCCGACGCGCGACAGGTCATATCTCTCCGGGCTGAAGAACATGTTCTGTATAAGGGTTTCCGCAAATTCTATGGTCGGCGGATCGCCGGGGCGCAGTTTCCGATATATCTCTATGAGCGCTTCGTCCTTCGTCGAGACCTTGTCTATGTTCAAAGTGCTACGAAGCGACGGGCTTACGTTGAGATTGTCTATGAAAAGCACCTCGAAGTTTTTCACCTTTTTGTCGATGAGCGTTTCGAGATCGTCCGCCGTGATCTCTTTGTTTATTCCTATCAGGACCTCTTTTGTTTTCGGGTCGATGATCTCACTGGATGTGATCTTGCCGACAAGATCCTCTTCTTCGATAGGTATCTCATTTATATCGGCCTGTTCCATCTTCCTGATCACCGCTTTTGTGATCTTTTTATGCTTTTTGACCAAGACCTCGTTTGTTTTCTCGTTGACGATATCCGAGGGCGCTTTCTGGCCAACGAGCAATGCAAGCGGTGTTTCTTTGAATAATTTTCCATCCTTTACGACTATTGTCTCTTTTTCGTAGAAATAATCGAGGATCTCTTTTTCCGAATAACCCAGTGCCTTGAGAAACAGGGTAACGGGTATTTTCTTCTTTTTGTCGATCCTCACATAAACGAGTTCTTTATGGTCAAACTCAAAGTCAAGCCATGAACCTCGATAGGGTATAACGCGCGCTGTATATGAAAGGCTGCCGCCTATGGTGGTCTTGGTCTGATCGGTGTCAAAGTAGACGCCGGGTGAACGATGGAGCTGGCTGACGATAACACGCTCCGTGCCATTTATGATAAAAGTGCCGCGCTCCGTCATAAGCGGTATCTCACCGAAATACACATCCTGTTCCTTGACGGCGCGTATGTCCTTTGCTTTCGTGTCGGGGTCAATATTCCATACGACAAGCCTGATCGTGACCTTCATCGGCGCCGCGAACGTAAGCCCTCTAACGATGCATTCTTCCTCCGAATTCTTGGGTTCGCCCATATCGTATTTGACGAATTCTAGGGTCGTCGTGTCGTGCGCATCCCTGATCGGAAAAACACTGTTAAAAACGGCCTGAAGGCCTATTGCGTCCCTCTTGTCGTTGGGAATATCTTTCTGCAAAAATTTCTCATACGAATCAAGTTGGATCTCGATAAGGTTAGGTATCTCGAGAACCTCTTTGATCTTTCCGTAATTTTTCCGGAATATCCTGTTACTGAAAGTTTCTTTCATAAATTTATCTCACCTCATTTGGGTGTTGAAAGCGTAAAGACAGGGATCCAGTGCGAGCCTTACCTATCAGCACTGGACCCCTGCTTTGTACAACAATCTTCTGTTTAATCAACCTTAACCTGTCCGCTGACTTCTTCAAGCTGTTTTTTGATATTGGCAGCTTCGTCTTTGGATACAGCTTCTTTAACCGCTTTAGGTACTCCTTCTACGAGATCTTTGGCTTCCTTGAGTCCGAGGCCGGTAATTGCACGGACAACCTTGATGACCTGGATCTTCTTCTCAGCTTCATAGCCGGTCAATGTTACGTTAAATTCAGTCTTCTCTTCTGCGGCTTCCGCTGCAGATCCTGCCGCTGCGGCCGCACCTGCGCCCGGTGCCGCGGCCATCATCGGCATCGCTGCCTGTACGCCAAACTTATCTTCCAATTCCTTTACGAATTCGGAGAGTTCGAGGACGGTCATATTCTCGATAAACTGAATAACTTCTTCACGTGAAATTGCCATGTATTTGTATCCTCCTTTTATGCTTGTTCTTTTTGGGCCTTGATGGAATTCAAAACGAGCATGAGCTTGTTCAGATTTCCTGACAAGGCATAGACGAGACGGCTAGGCTGAGCCTTGAGAAGCCCGACCAGCTTACCGAGCAGGATATCCCGTGACGGAAGAGTCGAGAGTTTCTGGATCTCTTCCGCGGTAATCGTACGATTACCGATATACCCCGCCTTCATCTTAAGGTTCGGCATCTCTTTGGCCAGTCCGGCAATCACCCTGGCGGGACCGATCGGGTCCGCATTGGTGCAAATGATCGCGTTAGGACCGTCGAACATGTCGTAAAGAGCTTCTGCCTTCGTTCCTTTCGATGCGATCCTGAGAAGAGTGTTCTTGACGACGGTGAAGTCCGTGCCAACATTGCGTAGCTCTCGTCTCAGTTTCGTAACCTGGGCTACATTCATACCGCTGTAGTCCGCGAGAAAAAGGCAGTCGAGCTCTTTCAGTTTCGACCCTAATTCTTCAACAACCAGTGTTTTCTTTTGCCGTTCCAATGGTTTTTATCCCTCCTTTCTCTGGAATATGTATGGAAAGTCAGGGGAGAGACCATGCTACGAAAAGCCTCGGCAGGCCGTTCAAACGCTTAAATGATGCCATTGACGGCATCACACCTGCTTTCTCTGACCTTTACCCTATTTCGCCAAGTTTCGCGCATAAGAAGGATCGACTTTGATACCCGGGCTCATGGTGGTACTGATCGCCATTCCTTTTACATACGTTCCTTTGCTTGTCGGTGGTTTTAGCCTGATAACCGCATCGAGGAGTGAATTGAGATTTTCAAGGAGCTTCTCTTTCCCAAAACTAATCTTTCCTACGGGCACATGGAGGTTTCCTGCCTTGTCAACCCGGAATTCTACGCGACCGGCCTTCATTTCCTTGACCGTTTTCGCTATATCGAAAGTAACAGTACCGACTTTCGGGTTGGGCATAAGGCCCCGGGGCCCAAGGATCTTACCCAGTTTACTTACCATGCCCATGACATCGGGGGTTGCGATCGCCTTATCGAACTCCATCCATCCTTTTTGGATCTTTTCGATGAGATCCTCGGCTCCGACCACGTCCGCACCGGATTCCTGGGCCTCTTTCTCTTTTTCGCCTTTCGCGAAGACCAAGACCCGGACCGTTTTGCCCAAGCCATGGGGAAGTGCTACCGAACCACGCACCATCTGGTCCGCGTGACGCGGGTCGACGCCCAGCCGCAGCGCAAGTTCGACGGTTTCGTCAAATTTCGCAAAACAAATCTGGGGCAGCAGATCAAGTGCTTCGTCCATCTCGTAACGTTTTTCGCGATCGATCTTCTTTCTCGCTTCGACATATTTTTTTGCAAGTGCCATTGAATCACCTCATATTAATGCGCCAGCACGCTGTCGTGAACGTACCAGACGCTTGAATTGCTATCCTTCTACGACCTCGAGACCCATGCTGCGCACGGAGCCTTCGATGATCTTTATCGCGCCGTCCATATCCTTTGCATTGAGGTCGACCATTTTAAGCTGGGCGATCTCTTTTACTGAAGATCTGGTTATCGATCCAACTGTTTCCTTTTTTGGAGCATTGGCGCCTTTTGCCAGTTTTGCTGCCTTTTTGATAAGAAATGACACAGGTGGGGTCTTCGTAATAAAGGTAAAGGTCCTGTCAGAAAATATCGTGATCAACGCCGGGATAATGGTGCCTTCCTGGTTCTTCGTCCTTTCGTTAAAGGCCTTGCAGAACTCCATGATATTAACCCCATGCTGACCAAGAGCAGGACCAACGGGCGGTGACGGTGTGGCCTGGCCCGCCTGCAGCTGGAGTTTTACCAATGCGATAACTTTCTTTGCCATTTCTTATGCTCCTTCAAATTTTCTCTATCTGTATAAAATCAAGTTCAACGGGGGTTGTCCTGCCAAAGATGTTCAGGAGGACCTTAACCTTGCCTTTTTCCGGTTTTATCTCCTCGACATTGCCGGTAAAATTGGTGAAAGGTCCCTCTGTGACCTTAATGCCGTCACCTTTTTCGAACCTGATCTTAGGTTTAATCTTTCCTTTGCCTTCCTGGATCGCATTAATAATATCGCTGACCTCTTTTTCAGGAAGGGCCGGAGGATTCATCTTGTCGTATCCGACAAACCCTGTCACTTTCGGGGTATTCCGTACAAAATGCCAGGTCGTGTCGTTCATAACCATGTTCACTATGATATAGCCCGGGAAGACCGTTCTTTGAGACTTCTTCACCTGCCCCTTGACCTTCTCCATGATGATCTCGGACGGGACTATGATATCTCCGAAATAATCCTCCATTTTCATCATCTTGATGTTCTCTTCCAACATCTCCTTTACTTTTTGTTCGTATCCCGAATAGGTGTGGACCACGTACCATTTCTTTTCCATTCTAATTTTCCGTCGTTCCTTATCGTATGAGGGCCTGTATGATCTTTGACAGGCCTATATCGACTATGCCGAGAAAAAGGGCTGCGATAACCACAGTTATGAGCACAATGTATGTCCCTTTCATGGCATCCTTGCGTGATGGCCAGGTAACCCTTTTACCTTCGTGATACACTTCACGGAAATAATCTTTTACCGGTTCAAGTTTCTCTTTGAAATCCATTGGTCACCATAAATTTAACAGGCCAGGAGGGATTCGAACCCCCAACACCCGGATTTGGAGTCCGGTGCTCTATCCGTTAGAGCTACTGGCCTTTTGTATATGCTATTTCGTCTCCTTATGACTTGTATGCTTCCTGCAGGCGTAGCAGTACTTTTTCAGTTCAAGCCGGTCGGGGGTCTTCTGTTTGTTCTTTGTCGTCGTGTAATTCCGCCTCTTGCATTCCCCGCAGGCCAATATAACAAGTTGCCGCATTGTAATTCCCCTTTA
>DHQV01000066.1 GCA_002408185.1 Deltaproteobacteria bacterium UBA5329
AGAATGACGATGACGTGTCGCGACGGACGTGCAATATAGATGGCTCGACGTACCCTGTTTCATCCCGCAATCCACGACGTGATAACGGAGGGCGGATGCTCGCTTCGTGGGTGGAAGAAAGCATTCTTTTTCCCTGAGACCCCCCATACCACCCGAATTCCCCGAGGAACCCCCTCACCCCCTGTTTACGTCAACCTCTCATATAAAGCAACATCCCAAATTTTTTATGATACTCATCCCGCCATTCCCCGGTCATTTTTGTGGCCTTAATTTCCTAAGCGCTCTTGCACACCGGTACCAGTTGGAGATAGCCTCGTGTTGATTCCTTCCCCCAACTTTCAGTCTCACGACAGGCTGATCATAATAGCTCTTCGCCCACTGATATACAGAGAGGAGAGTTTGATCAGCTTGATAATCCCAGGGTAAGACTCCTTGGACTTTTTCACGCTTGTAGGGAGGTTCCTTCCCCTGTCGGGAAAGCGGCCAGTCGACGTCCCAACCAAGAAGGGGGATCGCATCCCGAACCACAAGGTTGTGATGGATCATTATGCCGCTGTTACGGGGTCCGCACAGCATCTTTAATGCATCCTCGAATGAATCCCTCCGATACTCCTTAAAAATGGAAGAATAAAGACACGCCTCTTCGCATAAAGAGAAACCAACATCGAGTTCTACGGGTAAATGCAACCAGTTTTCGGGCAGCTCAGGCAAGTAGCTCCCGGCGGGAAGGTATTCCTTGAAAGGAACGGAACCGAGAATCTCGTCAATCTTATGTACGGAGATCCGGTCGGTCTTTCGGATCTCGTTAAATATCCTGAAGAGTATCATAAGAATAGACTCTTCACGCACACGGGGTGGATCAACCAAAACCGCCGTGCAGGCTGATCTGTCGATCTTACCGTCATCGCATTCCTTCCGATACCAAGAAACGGCCGAAAGGGTCCATCGAGATTTATCCTGGGAATAGCCAAGGGAAAAATCATAAGGGGCATCATCCCAAAAGTCCACATACAGTGGGTCATTCCTGTGATCCCAGGATAGAACAGCTATTTCCCAGGACGTAATAGTATCCATTGCGCTGATGAATGCGTCACGATCCGTTGGCAGAATAATATGCATCTTTCGTCTCCTCTTCTATGGCGTCCGGTGATCCAGCTTTCATCTTTACTTTGTAGACGGATACATTCCTTTAAAAGTGCTTAAGATTGATCTTTGCCTATCATCCAATAACCGCAGGACGGGTACACTTATATAGTCAGGTACATCAGCATAGTAGGCTTCCGCAATGCCGCCGGCTATACAGGCAATTGTGTCCGAATCCCCTCCCAGGGAGATGGCAAGGCGTATGGCACCCTCAATATCAGTGCTCTCCAGGAAAGCAATGATAGCTTCCGGTACCGAACCCTGGCAGCTGGCATCGAACCTGTATACGGGCCTAATCGCATCGATAGTCCTGTTAAGGTCGTATGAGAAGGTACTCTCTATATAGTTCTTTATGTATGGTTTGCTGAATCCCTTCCGTGCAAGGAATACCGAGGCTGCTACCGCCTGGGCGCCCTTGATACCTTCCGGATGATTATGACTTGGTTCCGCGCTTTTTCTTGCTTCTTCCCTTACCCTCTTCAACGTATCAAAGGCAAACCCGACCGGACTTACCCGCATCGCCGAACCATTGCCAAAACTGTGCCTTGGGGTTTCTCTTCCGGATGCTGCCCATTTCCTGAAACCCGAACCATATCCTCTTTCCGGGTAAAGCTCATACCATTCCCTTAACTTCACTCCATAGTCTTCGCCCGTCATGATCGCATCGGCAATTGCGAGGGTGAGAACCGTGTCATCGGTAAAATGACACCTGGGGTCAAAAAGGGGGAAATCTGTTGATTTAATGTTGTGTCCCTCATAAACTGAACCTATAATATCCCCTGCTATAGCTCCGATCATAGCGACGTACCTCCCTGTGTAAGTACTGTTCCTGAATTTTCCATGAGATGTTCCTCCTTCGGTTGTGTTGCACAAGGAGAATAAAAAAGCCGCCCCATTAGGACGGCTTCATTCGGCAGGATTATTGACCAGAGATCTTTTTGGGATTTCTCCCCGCATCGGATGGCTTTCACCACCCAAGGCAC
Source organism: Deltaproteobacteria bacterium UBA5329 (assembly GCA_002408185.1). GTDB lineage: Bacteria > Desulfobacterota > Syntrophorhabdia > Syntrophorhabdales > Syntrophorhabdaceae > Delta-02. The sequence continues at coordinate 2,127 of DHQV01000066.1, forward strand.
CGCAGCTCTCTGTGCTCGGTTGCCGAACCCTTTCGGGTTACTCCTAATGCTTATATATTTTACAATCGAAGCGATGGGCGAGTCAATTGTCTTTAATTCATATTGATCTGCGTCCATCCATTGTGCTAACTAACAATTCGCACATGATTCCAAAATCTTCATTATAAAATCTTTAATCCGAGAAAAACCCTTGTTTTTTTACCATTGGTTTCGTCCACATAGAGACCGCGACGCACCTCAAGCATGATCGAATGTACAGCCCCGTTAATCCGACACTCCAGCATTGGGACAATGGTGCCACTGTAAGGACGGTCGACCACTACACTATATCCTTCACCACGGATAACCGCCAGCACCGCATCCAACAATTCGGGAGGGGTGTGGAACGCATCTGTGCCGATGCAGAAGTCAGGGCGGGGATACATCTGGTCAAGATCGCAGGGAAGCGGTTCACTCGGGAAGCTGTGACAATCTACGATCAATACCTTCCTGTTTCTGAGCAGTTCTTTTTTCACCGCTGTCTGCAATGCCCGGTGATGAGGGTAATAGAATCGCCGGAGCAGACTCGCGCGCTCGTTACCCGTAATTTTGCGCTTTAACGGATACCCGGAGGATGTCTTCTCATATATAACCCCCATCCCCATCGCCGACATGGGCTCTTCGCCGTCATCGGCAAACCGCTCGGGGTCGACGACCAGCCGGCTTATAGGGAACACGACCCGTACCGCCTCGGGATAGTCGTAGAGTTCTTCGGTATAGGCATCGGTCATGCGGAGCAGTTCGAGTTCCAGTTCGTCTTTTCCGATTACAAAAAGACCGTTCAGATCTGCAGGTATCACCCGTGAACTATGTGGTATGTGAATGATCATTCGGGTCCGTTTTTTGCGCTTGTTTTCTACGTGTGACGGCACATAAACCCAACACTTATTGCCATTATTTTAGTAAGACCAATTCTCCATCCAATCCATGCCGAATGATGTCAAGATGAGATGAAGCATGCACAAGGCTTTCGGCGTGAATCCTTTTGATTCTGAACGGAAAAAAGCTGGGGCTTTCAAGTATATCATTCAATGGAAAAGAGCCACCATCTCGCGATCGCAGAAAAGCCTCAACCATCCAAACAATTAGCCTGAGGTCATTAACGGCCAGCGTCGCCCCAGTCGTATAGATTCCTTTCTTGTCGGTTTCTTGAAGCAGACCCCAATCCAGATAAGATCGCAAAACATAACGCCCCCGGCGAGAGACCGTCTCGCGCTCTCCATATTGTTCTCGGATGCGACGCTGAACCTGTAGCGCGGCAGCCAAGCCCTGCAATTTCAAAAGGCGCCCTACCTGAGTAGCTACGCTGGACCAAAATGGGTACACGGCCGCGACCATCCCCCAATGAACGGCCGTATGTTCCGTTTTAGGAATACGCTTGAGAAGTTCGAGACCTTCCTCTCGTAAAGATTCAAGCGTAATTGGAGAGTTGCACCAAATTTTCATCAGGATCGTGATGGTTTTATCCAAAGATCCACGCACGTCAGTCCTATTGGATCTGAACGTACTTTGCAAATCTTCTTGGAGAATTGCTTTAATATTTTTTTTATCGTTTCCAGCAAGAGTTAAAGTAGAGACTTTCTCCAGCCAAGCGAGACGAATTAAGCGATCAAGGCCAATCTCGGTAAATCTATTTCTCTTCATTCTCTTCTCCTATCTACCTGAACCAGGGGGACTATGAGCTCTTCGATTGAAATACCGCCATGGCTAACGGTGCGCTGCTTTTCGCGGACAAACGCCCGTCGTGCAGGGGCCAGGAGGGCGAGGTAGTCCTCCGGGAGACCAACGGTGCCCCATTCCAGCGCGGCTGGAAAGCGTTCCTCCACTTTGTCTCGAAAGGCTGCGTCAGGATAGATGCGGACGCGTTCACCGCGCAAGTCGGCCACAACTCCTTCCGCAGGACGTCCGCAACCTTCCGCCTCGACGTTGCCATGATCAGAAGTCAGATAGACACGGAAGCCCCGATCCAAGAGGAGATTGAAAAGTGTGTCCAGGTATGGCTGTTTGGCCCACTGGCACACTTGGTTGTGCATCCCGGCAGTACCCATTTCCATCCCGTGCATGATCTTGTCGACCTTGTCCACGACCAGTCCGGCCACTCTTGCCTTGGGATGAGAAAGCGTTTCGGAAACGGTTTCCAGACTGCCGTCGCCCAGCCCCTTTATGTAGACGACCTCGTTTGGCGTAAGGCCATGATCTGCCCAGAATTGCGCCCAAAGAGCAGGTTCCTTGTCTGTTGTCTGGATACTGTTCGGGAAAAAGATGGGAGCCTTGCCGGCGAAGGTAGCTTGGCGTGAGACGGAGGTGAGAGAGGGAATCCAGGCAAAGACCGCCTGCTCCCGGAATCGGAAACCGGGCTGCTTTGAAGCGAGCGTGCTGCGGACCACCAGCCATTGGTCCATGGCAAGGCCGTCCACCACGATCAATGCGATCTTGGAGTTGCGGTTCTCTTCGATTTGCCGTGCAAGAAACCGCGGGAGGTGATGCAACATGACCGGAGGCACCGGTGGCAGGTTGACAAGCCCGGCATACCGTTTGAAGACCCAGGCTGCAAAAGCGGTATCTACCTGTGCCTGCAAGTTCTTGATGCGTTCGTTCGTCGGTTCGGGAATAGCTTCAGCCTGATCGTTCGCCAGCAGGATCGTCTCCGCCCATTTACGGGCAAGGTGGAACCAGTCCGTGTGCTTTGCGTCCTCGGCGGGAATGGATGTCTGTAGGCCGTCGACGAGCTTGCCCAGGCGACGAGATCTGTCCTCGAGGGGGACGGTTTGAACACCAATGCCTACCCAGGTACTGGAAAGCGTGTCCGCATTCTCGTGTGAAACTGATTGTAACAAACCATCGACGAACAGGTTGTCGATGTAGACCCGGATGTCATGGTGGTCGAAGGGTAGTTCGACGGGTCCCTCAATGGACAAACAGTAGGGCTTCTCATTCTCACGAACGCCGGACGTCCCTTTGGCTACCTCACGGTCGAGGAAGATCGGCCAGCGCTCCTGGAGGAATGCAAAGAACGCCTCCCGGTCCGTAACCAACGTCTCAAGCGGCCAGTCGTCGAAGAGGTTGCTCTGACGCAGTAGCTGGATGAACCGCTTGTCGAGGTCAGCCGGGATTCGCTGCCCGCGGTAGTGACGGCGCAGCAGCACCCGCAAGAGGTCTGATGGCTGTTTGACTAGCTCGGGAGCGATTTCAAAGACGTGCCGGAGGACGAACTCCTTAGTGGCATTATCCCCCAACTGGCCCGGTGCATGTCTCTTCTGCGCCTCAAACAAGGCATCGAGGTCCCCGCGATCCAGGGCAGCTACAACCGGGTAGCTGAGGTTCGGGAAGATGTCGCCGAGGTTGAACGAGAGCCTGCGGCCCGCCTGAAGAAGATCATAAGGCAACCCATTTAGTTCACTTGCTTGGGAACGCAATAGGACGACGAGGTCCGTGTGCTCACCGCGGTCCCAGCGGGAGCGGAACTTCGATTCGTAGGCGTAACGGAACGCGATTTGGTCTTCAAACGGGATCAGCTCGAATCCACGCCCGCGGACGCCTTCGAGAATCCCTTCTTCGAGTAGGAGCCCGTCCGGGTCGGCCACCAGGGTGAGGCGCGCGACCTTCGGAGTAAACTCCTTCAGGATTTGATCGCGCCAGCTACTCATGGACTACCCTCCACACGAATCATGAGTAAGGACACCATTTCAGGATAGGCACGGGCCTTCTGGTCGAGCTGCTCCTGGAAACTCCGCTCTTCCTGCGAGAGGAGGTTCAGGCGATAGTTGCGGACCTGGGACAGGCCGATCCGTTCAACGGTCTTGCGGCGTGCGTTAAAGGCGTAGTTGGCCTTCTCGCGCTCGCGGGCGATGCGTGCCCGGTGTTCTTGCACGAGCGCTTCGTAGATGGGCTTCCCGTGCTCTTCCGCGGCGTTCTGCAGCTTAGCGAAAGCGGCTTGGGAGACTGCGGCATCAAGAATGAACCGGACCTGTGTGCTTGCCGCAAGGAGCTGGTCCCACACGTGTCTGGCCGTCGGCGTATAGACTATGCCGTTGTCGGCCAGGAAGAGAGGCATGATCCTTCTACGGTTCCACTCCATGGAGGCAATCGCGATTCGCCACAAGGACCAGACGCCATGAACTTCCTCGGAGAGATCTGGGATCGACACGACGGGGACCGGCTGGCCCGGCGCAAAACGTGGGAGCCGCATGGCCAGACCGCGGACTTTCGGCTCTTCAAGGGTAAGATGCCGGGCGGCCGGAAGCCTCTCTGCCTCCTTGCCGGTGAAGACCACATTCTCGTAGGTCTCGCC
>DHQV01000036.1:0-12618 GCA_002408185.1 Deltaproteobacteria bacterium UBA5329
TATCAAAGCCCTCGGGCAGAGGGTTCAGGCGCTAACACTGGAGATATCCCGTGTTGCCTGAGAATCCTGTTTACTTCAGGGGGGTGGGAGTGTCAAAACGATTGATACTCATATACTAGAATATAATATATGTCTGCCAGACTGTTAAATAATTAAAAGGAGGATGGCGATTCCCCTGATGGTTAAAACCACCAGTCCCCTCGCCGGATAATCTGTGGAATTGTTTGTAGTAATGGACAAATCAATGCTTGGCCGTGGGGTCTTCGGCATCTTTTCAAGTATGGAAAAAGCCATGGAGTTTATAGGAAGCTTTCAATTTCACTGTCTGGTCCTGGCTTTTCCTCTTATAGGCGCCTATGACGAATCGGGAAAGATCTATGCGGCGCACACATATGATAATTTTTACGATACGCACGTTTTCGACGGGATATATTCCCAAAGCGAACTTGCCTACGAAGCCGTCGGACAAAAAGGGCTCATCATCGAATTCGTAATCGACCTGCCCGATGAAAAAAAGATAGTCATGTAAAAGCGTCGTGTCCCGTGACGATAATCATCCATGAGAACATACTGCCAGTGACCCATTACGGAATATAATGATGCTCACTTGCCCGCGATCGAAGAATATTGAATTCGTCGATCAGATACCGTATACTTACACAACCCATAAAGGGGAGTAGCGTCCATATTCGGCATCATCGTCAATACGTTGGGTAAGCAAACCGACCGGTATGCCGGTTACTCGAAAGTGTAACGCGCGAGACCTTTGCCAGAGCGACATGCCGTCATTAATTTCAGACAGGCATATCGCACCATCGGAAAAGGAGAGCATATGGACAAGATGCGATATCACCTCGAACAACTGGACAACCTGTACGGACAGCTCGGCACCCGGCCCGACGGCCTCACGACACAGGAGGCCGCTCAGAGACTCGATCAATTCGGTCCGAACGAACTAAAAGCGAAAAGAAAGAAAACGCCTTTCATGATGTTCCTTGATCAATTCAAGGATTTCATGATCCTCGTCCTTATCGCCGCCGCCATAGTGGCGGGCATAGTTGGTGAACTGACCGACACGCTCATCATTATAGCGATAGTCATCGCAAACGCGGTTATCGGCTTCATACAGGAGTACCGGGCCGAGAAGGCAATAGAAGCATTGAAGCAGATGGCGGCGCCAATGGTCAATGTCCTGCGCGATGGGCGTGGCGCGTCGATCGCCTCCCGCGAAGTGGTACCCGGCGATATAGTGCTTCTGGAAGCAGGCGCAATTATCCCCGCCGATATGCGCCTTATTGAAAGCGCCCAGCTGAAAATTGACGAAGCCGCGCTGACAGGAGAATCGGTGCCCGTAGAGAAGTCTACCGCCGTACTCTCAGACCCGGGGCTCCCCTTAGGGGACAGGGTCAATATGGCATATAAGGGGACTGTGGCCACGTACGGCAGGGGCTCAGGGCTTGTCGTGGACACGGGAATGGAAACTGAGCTCGGCAAAATAGCGTCCATGCTGCAAGATGAAAGCGAAGTAAGAACCCCTCTGCAGAAACGTCTTGCTGGATTTGGAAAGAACCTGGCGATCATCATTCTCATTATCTGTGCCATCGTATTTGCGATAGGACTCGTACGCGGGGTAGCGCCGCTCCTTATGCTTTTAACTGCTATCTCTCTTGCCGTCGCGGCCATACCGGAGGCACTGCCCGCCGTGATCACGATATCGCTCGCCATCGGCGCAAAAAAAATGGTCACGAAGAACGCCCTGATCAGGAAACTTCCTGCCGTAGAGACCCTTGGCTCCGTAACATATATATGCTCCGACAAGACAGGGACCCTTACTTATAACCGGATGACCGTCGAAGAGATATATGCCGGAGGCCGCATACTTTCGAAAACAGACCCTCAGGTCGCCAAACTTGAGGAATTGATGACGGGGCTTGCCCTCAATAATGACTCCCGCGAAGGGAACGGGGGCTTTATAGGTGATCCCACGGAAGTCGCCCTTTATGTCATTGCCAAAGAAAACGGCTATCAAAGGGAAAGTGTCGAGGGGAAATTCCCGCGCGTCGGAGAGATCCCTTTCGATTCTGACCGTAAATCGATGACGACGGTTCACCGGCGCCCCGGGGGCCGTTTCGTCTCCTACACGAAGGGAGCCCCCGACATGCTCCTCGAAAAGGCTGAAGCCGTACTTGTAAACGGCAAGGCCGAGGGGATCGACAGGGATCAGTTGCTGGCCGCAAACGATGACATGGCGGAACGGGGATTGCGCGTATTGTGCATCGCCAGACGGGAATGGGATACGCTTCCCGAAGGCCTTCCCGCGGATATGGTAGAAAGCCGCCTGGTGATCCTCGGCCTTGTGGGCATGATGGACCCTCCCCGTGACGAAGCCAGACAGGCCGTCGATCTGTGCAAGACGGCCGGGATAAAACCCGTCATGATAACCGGCGACCATCCCGTTACAGCCGCCGCGGTCGCGAAAAGGATCGGGATCCTCGATGAGGGGGGCGAGGTAATTACGGGAAAAGAGCTCGAAGCGATGCCCGATAATGAATTTGCAGAAAGGGTGGAGCATATCGAGGCGTACGCCAGGGTTGCCCCCGAGCAGAAATTGAAGATAGTGAAGGCCCTTCAGGCCAGGCATCAGTTCGTTGCCATGACGGGTGACGGCGTCAATGACGCGCCTGCTCTCAAGCGCGCCGATATCGGTGTGGCGATGGGGATCACAGGGACCGACGTTTCCAAGGAAGCAGCCGCAATGATCCTGCTCGACGATAATTTTTCCACTATCGTGCAGGCAGTCAAAGAAGGCAGGAAGATTTACGACAATATCCGGAAGTTTATACGCTATTTGCTCGCAACAAACTCCGGTGAGATCATGACCATATTTTTCGCCCAGATCCTCGGTTTCCCTATCCCCCTCCTGCCAATACATATTCTCTGGATAAACCTGGTCACGGACAGTCTGCCCGCCCTGGCCCTGTCCGTGGAGCCGGCCGAAGACGATGTGATGCAGAGGCCGCCGAGAGATCCGGGAGAGAGCATATTTGCCCACGGCCTCGGGGTCCAGACGGTCTGGGTAGGTGCGTTGATGGCCATACTCGTGCTTTCCGTGCAGTATACTTTTATGAGTTCCGGAAACGGGAAATGGCAGACAATGGTCTTCACGGTGCTGTGCTTTACACAACTCGCAAATGCGCTCGCAATAAGGTCCGACAAGAAATCGCTCTTCCAGCAGGGACTCCTCTCGAACAAGGCCATGCTCGGGGCGATAATCCTGTCGATCCTCATGCAGCTTGCCGTAGTATATGTGGGGCCGCTCAACGGCATATTCCGGACACAACCCCTGAGCTTTCAGGAAATTTCCATCTGTGCAGGCGTTTCCGCAATAGTCTTTGCGGCGGTCGAGATCGAAAAATTGATCCGGCGCAGGTTGGCCGGTCAGAAAATGGGTCATAATTGATTTTTGTGAACACGTTCCGTTATACTGTGAGCTATGAAGAATCCGGCCGGGAATGCCTATGTAGCCTATTTTGACGTACTGGGATTCACGTCGAGGTTTTTGTCAGGGGACCTTCAAAACAGGTACGAAAAGCTTGTCGATGCGATCGACAGGGTAAAGGATGACGATATCACCTGCTTCCTCTTCTCTGACAGCATCGTTATTATTTCCCGGTCATTTGCCAAGGTTCGCGAAACATCCCGCTCTATTTACACGTGGGGCATACTCAACGATTTCTGGCTGCGAGGCGCAATTGCACATGGCGGCCTGACCGATCTCGATTTCTCCAGCTTTATCACGCGCAACAGGGTGGTACTGCCCTTTCTCGGGGAAGGTTATCTCAAGGCGTACAAACTTGAATCCACCCTCAATATCTCCGGGATAGCGCTCGACAATATCTTTTTTGAACCGGGAAAGGAGTGCGCGGCGCTCAAAAGGGAGACGGATTACGTTTCCTATGAAGAATATCTGCCGAAGCGGGGATACGAGGACCAAAAGCTGCTTCTGCTTCCGGAGCACGGCTCGCTCAAACAGATCGTCGATACAATGTACTTTGAAGAAATGCTGAAATCCCACGTGAATGATATCGATAAGTACATCAATACATTCATCTTCTTCATCGAAACCCTGCTGAGAACAGCCGACCATGGAACCATCGTCAGATTTCTAGATAATCTGATCAAACAGCTCGAGCTTCATGGAAGCCATGTGCTCATCCCCAGCAAGGTCGTCATTATCTTCGTCGCTGTGATCGAAGGACTTATCAGGCGCTTCCGGTCCGGAGCATTCAACGGGGCTGGCCCCAATCCCCAGGAAATGCTCGAGACATACGTGGGCAACATACTGGGTTCGCTGAAAGTCCAGGGTTACCTCCCCACATTTGTCGACTATGTCCTTGAATACGACAAGAAGAGGCACAGCACCGTCTATCGGGACATCAACAAACTGAGGGCGGACTGGTCGGGCTTCGCATAGCCCCTGGTTCCCCCATCCAGGGCCTGGAGATTGTATCGCAATTCCCCGACGTCATCATTGACGTGTCCTTTTTGCGCCGGGACCCGGTGAGTCTTGCACCACACGTTTTCGGACCAATCCCGCGACAACCACCAGCACAAGAAAGCCCACGCATATAATGACAAAATAATCCCCATGCCGGACGTAAAAAGTCTCTGTATTCTTCAGTGCGTACGTGCCCCGCAATACCTCTTCGGTGAAGATCGGGGTTTTGCCCTCGATACGGCCTCTCGGGTCTATTATCGAGCTTATTCCCGTATTTGCCGCCCTCAAGACATATCTGTCGGTTTCGATGGCGCGGAACACGTAAAAGGCGAAGTGCTGGTAGGGAGCGGATGTCCTGTTGTACCATGCGTCGTTCGTCAGGTTCACGAGGACCTCGGCGCCCTGCCGCACGGTGTCGTTCGTAATGTAGGGGAATATCCCTTCAAAACAGATAAGGACCCCGATCTTCCCGACATCTGTTTCGATAGGCCTGTGCCCGTCGCCGGGCCTGAAATCGGCGCCTATTGCGGTCAGTTTCGCGAGGAACGGAAAATACGAGACTATCGGGGTATATTCGCCGAATGGAACGAGGTGCACCTTGTTGTAGATCCCGGCGGTATTACCGTCCCGGTCTATATAAAGAACGGTATTGAGGAGGTTTCCGGTGCTCAGCATGCCCACGGTCCCGAATAATAAACGGGATCCGAGCATCACGGGCACGGCCTGTACGTACCTGTATGCGGCCGGTTCTCTTCCGAGCAGGAACGGGATGGCCGTCTCGGGCCAAATAATTATATCTGTGCCCTGCGCCAGACCAAAACTTAACCGGTAGTACTTGCTAACGGTCATCATTTTAAAGGACTCATCCCACTTGATGTCCTGACCTATGTTGCCCTGGACAATCGCGGCCTTGAGCTTCCCTTCGTCCCTGTGCTGAAGCCTCACGAAGCCGTAGACGAGCGATGAGGCGAAAATTGCGGCGATCACTACTGTAAAGACAACGGGGACCTTCTTGCGGGCCCATATCGTGCAGATAATGCTGTTTGCCGCAACGATCATGAAAGATATGAAAAGTGTGCCCGTTACAGACGCCACCTGTATCAGGTGAAGGAAGCCGAACTGGGAATGTCCGAGGTATGACCAGGGAAATCCCGTCATCACTATGCCGCGGGAATATTCCAGGATGACCCAGACCGGCGCGGCAATGAGATACGACGGAGCAGACGTCACCTTCTCCAGATAGGCACAGGCGAACGTAAAGATGCCCGTGTAAAGGGAAAGGTACAGGACGAAGAGAACGAGGATGAGAATGCTCAAAGGTACGATTATCCCGCCGTACTGGTTCATTGCCACCACAACCCAGTATATAGTCCCGAGCCAGGCAATTATGCCGGTAATAAAACCACGGAGAAAAGACCGGCGCAGGTTGTCCTTGTCGATACCGCGCATCAGAGGTACAAGGGCCGCGAAAGCGAGGGGATACAGCGATACGGGCGGCTGTATCAGGATGAGCATGAGTCCCGATAGCGCAGCGTATCCGTATTGTGCAATAAGCCTGGAAAAAAGACCCTTTGTTCCCAGCACCTTAGACAGAACCCTCCACCAAGGATCGAAAATTATTCTTTGTTTAGGGGACGATCGGCCATGAGCATCCGGAAATCAGGATTCTCGAGGACCAGTCCCATGAGTTTCTTTTCCCGGTAACGCATCTTCCTCGCTTCGGAAGCCCCCTTTACGTGGTCATATCCCATGATGTGCACGATTCCGTGAACGATAAGGTTAAAGAGCCTCTCGTAGAAAGGGATGGCGGCTTCACGGGCCTCGTCGGCCGCACGCTCTACCGAGATGATTATATCCCCCAGGGCCTCACCGGGCATGCCTTCCAGATAGGAAAACGAGATCACATTTGTCGGGCGGTCTTTCCCGAAGAACTCGTTGTTCATGACAGCGATCTTTCTGTCATCGACAAAAAGAATACTGAGGTCCCTATCCTGAAGCTTTAAAAAGACCAGTAATTCCCCTGTTGCGCTCGCGATCAGTTTTCGGTTGAGTTTCATCAGTCTTTGCGAGTTTTTTATCAGTACCGCCATTGTGTGTCCTTTCCGGGTATTCGATGCGATGGTGAAAGATCCCTATGAGGATATTGATGAAGCTTCTCTGGATCGCATGGAGGTCTTTTAACGTCAATTCGCATTCGTCGAGCTGGCTGTCCAGGAATATGTTCTCGATGATGCGCTGCACATGCGTTTCGATCCTTTTCGGCGTGGGATCATCGAGCACACGGGACGCGGCCTCTACTGCATCGGCGAGCATGATAATGCCGGCCTCTTTTGTCTGGGGCTTCGGGCCCGGATATCGAAAGTCCTTCTCCTCGATAACGTGTAAAGACGGGTCCTCCTGCTCCTTTGCCTTACTGTAAAAGAAGCTCACGAGCGATGTACCGTGGTGTTCCTTGATTATATTCGTCAGTTTGCTCCCGAGCTTATAGTCCTTTGCAAGCTCAACCCCTTCTTTGACATGGGACATGATAATGAGGGCGCTCATGCTGGGGGTGATGCCTGCATGGACATCATCTCCGGCCGTCCTGTTCTCTATGTAATAGTGGGGCATCTTCAATTTGCCTATATCATGGTAATACGACGCGACCCTGGTAAGCAGCGGATGGGCGCCTATCGCCTCTGCAGCCGCCTTAGACAGGTTGCCAACCACGATACTGTGATGATACGTTCCCGCGGCGTTGAGCATCATGTCCCCGAGTAGAGGATGCTCCAGGTTGGCCAGCTCCAGCAATTTTATATCGGTGGTATAATCGAAAACGTTCTCGATGACAGGCAAAAGACCGAGGACAATGAAACTGCCGGCAATTCCATTGACCATGATAAAAAAGAATCTCAGGGCAACGTTTCCGGCCGACCTGCCTGTATAAACATCATTTGCGATCATAAAAAGACACATAAGGAACGCCGTAAAGAGCCCCGCTTTAAGTATCGTATTACGGTTTTCACATTTTCCGGAAAAATACGCTCCCAGTATCGAGCCAGCAAAGGTATACAGGAAGATCCGCAGGCTGTTCTCGAACGAAAACGCGAGCGTCGCTGCGTAGACAAGGGAAAAGATAATGGCGATCTCCGAAAAGAGCACGATGCGGACAACCATTGCAAAAACGAAAATCGGGATGACATAGAACAGGTCTTCGAGACGGCTTTGAGCATAGTTCTCGAATATCAGGTAAAAGCACTTGACGAGAAGTACACAAAACACGGTAAAGACCGAGCAGAAAAGCAGGTCCCTCTTCGACAGGTGGAATTTCTTGATGTTCTTTTCAGCGTACTCGTACAGTACAGCGATAAAGAGGAATAACAGTACAAGTACCGCCAGGAATTTTTTTACGATAAAAAAATCACGGCGTTCAAGGTTATTGTAAACTGCAATTTTGGCAAGGTGGTCCGAACCGATGCGCTCGCCTTCGCGCACGATGACCTCGCCCTTTTTTACAGTGATATCCGTTCCGGGTACGGCGAAATCGGCCGGCGCCCGTAAATTCTCCCGCGCAATGTCGCCCAGCTGGTATTCGGCAATAAAGTAAGGGCTCTTGATGCTTACGAGAAGGGCCAACGCCACGGCAAGGCCAAGGAGGATCAGGATCTTCCCGTAGCGTACATACGAGGGAGGTTTATCCTTTCCATTCTGCATTCTTGGATTCCTCCAATTCCAGCCGCCGTGCCTCGTATGCCTTGATTATCTTCTGCACCAGGGGGTGGCGCACAACGTCTTTTTCGGTGAAATACACAAACTTGATGCCTTTCACATCTTTGAGAATGGTCCTTATCTCTACGAGACCGCTCGTTTTCTTATCCGGAAGGTCGATCTGGGTGACGTCGCCCGTGACCACGGTCTTGGATGAAAACCCCAGCCTGGTGAGGAACATTTTCATCTGCTCGGAGGCGGTGTTCTGTGCCTCGTCGAGAATAATGAAGGCGTCATTCAGCGTCCTGCCGCGCATAAAAGCCAGCGGCGCTATCTCAATGACTCCCCTTTCTATGAGCCGGGTTGCCCTGTCCATGTCGACCATATCGTACAGTGCATCATATAGCGGCCGCAGGTAAGGGTTTACCTTCTCATACATCGTCCCGGGAAGATAACCCAGTTTTTCTCCCGCCTCTATTGCCGGCCTCGTCAGGATTATCCGGGAGACCTCACGCCTGTAATATGCCGCCAGCGCCATTGCCATGGCAAGGTAGGTCTTGCCTGTTCCCGCCGGGCCAATGCCGATCACGACATCGTATTTGTTCATGGCTTCTACGTACTGTCTCTGGTTTTTGCTTTTGGGCGTGATCAGTTTCTTCGAACCGGCTATGTATATCTGGTCCTTTTCGATGCCTGAACTCACCTGGTGGGCGTTGACGACGAATCGCACCGCATGGTCAATGTCGGAGGCATTCACCGGAAAGCCTTTCTTTACAATGCCATGCAGTTCGTTGATGACCTTTCCTGTATCCTCGACATCCTTTTTGCCCCCGATAAGGGTCAGGTGATTGCCGCGGATACTTGCCTTGATATTGAAATATTTCTTGAGATATTTGATATTTTCTTCGTGTGGGCCGAACAGGCTTCTCGCCACGTTTATATCATCGAAGGATAATCGTAATAACCCTTCATCAGTCTTCTCTTCCAACAATCCTCTCTTTCTCCTGTTTATGCTACCCATTAATATAGCATAAATCACCAATTTGCAATAGATTCTTGCAAAACACAAGGACCCTCTCTCCCATTCGTAGCCTGCGCTCCTCTCTTTAGCCGATGGCGAACGGACGAGAGGGTCTTTTTATCTTTTTATCCCGAACTATTTGAAACCGCTGAACGTTTCGTATAGAATATTGCGGCATGAACAAGGTCCTTATCATCGACGACGAAAAGAACATACTAGACTCGCTGTCGGGGATCCTCCAGGATGAGGGCTTCGCCGTGTCCAAGGCTACGGACGGCAAGGAAGGTCTTGAGATCTTCGACCGTGAATCGCCCGATGTTGTGCTCCTCGATGTCTGGATGCCCGAGATCGACGGGATCCAGGTGCTCAAGGAAATAAAAGCCAGGAAGAATGATGCACGGGTCGTCGTAATATCGGGTCACGGTACAATATCGACCGCAGTTGAGGCGGTCAAGATGGGCGCATATGATTTTCTCGAAAAACCCCTTTCTATCGATAAGGTCCTTGAAGTGGTGTATCGGAGTATCGGCGCGGATTCCCCCGAGGCGCCCGATATCGCAGATTTCAAGTTCGAGGCATCGACGGGGGTCGAGGTCAGGCAAAAAACCATCGGAAAGAGTACGGTCGTATATGGCGTCGGGCTTCATTCCGGTGTCAAGACCGGTATGATCCTCCTGCCCATGCCGGAAAATACGGGAATTATTTTTGAGACTATCCCGGATGGGGAACGCATACCGGCATACATCGATTATGTTTTCTCGGTCGGGTATGCGTCATCACTCAAGGGGAAGAACAATATTGTTCGAACGGTGGAACATCTCCTGTCAGCCTGCCATATGTACGGGATAACCAACCTTCTCGTAAAGGTGAGCGAAGAAATCCCTATCCTTGACGGGTCTGCAATAGAGATCTGTAAGAAGATCGATGAAGCGGGGGTCGTCACACAGACTGAAGGTATTCAGCCTCTCGTCATCTCAGAAAAAGTGGAGGTCCGGAATCTCCGGAACGGAAAATACATTGCAGCCGAGCCGTCGGATTCATTTGAGATCGAATACCATCTGGAACAAATAAAACCAATCGGCGCCCAGGATTATCGTTTTGTAGGTGATACCATGGATTATGTCGCCAACATAGCCCCTGCCCGTACGTTCGGCTTTCTTAAAGATTTCGAACAGCTTGCCAAAATGGGCCTGGGCACTGGCGGAAGGATAAACAATTTCATCATTATCGGCGACGACGAGGTCATCAACACAAAGCTGCGCTTCGACGACGAATTCGTGCGACACAAGATCCTTGACCTCATCGGCGACATGTACCTCTTGAACCGCCCCATCATCGGAAAAATAACCGCCCGCCAGACCGGCCACATGGAGAACATAGCGCTGGTGAAGGAACTGAAGAACAGGTTCTTGAAATGATTGCTCCGGATTCCGGGTTCCAGGTTAATACCAAACATAGAACCCGGAACCGTCTTCTGCTTACCGTTCCATAACTTCTTTCTTCCCGTCCGCCTTGTAGACGAACTTCGCGTCGCTGACTGAAGTGTTCACTTTTATGCCCGAGAATTCTATCGTGTTGATGTTGCCGGTGAACTCAAGGATCTCGATCTTTCTTAAGAGATTGTTCTTGTCGATCCAGAGCTTCGCCAGGTTGACGGACGAGTCTTTTTTCGGGACAAGCTCGAAATAGTGCATTCCGGCGATCATGCTTTGCTGCTTGACGGCAAAAAGGTTATCGATGTGGGCAATGTCCTCGATAAGGTCGAAAAAGGTCCCGACCGTTTTTTCGCGGCTGACCTTATTCTTGATTACGAAGGGTTTGTCCTCTTCTTCCTGCCACATGTACCGCCCGTCGTAAAGGAAGGTCTTGCCTTTCGGCCTGGTGTATTTCCAGAGGAACCCCTTGTGCCGCTTGAAGAAAAAATCACCATCGAAATCCCGCATCTTTTTGATACCCGAGACGAATATCTTCTGATGGAAGCTGGCTTCCAGCGAATTTATCCCGGCGTATGTCTTTTTCAGTGAGTCGAAGGGAGAAGCCGATCCGGCCGTTTTAGATTCCTGTGCATTGCAGGTCATGCCCGGTATCCAGAGAATGGCAGTAAAGGCCCAGAGAACTGCCAGATATATCCGTAAACTTCTTTTTCTGCTGTTAGTCCACATTCATGCTCCCGCTCAATTATCGTTTTATGACTTCCCGCGGCTTAACGCCATCGGAAGGCCCTACAATGCCTTCCTGTTCCATACGTTCTATTATACGTGCCGCCCTGTTATAGCCTATCCTGAACCGCCTCTGGACCATGCTTATGGACGCCTCGCCTTTGGCTGATACAAACTCCACCGCTTCCTGGTATTTTTCGTCGTCCATGGTTTCCATGGCATCTTCTTCTTCTTTTTCCTCGAGTATCTCAGGATGATATGTCGGAGCGCCCTGCTGCCTTAGAAACTCCACGATCCTTTTTATCTCCCCTTCCGAGACATACGATCCGTGAAGCCGTTGCAGCCTGCCAATCCCGGGACTCAGGAACAGCATATCGCCATAGCCGAGGAGGCTCTCCGCACCGTTCGTGTCCAATATGGTCCGTGAATCCACTTTTGAGAAGACCTTGCATGCCACGCGCGCGGGAAAATTCGCCTTTATAATGCCTGTCAGCACGTCGACGGAGGGCCTTTGCGTGGCGAGGATGAGATGGATGCCCGATGCCCGGGCCATCTGCGCCAGCCGGGCGATATATTCTTCAACTTCCTTGGGGGAGACCATCATGAGATCTGCGAGTTCATCGATCACAACGACGATATAGGGCAATTGCTCGCCGTCTTCGCGCGCTACCTTATGATTGTACTTTTCGATGTTGCGAACGCCCTTTTGTGCCATCATGCCGTAACGCCTCTCCATCTCGTCGGTCATCCACCTTAAGGCGGTCTTGGCATTTTTGGCATTGGTCACAACCGGCAGGAGCAGGTGCGGAATACCTTCATAAAAAGACAGTTCGAGCATCTTGAGGTCGATCATGAGAAAGCGGACGTGGGCGGGCGTGGCCTTAAAGAGGATGCTCAGAATCATACTGTTGAGCGAAACGGACTTTCCCGAACCGGTCGCGCCGGCCACAAGGAGATGGGGCATTTTTGCAAGGTTGGCAACATAGGATTCCCCGCTTATGGTCTTTCCGAGGACCAGGGTAAGATGCGACTGCGACGCACCGAATGTCTTCGATTCGATGATCTCCCGGATGTAGACGGTTTCCCGGTCTTTGTTCGGTATCTCTATGCCCACAACCGCTTTTCCCGGGATAGGCGCAATGATCCGTATAGAAACGGCACTTAAGGCCATCGCAAGATCATCGGAAAGATTGGCTATTTTGCTTACCTTTACCCCCGGCGCAGGTTCAAACTCGTACATCGTTATGACGGGA
>DHQV01000036.1:12713-15160 GCA_002408185.1 Deltaproteobacteria bacterium UBA5329
TATGACGGGACCCGGCCGCACCTCGGTCACCCTGCCGTCTATGCCGTAATCTTTCAATTTCTTTTCCAGGATCGAGGCGTTTGCCTGGATGGAATCTTTATCTACCTTCGTCTCTTTTTTCTCTATGATATCCAGGAGAGATGAATCGGGCAGCTTATACGGCCCGATCTCCTTGAAGAATTCGAAGGCCTCCTGAACAGCGGCTTTTTTTTCCTGAGGTTTCGGCAGCGGTTCTTCCTCTTTCTTTTCCTGCGTCACCTTTATCTCGCGACGGCGCTCGGCTTTTTTTCGCCTGGCAATGCGGTCCTCGATCACCCCCAGGATGGGGGCCTGAACGATGAGAAAGGCCGATATCAGGAGCAGAACCACCGCTATCAGGATAGTCCCGAACCTGCCAAAGAAATTCATAAGTGCCTTTTCGAGGATCGAGCCGAGAAATCCCGAAAATTCTACCGGAAGGCCCCGGATATATACCTTGCCCGCCATGACCTGGAGAAGAGTGCCGACCGAAAGGAAAAGCATAATGAGACCGGAGGAAAAGACGATAATGCTGGGCGGGTCTTTCTTCCTGACATAAAAGATCCCGAAAACAAGGGCAAAAGAGACAAGGCCATAACTCATCAGCCCGAGAAGCTGAATAAGTATATCCGATATATACGATCCTGCCTTCCCGCAAAGGTTACGGGCTCCCGCATCTGTAACCGTATGGAATGAAGGATCGAGGGGGTGGTACGACAGAAGGCTGACAAAGAAAAAGAGAAATATCCCGATAAAGGCAACACCAAGCATCTCTTTTTTCAGATCAGACAGCGCCATATACAGTTCAATGCCCCGCCGGCGCTCTTTCAGCAGCGCCCGAAGCCGACTCCCCCTTTGCCATAAGGGCCTCTATATCCACCCTGACATCATCCATCACGCGCGTTTTCTGAGACCTGTCCATTCCCTCAAGGACGATGGGCTCACCGAGTTCAATGTATATTACCCCTTTTTTCCCGGGAATAGAACTGCCTTTTGGCTGCAGTGCGCTCGAACCGTAAATACCGATGGGGACGACCGGGACCATGGCCCTCAGTGCCAGGGTAAAACCTCCCTTTTTGAACGGCAGGAGCTTGCCGTCGGCACTGCGCGTCCCTTCGGGGAAAATGATAATATTAGCCCCTTCGCGTATCCTCTTTGAGGCCTCTTCAATGGCTTTGAGCGCTTCACGCGCATTTTCACGGTCAATACTGATGTACCCGGCTTTTTTGATCGCCCAACCGAAGACCGGGATGGCAAAAAGCTGCCTTTTGGCGATCCACTTGAAAGAAACAGGCAACCCGGCAAGGAGCGCATAGATATCCAGGGCACTCTGGTGATTGCACATGAAGACATAGGGTGGTGAAGTGATGCTTTTTAAGCCCCCGGTCCTGACCTTTATCCCCGCCACGGCGAGATACATGCGCGCCCACAGGCGGGCAATGCGGTGGATGGTCTCCTGGCGTTCGCCGAAAAGGGCTATGAAGAGCGCGAAGAAAGACAGGGTGACCGTCGAGGCGACGAGCCATACGGATACAATGGCCCTTCTCATCGGCCGAAGCCCTCAAGGGTGTCGATAATTTCCGTTATCTCTGCCCTGACCGTCTGGTCGATATCGTACGGTGAGACCCCTTTCCTGTCTGCTTCGGCTATTTTCTCGTTCTGGGACATGTAGCCGAGGATAGGGAGGTCTTTGAGATTATCCCGGATGAAATCCTTGTCTTGCTGGTCATTTATTTTGTTTCCCACGATGTAGACTTTTTTTATCCCGATATCATCTGCGAGCTTCTTTACCTGCCGGGCCGTCTGAAAGCTCCTCTTGCCCGGCTCGACAATAACTATAAGGGCATCGATATATTCCGTGGTGCCCCTTCCGAGATGTTCGAGCCCCGCCTCGAGATCGACAATGACATATTCATCGCGTTCTATTATCACATGGGACAAAAGACTTCTCAAAAGGGCATTTTCCGCGCAAAAGCAACCGCCACCGCCCTGTGGGATGCTTCCCAGAATAATGAGGCGAACCCTGTCTTTTGTCAGCGAGAACCTCTCGGGTATATCGTCAACGCGCGGGTTCAGCTTGAAGAAGGAACCATACTCCCCCTTCCTGGCCCCGGTTCTTTCGGCTATGAACTCTTCCATCGACGCCAGCGGCTTGACTCCGGCCACACTTTGTTCGTCGATGCCGATCGCACTGGCAAGATTGGAATCCGGATCCGCATCGATGGCTATTATTTTCTTACCGCGGCCAGCGAGGACCCGAGCCATCACGCCTGCAAGCGTTGTTTTTCCTGCGCCGCCTTTTCCTGAAACAGCTATCTTCATATTTTCCTTTGCTGAAAAAGTATCATCCTTTGTAAAGCATTGTCAATCTTGACCAATGCAGGTCTGTACGATCAGCTATGGTCATGTAAACAACCCCGCCCTCACGG
>DHQV01000106.1 GCA_002408185.1 Deltaproteobacteria bacterium UBA5329
TGTCTCATTTTCATTGACACGTTTCGGTATGCCCTTTTCTGAACAAAGATTGGCGGATATATCGAGGAGCTTCGTCAGTACGCCGTTTACGTCCGCCATCTTGAATGGTGCCATTTCCTGTTGGCCTCAGGCTTGCATAGACAAAGACGGGTTGCGGTCGTCTTATCCGTTAGGAAGGACAGCAGTGCGGCCCATTTGCTTGGAAGGAAAACCTCACTGCCTTCCAAGCTCCATGTATCGAACAAGAGGTTGTAGACAAAATGTAAACGAATGGCACGAATGTTGGACCAAAAGATACAAAAGGAGGAAGCGCGTTATGTCTTTTAAGATACTTGGCAAGAACAAAGATGATCCTATCCTCGTCTTAGTTTTAGAGAATGACTTTATTTTGCGGATTCCGGTAAAGGATGTCGCTGAAAGCGGTTGGGAACGCCTCGCCGATATCCTTGAGACCGAGATAAATCGCATCATTCGGGAAACGGCGATATCTGAGCGTGAGAGTATTCAGCAGGGGATAAAGGACCTGCTGGGAATAAAAGGATCAGGGAGACAGGGATGAACGAACAAGAAAGGATGTTCAGGACCAGTATGGCACCCGCACTGAGAAACCTGGCGAGACTCTGCCGGCTGAACGAAAACGCTTTTGTCACAATCGTGGAAATCGAACCTGGAAAGATGGTTCGGTTGTCGTACCTGCCCGAGAAATCGACACTGAAGAGGCCCCTGGTAACCAGGCTGTGCACTACCGATAATAATGAATACTTCAAGGCCGAGCGCCTGAACGAAGAGAATATCAACATAGTAAGAGGGATACGCGCCGAACTCGGATAATCAGAGGGAGGAAAGGATAGTGATACTCCCTCGATAAAGCATAACCTCAAACATCTTTGCCCAATCACGGATTATCTCTCGATTTTACTCCGGGCGTCCCTGTATGACCTGAAGAGCATCTCGTCCGTAATGTCGACATCAGACATTTGTTATCGAAATCATCGCTGTCATAGGGTCCTGCCGAGGACCATTGACCTGTTTTTTTATGATATTGGACAAATATGCTAAACTTTGTGCGGAGAAAAGGGAGGCATAACAACACCATGGAACAGGCCAATCCCTGTTCGTCAGGTCCTCCTGCACAGTATATGATTGTCCCTTTCCCTCCCGATATGCTTTCGATAACCAATGTTGTTGCAGCCCGAATGAGTGGTAATGGCAACCTAAAAATGAGCCTCGCTTCTCGCTGAGGATCCTTGGGTGAACCACCATGATAAAGGTCCTCGAGTTCTAGGAATAAAGGACGGTAAGCGAGTATGGTTTATAAACGGGATTAGCGTCAGCCAAACAAACAACGCGTCGGGAACCTGAATCGTAAAATGTTTCCCAAGGTGTTCGATCTGAAGGATACGGCATACCTGCCAATGGTGCAGGCCTAACGAGTACCACGTAGAAATCCCGAGGGGTATCTATTCTCGGAAAATGAGGCATATCCTTTGGATCTAGGAGACTATAGGGTTTATCGCCCATGATAGCTACCACCCGTTCTTTTTTGTATTTTCTTGTATAGTTTTACACCGGATGTTAATGGTAGCGTATATGTACGAAGTAGATGGGCATGGACATACTTACCACCCTGGGGTATACCCAAGAGAAAAGGATTTGAGCGGGATCCATCTCGAATGTGCTACCTATACTATTTATTTGTACCAACCTCCCATTCCGTCAGAACGCTGGTGCCCGCCTCCGGGTGTATACAGACCACCCATTCCGTTATTCCTGTAATGCCCTTCCGGCGCATAATAGCCGCCCATTCCGTCAGAGCGAATATGACCTCGGTCACTATAGTAACCTCCCATTCCATCCGAACGCTGGTGATCTCCGCCAGGGGTGTAATATCCACCCATACCGTCGGAACGGTAATGGCCTTTGTTTGTGTAATAACCCCCCATGCCGTCAGACCGGATATGATCACCTGCAAAAGCTATGTGCGACCCGACAACCAGCACTGCGCAACAGACAACCAAAACCAGACGTTTCATATCGAAACCTCCTCTTCCCTCGAAACGATTGGCACTTTGCCTAACTCATTTGTGGCCGTGCATGTCCCCTTGAATGATCTGAACTTCCCTGTCGGCATTGAAGGCCGGATGGTACCTTCCATATGGCATTGTCCCAAGGACCATGTAATTGACGCGGCGTGCGATCGGCACGTAGTCAGCAGAAGCCGTTGCTATCGCCGTGGCTATCAGGTTGGCGATTAGCCCGCCAATTCCCGTCCCGCTTGAAGAGGTCGTGTCCACCACGACGGTGCCCTTGTAGTTCCACAAAGTCCCGCTGGTCGTAGTGGATTTCAACGCGCACTCAATGCCGACGCTGACATTGCCGGCCAGAACGCTGTAATGCGTATTCCACGTTATGATCCTTACAAAAAGAACTGCGTCCACCCCGAAGAACTCCTTGAATTTCCGCAGGTGATCGTCACCCACGAGTTCGGTATCGGGAAGTCCCACCGATTTCAGGATGTCGGTCGTAACCTCTATGGGGAGCACGTAGTAGCCCGCATAAGAGATCGGCTCTGCGACCGTTGTCAGGTAATACTCTTTGGCATCGGCAGCCGTCGTCATGTTGATAGCGGGCAGGACCAGTATCGACAGGGGCCTCTCGCTGTACATCAGGGGGAAGGCATCCTTCTTGGCGACCGTCGTGGGGACACAGGCACCGAGCAATATAACCATAGTGACCAACGCAATCACATACAGGGTTGCCTTTTTCATACATCCTCCTATTTGCCCTCCGCAGCAGCGGAAACTTCTGCCTTACCGTCTTTAATGTCCTTCACATCGTTGTTATCACCCGGAGCGCTATCCTTCTTGGACGGCGCAGACGCGTATGCCTTGAGGTTCTGGATAAACACCTTTGATTCGGGGTATGTCTGCTCCTCAAGGTCAAAATACCCGAACGCCTCTTGCTTTTTACCTTCCTTGAGAAGGATGTAGCCGTATTCACAATACACGCCGGGCGGGACACGCACGTTGCTGCTTTTTGATTCTTCAATCATCGCAAGAAGGAGGTTCTTGTGGTACTTGAGGCTTTCCTCCGTAGGCGTCTTCTTTATGTAGTACAGGGATGAAGAATAATCTTTCCAGACATACCGGGGCCTGTTCTGGCTCGCGCAGCCTGCGAGCAGGGCAAAGATGGATACGAAAAATAAAACAAGTGATCTCTTCATGGTACTTTCACCTCGAATGTGGCCTGACCCTCCAGGAAAACGACCCTGTCTACCACGATCTTCTCGTTCCGAAAGACCTTCAGCGAATGTTTTCCCGGCGTGGTCTCGAAAAGCGTGGCCGCATCGAACGTCCTCAGTCTGAAGGGTTGCCTGTCGTCAACCTGGACGGTTATCTCGTTGGCATCCCAGACTCCGGAGAACTGCAGGTACCCTACGCCCGTTTTTTGGACCACGCCCGCACGATACCCGCAAGAGAACAGGACAAACACACAGAACAATACAACGCAGAATATTTTCATACTTACCCTCACGGTTCCTGAATGTAATATTGATCGAGTTCGGTCCGCGGTATTGTGCCCGATGCGACATTACAGAGGCTAATCTCGCTCGTCGGGTCGTTACCCATGAGCGACACGACCGAAAGGATCCCCACGACTTGCCCGGGGAGTTCGACCATCATGCCGGTCTGGGGGTTGCGGACCGTTTTGCCCCGCCTGTACACGTTGAACCTGTCGTTCACGCGTATCCCCTGGGATATGCCGCCGGCTATGATGTAGGACCCGTTTTCATAGGCAAGGAGGTACGACCTCCAGGGATTGTGCAGGAGGTTCTCGATGACGTTGCTGACAAGCTTCGAAATGGCGGCGCCTATCGCCTTGTCGTTAAGGGTGGAGTCGTACCCCGCGCGGTCGCCCACCCCCATCACCGTCCCCGCCTCCGAGAACGCTTCTCCTTCACCCTCCTCGGAATATATGATCTGCCCCGTCCTGATATCGACGAGGCGTATGTTGACCTCAGCCCTCGCCTGCTGTTTCATGACGCGACTGAACACGCCCACGTCGCTCACGTTCTTCCTGCCAAACTCGGAGACGGACCCGATTATCAGGTAGTCGGCCGGGATGTTGAGGTTGGCAAGATTACCCAGTTTCAACTCACGCTTGATTTTGTCAATATCGGTCCGTTCCAGAAGGATGAACCTGTCGGTTGCCGATAACTTCGCGGAAAGGATATCCGAGGCCTGCTTTCCGATGCGGTCCTTGTTCTCATCGACCCAGAACCCCTGCCCGTAAACGGTCTCGTTTGAAAAGCGTGCCACGGCGACCTTTCGTTTCAGGTACTTTTTGCCCGGCTGTTCGGCTGCCACAGTCTTGCTCATCTGCACTTTTCCACCCGGAACAGGCTGGACCTCGGGAGTCCGGACAGTCGCGCAACCAGTCATGAGCATGATTGAAAGACCGAGAAATGCCACTGAAGAAGAGAAGGTATATCGTATTTTCATATCGTTCCCCTTGAATGAAATAACTATCGTCAGACCACAACCAGACCATTTTGGCCGATTTCAGAATTAGAAAGCGTCAGCGATCCGGCACGCTCTATTTCCCGGCATGATGTCGCCAATTATGTCTTGATACGTCAGTTTAACGGATAGCTGTGACAACTGTGTGTCAGCAAGGATTTTCTTTGAGAGAAATTTGCATAAAACCGTATGCTTTTAAGATGGAAAGTTCAAAGGGTGCGCCAGGGTTATAAGGAAGATAGGTATCTTCCCAAGAAAACATGAAACTTTGAATTCCAGAAATCACCGTTTAATCTCCCACGCATTAGCGGTTAACGGGGAAACGAGAAAGGGGTATTAGTCAACATCTTGTTTTCTTGGGAATGTCCCCTTGAGGCT
>DHQV01000093.1 GCA_002408185.1 Deltaproteobacteria bacterium UBA5329
CAACTACGGTGTGTGCTGAATCCATCATGGCTCAAAAAAGTGACTGCATTGTAATGCAAAATTTCTGCTAAGATAATCCCGGCATGTGGATGCCAGTTACAACAATCGTCAAATAATTCGATTTACAAATTTTAATGTCCGGTCTTCTCTTCAGATCGGCCATTCATTTTGTCGCCGGGCATTTACATTGGCGCATACTTGTCTCTAAACCCTCACCTTTAGCTGAAAGCGCAGCCAGGGCTTCGATGACGGTAGCGTATCCTTGAAATCGAAAAAACCCAAAGTACTAACGATCAGGAGCCTCTCATCGTGGGACGAAAAACAGTAGGAAAGCTCTCGAAGTCGTTAAACGTCCGCATCTCTGAAAGGGAATTGAAAGAGCTTCAATCTTACTGCAGGGAGCACGACCTGAGCTACAGCGAATACACCCGCAGGCTCATAATTACGCACCTCGGGCTCGTTGATGACCTGATACCGATCTCCGGGGCCAAGATCCGATGACGATCAAATCCGGGTGTTTCAATTTTTTGCCTTGAACGATATGCGACATCTAATATAAGACTTACCGGGAAAGGCTAAAACCACCCACTTTATGTCCGTTATGTCGATATGCAAGGGATTACGACATAACCTCTTGACTGGGGATGACACGATAGTTCATCATATAGGCAGGGATCTAACATCGAGCCTTGTTGAAAAGATCACAAAAGAAGGGCCAAATTATATATCAAAGGTGAGGTGAGAGAATAAAATGAGAGCGTTCATCACAGGGATCACGGGGCAGGACGGGTCTTATCTCGCAGAATTCCTTCTCTCCAAAGGGTATGAAGTGCACGGCCTGATAAGGCGGGCGAGCACTTTTAACACGGGCAGGATCGATCATATCTACACCGATCCGCATTTAGAAGATGCCCGCGTGTTCCTTCATTACGGTGACCTTTCGGACGCGGGCCAACTCATCGAACTCATATATAATGTCAAACCCGATGAAATTTATCATTTGGGGGCCCAGAGCCACGTGAGGGTCAGTTTTGACACCCCTGAATTTACAGGCGACATAACTGGCCTTGGTTCGACACGTATCTTGGAGGCCATACGGCGCAGCGGCATAAAAACGAAATATTACCAGGCCTCATCGTCGGAATTGTTTGGCGCGAGCCCCCCGCCTCAGAATGAGGAAACTCCTTTTTATCCGAGAAGCCCCTACGCTGCAGCAAAGATTTATGCCTACTGGATGACGGTGAATTACAGGGAAGGGTATGACGTCTTCGCCTGCAACGGTATTCTTTTCAATCACGAATCACCGCGCCGGGGAGAGACCTTCGTGACGAGAAAGGTCACGCGGGCGCTAGCAAATATTTTGGCGGGCAACCAGAAGAAGCTCTTCCTTGGCAATATCGATTCCAGGAGAGACTGGGGGTTTGCCCCGGAATATGTAGAGATGATGTGGCTTATGCTCCAGCGGGACGAACCGGATGACTACGTTGTCGGGACAGGCGAAAGCCATTCCGTCAGGGAGATGATCGAGGTGGCCTTCGGATACGCCGGGATAGACCTCGAATGGCGTGGAGAGGGCGAGTCAGAGACGGGTGTCATCTCGTCTCTCAGGACAGGCATCGATACGCATCTGAAACCGGGGGATGTTGTCATCGAGATAGACCCGAGGTATTTCAGGCCTACGGAGGTGACCCATCTTCAGGCGGACATCTCGAAGGCCAGGATGCAGTTGAACTGGGAGCCGAGGATCACGTTCCCGGAACTTACCAGGATAATGGTCGACTACGATCTCCGGATGGCCGGCATCGAAGCGCCCTGCGAAGGTATCGAGGCATGCCGTGCGAAGGGTTTCTGTTACACCGATCATAAGTATGCCCTCTACGAAAGGATAAGGGAGGGGGCCTGATCGACTTGGACAAGCTTCAGGGTAAAGCCATTACCGTTACCGGCGGGAAAGGGTTTCTGGGCCAACACCTCATCCGCACGCTCCTCTCGAGCGGCTGTCGGAATGTCATGGTCGCTGACCTTCCCGAGTACGACCTTGTCAGCCTTGCGGACGTAAAGCGCATGTACGAAGACTTGAACCCCGATATCGTCATCCACCTCGCCGCAAAGGTCGGCGGCATCGGGTTCAACCAGGAAAACCCGGCTTCCCTCTTCTATGAGAACGCCATGATGGGCATCCAGCTCGTACATGAGGGGTATGCCCACAGCATCGAGAAGTTTGTTGCCCTCGGGACCATTTGCGCCTATCCCAAGTTTACCCCCGTTCCCTTCCGGGAAGACGATATATGGAACGGTTATCCCGAAGAGACCAACGCACCATACGGCCTTGCCAAGAAGATGATGCTCGTCCAGTCTCAGGCCTATAGGCAGCAGTACGGCTTTAATTCCATTTTTCTCCTTCCAGTCAACCTTTACGGCCCGGGGGACAATTTCAGCTTCAGGTCGTCCCACGTCATCCCGGCACTCATCAGAAAATTCCACCTCGCCAATCTCCTGGCCCGCGGAGATTTTGACGCAATAGCGGCGGACTTTGAGTGGAACAAAGATGCCGAAGTCATAATTGACAACTCCCTGATGGCAATCACCCAAGCCTCATCAAAAACCGACATCCTAAAAGTACTGGAACATTACGGCATCTCTCATTCGTTGTCTCACTCCTCACGGTCCGTTGTCGAGATTTGGGGCACCGGTTCCGCCACCCGCGAGTTCTTCTACGTGGAAGATGCGGCCGAAGCCATCGTCGCGGCCACGAAAAGCTACGATAAGAGCGACCCGGTCAATATCGGCGCCGGGTTCGAGATCTCCATCAAAGACCTCGTCACCCTCATCGTCAACCTGATGAGATTTGATGGTGAAGTGACGTGGGATCGCTCCAAACCGGACGGTCAGCCAAGAAGAATGCTGGATACCACGAAGGCAAGAATGGAATTTGACTTTACGGCCCGGACCTCTTTCAGGGAAGGATTGGTAAAGACAATAGAATGGTACACTAAAGGCGAAGAAGGTCATCGTGCTTGAATGAAATCCCTACCGACTGATAAACGATCCCTTATCCCTATCATCCTATGCGGCGGAGCGGGAGAGAGGCTCTGGCCCCTGTCCCGCGATGAGTACCCCAAACAACTTTTACCTCTGGTCGGGCCCGAAACGATGCTTCTGGAAACGGTCCGTCGCATGGCAGGTTTTGTCGATGACAATGTGGAGCTTGCATCTGCCCCTATGATCGTCTGCAACGAAGACCATCGATTCTTGGTTGCCGGGCAGCTAAAGAGCATGGCCCTTGAGGGCCCGCCCATCATTCTCGAGCCCTGCGGCCGCAACACTGCCCCGGCACTGACCGTCGCCGCGCTTTATGCAGCAAGGAACGGACAGGACCCCCTGCTCCTCGTCATGCCTTCGGACCATGTCGTGGAAGACCGCATGGCCCTCCATCACTCCGTGAACCTGGGCATCGGACCGGCCCTCGCGGGCGCCATCGTCACCTTCGGCATCGTCCCCGACCGCCCGGAAACCGGCTATGGCTACATTGAGGCCGATCGGCACGACCCCATCGCCGACCACGTCTTCCCGGTCACCCGTTTTGTCGAGAAGCCCGACCGCGCAACTGCGCAGACCTATATCGCCGCCGGTGACTACTACTGGAACAGCGGAATGTTTCTGCTTAGGTCCGGCACTTGGCTCAAAGCGATGGAACTGCTCCAGCCCGTCATGCTCGAAGCCTGCATTACCGCCCTCGAACGCGGATCCGAAGGCCTTGATTTCCAAACACTGGACAAGGAAACCTTCCACGCCTGTCCCGCCAATTCCATCGACTACGCAGTCATGGAAAAGCTCACCGGCCTGTCCGGTACACCAATTCGCGGGATCGTCGTACCTCTCGATGCCGGCTGGTCCGACGTTGGTTCCTGGTACTCTGTATGGAACGTCGGCAGGAAGGATGAAAACGACAACATTACCTCCGGGGACGTCCTCGTGGAAGATACACGGCAATCCCTGGTTCTGGCCACATCCCGCCAGGTTTCCTGCGTCGGCATCGATGGCCTTGCCGTGGTGGAAACCCCCGATGCCGTCCTCGTCGCCAGAATGGACAAGGCGCAGGACGTCAAGAAGATCGTCGCGTCCCTCAAGGCGAAAGGACGCAGGGAAGGCATTGGACACAGAAAAGTATATCGTCCCTGGGGATGGTTCGATTCCCTGGAACGGGGAGAGCACTTCCAGGTAAAAAGGATCGTTGTCAACCCCGGCGCGATCCTCAGCCTTCAATCACACCGCCACCGCTCCGAACACTGGGTCGTTGTCCGCGGCACAGCCAGGGTCACCGTGGGGGAAAAGATAATGGTCCTGACGGAGGGCCAGTCTGCTTTTATCCCGGCCGGTGAAAAGCACCGTGTGGAGAATCCGGGCCAAGATCCTTTGGAGATCATCGAGGTGCAGACGGGGAGTTATTTGGGGGAGGATGATATTGTGAGATTTGAGGACCGGTATGGCAGAACATAGTTAAACCCCTCGCCGTCAGCATGGGTTTGGAGCCCGTGCCACAATTATTTTCTTCCTGCCCGGACGCACACACAACGCCAGAATCCACCACACACCATCATCCCGGCACCGAGGCGGAATCCACCATGCACCTCCCGGTTCGCAGGATCCAAATGCACCACCAATCGTCATCCCGGCTTGCCGGGATCCAGTGTCCTTGTTGTTGCTTTGTGTGGCTTTAACTAGCTTTTAAAAAAGGTGTAGTGCTGGGAGGCTTTCGCTAAAGTTCGGCTTATTACGCCTTTCGGAGTGGTCAATCATCGAAAATTATTTCTTTAACACAGGAAATTTTTTGCATGGCAAGGTTTCTTATCACGGTCGTGGCATAAACTAGTGTTATGTCCCAATAATAGCTGCACATAATTCTTTATTATGGCATATTCTCTCATGAAGACCGCGAGAGAGAATCAAATGGAGATACGGGACAGGCTGGAGAAGCTGATCAAAGGGCGTAACACGCCACAGAAAATAGTCCTGAGGGCGAAGACAGCCGTGAGGGTACTCGAAGGGATGCTTAAAAAACATATTGCCGATGAGATGGGGATCTCCCGGACGACGGTGTACCTCTGGGCGAGAGATTCGAAAAAGGAGGGATGCCTGCATTGCTGAAGGACGCTCCCCGTCCCGGACGTATCCCCGTCATAACGAGCGAAAAGGAGAAGGAGGTCGTAGAGGCGACACTGCATACGCTGCCTGACAGCGCCACCCGCTGGAGTGTGCGGACAATGGCTGCGTCTCGTGGTATCTCACGCATGGCGGTGCAGCGGATATGGAAGAGATACAACATACAACCCCACCACGTAGAATCATTCAAAATAAGCAACGATCCCCTGTTCGTCGAGAAGGTGCGTGATGTTGTCGGACTCTACGTGAACCCGTCGGAGAAGGCCCTGGTACTGTCCGTCGATGAGAAAAGCCGGATACAGGCATTGGACCGCACCCAACCGGGGCTACCGTTGAAAAAAGGCCGTTGCGGCACCATGGCCTATGATTACAAGAGGCGCGGCACGACGACCCTCTTTGCCGCCCTCAACGTCCTTGACGGGACCGTCATCGGCACCTTCATGCCCAAACACCGCCAGGGCGAGTTCCTGAAGTTTTTAAGACAGATCGACACAGAGACCCGGCCCGGTATGGACCTGCACCTCATCGTTGACAATTACGGTTCCCACAAAACAAAACGAGTCAATGAATGGCTCGCCAGGCACCCTCGTTTCCATATGCACTTCACGCCTACCTCGGCGTCATGGCTCGACATGGTGGAGAGGTTCTTCAGCGAGATCACCACGAAGAAGATCAGACGTGGTGTCTTCGCGAGTGTTCAGGCTCTTGTAGATGCTGTGATGGACTTCGTGGAAAAGCATAACGAGAACCCGAGGATATTTATCTGGATGAAGTACGCAGATACCATACTGGCGAAAGTGGCAAAGTGTACAGAAGAGTTGGGGACGGGACACTAGAGATTCAGGGAACTGTGCCGACAGTAATGCTATAGTCTCCTCGTACCTGCCCGATTCTCTCATTATTTCCGCCTTGATAATGCGGTCATTGTCGTCCGATTCATCAAGTGAGCCGGCGAGTGCATTAAGGTTATCAAGTTCTTCGTCGGAAAATGGTGTAAATGGCTGATCGTTCCTGAGGGCAGATCAGTATAAAGCGCTCGACCTGCCATTCCTGGCTCAAACCGCATGATCAGAAGAACGTGAGATCCCCGGCGGTGACCATGCTCACGCCGGATGAGAAAAAGGCCATTGAAGACGTGAAAGAGGAGCACACCCTGATGCGCCAGCGGCAGATACAGGGAACCCTCCGGATAAAGGGGCCCTGCCTGTCGTTCAGTTCTTAAGTCCCTGGACAAGGCCGAGCCTTGATAGAGACGGCCCTCGCCCCCTTGAAGGAGCCCCGGTACAGCGTATGGCAGAAGAATCTCATGCGGGGGTGCGACCGGACAAAGCTCATCATGGGCCATATACGCAGGTACCTCATCGTCATTATCGGTTTCTTCTTCCCGCTACATCGTATCTTTTGACATCTATCCCTCGATAAACACATCCCGTGTGAAGCATGTTTATGTTATCGGACTTGAAGGGTCAGGGGATATACAAGGACAATGTATTGCCGGAACACCACCCGATAGCGCAACCCAAGGGTGCACACAGCGATATACAAGGACAATGTATTGCCGGAATTAAGGACCGGCCGGGGATCTCCCAATACGTCCCGGGTAACGAAGGAGTTCTTTTCCCTCATGGGGGCGGGTCTCTCCCGTGCACGGGGTGAGACGCCCTGCCGGCAATGCACTGACGATAAGGTCCTTCGGTACCGTCAAGCAGGAGGAGATCCACGTTGTCGGTGAGCTATCCCGACGAGATATCCGCCCGGTACGAGACCGGTAAACATATCGATCATTACAACATGCAACGACCCCACCAGAGCCTGTGGAACTTCACACCGCATCATATTCACGAGGTGAACAACAATACCCTCACCCTTGAAGAACTGGACGATCTGAAACGGAGGTCACGGCCGGCACGGCGGCTCTATCGGGAGGGAAGGCAGGGATGA
>DHQV01000073.1 GCA_002408185.1 Deltaproteobacteria bacterium UBA5329
GAAAAGAAAAACCTTGGATTCCGCCACGGGGGGGGTGGAATGACGGCATTAGGAGATTGCGACACAGTCTCCAAGCCCGGAATGACGTTCATGGGAGGGATTCCGGGTCTTAAGGCCTAAATGACGGAATAGAGAGACGCTTTTTATGACGATGCGATCATAAGACCGATCGCGAGCAGTGCAGGTGTCGCCAGATCTATGATTACGTTCTTCCCCAGGTAGGGGACTAGGTTTTTCATTTCATCCGAATATCGCAGCACTCCCCGTGATGTGTGAACTGCAAGGACAATTGTCGCGAGGGCGATGAAAACATGAACGGGGAAGACTCCCAGTGCATAACCGAGAATGATAGGCACGTATGAAGCTGTGAGGAAAAAGATATAGATGCGCGCCACATTCTTCCTTCCGAGAAGGATGACCAGGTGCCTCCGTCCGACCGTCTTATCGGCATCCATATCCGGGAACTGGTTGAGAAGAAGAAGAGCACTGACGAGGAAGCCTGGTACCAAGGAGGCAAGAAAGGCTGTCCACGAATATGAACCCGTCAGGACGAAGTGTGTCCCCAGTACCATGAGGGGGCCGAATGCGAGCCCCGGTGCCACAAGGCAGATAATCGGTCTCTTCGTGATCCATCGGGTATAAAAGACAATGAGGGCGACCCCAAGAAGACCGAGCGGCAAAAGCAGTGCGCCGACCGTGAATACGAAATACATCCCGATCGAAAAGCAAAGCAAGAGTGATATGATACCGGTTGCCAGGGCGGCCGGGGCCTTGTCGGGACGTTCCTGGAGCGTCCCGCTTCCGCCGCTGAAAGGCGTCCTTTCTGTTCTCGAATCAAGGCCGCTCTTAAAGTCGTGATATTCATTCAGCGCATTCACGCTGATGTGCGAGCACACCGCACCGACGACTATCAGCACGATAGGTGCAACGCTGACATGGACGCCCGACCACATGGCTGTCGCTATGCCAACAAGTATACACATCGGCGTGAGTATCAAGAACGGCACCTTCATCGGGCCAAGTATATATTTCATCGTGTCATCGACTCCTTCGAGCGGGTCCTGCGTTGTTCGTTCTACGTTCTCCGTTGATAATTCCAGTGCATCGGTTACTCCTCACTGTTAACCATTCACTTATCATTTCACGAATTGCCTCAAGGTTTCCATATCTTCCCGGGCTTCTTTTATTTTCCCCTGACTGCGCAGAAGATATGAGGGATGGTATGTGGGGAGAAGCGGAATTCCCTGAAATGTCGTCATCTTTCCCCTGATCCGTGTGATCGCTGCGTCCACCCCGAGAAGGGTGTTATAAGCGTGGCGGCCAAGGGTGCATATGGCCCTCGGTCGTATAATAGCGAGTTGCGCAAGAAGATAGTCTTTGCAACACGCTATTTCATCCGGTTCAGGATCGCGGTTTCCCGGGGGACGGCACTTGAGGACATTGCAGATAAAAACGTCGTTTCTCTTTACGCCAATTCGTTCGATAAGCTGATCGAGCAGTTTGCCTGCCCTGCCGACGAACGGACGGCCCTGGTTATCTTCTTCTTCGCCCGGCGCTTCACCGATGAAAACGATGTCAGCGTTCGCGTTGCCTTCGCCAAAGACGACCGTCTTTCGTGTTTGGGCGAGGGGGCACCGCATACAGGCCATGACCACTCTTTTAAGGCCCTCGAGGGTGGGCCCGTCCTTCTGTGCGCCGATATACTGTTCGACGCCCATATTTTTCAAAGCGATCATCAAGGCTTTTGCACGTATGATGTTCATGGCTCTTACTGGTTCTATGTTCCAGGTTCTAGGTTTAAATGCTGCTGTGTAGGTTTTTTCAGCCTAGAATCTGGAACTACCCATCTCGTCAGTCGCTCCGGGATGGTCCTCACTTTCTTGACAGATTCAAACACATGGGCTGCCTGGAGAATCGGGCCTTCATCGAGTGCCTTGCCGATTATATGCAGGCCTATCGGGAGCCCGTTCGTATCGAAGCCTCCAGGGATGGACACCGCGGGCAGTCCTGCGAGATTTACTGGTATGGTAAAGATGTCCGACAGGTACATCGTCAGGGGGTCTTCAATGCGTTCGCCGGCCTTGAACGCGGTGGTCGGGGACAGAGGCGTGACGATAAGGTCGCATGATGCGAACGCCGCATCAAAATCCTGCCTGATAAGGGTGCGCACCTTTCCGGCCTTGCGGTAATATGCGTCGTAATAACCGGAAGAAAGGACATATGTCCCGAGGATTATCCTGCGTTTTACCTCCTGGCCGAAACCTTTGTTACGCGTATTTTTATACATTTCGATAATGTCTTTTCCATCTTCGCGCAGACCGTATTTCACGCCGTCATATCGTGCCAGGTTTGAAGACGCTTCAGCCGTACAAATAATATAATACGTAGCTACAGCATACCCGGTATGCGGTAACGAGATGTCAACAAGCGTTGCCCCCTGATCCTTGAATACCTGAAGGTTTTCTTCGTAGTTCTTCCTGACATCGTCCTCGATCCCCTTGATGGCATACTCACCTGGGATGCCGATCCTGACGTCTTTAAGGTCTTTGCCGAGAAATGAATGGTAGTCGGGTACCGGTTCGGGGATCGATGTCGAGTCCATAGGATCGTATCCCGCGATAACGTTGAGCATCGTAGCGCAATCGCTCACGCTGCGCGAGAAAGGGCCGATCTGATCGAGCGATGATGCAAATGCAATAAGGCCATAGCGGGACACTCTACCGTACGTCGGCTTCATGCCGATGACGCCGCAAAGTCCGGCAGGCTGACGTATCGAGCCGCCCGTATCCGAACCCAGTGACGCGACACAAAGTCCGGAGGCAACCGCCGCAGCGGAACCGCCGCTTGACCCGCCGGGGATGCGCGTGATATCCCAGG
The DNA here is from genome assembly GCA_002408185.1 of Deltaproteobacteria bacterium UBA5329. Classification (GTDB taxonomy): domain Bacteria; phylum Desulfobacterota; class Syntrophorhabdia; order Syntrophorhabdales; family Syntrophorhabdaceae; genus Delta-02. The sequence goes on from DHQV01000073.1 coordinate 2,878, forward strand.
GGTTTTTCGTGGTCTGAAACGCAGAATTTTCTGTAGAAGACCCCATTGCGAATTCATCCATATTCAATCTGCCGAGGTGCACATACCCTGCATCTTTCAATTTCCTGATTACCGTCGCATCGTACGGCGGCACGAAGCCTTTCAATATGTTCGATGCGCACGTGGTCTCTATGTCCTTCGTGCACAGAATGTCTTTCAGGCCAAGAGGTATGCCGAGAAGGGGCCCCTCTTCGCCACGCGCTATCTTTTCGTCGGCGTCCCTCGCCATTTGGAGAGCTATCTCCTCCGTGGGCCGCAGGAATGCCTTGATCTCACCGTCGTACCGGTCTATGCGCCCGAGATAGTATTCGGTCAGTTCGACGGACGTGATCTCCTTTTTTTTCAACATTTTCCGCAATTGAATTATGGTCAGGTCAAACAGATTGTCCACTCGGTCTCCTTGTGCTGAGGTTCTAGGTTCTACGTTCCAGGTTAACTACAAAGACCATCTTTTTTAACCTAGAACCTAGAACCCTATTTCATTCCTGTTCCATTATCGGTGGCACCCTGAAAAATGTGTCTACGCGGCGCGGTGCATTGCCGACGGATTCTTCCGCTGTAAACGATGGCTTTACCGCATCCTCCCGCATGACGCATGCAACCGGGACAGGATGGTTCGTGGGCTCGACATTGTCCGTATTCAGGCTATTCAGTGATTCCATGTACTCTAGGACCTTGTCGATCTGGCCCGTATATGCCTCGACCTCGTCGGGACTAAGCTCCAGCCTCGCCAGATGTGCCACGTATTCGACCGTTTCTTTCGTGATTTTCATATATCCACCTCGTGTTCCATATACCTGCCATTTATACAAAATTCGTCGGAGCCCCACAAACCGTCATCCCGGCTTGCCCGGGATGACGGACGGGAGATTGCGATATTGCGACACAGCCTCTTCGCCCTAATGACGCCAGAAATATTACTCATTACTTACTCACCCGCACTCTGCCACCGCTTTTATTATATCTCCTCTCGTCACTATTCCCACCACCTTATCGTTATCGACAATGGGTATCCTGTTGATGTGGTTTTCGACCATCAATTTGGCAACGACTATTACCGATTCTGTCGGCGGTACTGTCACTACGTTTACGGTCATTACATCGGCTACGGTCAGGTCGTCGATCGTGCCATTCTTAACACCCTTCAGGATATCACTCTGGGAAATTATGCCAACAAGCCTGCCTTTATCGACAACAGGCATGCCCGCTATTTTAAATAGTTCGAGCTTATTGAGAATGATATTCAATTTTTCCGATGGATGGCAGGTTACCACGTTCTTGTTCATGAGCTCCACTACTTTCATCATAACCCCCTTATACAAGCTGTCCGAAGAGCAGCGTTTCCTGGATGAATTTCTGGAAGGATTCTACGGATTTCATGGCCCGCCTTAACCGGTCCTGTTCATCGGGGCCGAGCATGTCGGGTCGGAGGAAATTCGAGCTTTTGTTGCCCTCATCACGAGCGTTCATCTGATTGATGAGCCTGTAACGAACAAATGTGAAATAGGCGTCCGTGAGGGCATTTTCCATGTCCTTTTTTATGATGTTGCGTTCCCTGAGTATCGAGATGCGCTTCAGGGTGTTTCTTTCAAATATGCCGTTGGAAAGGGAAAGCATTCGTACCGATAATATGAGCGGTGACCAACCGAGCACTTTAATATTGAATTTATCCTTGTGTTCGCCTTCCTTCTCCAGCTTGAACCCGCCGAAGAATGTAAGGGCGCTTGGCATGAGGACTGCCGATTGAATGAATTCTTTCATGAAGCTTTTGTGATTTGTCAGCATCGCGAAGAAATAGCTCATGAAATCATCGAGCAGTTCCCTGTTTCCCTTTACCGCCCGGGCATCGGTCAGGATGATAACATCGAGCGGTTCGAAGATGCCGGTACTGCGGTTAAAACGGTCCTCGATCCTCTTCTTCCAATCGGTCCTCGAACCTCGCCAGCGCTCGTTGACCGGCATGACACCGCCCTTGCATTTATCGAACCCGACATCGTTGAGCCTCTCCGATGCTTTTCGTGCGAACATCTCAAAGTATACATGGAGAAGGGTTTTGGATGATGAGCCGCCCGTTATTTCGGGATAAAGCCTTTTCAACTCATCGGAAGCAAAAGAGTCATCCGTCTCGTCGTAGATCAGCATGTTGTCCTGGTCTGTGACCAGGGTCTGTTCGTCCCGGCCCTCGCTGCCGAGGCCTGCCCAGACATAATCCACGGGAGGCCTTCCCAGTCCTTCATCCGCCATTTCATTTTCGACGAGTTCAAGCACGCGTATCGCAATTCTGTCGCGTATAATGCGGAACAGGTCATGGACGTCGACTATCGTGTCCTCCTCGAGATAGAAGTTCTCGACGCCCGCCACTGCCCGCTGATGGCACTCGTTCAGTGTTTCATAGGAGGTTGTATTGTTGACTACGTCTATCACGAGGCTGTGCAGTTCAGATTCGAACACCTCGTAATCCTTGAGCACTGTCTGCAATGCGTTCCCCAGTTCGCCAAGTATGCGATAGCGCTCGTGGCGCAGCATCGCCTTGTCCTTCATGTGTTCCTGGTGATCGGCGATGAATGTTTCGATCAGGGAAAAATTTAACGGCATCGATTACCTCGAAAGGTTTTCAAGGACCCCTTTGCTGACCATCAGTTTTTCTTTCTTGACAGCAAGTTCGGCATACTGAGCCTCGTTCTTTGCAATTACGTCAGGCGGAGCTTTCTGGAGAAACGCCTCATTTCCCAGTTTTTTCTTTATTTTTTCGCTATCCTCTTCTATCTTTGCAAGTTCTTTTTGGATCCTGCCCAATTCTTTTGCGACATTGATGAGGTCTTTAAGCGGCACGAAGACCTCGATATTCTTATAGACGCCAACAGCGCAGTGCTCGGGTGACGAGCCGTCGATAAAGGACAGGTGTTCGACCTTGCCGAGTTCTCTTATGTAGTATTCGTAGTCCCTGAGAAAGGCTTCATTGCCGTTCGCCCGGATCATCGCCTCAATGCGGATATTCGGGGCAATGCCCGTTTCCCCGCGAATGTTCCTGATCACATCGATGATACCCATGATGGTTTCCATCATCTTTTCGCTTTCTGCATCGATCTCGGTTTCATCCGTGGCCGGAAACGGGGAGACCATAATGCTCGAACCATCGTTGCCGGGGACTCTCTGGTATATCTCTTCGGTAACGAACGGTGTTATCGGGTGCAGGAGCTTGAGAATATCCTGAAGCGTATTATGGAGCGCACCCTTGGTCACTTTGGTGTCGAACCGGTCTATCTTTCCATAAAGGTTGGGTTTTATCAATTCCAGGTACCAGTCGCAGTATTCATGCCAGACGAAGCTGTACAGGGAATTTGCGGCCTCGTTGAAGCGATATGATGTGATGCTCTCGCGGACCTCGTTGATGACGCGCTGGGCACGTGACCGTATCCATCTGTCGGGAAGGAAGGCCGATCCTTTTCCGGAATGAGCAGGTTTCTCATCCCCGAGAAATGCAAGGGACAACTTTGAGGCGTTCCAGATCTTATTGATAAAATTACGGCACCCTTCGATGCGTTCCTCGGACAGGAGAACATCGCGGCCTTGGGCTGCAAGCATTGTCAACGTGAAACGGAATGCGTCCGTTCCGTATTCGTCGATAATGATCAGGGGGTCGATCACGTTCCCCTTCGATTTGCTCATTTTCTTGCCCTCGGCATCGCGGACAAGGGCGTGGATGTAAACGTCCCTGAACGGGACGTCGCCCATGAATTTGAGCCCCATCATGATCATCCGTGCAACCCAGAAAAAGAGGATATCGAATCCCGTAATGAGAAGTGATGTGGGGTAAAATTGCCCGAGATCGCGGGTCTTGTCGGGCCAGCCGAGGGTGCTGAACGGCCAGAGCCCGGACGAGAACCACGTGTCGAGGACGTCGGATTCCTGGGATAAGCCCCCGCCGCATTTCGGGCATTCTGCCGGGTCGTCGACCGCAACGATCATTTCATTGCACCCGGTGCAGTACCAGACAGGGATGCGGTGCCCCCACCAGATCTGGCGCGAGATGCACCAATCCCTGATATTTTCCATCCATTCAAAATACACCTTTTCCCACATCTCGGGGATGATGCGCACTCTGTGCTCGCGTACGGCTTCGATCGCCGGTTCGGCGAGGGGCTTCATCCTGAGGAACCACTGCCGGGAGAGATAAGGCTCGACGACCGTCTTGCAACGGTAGCATTTGCCGACGCCCACCGGGTAAGGTTCTATCTTTTCGAGATACCCTTTTTCGTCCAGTTCCTCGACGATCTTCCTGCGGCACTCGAAACGGTCCATTCCCCGGTAATGCAGCGCGTTCTCGTTCATGTTGCCGTCTTCGTCTATGACGGTGACCAGTTCCAGGTTGTGCCTTTTCATTATCTCGAAGTCGTTGAGGTCGTGAGCCGGCGTTACCTTCAGCGCCCCGGTGCCGAATTCGATATCGACATATGAATCCCCGATGACAGGGATCTCCTTGTTGACTATCGGAAGTATCACGTTTTGCCCGACATATTTGCCGTAGCGCGGGTCTTCCGGGTTTACGGCGACGGCCGTATCGCCCAGCATCGTTTCCGGCCGGGTCGTTGCGACCGTAAGGTATCCTTCGTCCGATGCCAGGGGGTAGTGTATGTACCAGAGATGCCCCGGTGTCTCCTCGTGCTCCGCCTCGAGGTCGGACAAGGCGGTCTTGCATCGCGGGCACCAGTTGATTATGTAATTGTCCCGGTAGATAAGACCTTCTTTGTAGAGCCTTACGAACACCTCGCGGACGGCGCGGGTTAACCCTTCATCCATCGTGAACCGTTCGCGCGACCAGTCACAGGATGCTCCCAGCCTCTTCAACTGCTCGATGATTGTGCCTCCCGACTGTTTCTTCCACTGCCACACGCGTTCGATGAATTTCTCCCTGCCGAGTGCTTCGCGGTCGGTCCCTTCCTTTGCAAGTTCACGCTCGACGACGTTCTGGGTCGCTATGCCGGCATGGTCCGTTCCGGGGAGCCACAGCGAATTTGCCCCGCACATGCGGAAATAGCGCGTAACGATGTCCTGTAGGGTATTATTGAGGGCATGGCCCATATGAAGGGACCCCGTTACATTCGGGGGAGGGATGACCATGGAAAAACATCCCTTCGACGTATCGTTTTTCGCGGTAAAATATCCCTTTTCCAGCCAGTAGGCGTACCATTTTTGCTCGATGCTGTGGGGATCGTAAACTTTGTCCATCATTGTGAACTCCCTTGCAATGTACCGATCAATCGTGCTTGATGGCCATATACATTATATTTTGCCTTCCTTATACCGGGATGCTCCAGGGCATCGGGAGGAAGAGTTTTTCGAAAAGACTGAACGCATACCGGTCAGTCATGCCGGCAATGAAGTCCCGTACGCACGTGACGGGCTTATCGTAAAAGTCGTCACGGCCCGTCTCTTTCAGGAAGGCATCCGGGTTCCTCAGGAAGAAATCGTAGAGGTCCTCGATTATCTTCGAGCACTTGATGAAAGCGGAATGGACCACAGGGCTTTCATATACGCGTTCGTAAAGGAAACCGCGCATCTCGACCATGTAAGATTCCAACTCCTCGCCGCAGCCGATCTGCATAGTGCCGCTCTCCAGCGTGTTTGAGATAACTCCGCGGACCATCGTGTCTATACGGTCCGATACCGTATGGCCGAGATGGTCGGTTAAGTGCCTCGGAATGTCATTTTCACATATCACGCTGCCGCGGATGGCGTCGTCGATATCATGATTTATGTATGCAATGATATCGGCTATCCGGACAACCTCCGCTTCCCTGGTCAGGGGCTTTTCATGATCGTCATTGATCAGTATATCGCCTTTACCCTTTGAATGCTTGACGATGCCGTCCCTGACCTCCTGCGTCAGGTTCAGTCCCTGTCCATCTTTCTCGAGGATATCGACGACCCTGAGACTCTGTTCGTAATGCCGGAACCCGTCCGGGTAGAGGGTATTGAGCACCTCTTCGCCGGAATGACCGAACGGAGTGTGGCCGAGATCGTGGCCGAGCGCGATCGCCTCCACGAGGTCCTCGTTGAGCGATAGCGCCCTGCCGATCGTCCGCGCGATCTGCGATACCTCCAGGGTATGCGTCATGCGTGTCCGATAATGGTCTCCCGGTGACAGGAATACTTGGGTCTTGTACTTGAGCCTCCTGAACGATTTGCTGTGCGTGATCCGGTCGCGGTCATGCTGAAATGCGGGCCGGATGTCACATTCCGGCTCATACCGCATTCTTCCGCGCGTCAAAGCACTTTTTTGTGCGTACGGCGAGAATATCTTATCCTCGCGTTCTTCCAATCGTTCGCGGACGTTCATCAGACTGTAACCAACTCCCTAATCTAGCATAAAGACTGAACAATATCAATGACCTGAACTGGCAGTTCAGGTCATTGATAGTCTCGTGTCCCAAGTCTCCGGAAGAAAGACTCACCCCGACTTGCCCTTGACAAGTCGGGGTGGCAGAGGCTATACACAAATAAGGTTGAATCTGCGGAAAGAACAGGGGGTTACAAGAGATGGCACGAAGGAAAAGGGTGGCCATATTGACGGGGGGCGGAGATGTCCCGGGGCTTAATGTGGCCATCAAGGCTGTCGTTGTTCGTGCAGAGGCCAATGACATAGATATTATAGGTGTCCGCCGGGGATGGATGGGCCTTCTGCGTGTGAATATCGACGATCCGGAGGCCATTCAGCAATATATAGTCCCTCTGAACGTCGAGAAAGTACGAACGATCGACAGGACGGGCGGGACGATCCTGCATACCTCCCGGACAAATCCGGGAAACGTGAATATCTCTGAAGTCCCGCACTATGTCGTGGATTCCGACAAAGCCGTAGTGTCCGGCGACAAGATGGATTGCACCGGGCACATACTGAAGGTCCTAGAATTCCTTGAAATAGACGCGATCATCCCGATCGGTGGCGATGACACCTTGAGTTACGCAACCCGGCTTAACAGGGAAGGGGTACAGATCGTCGCCATTCCTAAGACAATGGACAATGACGTGTTCGGCACGGATTTCTGCATCGGTTTCTCTACCGCAGTTACACGCTCCGTCGATGCGATAAATGCCTTGCGGACGACGACCGGTTCCCACGAACGCATATGCGTAGTCGAGCTTTTTGGCCGGAACTCGGGAGAGACATCACTTATCGCCGCGTACCTGGCCGACGTTGACCGGGCAGTCATATCTGAGGTTCCCTTCGATATCGACAAGCTTATCGGGTATCTCGTTGGGGACCGTGAAAAGAACCCCTCTCACTATGCCATTATGACTATCTCCGAAGGAGCGCACGTGATCGGGGGAACGGTTAAGGAATCAGGCATCGAGGATGCGTACGGCCACAAAAAACTCGGCGGAGTAGGGAACCTCCTTTCGCAGGAGATAAAAGAACGCAGCGGTGTAAACGTCATATATCAGCAGCTTGCCTACATGATGCGCTCCGGTGCGCCCGACTCCCTTGACCGGATGGTCGCCGTTTCGTACGGAAGCCTTGCGCTCGATCAGGTCGCCATGGGCCACAGGGGGCGCATGGTCGCCCTGCATAACGGGATCTTTACGACCGTCCCGCTCGATATGGTCATAACCGCTAAAAAGCAGGTCGATGTCACCGCACTGTACGACACCGACTCGTACCGGCCAAAAGTGAGGGACATGCTGGGGAAACCGATGTTCTTGTACTAATTGTAAGTCGTAAATCGTCAGTCGTAAGTAGTAACGACCAAAAAGTTATATACGGTTTTAACACCTCACGACTTACGACTGACGATCAGATATTTCCACGGAGGAAAGATGGCGCTTATCGACGATATAAAGAAGAGGACAGAAGAAGGCTTGAAGACGCTGAAGGAGACGGCGCAGGACATTGCGTTCAATGTGGAGCGCCAGGCGATGATCGGGAAAAGGAAATACCTCGATGTCGCGAAGCTGCAGCGCTCGATACAGAAGGTGAACGCCGAGATCGGCGAATACGTGTACGACCAGTTCACCTGCGAAAAGATGGTATCGCCCGAAGACCCGTTTATCCGTGACAGGATTGCCTCCATCACCCGCATGCGCCTCACGATAAAAGACATCGAGGACGAGATCGCGGAACTGGAGCGGTCGAAACCACAAAGATAAGAAGAGGGTGTTCTCACGTTTTACGTTTCACGATTTACGGCTTTTGGAGCTAAATGATCTTCTTATTCTGCAGGAGTGTGGTGAGGGTTTTTAGTTCACCCTCATAGAAGGCGTCGAGCGGGAGGTAGGCTTCGATCCCGTCGGTGAAAGTGAAATGGAAGCCTTTTTTTGTTTTCTTATGTTCCGCCAATTCGGACCAGTCCTTTTTTAGCTGATTATACGGTGAGCGCAGCACGATGGTATTTTTGTTGAATGTTATGGATACCTCAGGGTTCTTTCCATTGCTCAACGGAGGGGCGGCCTTCCTTCTCTGCATCTCCGGCCATGCTATAAAGGTCCAGATGATGAGGATGCCGAAGAAGATGCAGCTGATGCTGATGAGGAGGTTCTGGCTGCTGTCGAATCCGATGAACCCGACCATCAGAAAGAAAATGCCGAGCGTGCTTATGACGAACCTCTTTACCGGGTTCATCGACGGTTTCCGAGGTTCCCCCGGCTTCGCCAGTTCCTTCATCCGTCCTGTCGTGTCGAAACGGGAGAGATCGGAATAGGGTACTTCCAGTACGAGAACATCATTCAGAGTATCTGCGGTTTCATTTTCGGGCATAGGAAAACCTTTTTGGCTTCCAGGTTCCAGGTTGAAAATTCTTTTCGAACCTGGAACCTGGAACATCTCAGAGATACTTTGCGATCAGCGACTCCGCTATCTGTACCGCGTTCAATGCAGCGCCCTTCCTGATATTGTCGGCAACTACCCACATGTTTAGACCGTATTTGACGGTGTCGTCGAGCCTGATGCGGCCGACGTATGTGTCGTCTTTTCCCGCGGCTTCCAGTGCGAGCGGGTAGAGGTTTTTCGATGGGTCGTCGACCAGCTTGATGCCCGGGGCCCTGGCAAGAATCTCGCGTGCCATATCCGGGGTCATTTCGCTCTCGAACTCGACGTTGACGGATTCGGAGTGTCCGTAGAAGACCGGGACCCTGACGGTTGTCGCGGTCACGGCGATGTTATCATCTTCCAGGATCTTTTTAGTCTCGTTGACCATCTTCATTTCTTCCTTGGTGTAGCCGCTCTCCAGGAAGCTATCGATGTGCGGAAGGATGTTAAAGGCGATCTGGTGTGGATATACCTTTTTTTCTATCGGCTTCATGTTGTATATCGCAAGCACCTGGTTTTCCAGTTCGCGGATGGCCTTCTGGCCTGTTCCGGATACGGCTTGGTAGGTGGACACGACCACCCTTTTGATCTTTGCCACGTCATGCAAGGGTTTCAGTGCGACGACCATCTGAATGGTGGAGCAGTTGGGATTGGAGATGATACCCCGTTTCTTGTGTTCTGCGATTGCATGCTCGTTGACTTCCGGTACTACGAGGGGGATGTCCGGAGCCATCCTGAAAGCGCTGGTGTTGTCGATGACAACGCATCCGCTTGCAGCGGCTATCGGGGCGAATTTGAGGCTTACCGATCCGCCGGGTGAAAAGAGACCGATGTCGATGCCCTTGAAGGAATCTTCTTTCAGCTCCTCTACCTTCACGTCCTTACCGTGAAAGCTCATAGTCTTGCCAACGCTCCGCGAGGAAGCGAGAAGCGTCAGGTTTTTGACCGGAAAATTTCGTTCCTCGAGGACTTTGACCATTTCATTCCCGACGGCACCCGTGGCCCCGGCTACTGCTACGTTGTACTGTTTCATTTTAGCCCTCCAGCTTTTTCTTGAGATGGTTTATCAATCCGCCCTCATTGATAAGTTCCTCCATGAAAGGGGGGATCGGTTTGGCATGAATCTCTTTTCCTTTGCAATGAATAATGCCCTGAGAGATATCAGCTTCGATCTCGTCGCCATCTTCGACGAGGTCGGAAATGTCTGCCTCGAGGAGCGCGAGGCCCTTATTGAATGCGTTGCGGTAGAATATCCGCGCAAATGTCTTTGCTATGATGAGCGGGATCCCGAGTCCAGTGATCGCGAGCGGCGCGTGTTCGCGGGACGAACCGCACCCGAAATTGGTGCCGGACACAATAATGTCGCCCGATTTTACTTTTTTCGCAAAATCAGGCGCAAGCGGCTCCATACAATGCTGGCTTAAGACCCTGGGGTCGGTATGGGCAAGGTATTGCGCCGGTATTATTATATCCGTGTCGATATTATCGCCGAACTTCCAAACTTTTCCTTTGAGTATCATATTACCTCCTCGGGGCGGACGATCTTCCCTTTGATCGCTGTTGCCGCCGCTACAGCGGGACCTGCGAGATATACCTCGCTTTCAGGGTGTCCCATCCTTCCGATGAAATTCCTGTTGGTTGTTGCAACCGCTTTCTCTCCCCGCGCCAGAATGCCCATATGGCCTCCAAGACACGGCCCGCATGTCGGAGGAGAGATAATGCATCCCGCATCGAGGAATATCTGAAAGTAACCCCGGCGCATCGCTTCGCCATAAATGGCCGGCGTGGCGGGAATGATGATGCATCGCGTATGTTTTGCTACCTTTTTCCCTTTCAGGATCTCCGCGACCATCTCGAGATCTTCCAGCCTTCCGTTCGTGCATGATCCGATGACGACTTGGTCGACGTCCACGCTGCCGAGCTCGCCCGCGTCCTTCGCATTCGACGGCAGGGAAGGGCAGGCCACGGTAAAGCCCACCTTCGAGACATCGATCTCGAAGATCTGTTTGTATTTTGCGTCGCCATCGCTTTCATAAACCGTGTACGGCCGCGTCGCATGCTCCTTCATGAATGCTATCGTTTTCTCATCGACATGAAAAATGCCGTTCTTTCCGCCCGCCTCGATCGCCATGTTCGCGATGGTGAACCGAGAGTCCATGGACAATGTACCTATCGCATCACCGGTATATTCCATTGCGCTGTACAGTGCGCCGTCAACGCCTATCATACCTAGGATGTGGAGTATGAGTTCCTTGCCGGTGATCCATTTCTGCCACTTCCCGTAGCAGTGGAACTTGATGCTTTCCGGTACCTTGAACCAGATTCGGCCCATGACCATTCCATATGTGATGTCGGTTGAGCCCATGCCCGTCGAGAATGCGCCGAGAGCGCCGTATGTGCACGTATGGCTGTCTGCACCGATGACGACGTCACCTGCCACGACGAGCCCTTTCTCGGGAAGCAGCGCGTGTTCGATTCCACACTGGCCGCCTTCGAAGAAATTGACTATCCCGTATTTTATCGAGAACTCGCGGATTCTCTTGCAGTTCTCCGCGGAAAGGATATCCTTGTTCGGCGTGAAATGATCGAGGACGAAAACGACCTTGTTCGGATCGAAGACCTTTTTGGCCCCAACCTTTTCGAATTCCTCAAGGGACAACGGTGCGGTTATATCATTCGCCATGGCGAGATCGATCCTGCAATCGACTATTTCCCCGGGTTCGACATAATCTTTGTCGGCGTGTGCCGCCAGTATCTTTTCGGTGATCGTCATTCCCATATCTTATTCCCCTTATCCTTTTTCGATTTCATGTATTCCAGGCGGTTCAGCGCATTGATGTATGCCTTGGCGCTCGCCACGATAATGTCCGTATCCGCCCCTTTACCGATTGCCTTGAGGCCTTTTTCTGACAGCTTGACGAAGACCTCGCCCTGGGCGTCCATGTCCTGCGTGATAGCGTTTATGGAGAACTTTTCGAGCTTGCTGGTCGTTTTGACCAGCTTCTTGATCACCTTGAACGTTGCGTCGACAGGGCCGACACCGACGCCGACATCCTGGACGATGTCCCCTTCGATATCCATTTTGACGGTCGCGGTGGGCACGATCTTGTTCCCGCAGCTGACGCTCAGGTAGACTAGTTTGCAGCGCTCGGCCGTCTTGTATATCTCATCCATGACGATCATTTCGATGTCCTCGTCATAGACGTTCTTCTTGATATCGGAGAGCGCCTTGAAACGTTTGAACGCTTGATTCAGCTCCTTCTCGTCGAGCATGTAACCGAGGTTTTCGATGCGGTCCCGGAAGGCATGCCTGCCGGAATGTTTTCCCAGGACGAGAGAGCTTTTCGGGATCCCGACGGACTGGGGTGTCATGATCTCGTAGGTGAGCTTGGCTTTCAAGAGGCCATCCTGGTGGATCCCCGATTCGTGGGCGAACGCGTTTGAACCTACGATCGCCTTGTTCGGCTGGACCAGCGTGCCCGTGATCGATGTGACCAGCCTGCTCGTCGGGTATATCTTTTCCGAAACGATGCTTGTGTCGCAATTAAACTCGGCTTTGCGGGTCTTTAATATCATCGCTATTTCTTCGAGCGATGCATTGCCCGCCCTCTCGCCGATGCCGTTGATCGTGCATTCCACCTGGCGGGCCCCGTTGTGGACGGCCGCTATCGAATTCGCGACCGCAAGGCCGAGATCGTTATGACAATGGACACTGATGATTGCCTTGTCGATATTCGGCACGTTTTTCTTTATATACCGGATGAGTTCGCCGAACTCGTGTGGAACGGTGTAACCGACCGTATCGGGAATGTTCACTGTTGTCGCGCCGGCGTCTATGACCGCTTTCACTACCGCGCAGAGGTAATCCCAATCGCTTCGCGTTGCATCCATCGCAGAAAACTCGACGTTGTCCGTATACCTCTTCGCCCTTTTCGTTGCCTCGACGGCAATTACGAGAACTTCGTCTCGAGTCTTCCTGAACTGGTGCTTCAAGTGTATATCCGACGTCGAGATAAATGTATGGATGCGCGGATGTGCAGCCACCTGAATGGCCTCCCATGCCCTATCTATATCCTGGTCATTGGCCCGCGCAAGGCCGGCAACCTGGCAGTTCCTGAGTAGTTTCGCGATCTGCCGTACGGCATCGAAGTCCCCTTCGGAGGCAATGGGGAAGCCCGCCTCAATGATATCCACGCCGAGGAGCTCGAGCTGCCGCGCCACCCTGAGCTTTTCTTGGGTGTTCATGGTATTGCCGGGCGATTGTTCGCCATCGCGCAATGTCGTGTCGAAAATAAATACGTGATCTGACATGCTCTTGTCTCCTCCTTGTTTTATTTTCCCAATCACCATGCGGCGAGAGGGTGATGCTATTTTTATCGGGTCGGGGTGGTTTGAAGATTGCTTTCGTTGATTCCTTGCTCCCCGACCCTACACTCCTCTTTAAGCGAGGCGGACCGGGGGACGCGTCGTGGTCTTCTTAAGAAGAAGCTCCATCAATGTATCCTCGTCCTCGATCCGGGCTTCGATGGAAAGGTAAAAAAGATTGTCCGGAAGCTCCATACCGAGGAGTTTAACCGCGTCCTTTTCGGTTGTAACGATACATTCGATATCGCTGACAGATTCGAGTTTTTTAATGTCCCTCTGCGTGTACCTGTAATGATCGGGATAGGATGTCTCGTGCACGACATTGGCACCTAGCTGCCTCAAGAGCTGAAAGAAAGACTCATTGTCGCCGAGGCCGGAAAACGCCGCGATCCTTTTGTTCTTCACATAGTCGTAATGAGTGATGATATCCTGCTTCATATTATACAGATGCACCGGATGGTGGCGGACCTGGAAACGGGGTATACCCCGCGTAAAGGCGATGGTCGCGCTGTCTGGCTCTGCCTTGCTCACAAGTATGGCGTCGCACTCCCGTACGCGCGAGACAGGGTCGCGGTACGGCCCTAACGGGAAGAGCTCCTGTCTTGCCAGCGACTCCTTGCCGTTGAGAATAAGGATATCCGCGTCCTTCCTGACATCTTTCACTTGGAACCCGTCGTCGAGGATAGCGAGGTCTATATTGCAGCAGTCTACACCGCATTCGATGGCCGTTAGGCGGTCCTTTCCCACGATAACGGGGATACGGGTCCTTTTCGCAAGCATGTAGGCCTCATCGCCAGCCGTTTCCGCGGAATCGTTCTTTACATCGACGGGGAACGTCCCGCTCTTCGTTCGCAGGTATCCCCGTGTTATAATGCCCGGATTGAAGCCTCTATCCTTGAACGTACGCGACAGACGCTCGACGACCGGCGTCTTCCCCGTCCCGCCGAGGGTAATATTTCCGACACTGATAACAGGTATGGGTGAATCTTGTGTTTTCATTATTCCCGTCTTATACATAAACTCCTTGGCCATAACCGAGATCTGGTACAGATAGGAAAGACAGGCGAGAGGAACATAAAGGAGCCATCGTGCTGTTTTTGCTTCACCGCTCCATATCCCGACTATGACATCGCGTATAGACAAGTGAAATTTATAGCAGAAAAGTCGTGGAAAAGCAAACGTTTAGAGAACGAAAACGTTCTACGTTCCAAGTTCTAGGTTATCATTTTCCGCTCCGGAATACCGGACTTCCATTAATCGTCGTTCCGGCTTGCCGGGATCCAGTGTCTCTGTAGTTACTTTTATTCAATAATATGAATAAGCTGTGATGGATATGTCTTGTATTGCCATTCTCTTGATCAATTAGAAAAATAATAAAGACGCTGGATTCCGCCTTAATAAGCCGGTGAAATGACGGGATTGGGTAAATCGCGGCACAGCCTTCTTGAGGCCGGAATGACGGACTTGCCGGGTTTGCGGCACGGTCTCCAAGTCTGAGATGGCGGTTGAACGCCTTGCGCCTTCACGCCTTACGGTCTTTCGATATGGAACAACGGTGCCTGTATGTGTATCGACCGACAGGACGGGCATTTGCCGGGTTTGGTGAGGCGGTCGCGCTTCTTGAAAACGAAGCCGCAGTGCCTGCAGGAAGCGGGGATCACTTCAAGGTGTTTATCGGTTTTGCCGAGGGTCCGCTGAAGATGCTCGAGATGATCACACACATCCTTTTCCGGTATCTTGATCATCTGCGAGATCTCTTTTGCCGAATACGTCCCCTCTTCGAGAAGCGCCGCTATATAATGCCGTATCGTCTCGTACCTCTCCGCCGGCTCCGACCCCTGTGCACCCCTTAGTTTCCTTCTTTCATAATTCATCGTCTTCCGCCCGAGCCCCGAGACCTGGAACAGCCTCGCATACATTCCCTAATGATTAATTCCTTCACCCGAGACCTGGAACTTGAAACGGCCCCGCAGGGGCCTACTTAAGCGCCAGCGCCACATGCGATATGCCGTCAGGTTCCCGGGTGACCTTGAACCCGAGCTTTTCCGCGACGGCGAGCATTTTGTTGTTTTCGGACAGCACACTCCCGTAGATCTCGTCAACTCCTTTATCTTGGGCGAGACCGATGAGGATATCGACCATCTTGTACCCGAGGCCTTTTCCCTGGAAGTCATCGTGAACAACCACCGCGTATTCGGCCCTCTTGCCGTCGGGTTCGACGATGAGCCTCGAGATACCGATTATCCGCTTTTTGCCGTCCGCATGTATCTCGGCTACCATTGCCATCTCGCGGTCGTAGTCTATGTTGCAGAAACGCATGAGCATCTCGTGCGTTATTTCCTTGAGGATGGAGAAGAACCTGACCCGCATCGATTCTTTAGAGAGCGTTGTCAGCATTTCATATTCAAGCGGCTCGTCCTCGGGTTTGATCGGCCGGAAGACCACCTCGGTGCCGTCCTTCAAGCGCCAGTTCATGATGTAGCGGGACGGGTAGGGCGTAATAACGAGATGCGGGTAGAGGGTCTTGTGATCGACCTGATCAAGGTCGAGGACGATGCGCGCGTCGAGAGCGTACGCATTGCCTTCCGCAATGACAACAGGATTGATGTCGATCTCGCTTATCTCCGGAAAATCGACGATCATGTTCGAGAAATTTACGATCAGTTCCTCGAGGCCTTTCATATGCGCGGGGCGCTTTCCCCGGAAGCCCTTGAGCACTTTGTATATCTTCGTGTCCTCCATGAGCCGGCGGGCGAGGATCTGGTTGAGGGGCGGCAGCCCCATGTTGACATCTTTGAAAATTTCTGTCCCGATGCCCCCCATGCCGAACAGGATTATCGTTCCAAAGTCCTTGTCTTTTTTTGCGCCAACAATCAGCTCATAGTCGATGTTCTGGATCATTTTCTGGACCGATATCCCGGTTATCGCTGCCTCAGGCGCCTTGAGCCTTACAGTCTGCAGCATATCCGTGTAGGCCTCGGCCAATTCATACTTGTTCCCTATGCCTGTTTTTATCCCACCGACATCGGTTTTGTGCGTTATGTCCGGGGAGACGATCTTGAGGACAACGGGATAGCCAATGCCTTCGGCAAGGTGCATTGCGTCTTCGGCGTCTTTTGACAGGAGCGGCTCGGCGGCGTTGATCCCGTACGCGATCAGGAATTGCTTGGACTCCGCCTCGGTCAGGATGCATGTGTTCTCGTTCAGGCATCTCTTCTCGTTGGACAACCGCCTGATGAAGGCTTTGAGATGGTTATTGGATGGTCCTTCCGCTACCCCGAGTTCCGATGGTGTTTCGTAAAGAAGCGTCAGGTTGCGCCGGTAATGATACATATGAAGGTACGTCCGGACAGCGTCCTCGGGGCTCTCGTATGTCGGGATATTGTTCTGGAGGAACACTGTTCTGCCGCTCTCCACAAAGTCGCCGCCCACCCATGAGGTTATGATCGGTTTTGCAGACTCTTTTCCAAGGGCCACGACGGCCTCTGCGAGAAAATCGGGCCTCAGCATAGCCTGTGGAGCGTATATGACCAGAACCCCGTCCACATTGCGGTCGTCGAGGCACGCCTTGATCGCCCCTGCATAGCATTCGCTGTCCGCGTCTCCAAGAATGTCTATCGGGTTACCCTTGCTCCAGTAAGGCGGCAGCAGGGCATTGAGCTTGTCTTTTGTGTCGTCCGAAAGTTCGGCCAGGGTCCCCCCGAGTGAGACCAGGGTATCGGTTGCCATCACGCCAAAACCGCCTGCGTTCGTGACAATGGCCAGCCTGCCGCCCCGCGGAAGATACTTCGAGTCGAGGACCGCCGCGGCATTGAACAGGTCGGAAAATTCGCTGACGCGTATCACGCCAACCCTCTTGAATGCGGCATCGTACACCTGGTCATTGCCTGCCATGGACCCCGTGTGCGACAATGCAGCCTTCGCGCTTTCCGAGAATTTTCCCGGTTTTACGACGACGATGGGTTTTGTGCGGGCGAACCCCCTTGCCGAGCTCATGAACCGCCTTGCGTTGCCGATCCCTTCCATGTAAAGCATGATGCTCCGCGTCCTGTAGTCCTCGCCGAGATAATCGATAAGGTCGGCAAAGTCGACATCGATCATGGAGCCTAAGGACGTGAACATACTGAACCCTATATGGGCGCGCACCGCCCAGTCGAGAATTGCACTGCCGAGGGCCCCACTCTGGGATATGAATGCGACATTCCCCGGATCTGGGTTTGATTTCAAGAACGATGTATTGAGGTTGACCGTAGGACGGACAACGCCGATGCAATTCGGGCCTATTATCCTCATGCCGTATTTTTTTCGGATCTCCGTTATCTGGTCCTCGAGCTCTTTCCCGGCCTCCCCTGTTTCCTTGAAACCCGCCGATATTATGATGATCCCGGCGACGCCGGCCTCACCGCATTCCTCGACGACAGACGGCACCGTCAATGCCGGTGTCGCTATGACCGCGAGGTCTACCTCCTGGTTCACGGATGAAATTCCCGGATAACATTGCCGCCCGAAAAGAACATCCTTGTTCGGGTTGACAGGGAATATCTCTCTATCGCCCGATGCGATCAGATTTTCCATTATGGACCTGCCGACCGATTCGCTGGTATCAGTAGCCCCGATAAGGGCAATTGTCTTTGGATTAAAAAGTGCGTTCAGATCACCAGGTTTCATCTGCACCTCCCATGCAATGGCGTGTTATAAGACTATTATAATGAGAGATGAGGATTCCAGCAATCGAGAATAATTAAATTGTAAGATGCAAGGCTTTTTCCGACCTGTCCACGATGTTTTAGGTTCGAGTGACACCGTAATTTTCGTGACCAGGTAGGTACCGGAGTGCAGAATGCATGGCCCACCGTCATCCCGGCTTGCCGGGATCCAGTGTCTTTGCTTTTTCTTTTTCTCAGGAATTAATGCTCAATACTAATGAATTCTCGCAAAAAAACCGTTGAAAGACGCTAGATTCCGGCAAGCCTGAATGACGATATTTTTGTTTACGCCCAACGACTGACGATTCACGGTCTCCCACCGCGTTGCGACTTACGGCTCACGATCTAAACTGCGGCCGCGTTTCGCGGCCTTCAGCATCACCAAAGTTTCAAGATGCGACGTGTGCGGAAAGAGATCGAACGGTGCTATGCGTTCGGGGGAATATCGCCGCGATGCGAGGCGGTTCAAGTCGCGGGCGAGAGTGGCGGGGTTGCACGAGACGTATATGAGAGACGCGGCCCCAAGCCTTGTTATTATATCGATGCCTTTCGGGCTGATCCCGCTTCTCGGCGGGTCGACCACAACGAGATCGGGTCTTTTGAACCCACGGCCGAGAACTATGTCTTCAACTTTTCCAGCAGTGAACGTGCAGTTTTCGATACCGTTGATCAAGGCGTTCTCGCGGGCGTTGTCGATGTTTTCTTTCGAGTGATCGATACCTGCGACATGGTGTGCATTGCGGGATACCACGAGCTCGATCGGGGCCATGCCGCAGTATAGCCCGAGCACGTTCCGGTATCTTTCCGCCGAAGTGAGTGTTCCGATCTTTTCGTACAGGAATGACGCCCCGGCAGGGTTCGGCTGAAAGAATGACGCTGGATAGACCCGGAACTTGAGACTGGCAAGGGATTCTTCAATGTAAAGCTCTCCTCCCTCATGCCGCGTATCACTGTAATCGATATAGGAACCCGGACGATTATTGACAGTCCTGTAAAGGCTTGTCACCCCGGGGACTTCCCGTTTGAGGCGATAGTAGAGTTCGCTGATGGACGGCGGCACCTCGTCCTTCGTTTCCGCGATGACCATAAGCCTGCCCGATACCTTGGATTCCCTCAGGACCAGGTGCCGCAAAATGCCGCTCTTCTTCTGTCCGTCATAGGGGAACAGGCCTTCCGAGTGCACGTAGTCTTCGACAACCTCGACGACCTTTTTCTGGGCCCGGCTGAATATTGCGCATTCTGGCACAGGAATTACCGAAGAGGCGTCGAAAGCGGCGGGGGATGATTTTTCACGCATACCCGCAATGATGCGGCCGTTGCCGTCATTGCCAAAGGACAGTTCTATTTTACTGCGATACCAGAAAATGTCCGGGGAGGGCGTGATCGGGTCAAAGATGCTGTCAGGCATATCCAGTTTCCCAATTCTCTTCAGGCATTGTCTGAGATATGTTTCCTTGATCTCGAGCTGTTTTGTATACTGTATCGACTGTATCGTACAGCCGCCGCAACGGTCAAAATGGGGGCAGGGCGGATGGATCCGATGGGGAGACGCTTCTTCGATCGCGATCAGTTCTGCATATCCAAAACGCTTTTCACGTTTTATTATGCGGACCGCTACCCTGTCGCCGGGCACCGCACCGGGTATGAAGACAACGAAATTATCAATTTTCGCCACGCCGGTGTCCCCTGGCATGGCGATATCCGTGACGGTGACAATAGTATGGTCCATGTTCGAACTAGGGTTCATCGAGCGATGAAGATCTCTTCCGGACAGGGAAGGAAACGGTGAACGTGGAGCCACCGGAATTAAGGCACTCCTCTTTGCTCCGGACCGACTTACATAGGGAAATGTCACCAGGACAAAGGTCCTTATCGGTCGGGATATAGACGCAGCGATTGCTCTCGAACGTTATGTCGAACCCGAATCGCAGCGCATAATACTTCATCCGGAGAAGATCGAGCCCTTTTCCACCTGCGCCGAATTCAAGGGGTTGCTTTGACGTATAAAGATCGGTCTCCTTGGCGTGATGCAGTCCATCGAGAAGGTACCGCTTGTTTTCCTCGGTAATGCCTATTCCCGTATCGGTTACCGACAGGGCGATCCGGTCGTCTTTCTGCTCGAGGCCGATCCTGATCATCCCGCCATCCGGTGTGTTCTCGATCGCGTTCTTTATAAGGCCTTCGGCAATGTCGCGAAGGATCTTGGGATCGATCGAAATGAACAGGTCGGGCGAGCCGTCCACCTGTATGTCCAGGTTCCTCCGGGCCATTTTTCCCTTCATGCGCTCGACGACCGATACTATGAATGTGTACAGGTCGATGGACTGGAAGAACTGGGTGCTCGTTTCGAAATAATGGTCGACCCAGCCGCGCAGGGCGTTCCAGTGCTCCTTTATCGCCGTCGGAACTTCGGATAGGCTCTCCATTTTTTGCCATAATCGGTCAAGGTCCCCGACAAGCATGACCGCTTCAAGTTCCTGTGAGAGCCTGAATATCTTGTCCGTTTCCCGGGAGATGGAGAGGAGCCTCTGCAAGTTGCGGTCCATGGATCCCATGAGGTCGCGTATCGTATTGTATTCTTGGGTACGCTCGAGCTTTCGCCGGATAAGCTTCAAACTTCCTTGTATGACGGACAGCGGGGTCCTCAACTCGTGAGAGATATGATTGACCGCCTTTGTCTTTGCCCGGTTCAGGCTTTCCAGGGCATTGCGGGATTGTATAAGGACCTCCTCGGCATGCTTTCGTTCCGTAACATCCCGCAAGTAGACTAGATGACCCGTCTTGTCCCTTAAGGGGATAGTCGCCGCCGAAACCTCGACATAGAGGTTCTTTCCCGTCCTGGTGACCGCCCTGAACTCGTACCGTGAAGGAACAGGCTCTCCAAGGGACCGCCTCCGGTTGATATCGCTTACCTTCGCAACGTCATCCGGATGTATTATCAGGAGAACGGATTTTCCGATTATTTCGTCGGGCGACGAGTACTCGAACATCTCGACAAAGCGCCTGTTGACGTATTGATGTACGTTCCCCTGAACTATAGCAACGCCGTCGTTGGAATTCTCGATGGCGGTACGGTATCGCTCCTCGCTTTCCTGGAGCCAGGCTTCAGCCCTCTTTCTCTCCGTGATATCGAGCATTGTCCCTTCATAATAGCGGACATTATTATCTTTATCGCGCACGGCCCGTATATTCATCGAGATCCAGTGAATGCTTCCATCCTTGCTGTACATTTGCGTCTCGAAATCCCTCACAGTTCCCTGCGTGTTGAGCTTACCCATCAACTTGATCCTGTCTTCGGGATGGGCGTAAAGTTGTTTCGATATGTCTGTAATGCCCTCGATGAGGTCCTGCGGAGAATCATACCCGTGGATGCCGGCAAGCGAAGGATTTGCATTGATAAAACGCCCTTCGGGGCTTGTCTGGAATATTCCTTCCACGGCGTCTTCGAAAATGCTGCGATATTTTTCTTCGGTCCTGCGCAACGCCGCAATAGTGTCCCGGAGCTCCGCCTGGGACCTTTCCAGTTGAGCGATGCTTTTTTGACATTGTTCCAGTTGGACCCGCAGTTCTGTATCTCGATCGGACATTGCCCATTATTATAAAGCCAAGGCGATAGAGAGTAAAGAGAGACTGTAAGACGGGGAAAGACCGTAAGGCGCGGGCACAAGGCGTGTGAGAGGTCGCGGAGCTTATGTCGCAGGGGTTGATAGCATAGTAAACGACCACCGCCCCCGTCATTCCGGGCCTGGATGGCGATTGGTGGTAGGTTCCGGCTCTTAAAGGGCTGTGTCGTAATTATAATTTTGCCGTCATTCCGCCCTCCGGAGGCTGTGCCGCAATTCGTTAATAGCATCCAAAGCAGATATATTTTCGGTGTCAGCTTGACACTCTTACCGTCATCTCTGAAAGCATCCTG
>DHQV01000021.1:0-9050 GCA_002408185.1 Deltaproteobacteria bacterium UBA5329
GTGAGGCCCCAGCCTGCTTGATTGAAATGGTCTAGAATACGGGACGTATCGCTCGGGCCGGTTTCAGGTCCGTGCTGGACATGACCTCCGACTGGTCGATTGCTTCCGCCAGGCTTAAGTTTCCGCTCAGATAGGCCTGGGTGGCGCTCTTAGGGAAGAAGATGTGAACATATTCTATATGACCGCCATACGTGTCGCACTGTGAATGGTCCCTTGCTGCCCAGTAGACGCCGAAAGCGAGTCCTTCGATATCATTCTTGTCCAGATCGCCGGGCTTGATCATTTTTACATATTTCGGCACGAAATCCTTGATTATCGCGGCCAGCCTCTGTTCGGGTTTTGTCGTATTCATGTCAAACGATGCATCTTTCGGTCGCACATAAACCATGAGGTAATGAAGCGTCTGTTTGTCATAATCTTCGAGGGTGGTGATCCCAATGCCATCTTGATAAAGTCCAACGCCTTGCGAGCTGAAGCGGTTATATATTTCCTTGAACAGGCTCGAATTTGATTCGTAGAGTTTCTGCACGTGCTTGTCGTTATAGTTCTTCTTGATACTGTCCGATTCGGTCCTGGCATAGTACTGCGGCCCGGTACAGGAAACAACCAGAACCGCCAGGAACAATGCGACGATGATGTTTCTTGTGTTTCTCATTTCTTTTTCTTCTCCTCTTGTTTCAACATTGCCACGAGCTCCGTCAGTTCCTCACGGATCTCGTTCAGGATGCGTTTATGATTGGCAAGATATTGCTTTGCCCCATCAATTGTAAATCGTTTTTCATGCAGAAGCTTTTTGATCGTAAAGATGATCTCGAGGTCTTTCTTCTTATAAAGCCTCTGTCCCGTTGGACTCTTTACGGGCTTGATGTCTTTGAATTCCTGCTCCCAGTACCTCAGCACATGGGGTTTGAGCCCTGTCAGGGTACAGACTTCCTTGATACGGTAAAAGACCCGGTCGGGTATTTCTCTTCCGTTCATTCCTGCCTGCTATTGTTAATTTCGTCCTTCAATACCTGGCTCAGCCTGAAACTTAAGACCTTGCGCTCCGTGATCTTGATCTCTTCGCCTGTTTGCGGGTTCCTTCCCCGACGGGCTTTTTTCTTGCGTACGAAAAAATTACCAAAGCCGGAAATTTTGACGTTCTCGTCGGTCGCCAGTGTATCCTTTATAATTTCAAAGAACCGGTCGACGATATGCGCGCACTCCCGTTTGGAAAATCCGAGCTTTTCGTAAAGATCGGTCACAATGTCTATTTTCGTCATTCCTCCTCCTTATACCCTTAAAGAAATTCCATCAATATTGGTCATCTCCTCGATGATCTTTTCCTGGAGAGAATTAACCCGTTCATCGGTAAGAGTTTCTTCAAATGACTGGAATACGACCCGTATGGATACACTTCGCATCTCCTTGCGGAACATATCGAATATTCCTACGGAAACGATAAGGGGTGAGATATCCTTTATCTTCTGTACAACCGCAGATATCGGCACAGCATCGTCCACGAAAAACGAAAAATCCCTGGTAGCCTGTGGAAAACGGGGTATCGGCTTGTACTGAAGCGTCAGATTCCCTTTTTGTAAGATTATATCAAATCGTAACTCAGCGCAATAAATAGTTTGTTCAATTTCATAGACTTTGAGAATGTCATCCCTGATGGAACCTATCCAGCCGGCCTTGACCCCATCGATCTTGATATCCGCAGAGCACCTCTGGTCGAGAAATGGTTCGGCAGTCGGAGAGAACTCGCAATTTGCTCCAAGTTGCTCCATCAGTCCTTCAACTATACCTTTTATGTCAAAATAGTCATAGTCGGGGTATTTTTCTTTCCAAAAATATTCCTTCTCTCTGCCAGTCAATGCAAAGCACAGGATCGTTTCTTCGCGAATGTCATGGGGCTTGCCCTGAAAGAATACCTTTCCTTTTTCAAAGAACCTCAGGTTTTTCGAGCCCCGGTTGAGATTATACGCGATACATTTAAGGATCGCCGGCATCATCATTGTTCTCATAACACCCCAATCCCGCGAAATGGGGTTCATGATGGGTACATAGCGGCTGCGCTCATCATTCTCGGGTATTCGGAAAAGCTCGATATCTTTCGTAGAGAAGAATGAAAAATTGATGATCTCAAAGAACCCTGTTCCCAGGCAATATTCCCGCACGATATTCAAAGATCGGTCTTTATTCGTTAGCTTTTGAGGTTTAAGGACGGCAACCGGGCTCGTGTCCGGGATGTGTTCGAAACCGTGGACGCGGGAGATCTCTTCGATCACATCGGCAGCTTCACTGATATCATGCCTGAAATTGGGGATGGTTATGGTGAAACCGTTTTCATTCTCTTTCATGACATGCAGTTCAATGGAACGCAGGGCCCGCGTCATTGCTTCGTGGCTGATATGCGTGCCCAAGAGTCCATTTATATTGCTGTATGTGATATAGATGGTCCGGGGCTCTCTCTTTTCGAATATTTCCCGCTGCCCGTTTATAACGGTACCGCCGCCCAACTGGTGCATCAGGAACATTGCCCTGTCAGCTGCATATCCAACATTGTCGATGTCTATGCCCTTTTCGAACCGCAGGGATGCCTCTGACCGTATACCGAGACGACGGGCCGTTGCCCGTATTGAAAATGGGTTAAAATAGGCACTTTCCAGGGCCATGTTGGTTGTGGAAGCCGTGATCTCGGAATTCTCGCCGCCCATTATGCCCGCAATAGCTACGGGGCCCGAACCGTCGCAAATAAGGATATCACCGGGTTCAAGCTGTCTGTCGACGCTGTCAAGCGTCGTGAACGTTGAGGGTTCACGGGCGACCCTGACATCGATCCTCGATTCCGAAAGGCGTTCGTAATCGAAAGCGTGAAGGGGCTGGCCAAGCTCAAGCATGACATAGTTCGTTACGTCGACTATGTTATTGATCGGTCTCATGCCGCATCGGGTTATTCTCCGGCGTATCCAGAAGGGAGACTGCCCGATCGATATGCCCTTTATCAATTTGAGGATATAGCGCGGGCACGCACCGGTATCCTGAATGGTGAGGCCAACCTGATCCTCGATCTTTTGGTCGGAGGCGGCATCAAGTGTAAAAATGGGAAGCTTTGCCCTCTGGCGCAGTATGCTTGCGACCTCGCGGGCGATGCCGAAGACACTCAGACAGTCACCCCTGTTCGGGGGGACGCTGATGTCGATAACGGTGTCATACGCGATCGGCGATTCGGCAATGACAGTGCCTGTGCTTATTTCTTCCGGAAGAATGAATATCCCGCTATGATCGTCAGATATGCCAAGTTCCTTTTCCGAACACAGCATACCGTACGATTCTATCCCTCGGACAGCACGCTTGCCGACAACGAAATCCTTGTCGAGGGCCGCACCGACCATTGCGAGCGGGACCCTGTCATTGACGGATATGTTTGGTGCCCCGCAAACGATGGTCAGGTCTTCTTTGCCTGTATTGACGGAACATACCGACAGACTATCGGCATCGGGATGGGGCGCTATCTTCGTTATTGTCGCCGCCACTACCCCCGTAAAACGGGGCGTGAACCTTTCAACGCCTTCGACCTCGAGACCTCGCATTGTAAGGCGCTTTGCGAGGTCGTCTATATCTATGTCAATGACGACGAATTCATTCAGCCATTCGATAGGTATCTTCAATCGATCACACCTCAGAACTGCGCGAGAAACCTTACATCGTTATAGTAAAATTGACGGATATCGTCGATGCCGAATTTGATCATGGCGATGCGCTCGACACCCATACCGAACGCGAAACCCGTGATCTCCTCCTGGTCATACCCGACATTCCGGAAAACCTGGGGATGCACCATACCGGAGCCCAATATCTCGAGCCATCCCGTGTCCTTGCACACTCTACAGCCTTCACCGCGGCATATAACGCATCCTATGTCCACTTCGGCTGAAGGTTCGGTAAAAGGAAAATAGCTCGGACGGAACCTTAGTGGCGTGTCGGGGCCGAACATCTCATGGATAAATATGGTGAGTATCCCTTTCAGGTCCGAAAACCGCACACTCTTATCGACCATCAATCCTTCGACCTGATGAAACATGGGGGTATGCGAGATATCGTTATCGCAACGGTAGACGGACCCCGGGGCGATGATCTTGACCGGGGGGAGCTTGGCCTCCATCGTCCGTATCTGGACGGGAGACGTGTGGGTCCTCAGGACTATGCCGGGGTTTATGTAGAATGTATCTTGCATATCCCTTGCAGGGTGGTCTGACGGAATATTGAGGGCCTCAAAATTATAGTGCTCCGACTCAATATCTGGCCCTTCTTCAACGGCAAATCCGAGCGACGAGAAGATCCTGATGATCTCCTCGAGGGTTATCGTTATTGGATGCTTTCTGCCAAAAAGCGGGACGGTCCCGGGCATTGTTATATCGATGCGCGAAGCGGCTTCCCGTTTACGCCTTTCTATTTCCCCAAACTGTTTTTCCAGTTCGCCGAGCCGCCCATCGGCCCACGATTTTATCTCGTTTATCGCTTTGCCTGCATCGCGGCGCTGGTCTTTATCAAGCGTTTTGAGCTTGTCGAGGTATTCGGCAACGATCCCCTTCCTGCCGAGGATGGACACCTTGACCTGTTTTGCATCATCAGCGTTTGCTATCCGGGATATTTCGCTCTTGATCTTTTCTTTAAGTCCGCTAATATCCAAGCGTCACCCTAATGCGTCATAACGGCTTTTACTTTGGAAACAACCTGCTCGAATCCGGCTGGATCGTTCACTGCCATATCGGCGAGTGATTTCCTGTTAAGGGCGATGTTGGCGACCCTCAGCCCATTAATGAAACGATTGTAGGGAATACCACAGGATCGGCACGCAGCATTGATACGGACTATCCACAGTGACCGGAAATCGCGCTTGCGCTCTTTGCGTCCTATATAGGCATACTTGAGGGCTTTAAAGACGCTTCTCTTCGCTACACTGAATACATTCTTCCTGCGCTGCGTCATGCCCTTTGCAAGTTTCAATATCTTTTTTCTTCTCTGTCTTGCCTTAAATCCTCGTTTTACCCTTGGCATGGTACCTTACCTCTCTTAAACCTTTTTATAAATACGGTATCAATGATTTGATTCTCTTTGCATCCGCCGGATGCACCGTATCGGCTTTTGAAAGCCGACGTTTCATCTTCGGTGTCTTGCATGAAAGCAAATGGCTATGGTAGGCCTTGGCGCGTTTTATCTTGCCGCCGGCGGTAACTTTCACGCGTTTTGCCAGCCCGCGATGGGTTTTTACTTTAGGCATTGTGCATCCTCCTCTTGTTTAAAGGGAAACAGTTTCTGGGGCTTGCGTCGCCCCCTCCACGAGCAAAAGCTCGCGGAGCCACCCCTTTTCGCTCGCCGTGCGGAGCCACCCAACCTGAGCAAGCTCGCCGTCGGGTACTCGGCTAACTTATATTACAAAGGGGCGAAGATCATAACAATATTTCTGCCGTCAAATTTGGACCTTTGCTCCAACTCTCCTACATCTTTCAACGAATCCACTACCTTTTGAGCCAGTTTCTCGCCCATGGCGACGTGAAGGATCTCTCTTCCCCGGAACATGATGATGATTTTTAGCTTATGGCCCTCTTCAAGAAACTCCCTCAGATGTTTCATCTTGAACTGAAAATCATGTTCCTCTATCTTTAGCCCGAGTTTCATTTCCTTTATCTGGATCACGGCCTGTTTTTTCTTGGCCTCCTGGGCCTTTTTTTGCAGTTGATATTTGTATTTCCCGTAATCCATGATCTTGCACACCGGCGGGGCCGACTTCCCCGAAACCTCCACAAGATCGAGCTCCTTCTCCCGCGCCAGCCGCAGGGCCTCCGACGTGGAAACGATGCCCAATTGTTCCCCGTTTTCGTCGATCAGACGCACCTCGCGAACCCGGATCCTTTCATTGACATTGGTGTCTTTGAAATCTTTACCTGCTATGAGGCTCACCTCCTGGTTGAAATTTCATCCTTGACCCGCCCAATAAAATCTTCGAGACTGATATCTTTCAGCTCACCACCATCGCGTACCCGGACGGTGAGAGTGTTGTTCTCCATCTCGTTCTTGCCCGCGATAACCATATAGGGGATTTTCTTTACCACACTTTCGCGTATTTTTAAACCAAGTTTTTCATTTCTGAGGTCTGTTTCGACCCTCACGCCTTCCCGTTCCAATGCACCGGCTATCGACCGTACATATGCTGCCTGGTCATCGGTGATATTCATGACGACGACCTGAACCGGGGCCAGCCAGACGGGAAATTTACCGGCATAATGCTCGATCAGGACGCCCATAAACCTTTCAAGTGCTCCAAGGACCACCCTGTGCAGCATAACTGGCCTTTTTCTCAGGCCGTCGGAGTCGGTATAATGGAGATCGAACCGTTCGGGAAGGGCAAAATCGCACTGGATGGTAGCACACTGCCATTTTCTTCCGAGGGCATCTTTGAGCTTAATATCTATTTTCGGGCCATAAAATGCGCCGTCGCCTTCATTAAGGTCATACGGCAGGCCTTCGCTGCCGAGGACTTCCTTAAGCGCCGTCTCGGCTTTTTCCCAATCCTCGTCGCTGCCGATGGATTTTGGTGGACGGGTGCTTATCTCCATCTCGAATTTAAAGCCGAAGATGTCCATGACATCCTGAACGAACCGGATGATAGCGAGGATCTCTTCATGGAGTTGATCGGGTCTCAGAAAAATATGAGCATCGTCTTGCGTAAATTCCCGAACTCTCATGAGCCCGTGGAGGACGCCCGATTTTTCATGTCTGCAGACCGTTCCCAATTCGAAATATCGTAAAGGGAGTTCCCGGTAGCTACGTACTTGGGACTTATATACCATAATGTGCGACAGACAGTTCATCGGCTTGATGCCGTACTCCACCTCGTCGACCTTTGTGAAATACATGTTTTCACGATAATTTTCGAAATGGCCGGATTTTTTCCACATATCCAGCTTAAGGATATGGGGGCCGACAACAAAATCGTAACCGCGCCTGAGGTGCTCCCTGCGCTCGAAATCTTCTAGTAGCCAGCGCAGCAGGGCGCCTTTCGGGTGATAAATGACGAGACCAGCTCCGACCTCGTCCGATATACTGAAGAGATCGAGGTCTTTCCCCAGTCTTCTATGATCCCTTTTCTTTACTTCTTCCAGAAATGCGAGGTATTCCTTGAGCGCCTTCTTGTCTGCGAATGCCGTTCCGTAAATGCGGGTAAGCATTTTGTTGCGCTCGTCACCCCTCCAGTATGCACCTGCCAGGCTCAATAATTTAAAGGCTTTGATCTTCCCCGTCGATTCAAGGTGAGGGCCCCGGCAGAGGTCGGTGAAATCTCCCTGTGTATAGATGCTCACTTCATCGTCCGACAGTGCTTCCAGAAGCTCGACCTTATAGGGTTCTCCCATTTCCGTGAACATTTTGATGGCGTCCTGACGTTTTATGATCCTGCGCCCGATGGGGATATTCATCTCTGCCAACTCACCCATGCGCTTCTCTATTTTTGCGAGGTCCTCGTCGGTAAACCCCGGGTCATAGTCAAAATCATAATAAAACCCGGTTTCGATGGAAGGCCCGATCGCGACCTTCACGCCGGGAAACAGATCCCTGACCGCCTGCGCCATAAGGTGCGACGTGCTGTGCCTTATTATATCGAGGTTTTCATCCATTTCACTATCCTTCAACTGCTTCAACTGCCAATTTCAAATCTGAGAACCATTGTCTGAACAGAAAGATATTATTACCATTTTTGTGTTTCTCTTGTCAATTCTTATAGTTAAAAAGATTGGTGGGAACGGGT
Organism: Deltaproteobacteria bacterium UBA5329; assembly: GCA_002408185.1. Classification (GTDB taxonomy): domain Bacteria; phylum Desulfobacterota; class Syntrophorhabdia; order Syntrophorhabdales; family Syntrophorhabdaceae; genus Delta-02. Next base: position 7,790 of record DHQV01000021.1, read on the forward strand.
TTTAATAGTTGCATCTCAAAAATGCGCCCGGAAATGCGAATGTGGCCGAAAACCAGGCGACTGAATGATGCGAATTTTGTGGAACAGGACTGTTTTTCACTATCCTTTTGGTGACAGCACCAACAATCTGTTATTGTTCAATATCATAATGAGTTGAAGGAGCGGATAGAAATATGGTAGGCGCTAGGGGTATTGAACCCCTGACCTCTACCGCGTCAAGGTAGCGCTCTCCCACTGAGCTAAGCGCCTACAGCAATCCATATATAACAACTACGAGGAAAAAGGTCAAGATGAAAAATCGGCGAACGGCAAAAGGCTAACGGAATTACGATCGTCGTGCGGTTAAAGGCCAAAAGTTAACAAATTGATATTTTCAGTTTTTCGTTCGCCGTTCGCCGCTGAAAATCACGTTCCCTTCGGCGTCTGCGTCCACCCTTACCGATTCACCATCCTTTACTTCACCCTTCAATATCATCAGAGCGAGGGTGTCCTGGATCTTTTTCTGTATCAGGCGCTTGAGTGGCCGGGCCCCGAAGGCAGGGTCATACCCTTCCTTTGCTATCATTTCCCTCAGATCGTCCGTGAAAGTGAGGTTAATGCTGCGGTCCTGTGCCCGTTTTGCCATGATGTCGAGCTGGAGTTTCACTATCGCCTCGATGTTCTCCATGGTCAGGCCTCTGAATATAATGATATCATCTATCCGGTTGATAAACTCCGGCTTGAAATGCGCCTTGACCGCATCGCTGACGCGCCTCTTCATCTCTTCGTAATCACGTTCGGTGAGGTCGGTTATCCACTGGCTTCCGATATTCGACGTCATTATGATGACCGAGTTCTTGAAATCGACAGTACGGCCCTGGCCGTCGGTCAGGCGCCCGTCGTCAAGCACCTGGAGGAGGATATTGAAGACATCGGGATGCGCTTTCTCGACCTCGTCGAGCAGGATGATAGAGTAAGGACGCCTGCGTATCGCCTCGGTGAGATATCCCCCTTCCTCGTACCCTACGTATCCGGGCGGCGCACCGATCAGGCGCGAAACGGAATGCTTTTCCATGAATTCGCTCATATCGATACGAACTATCGCCTGTTCGTCATCGAACAGGAACTCTGCGAGCGCCCGCGCCAGTTCGGTTTTTCCGACACCGGTAGGGCCGAGAAAAAGAAACGAACCGAGCGGCCTGTTGGGGTCCTGAAGACCTGCCCGGGCCCGCCGTATCGTATTGGCGACGGCCTCGATGGCCTCATCCTGGCCTACCACCCG
>DHQV01000021.1:9155-9590 GCA_002408185.1 Deltaproteobacteria bacterium UBA5329
CCTCATCCTGGCCTACCACCCGCCGATGTATGTTCTCTTCCATGCGCACGAGTTTGTCCATCTCTCCTTCGAGCATCTTGGACACCGGGATCCCTGTCCACTTCGATACAATGCGGGCAATATCCTCCTCGTCGACCTCTTCCTTGAGCATCTTTTTATCCTGCTGGGCCACGGCAAGCTCTTCATTCCTCTTCTTTAATTCCTGTTCGAGGGCCGATATCGTCCCGTAGCGGATCTCGGCGACACGGCCGAAATCACCCTTGCGTTCCAATTCGTCGGCTTGATTTTTCGCTTGTTCGATCTTTTCCTTCGTCTCCGATATGCCTGTTATCAGGGATTTTTCCTTTTCCCAGTGTTTTCGTTTCTCGGCAACATCCGCCTTAAGCGCCGAGAGCTCGTCCTGTATCTTTTTCCGACGCTCCTTCGATGCTGGGT
>DHQV01000021.1:9696-10048 GCA_002408185.1 Deltaproteobacteria bacterium UBA5329
CGTCTTTCTCCTTTTTGAGCGCCTCCATTTCGATCTGCGACTGGATTATCTTGCGTTCTATCTTGTCGATCTCCGTGGGAACGCTGTCGATCTCCATGCGAAGCCTCGATGATGCCTCGTCGACGAGATCGATCGCTTTGTCCGGGAGGAAACGGTCCGTTATATATCGATGCGAAAGCGTTGCGGCTGCAATGATCGCCGGGTCGTTGATCCGCACCCCGTGATGCAGTTCGTATTTTTCTTTAAGTCCCCGCAGGATGGCGATCGTTTCCTCGACCGAGGGCTCTCCGACATACACGGGTTGAAAGCGCCGCTCGAGTGCCGCATCTTTTTCAATGTATTTCCGGTATTC
>DHQV01000021.1:10156-21430 GCA_002408185.1 Deltaproteobacteria bacterium UBA5329
TTTTCAATGTATTTCCGGTATTCGTCAAGGGTTGTTGCCCCGATGCATCGCAGTTCGCCGCGCGCGAGGGCTGGTTTGAGCATATTGGAGGCGTCCACTGCTCCCTGGGCGCCGCCTGCGCCTACTATGGTGTGGAGCTCGTCGATAAAAAGTACGACCGTGCCTGACGCCTCATCGATCTCTTTCAGAACCGCCTTCAGCCTGTCCTCGAACTCGCCGCGGTATTTTGCCCCGGCAAGCAGCGAACCCAGGTCGAGAGAAAGCACCCTTTTATTTTTGAGAGTTTCAGGAATGTCCCCGGATATAATGCGCTGCGCGAGCCCTTCAACGATGGCGGTCTTGCCGACCCCGGGCTCGCCTATGACGACAGGGTTGTTCTTCGTCCGGCGGGATAATACCTGCATGACCCTGCGGACCTCCTCGTCGCGACCGATCACCGGGTCAAGTTTGCCCTTTCTGGCCTCCTCGGTAAGGTCGCGGCAGTATCTCTGGAGAGCCTGGTACTTTTCCTCGGGAGCCTGGTCGGTCACGCGCTGGGTGCCCCGCAGATCTTTCATTACTGTATAGATGCTGTCCTTGGTGACGCCATATGTGTGCAGTATCGCTGCTGCAGGGGAATCCTTCGCGTCCGCTATGCCGATGAGCAAATGTTCGACGCTGACGAATTCGTCCTTGAGTCTTTCGGCCTCGTTAAAAGCTGTGTCGAGGGTCTGTTTCAGGCGTGGCGAGATGTACGTCTGGCCCATCCCTCCCTCGACATGTGGGATCTTCTTGAGTTCCCGTTCGAGATCACGAGCAATGATATCCGCCCTTGCACCGAGCTTTTTGAGTATCGGTCTTATTATTCCTTCCTTCTGCGAAATGAGGGCAAGGAGGAGATGTTCGTTCTCGATGCTCTGGTGGCCCAGTGATTCGGCTTTCTTCTGAGCTTCCTGTACCGCTTCCTGGGCCTTTATCGTCAATTTTTCCCAATTCATATATTCACCCCGCAAGATCCGTCTTAAATTGTTTTCTTGATGTCAAACAATGTGCATCCAAAATCTGTTGAAAATATAAGCATTAAATCGCCAAAAGCAACGGTGAACGGTAAACGGCAAGCGGCTAACGGCGAAAGAAAAAAACAGGTAATTCCGTTAGCCTTTAGCCGGGCATTTTTGACTTCACCTAATTCAGTGTGCTAAACAAATAGCCATGAATGTTAATTGGGAGGGCAGGGAATATACCTTCGAAAAATCGATGCTTGTTTCCCGGCTGCTCGAAGAACTGAAGCTGAGCAAGGAAGGTCACCTTGTCGTAGCCAACGACAGACTCGTCACTGAAGACCATCGACTTGAGGCCTCTGATAACGTGCGGGTCATACGGGTAGTCTCGGGCGGATGAAATGCAGGATCTGCGGACAGTCCGCAAGTATAGCCTTAAGATCGCATAAGACCGCATTCTGCGATACCCATTTTATTACCTTTTTTGAAAAGAGGGTACAGACAACGATCCGGCGGTATAACCTGATCAGGGGCGACGACCGCCCCATAGTTGCCGTGTCAGGGGGGAAGGACTCGCTTTCCCTGTGGGTATTCCTCACCAGGATGGGGATAGCCGCCGACGGTATTTATGTCGATCTTGGCATAGGTGATTACTCCCGTGTCTCCCTTGAAAAGATCAAGTCCGTGGCGGATGTGATCGGTAGAAAGGTGTACATATTTCACGTTCCGGACATCTTTAAAAGGGATATTACCGCGGTTGCGAAAGCGCTGCGAAGGGCCCCATGCTCGGCATGCGGTATGATCAAAAGGTACGTAATGAACAGGGTATGCGTCGAGAAAGGGTACAATCTGCTACTTACCGGGCATAACCTCGATGATGAGGCCGCCGCTCTCTTTGGAAATATCCTGTACTGGAAAAAGGAATACCTGTGGAAGAAGGATATTTCCCTCGACGAAGATGAAGGGCATCTGTCGCGCAAGGCCAAGCCTTTTTTTCTTTGTTCGGAGCGCGAGGTGGCAGCATATGCCATTATATCCGGTATTGACTACATATACGAAGAATGCCCTTTTTCAAAAGGCGCCAAGACGATCACGTACAAGAACATCCTGGGAGGTCTCGAGGAGGCTTCGCCGGGGACCAAGCTCATGTTCATCAAGGGATACCTCAAGGAGCTTCAGGAGATGAAACAAGGGCCTGCCCGGAAAAACTTCCGGACGGACAATGCCGCAGGAGGTTACTGTGAAGTATGCGGATATCCATCTGGGGGAGGCATGTGCGGATACTGCCGGACCCTCCAAAAATTTGAAATTCCCTGTACGGTCGAGTTCGAGGAATATGGTTGATATCGATTGACACCGGTTGCGCCCTGATGACATAATTCGATTATAAAAATGATTGACAGATTATCGCAGCTTATCTTCAACATCTACGAGGCATTTACCGTTGCTCTGTACATACGCGAAAAAGATACGCTTAACTGTATATCATCGGTCACGTTTGCCCGCAGTTTCGATCAGAAGAGACCTATCCCGATAGAGAGCACTTTGCCGGGCTGGGTTATCAAGCATAACGCGCCCCTTATCATACCCAATTTTGACAAAGATGAGGATGTCCTCGGATATTACGGCGGCAATGAAGGTATCAAGTCCTTCATGGGGTACCCGATGGATACCGACGGAGTCATCATCGTCGACAGCAAGAAAAAATATGTATTTACGGACAGGGAAAAGAAGATTCTTGCGTCATTTGCATCACTCATCCATGAGGAATTGGAAAGGGAAGAAGTGGCCATGCATGCCGAGGAGACCATCGCCGAGCTTTTTGCTGAACGAAGGATAATGAATCTTTTGAGCGCCCTTAATATGTCGAGGGTTTCAACACCGGAAGTGCTCGCCGAGATACTCGGCCTGTCCGGAGGTTCGTTCTGTTTTACAGGTATAGAGAAAAAAGGACGGCTTGCGATACAGGATATCGCCGGAATTGACAACCCTGGCCTGTCAAAGAAGGAATGTCAGGCGGGAAGCATCGCTTCGCTCGTCCTGGAGGGAGGGCAAGAACTCCTGCTGCCCCACGACAGTGCGTATCTCAGGGAAAAGCCTGTACTGTTCCCGAATGAGCCATTCAAGGCCCGCCAGTTTTTCGGATTTCCCCTGATAACGGAGGACACGACATTTGGCGTGCTGGGTTTTATTTCTCTCAACGAGATGAAACTGAGGGAAAACTCCATAGGTGCGCTCAGAAATGTCTCATCACTGTTCTCGCTGTATTTTACCGCGCAATGGATGCGCGGGCACCTTGACCGGATCCGCGATTTCGACCCGGTGACAGGTGCGTTCCAATTTCCGGTCTTTCTCGGTGTTGTCGAATCCTTGGCAAGGAAAAAAGAGAGATTTTCCATCCTTTGTGTTAAGCTCGGTAACATGGCGCTGTACAACCGGAAAATGGGTTGTGACGGGACCAACGATCTTTTAAGGCGGATATGCCAGGTAATACGCTATTGTGCGGGGGGCAAAACGTTCGTGGCCCGCAAGAGCGGGGGCCGGTTCTTTGTCCTGCTTCGCGGCGGGGAGACCTATGAAACGAGGAATATGATGAAACTTCTGTACCATGCAATAGGCAAAAGCCTCGCAGAAGAAGGCCTTTCGCCGGGTATCGGTGTAATAGAACTTGGTACGGTCACTTACCCGGACGATTCTTCGGACCCGTGGGAGCTTTTTGACAGGATAGAAGAAAAGAAGATACGAAAATTTATTGAATAGGGAGGAAGAGGGGGATGGGGTTCTTTAGAAATCTGTTTGGAATGTTTTCTACTCATCTTGCCATGGACCTGGGCACGGCGAATACCCTCATTTATATGAAGGGCGAGGGCATTGTGCTCAATCAGCCCTCGGTTGTGGCGATCGATAACAACACAGGCAAGGTCATTGCCGTTGGCAAAGAGGCTAAGGAATATATTGGACGCACCCCGCCGAACATCAGTGCGATACGTCCCCTGAAAGACGGTGTAATCGCGGACTTTGACGTTGCAAGGGCGATGATCAAGTATTTTCTCAAAGTGGTCAGCAACGAACGAAAGATATCCAAGCCGAGAATGGTCGTCGGTGTTCCGTCAGGCATAACGCAGGTTGAGAAAAAAGCGGTTATCGATGCATGTTTTCAGGTCGGCATACGCGATGTCTACCTGATGGAAGAGCCAATGGCGGCATCAATAGGCGCAGGAATGCCGATAGAGCTTCCCCGCGGCAATATGATCATCGATATCGGCGGCGGTACCACCGAGGTAGCGATCATAAGCCTTTCTGCGGTAGCATACAGCGAGTCCCTCAGGGTGGCCGGCGACGAGCTTGATGACGCCATAGTGCGGTATCTCCAGAGAAAGCATCAGCTTGCGATAGGCGTGATCGCGGCGGAAAAGATAAAGATAGAAGGGGCATCGGCCTGCCCGATAGATTCTTTGAGCGATGTCATCAATGTAGTGGGAAAAGACCTGCTCACGAGCATACCGAAGAGCATAAAGATGTCGAAGGAAGAGGTACGCGAGGCGATCGAAGAGCCGATCTCGGCAATCCTCGAGTCGGTCAGGCGCGCACTCGAGAAACTCCCCGCGGAATTTGTTTCCGACCTCAATGAAACAGGCATGGTTCTTACCGGCGGCGGCGCACTTTTGAAAGGCCTCGATCAGAGGATCGAGAACGAGACCGGCATCAACGTCATAGTAGCCGAAGACCCGCTCGAATCCGTGACGATGGGCTGCGGGAAGGCACTGGAGGAGATGAATAAATACAAAAAGGTATTTATTAATTAGGACCGTAAGTCGTCAGTCGTCAGTTGTTAGAAACATTCCAACCCGCGATCGTCATCCAGGCGCTTGACGCTGGGATTCAAGGTTTTGTTTTTATTGTATTTTCCGTATTTAGATGATTTTAACAATCAGAAGTTTGCATTAAAGGCAAATACTGGATTCCGTCCACTCAGGGGATGCCCGGCATCGGTATGACACTCTTGAAGTTACTCCAAAAACCGCGCTTATTAAACCTTACGACTCACGATCTAATATTCACTGATCGACCACTCCTCATACAGAGATCCCTTCAATTCCGCCAGAAATCGCGATGGGCGCATTATGGTGTGGCCGGCCTGGCGGTCGAAGGCCAGTATAGGGTAGCACAAATAGAGCTCATCCATTGCCCTGGTGGACGCGACATAAAAGAGGCGCCGCTCTTCTTCGATGGCCCCTTCTTCAATCGCTTTCGGGTTGGGGAACCTTCCTTCTGCGCACCATATGATAAACACGACCCGCCATTCGAGCCCCTTGGCCTGGTGGATCGTGCTGAGAACCACCCTTTCTTCGTCGAACTCGCCCGCTGTGATGACCTCTTCGCCGGCCAGGCCACTCATGAGGGACAGTTCACCCAGGAAAGAATCCACGGAATTATATTTGGTCGAGAAATTAATGAGCTGGCCTAAGTCCTCGAGACGGGCCTCATAATTGGGATATGTGAATTTCAGGTATTCTATGTAACCGTGCTTGAGGACGGCCGAGATCATGTCCCCCGGTGCCTCCTCGTTCTGCAGGTCCTTAAGCTCGGCAAAAAGCTCCGCCCAGACGTCGAGGTTCTCTTTTCGGACGCTCTTGAATTTTTCCCCGATGCTTTTCGATATCAGGGGCGCGAACGGGTCTCCCTGTTCCTTGAGATACGCATAGATATTGTCCGCCGTCTTTTTTCCGATGCGGGGAAATATGCAGAACATTCTTTTCCACGATATCTCGTCGTTCGGGTTTGACACGACCCGCAGGAACGAGACGACATCCTTGATATGCGCCTGCTCGAAAAATCTCAGACCGCTTCGTATCTCAAAGGGTATCCCGCGGCGGGTCAGTTCCATCTGGACTTCCATTGAATGATAGTGGGCCCTGTAGAGGACCGAAATCCGATCGAGCGGGATGCCTTCGTCCGATAGCTCCAGTATCCTCTGTGCGACGAATTCTGCCTCTTGCAAAACGTCGCGTGAGGGAGCGATAACGGGAACAACGCCGTTTTGTCTTACAGCGTGCAGGTTCTTTTCGTACTGGTTGATATTGTACGAAATGGAATTGTTCGCGAGATCCAGTATCTCGGGCGTGCTGCGGTAATTGGTCTCCAGCTTGAAGATCTTCGCTTCCTCGTATTTCTTCGGAAAATCGAGTATGTTCTGAAAATTGGCTCCGCGGAAGGAGTAGATGCTCTGCGCATCATCACCGACCACCATTACATTGCGGTTGATCAGGCCCATGAAATCTATTATCTCTGACTGGATCCTGTTGGTATCCTGGTATTCATCGACCAGGATATGGCTGAAGGTCATTGCGTAGAGTTTTCTCAGTTCCGGGTCTTCTGAAAGTATCGTATGCCAGTACGTGAGCAGGTCGTCGAAGTCCATTGCATTGGTTTCCCGCTTCTTACGGGTGTAGAGCGTGTGGATCGTCGTAATTTCATCGACAAGATCGTAGAAGAAAGGGTTGCGATCCCGGATCGCCTCTCCGACCGTCTGCATGGTATTGGCTGCGTAGCTGAACAGTTCCTTGAGGACCCCGCCTTTAGGGAACATCCGGTTTTTCGTATCGATGCGCGATTCCTTTACGGCGAGTTCGACAACATCCTTCGCATCTTCGTTATCGAGTATGGTGAAGTTCTTGCGGTAGCCTACCCGGCCGGCGTGCTGGCGAAGGACCAGATTGCCGATATGATGAAACGTGCCTCCCCAGATATAGCGGGTGTCCATTTTAACGAGATGTTCGACCCGGTGGAGCATTTCCCGCGCAGCCTTGTTCGTGAACGTAAGAAGCAATATTCCGCTTGGCGGTACGCCCCGCTCGAGAAGACGTGCGACCCGGTATGTGACGACGCGGGTCTTGCCGCTTCCGGCTCCTGCGATAACAAGGATCGGCCCGTCCTCGCTTAAGACAACACTACGCTGTTCCTCATTCAATTCCCGGCTGTAATCGATGGCGGTTTTGACGGGTGGCACATCGCGGTGAATGGTATATTTTTTCACAGCGATACATTATGCCCTGCTCGATGGGCCATGTCAAGCAAACGCCCAACGAGTTGCCGTGATGGATTGGTATGTTTTTGTCGGTGATTTTTTTACATTTTTTTGGTAGACTCAGGAAATTTCGCATCGATCATATTTAACGCAAAGGAGGAACAGTCATGCGTATCGTATTATTGGGAGCACCGGGAGCAGGCAAAGGCACGGTCGCGAAATCCTTGACCGAATATGACGGATCGGTACAGATCTCTACGGGAGACATTCTGCGCAACGCCGTAAAAGCAGGCTCGGAACTCGGCAAGAAAGCCAAGGGGTATATGGAGAGCGGCGAACTTGTCCCTGATGACCTTATCATGGATATCATGGAAGTGAGGATGAAAGAGCCGGATTGCCAGAAGGGTTTTCTCCTTGATGGTTTTCCGAGGACGATCCCCCAGGCGGAAGCATTGAAAAAACTTCTGGAGAAGATCGGTATTAAGCTCGATGCAGCGATCAATCTCGACGTCCCGACCGAAGTCATCCTCGACAGGCTGACCACGAGACGGACATGCTCGAACCCTGACTGCCAGGAAATATACAACATTAAAAGCAAGCCGCCCAAACCGGATGGAACCTGCTTCAAGTGTGGATCTCCGGCGGTCCAGCGCGCCGACGAGACTGAGGAAGCGATCAAGCAGAGGCTCGCCACGTATAATGAAAAGACGGCCCCCCTGATCGATTTCTATAAAAAGGAAGGCCTTCTCATAACGATAGCATCCCTGGACAGCATGCAGATCAGGGACGACATAATAAAGGCGCTCAAGAAATAAGAAAACAGGTAATTAGGTGATGGGTTATGGGTTATAGGCAGCAGGCAAAAAACCTATAACCCATCTTTTCCCATTACCCCTTACCTATGGTTTTTGGATTTTCGACATATTTTCTCACCAAAGATACACTGGGCCCGACACTGGACGCGATTGCAGCCTCGGGTTTCAAGGCCATCGAGCTTTCCTACGAGCCACCGCATTTATTTGACTACAATGAGAGGCTCGCCGAAAAGATTGACCGGCTCCGCGATGAAGGTGTGGAATTTTCAATGCACGGCCCATTTCTGGAAACCAATTTGGGAAGTTATCTCGATGATATCCTGCGCCTGTCACGCGACAGGACTGCCGCATGCTTGAAGCTCTGCGCGCAGCTTGGCGCAGACCCGATCGTCGTTCACCCAGGATATTCATTCTTCCGGAAACTCAAGGAATTCGACGCGGCGTTAAAAGGCCGGTTCCTTGCCGCACTAAAGGGTATTGCGAAGGAGGCGAAGGACTTAAGCGTCAGGGTTGCACTCGAGAATGTGTTCATGTCCTATTTTTATTTTCAGCACCTCGATGAGTTCAATGACATCGTCAAGGCCGCACCCGGGATCGGTGTGACCCTGGATATCGGGCACGCATACATTTCAAAACGCATGGCGAAAGACCCGGACCCGGAGAGGTCGATCCTTGATGATGTTCGCAGGATGGGCATAGAGCATCTGTTCCACGTTCACCTCCACAACAATGACGGCACACGGGACGATCACGATTTTGTTCAGGGCTCAATAGATATGGCGAGGATCCTGAGAGGCTTGAGCGAACTCGGTTACACGGGCAAGGTCGTGATCGAGACCCTCGACGCCGAACGAATGGGTTTCGAACCGGTAATCGAAAAGCTCAACCAGATAAAGCCGTAACCATAAAGAATTGTTCTAGGTTTTAGGTTAAAGAATCAGAACGAGATCGGAACCTATACACTTTACATATGTCTTTTTAACCTAGAACCTAGAACCGCCTCTATCTCAGCATCATCATCCAAAACAGGTACACCGCCGGTGAGACGAAGGTCGACAGCGTGATGGCACCGGATGCGATCTCGGCGTCTCCATCCATTTCGCGGGCCATTATATAGGCCGTTATAGCCGTGGGTGTCGCGAGAAGGACCATCGCAGGAAAGGCCTCCCGGATATTGGGCGAAAACAGCCGGTAAAAAAGAAGTGCGGTACCTGGGAGAACAAAGACTTTAAGAATAGTGGCGAGGGCAGACGTCCTGAACGTCTTGCGGAGCATGCCGGGAGAGATGGACCCTCCGATGATGATAAGGGCAAGGGGAAGGGATATGTTTGCCACAATTTCCATGCTTTTCATGAGAGGGGCCGGCATCGAGAGGCCGGCGAGAACGAAGATGATGCCTGCAAAGGTGGCCATGATGATCGGTGTTGTGAGGATCGAGACCGCGATCCTGAGAGGATTCCGGTGCCCGCCCGATGACATGGCAAGAATGATGATCGCGAGGGCGTTATTGAAAAGGATCAGGGTGCCGGCCAGAAGGCTCCCCTTTTCAAGGCCTTCCTCGCCAAGCATATAGAACAGCATGGCAAGACCGACGTACGCTACGTTTCCGTGAAACGTCGATTGGACGAAACTTCCGAGTTTGCCCCTCGTGTGTCCGGCCACCTTAGCTATTGTCAGTGCGATACCGACAACGATAAAAGCCGGAACGGTAACCGAAACGATCGGAAGCCATCCGGTACTTTTCAAACCGGCTTTCACTATCCCGATAAAAATGAGAAAAGGAAGAGGGAACCGAAAAACAAAACGGTTCGCCTCCGATATGAATTCTTCGGATAGCACCCGTCTGCATGTCAGGAAATAGCCGAATGCTATAATGAAAAAAATAGGTGCTATCGTATACAGAATGTTCATAAAATACATCTAGGTAATTTGGTATCCATATTTCCTGTGATTTTGTTCAGTATGAGAAACATGTAGTTAGATACCATTTTCCCTGGCTTGCCGCAAGAGGTTGAGCCGAGCGAAATACTTGATATCAGGGGGCTTTTGGGTCTTTTATTTTTATTGACAAAGCACGCTTGAACACGATATAAAAGAACGTGAAATTAGTAACAATATCAAAAATCAGGGGGTACCAGGGATGTTAAAAGAGTCAGTGATCAGCGAATTACAGAAGATTGTCGGTAAAGACAACGTATTGACAGCGCCTGAAGCTCTTAAAGCCTATTCCTACGATGGAACAACGAGCTGGATCCATGAACCAGATGTCGTTGTTTTTCCTACGACGACTGATGAAGTATCCCGGATTATGAAACTGGCCAATGCCGAGAAGATACCGGTCACCCCGAGGGGCGGCGGCACAAACGTCAGCGGAGGGTCTGTTCCCTGGCATGGCGGCATTGTTATGGTTATGACGAAGTTCAACAAGATCGTCAAGGTCGACAAAGAGAACTTGACAGCCACGGTCGAGCCGGGTGTCGTTCTCCAGGACCTTACCCTCCGGCTCGCGAAAGAAGGCCTGTTCTTCCCGCCCGATCCGCAGAGCTTCCTCGGTGCGACGATGGGCGGTATCATATCCGAGAATGCGGGCGGTCCCGCAGGAGTGAAATATGGCGTCACAAAACAGTATGTTCTAGGTGTCGAAGTGGTCCTTCCGAACGGCGAGGTCATCCATCTCGGCGGCAGAACGCTGAAGAACGTTGTCGGCTACGACCTGCTTCATATCTTCATCAGTGCCGAGGGAACACTCGGAGTCATCACCAAGGCCGAATTGAAATTGAACCCCCTGCCCCAGGCAAGAAAGACGCTCTGCGTTGTCTATGACGATGTCTCGGTCGCCGGCGAAGGTGTGTTCCGGGTGCTCGAACACGGTATTATCCCCTGCAAGATCGAAATGGTAGATAACTGGGTGATCAACCGGATCGAAGAGATGATGCCGATCGGCTTGCCGAAGGATGCCGATGCATGCCTCTTATTCGAGGTAGACGGAATCCCGGAGGTTGTCGAGAAGGAAGCACAGAAGATCGCAGAGATCACAAAGCAGTATGGTGCAAAGGAAGCCCGCATCGCAAAAGACACTGACGATGCCAACAAGTACTGGCTGGCCCGCCGTGCCGGCTTCGCTGCCGTCTTTGGCAAAGCCAAGCAGGTATTTGCGGAAGACGTCACGGTACCACGCGGAAATATCCCAGGGTTCGTCAACAGGATCAGGGAACTCGCCAAGAAACACAATGTCGAGATCGTCGTCCTCGGCCATGCCGGTGACGGAAACCTCCATCCGGCCGTTTTGACAGATCCCGCCAACAAGGAGCATTATGAGCGTGCCTTAAAGGCAGTGGACGACATCATTGAAAGCGCCGTTGAGTTTGGTGGTGTGCTCTCCGGGGAACACGGAATCGGCCTTGAGAAGCAGAAATTTATGAGAAAGGTCACCGAGCCGGCCGTCATAAAC
>DHQV01000021.1:21560-21951 GCA_002408185.1 Deltaproteobacteria bacterium UBA5329
ACAACATCATGAACCCGGGCAAGATCTGGGAGTAGCCTATACAAGGGGGTTTAATAGTGAAAGACCTTAAAGAACTTAAAAAAATAGAGCAATACGCAGATCAATGCATGAAGTGCGGGTTCTGCAGCTTCTTCTGCCCGGTATACCAGGAAGAGAAAATGGAGACCTCCGTTGCCCGCGGGAAGAATTATCTCGTCAAACAGGTGCTTGCGGGCAAACAGGAATGGACCCCTGAAATGGCTGACATCATCGGCAAATGCCTCCTGTGCAAACGGTGCGCGGCAAACTGCCCCGCGAAGACACAGATCGACCGCGTTGTTGTCGCAGCCCGCGCCCAGATGGTCAAGGAGAAGGGCCTCGGTTCCATTAAGAACTTTGCCTTCCGCAAGGT
>DHQV01000021.1:22028-22378 GCA_002408185.1 Deltaproteobacteria bacterium UBA5329
AAGAACTTTGCCTTCCGCAAGGTCATGGCCGACAGGAAGGCATTCGGGAAATATGCCCGGCTTCTGCAGAAGTTCCAGTGGATGATGCCGACGACCGAAGGCAAGATCAAACACCTTCCCGATTTCGTGAAAGGACTTGGCAAGAGGAACTTCCCGGCGCTCGCGAAGACATTCCTGCGTGACCAGGTAAAACCGGTGTATAAACCGCAGAATGGTCAGCAGCCGAAGTTCAGGGTCGGTTTCTTCACGGGCTGTGCGATGGATTTCGTTTACCCGGAACTGGGCCTGAAAATTATCGATTTCCTCACAAAGCACGGGTGTGAAGTCGTGGTCCCCGAGGAGCAGAACTG
>DHQV01000021.1:22457-22699 GCA_002408185.1 Deltaproteobacteria bacterium UBA5329
GTGGTCCCCGAGGAGCAGAACTGCTGCGGCGCCGCGATCTATTTCAGCGGCGACGTCGAGACCGGCCGGATGCTTGCCGACCTCAATATCAAGGCCTTCAAGGATCTGAATGTCGATTATATCGTGACCGGTTGCGGCACATGCAGTTCGACGCTCAAGGATTACCAGAAGTATCTTCCTGATAACGAGGACCAGCAGCAGAGGTACACCGAGTTCGAAAAGAAGATCAAGGACAGCACGGA
>DHQV01000021.1:22801-23381 GCA_002408185.1 Deltaproteobacteria bacterium UBA5329
CCTGAAGGTCCCGCCCGAGGAATTCAAACTGAAAAAAGAATTCGAAGGCAAGACCGCGACATGGCATGACCCATGCCATCTCATCAGGTACCAGAACATAAAGGATCAGCCGAGGACGATACTCAAAGGCCTCAAGGGCCTCAAATATGTTGAAATGCCCAACGCGGATATGTGCTGCGGGATGGGCGGCTCGTTCAGCGTCTATCATTACGACCTGACGAAAAAGATAGCTTTAAAGAAAATGGATGGAATAAAAGCGACTGGCGCGGATATCGTGGTTACTGCTTGCCCGGGCTGTATGATCAACCTGCTTGATAACGTTTTGTTAAACAAAATGCCACAGAAGGTACATCATTTGCTTGAGCTGGTGGAGTAGGCTATCGATATCCCTAGGACAACCGTACATCTACTATTTCTAACTCGATAGGAGGATCACACTCATGAAGAATGGCCACTGGATGACAGCGAAGGATGTTCTAAGGATTCAAGCATTTAAGTACCCGGACAAAGTTGGCGCAAAAGATTTGTACAAGGCATTTACCTTCAAGCAGTGGAATGAAAGGGCCTGCCGGCTTGCGAA
>DHQV01000021.1:23497-23751 GCA_002408185.1 Deltaproteobacteria bacterium UBA5329
AGGGCCTGCCGGCTTGCGAATGCTCTCGCCGACCTGGGCCTCAAGAAAGGCGACCGTTTTGCGGTTCTCGCCTACAACTGCGTTGAATGGATGGATTTCTACGGCGCAGCCGCAAAGGGCGGCTTTCTCTGCGTGCCGCTGATGTTCAGGCTTGCTGGACCTGAGATGGAATACATCATCAATCACTGCGAAGCAAAGGTTTTTATCGTACAGAGCGGTGTGGACCCGGCAGACGGCAAGGAATTTCCCTGGAT
>DHQV01000021.1:24060-24319 GCA_002408185.1 Deltaproteobacteria bacterium UBA5329
TGAAGAGCCATGCAAACCTCTTCTCCCAGTATTTCATTATGATCTACGATCATGAATTCAATTTCGACGACACCATTCTTTTGGTTATGCCCTGCTGCCACGTCAACTCATTGTTCTACTCATTCGTCGTTACATGGGTCGGCGGCACGGTCATGTGCTACAACATGGTTTCTTTCAACCCGGAAAACCTCATCAAGACATTCTCGGACCACGGGGTCACATTTACGTCCTTGGTACCGACACACTACATCATGATGCT
>DHQV01000021.1:24504-24788 GCA_002408185.1 Deltaproteobacteria bacterium UBA5329
ATCCTCAAGATGTTCCCGAACTCAAGGCTTTTTGAGGCATACGGGTCAACGGAAGCAGGGTGCGTCACTATCCTGAAACCGGAAGAACAGATGAAGAAGCTCGGTTCCATCGGCCGCGAGGCGATCGGGACTGACATCCTTCAGATCTACGACGAAGACGGGAACCTGATCACGGAGCCGAACAAGATCGGCGAGATCTACTCCCGCAGCCCGATGATCTTCGAGGCGTACTGGAAAGACCCGGAAAGGACAGAAGCCGCTATGAAAGGCCAGTACTTCAGCGC
>DHQV01000060.1 GCA_002408185.1 Deltaproteobacteria bacterium UBA5329
GTATGCCGAACGGCACGTACTGTCAGCGCCGATAATTACACCCTCATTTCTGCCGATCACGACACTCTCATTTATAGCAATCAGGCGGGCCTCACCCTTTCGAGGCTTCCGACAGTGAATAGACGGATACCTTTGCCTGTTATGAAGAAGAATAGATTCGATTTATTCGCTGCGGTTATTCTTCCTGTTCCTATATGATCTCCCTTCAAACGTAAGAAACGTGCCGTTCATACTGAGCCTGTCCAGAATGGCCGATGCCGTCACCGAATCGAAGACCTTACCCCATTGGGATGGCACGAGATTGGTGGTAACGATGGTGGTCCCGACCTCGCCCCTTTTTGAGATGATCTGGAAGAGGTGGTCGGCATTCTCCCGGGTCGGCATGACATAGCCCACTTCATCGAGACACAACACGGGTATTCTCGCATAATAATCTATCAGGCTGTAGGTGCTGCGCGCCTTTGTAAGCTTTGCAGTCAGATCGAAAAGGCTTAAGAAAACTGTCTGCTTTCCCTTTGTGACCGCATCATAGCACATCGCACTCGAAACATGGGTTTTCCCAACTCCGGAGGGGCCGATCAAAACGAGATTGCATGGTTTTTTCAGCCAGTCCGTTTTCATAAACTCCATGATCTTTTCCCTCGGTATCTTTGGGTTAAAGGTCCGGTCGAAGTCCGTAAGGAGCTTTATCCGTTTAATTCCCGATGTGCGAAGAAGATATTCCCTCTTTTTTCGTTCTCTAAGGTCATGCTCCCCGGACAGGAACTTTTCCAAGAATGCCCTCTCATCCGGCGAATAGCTTTCAAGATCGGACAGGTATCTGTAACTCTTCCATAATTCATGCAAGGTCATAATCGGCCAGCTCCCTTTTTTCATAGGATATAGTGAGCAAGGATGCATTCTGCGGATAGACCGAAGGACCGTGAAGTCCGAGCAGTCTCTCGATATACCCCAGCTTGTGTATGCCAGGCGTATTGGCTTCGCGTACCGCCGAGAGTACCATGTCTTTGGAAGAGTACCGAATAAAACGAAACAGGCCATATGCGCATACACGTGCATCTTCGCCTTTGGATTCGGCTTCTGCAAGAAAAAGATCGATCTCCTTTCCCATACGCCGCATGAGGTGATAGATCCGCTCGTATTTGCCATGAGGTGTCCTCTCGAGGAGCTTTTGCCTGTGAGGAGGATGTTCCATCTTCTGATACCGTCCGAAGGACCTCTCGTGCCGGGCAATCTTCCTTCCATCGACGGCGATGTCCACATGCCGGGGATAGGCGATGACAGATGCCGTGCGGCAGGCGCAATCCGTCGGAACGGAGTAACGGTTCGTATCGAATTCGACAAAGGCGGTTTTCCCTATGGAGGCCTCGGTAACCCGGTATGGCTGATAGGGAATGGCCGGCAGGGGAATAAGAGCTTCTTCGATCAAGGCTGCCGCCGGTATCATATGGGTCGTGCGATGGATACGCCCGTTCCATTGTTTTCTCCATTGGCCGGTCTTCATATTGAGGTCGCGGATATCGGTATATTCATCGACTTCGATAAACCCTCTGATATCCCGTATGGCCCTCTCCACACGGCCCTTCTCGTTGCCCTTACCCGGATTGCAGGCATGGATGGTAAAGCCCATATGGCGTGCAAAGTCGACGAATTGTGCGTTAAAAACACGTTCGGGCAGTCTTTTTGTGACGACGCTCTTCAGGTTATCGTACCAGTTTTCTCTGGCTGCACCGTTTATCTCCTTATAGGCTTCGATGTGACCCGCGAGGAAGAATTCCATGGAAGAGCGGGGATAGAATCTGACAAAAAGGTATCGGGACCAGGCGAGAACGAAAACGAAGCCATAGACGGTGCCGAAGGAGAGCTTTGCCTCCATCCAATCGACCTGGGCACATTCTCCCGGCAGAAATTCAAGCTCGTGATATGCGGTCCGGCTTTTTTTACGTAAAGTTTTCGTGTACGCTGACACCTGGCTGTATTTGCCCGTATATCCGTAATTTTTCAACCGTTCATAGACTTGCGTCGCCTTGAGCGACGGATGGCGCCTGTACCACTCATCGATAAGCTTCAGATAGGGGCCAAGAAGCGTTGTCCCGGGTTTTTTCGGTTTGACCTTTCCGGTTATGATGCGTGAGATGGTTTTTGTGCACATCCGAAGTTCCTTGGCAATCTGCCGTATGGTCATGTTCTCGACCTCATAGAGGTGTTTAACCTGGCTTGTTCTGGATGGGTCCATATCTCTCCCCTTTTTTTGTAAGATTACCCGGAATAGGAGAAATCCATCCATGTCGTCTTTTATCATCACCTATCCGTATCCATGAGCGGCAAATGTCCTTGCGCCAACCCTTTTGAGCCTGATCTCGTCTTTTATCATCGAAACCTTGTCGTCAGGTATAAGGATAACGAGCCTCTGAAGGGGCTTTTCGGAGGGTATCTCGTCTTTTATCATTTTCCGTTTTCTCCAGGGCTTCACATAATTTTGGTAAACATCGGCAAAGTAACCGGGGTTTTTCCTGACCCATTCCCTCTGGGCAGACCTTTTGCGTGCCTTTGCGCATTCGGGCCGGCTGCACGACTTCTGTCTGTCCCTGACCCGGTGATCGGGCGTGAAGTAGCGTCCACAGAAAAGACACCGCTTTGTCATAGAGTATTGCCCCCCTTTACCGTTATCGGTGTGAGAAGGTTATACGGATGCAGTGCTCAAAAACTCAAGAAAAGACCAAAAGCTTATGAAGGGAGAAAAGGACTAAGAGGCCCTTGGGAGAGGTGAGGGTACGCTATCGGTAATAATGAGGGTGGAAGAGGCGTTACTAACATGCACGGTGGTGTGAGGCCCCAGCCTGCTTGATCGCATATAACGAAGTAAGGCATAATGCTGAAAAACGAGGTCTCATGTTAGTGGTATCTCCCTGATCAACTTGTCTTTGAGATGCTTTTTTATTCCCCGGTGGACCCGTATCAATTCCTTGAGGTAAGCAAAACACCCATCAAGGGCGTTCGGGATGTTGCACTCGGGATGCCTCTATAAGTGAACAGGAACGGAAGGTTCGTCCTCAGGCTCCTCGCCGCTGAACGGAGCTTCTTGTGCGTGTAGTGCCATCTTTTCCCGTCACGGGATCGGTGATCCTCTCTCTCATGAACGAAGACCATCGGTCATGCCATGCATCAAGGGCGGATGTAAAATCAATCTCGTGCGCCTCACACAGGCCCGCGACGAGTCCCTTGGGCTCAATACCGGCCTTGAGCCTCGGGTTATTCGTGAGATAGCGGGTGACGATCTGCTTCTGGTGGAAGTGACACATCTGGACGGGTATATCGGAGAAGACCTGTCTTAAGCCGGGACTGCCGTCGAGAACGATTGCCCGTATCGTGTATCCTAAGCCATAGATGTTCTTCTTCAGGTGGGATGCCCGCATGACCAAGATGCCGAAGCTCCTCTTAAAGAAGGTGATATCGGCGATGAGAACGACGGGCCCGGCATCATGGCGCGGTTCCCGTGCAGGTGCGCTAGCGTATGCGTTCCCGTATCCAGTCTTTTCCCCTGTCGTGCTTGCCGGACAACTGGTCTATTGTCTGGCGGTGATATACGTATTCCTTCCAGATGATGCGGTCCGGCCGCTCACGCCGCGGACTGTTCTGGAACTGTCTCCCGCAGGACAGGCACATGTACCGCTGCCACTGTTTCTTATAAAGGCCTTTCTTTTTTGTATCCCTTGAGCCGCAATAGGGACAGTTGTTTTACTCATTTCTCAGCCTCGTGAGTTTTTAATAGTGTAAACCCTTGCCAGTATAGTATTTAGAGGCTATTTTAGACCCTGTTTTTCAGTATTAAGTTTGAAG
This sequence comes from Deltaproteobacteria bacterium UBA5329, assembly GCA_002408185.1. Taxonomy (GTDB): domain Bacteria; phylum Desulfobacterota; class Syntrophorhabdia; order Syntrophorhabdales; family Syntrophorhabdaceae; genus Delta-02. The sequence continues at coordinate 3,841 of DHQV01000060.1, forward strand.
TAAAGTACATATGAATAGTGATATATAAAGATATATTAAACTAGACTATTAAATATAACACTATAACTATATGAAATATCAATACTTTATCTCCTCTATCAGTCATCCCGCCCACACGCCCTACCTCCATCATCCCGGCGCTTGACGCCCATGCGTGTCAAGCGCCGGGATGATGCTATTTCTTATGGATCCAAGGGCCGGGCACCGGGGTGACGGGCAACGCCGTATTCATGCCGCCTCACGCCTTACGGCCTCTTTATTTAAGCACCCTTATCTCATCCGTGTTAATTGACGTGATACGCCAATAACCCCGGGGGCTTTTTTTCATTGTGAAGCTTATTTTATCTTTGCCTCGCTGCCTGACCTCGGCAGTGTCGTCTTTTATATCTACGGCCAATGCGAATACGCTTGCCTTGCGGAGATCGCTGAAGAGTGCCGAGTTGTCATATGATAAAAGAAAATCGGTCAATGCACCTCCCATCTGTTTCTTGAGCTGGGGAAGGATCTGCCGGACGGCATCTTTGCCCGCTTTTTGCATATGCTCTTCAAATTTGTTTCTGGGCGGCTGTTTCTGGTCCATGCGGGTAAGGACGTCACTGGCCATATTATCGAGTATACTGTCTGTGTCCATATGCTTGAGGACGGTGGGCGCATCACGGTCGATAATTGCCTTTTTCAACATATAAAGACTGTAGTAGGGAGTTGTCCTGAAATACAGGAAACCGATCGTCGATGCAACCGCAACGACGGCGCATGCAACGACGGCTATTACGAAACCCAGCCCTGGTTGTGATCTGTGTGTTTCCATAAAAAAAGGGGGGTTGTCTTATTCCGAGATCTCTAACGCGGTAATGACCCACTGGTCTTCTTTTATTTTTTCCAGGGTTACCTTCGTTCCTTCTATGGGAGTAGCATAAGCCACCACCTGGTTCTCCAGCACGGTGATAGGCGTCATGATAACCGACCATTCTTTTACGACTTTGAAAAAAGGTTTTTCGCTCGGCGAATTCAGTTCGGAGATAATGCGTTTTTTGATAGCTTCATCAGATTCCTTGTTCGTAAAACTGTCGGGTAAACCCGGCCCAACCTTGTCAAGATCAATAAATTGCCGGGTGGTCTCGGCATCAGAGAACAAAACTGATTTTTTAAATTGTATCAGTGTGTACCGCGGCGTTGTCTTAAAATACCGATATCCGAACAAAGCTGCGGCAACGATCATGATAATGAGGACCCATCGTCCCACACTGCCTTTGTCGTTTTTCAGTACTTTGCGCATAGATCCCCCCGGTTTTCCAGCGAAATAATACTGGCTATAATCCGAGTTTGTTTCTCAATAATTCTCCAAGACTGCCGAGTTTTTCGACGGACCGCTCCTCTTCTTTTACTTTATCCCTGTACTGCGTGTAGCTGTCAAGTTCGATCTTTTCATCAACCTTGGTCCTGCTGAGGCCAACACGACCGCGGGCCGGGTCTGTCGAGACGACCACCGCCTGCATGGTCGAGCCGACGGGGAACATCTTGCTGTGGTTCGTTCCTTTGATGGTGCCCATTTCAACGTTAGGGATAAACCCGGTCAGTCCATCTTTTATCCTTACTATGATCCCTGACGAGATGACGCGCTCGACGTGTGTTTCAAGCAGCGTTCCAACAGCGGGGAGATCTACCTCTTCGACAACGATCTTGCGTTCCATCGAAAGGGTCAGTCGCCGTTTTTCTACGCTGATATCGACAACTCGCGCCTCAACCTGCTGCCCCGGTTCGAGAATCTCTTTCGGGTGATTTATCCTTCTGCCGGCGCCCAACTTTGAGATCGGGATAAGTCCATCGATGCCCGGTTCCAGGTTTACAAAAGCTCCAAAGTTCTCGAGACGGACGACGACACCCTGCACGGTGGAATCTACAGGATATTTTTCCGGGACCGACAGGAACGGATCCGGAAGCACCGCTTTGAGGCTCAATGTTATGCGGTCCCTCGTCCAATCGATCTCCAGTATTCTGGTCTTGACCTCGTCGCCAATACTTACCTGGTCGGCAGGCTTGGCTCCCTTAACCCATGACAGTTCGCTCAAAGGGACCAGACCATCAATTCCACCTATATCGACGAAGACACCGAATTTTTGAATTGACCTGACCTTTCCGGTGACATCCATACCGACAGTGAGAATTTCCCTGAGCTTTTCTTTTTCTTTTTCGAGCTCCTTTTCAAGAATAGCACGACGGGATAGTATTATGTTGCGTCCGCGTTCCTTATATTCAAGGACTTTGAAAGGAAAGGTCTCTCCTATATATGTGCCTGTATCCCTGCTTCCCCTCAGATCCATCTGGGAATAAGGGCAAAAGCAGCGGACCTTGCCGACGCGGACCTCGTAGCCGCCCTTAAGCTCGGCTGCTACCTTGCCAGTAACGGGGATATCGGCATCGAATGCGTTTTTTATGCTCTGAAGGGTAATGCTCGGGAAACTGTGAATGAGGGTGGTGAATTTTCTGGCGCCGTTCTCCACCGTTACAAAATATGCCTCGATCTCGTCACCATCTTTGATCGTGAGTTCGCCTTCTTCATTAAGGAACTCTTTCTTGTCTATAACTCCTTCACTTTTGCCGCCTAGGTCGATATAAACAAAGTCGCCTGAGATCCCGGCGACTTTCGTGGTCACTCTCTGTCCGGGTTCAAGTCTCTTGACGGACTGTGTACTCTGTTCAAAAAGCTGTGCAAAATCTTCTTCGTGGCCGCTTTCGTTAGTGTTCCTTTCCTGGGTGTTTTCCTCGTTGATTACCTGTTCGTCTGACATCGTCCGATCTCCTGAAATGATAAAAAATTTTTTGTTCCAGTAATGTACAATTTCTTTACTGTTATGTAAAGCTATTGTTGTCATGATTATTGAAATTGACAATTCTAAGGCCATGGAATAACATATGAAACAATAAAAAAACCCGAAAGGATGCTGCGTATGTTGGAGGAGGCGGAATGAACGTGCTTTCCGTAATAAGATCAAGGTACTTAGCGTTGACGGTTATGCTTGTCTTTATCGTTGCCGGTTTTGCTGTCCCGGTTTTTGCGCAAACCAGGAATGCCCCCGTACTGAACAAGGAGAAGATCGGCTATGCGCTGGGAGCGGGCATCGGGCGCAATATGAAAACCCTGGACCTCGATATCGATCCCGATATGATCGCCCGCGGAGTTCGGGATGCTGTACGCGGACAGATAAGTATGTCAGATCAGGATATCAAGGCAACCCTCGACAATTATGATAAAGAGGTTATGACAAAACTCGGCGAGAAGAACAAGCGTGAGGGTGAAGTGTTCCTGAGGGAGAACAAGCAGCGCAAGGTCGTTCAGACGCTTCCAAGCGGCCTTCAATATTGGGTCCTCAAGGAAGGCAAGGGCAAGGTCCCGACCATGAGCGATATTATCACGCTACATTATCAGGCACGCCTTCTGGACGGGTACGAGTTTGAAAATTCTCGTTGGAAGAATAGACCGGCCGAAGTTCCTGTGAACCAGACCCTCAAAGGATGGGCCGAAGCATTGACAAGGATGCCTGCGGGGTCAATATGGCGTCTTTATATCCCGTCTGAACTGGCGTATGGTGAAGGTGGAGCAGGACAAATTATTGGTCCCAACGCGGTGTTGATATGCGATTTGGAATTGATATCGGTGAAATGAGGTAGTAAGGGGTAAGGAGTCACTTTTATTCGTCATCCCGGCGAAAGCCGGAATCCGGTGTCTTTGTTTTTTCTTGTCATTTGGCACAGGATGGAACGGAGAGAGCATGAAAGCAATGGTCATCGACCGGATCTGCGATCTGACGTGCGACAAAGAGCCGCTTCGCCTCGTCGACATGCCAATTCCATCGCCCGGTCCGGGGGAAATTCTTGTCAGGGTTTCGTCGTGTGGTGTTTGCCATACCGAACTTGACGAGATCGAAGGAAGAACGCCTCCACCAAAGTTTCCGGTAGTGCCGGGCCATCAAGTCATCGGTCTTGTGGAAGTGTGCGGAAAAGGTTCGAACCGCTACACGACGGGCGATAGGGTGGGCGTGGCCTGGCTCAATTCGGCCTGCGGGACATGCAGGTTTTGTCGGGAGGGAAATGAAAACCTTTGCGATCAGTTTAAGGCGACCGGCAGAGATGTCAACGGCGGCTACGCGGAATACATGACCGTGCCCGAATCGCATGCCTTTCCGGTTCCTGAAGGCTTCAGCGATGTTGAGGCCGCACCTCTTTTATGCGCTGGAACCATCGGATATCGATCACTTCGTCTTGCCGACATCAAGGACGGGGACACTATCGGTCTTATCGGTTTTGGTGCGTCTGCACATCTCGTTATCCAGATGGCCCGGAATGTGTACCCATCCTCCAAGATATTCGTTTTTGCCCGTAGCGCCGGTGAAAGAGATTTTGCCCGTGAGCTCGGGGCGTCGTGGGCAGGCGATACGACCGATCCATCCCCGGAGAAGATAGATCGGGCTATCGATACAACGCCCGTATGGGGCACCATCGTACATGCCCTCAAGAACCTCGAGAAGGGAGGGCGCCTTGTCATCAATGCTATCAGGAAGGAAGAGATAGATAAGGAAGAGTTGCTCGGTCTTTCTTATCCGGAGCATCTCTGGCTGGAAAAAGAGATAAAGAGCGTTGCCAACGTGGCATCCCGGGATATCCGGGAATTTCTCGATCTGGCATCTCGTATCGGAATCCGTCCTGAAGTGGAGATATTCTCTCTGGACCAGGCGAATACGGCGCTTCTTGAACTTAAAGAACGCAAAATACGCGGTGCGAAGGTTATCAAGATAGGACAGCCTCAGTAAATACAAAGTGGTTGAGTCACAGGACGTTAAAATAGAGCAAAAAGAGTTGTAATTCGTTAAAATAATATGTATTTATCAGTAAAGATGCCGAGAAAAGAATGATCGGCATCGGTAACCGGGGCAGTATATGGCGCGGATCCTTATTATAGACGATGACGAACATTTCTCCACTATGCTTTCGGGGATGGTGGAGCGGGCCGGTCACGATGCGGTAGTGGCCGGTACCATCCGGGATGGCCTCGACAATGCTTCCCAGGGTTCCTACGAGGTTGTCTTTCTCGATGTGCACCTGCCTGATGGAAGCGGGCTTGATGTCCTGCAGGACATCAAGGAGTCGCCATCCTCGCCCGAAATAATCATGATAACCGGTTTCGATGAATCAGGGGCAGCCGAACTTGCATTGAAAAACGGTGTATGGGATTACATAAAGAAACCATCGTCAATTAAGGACATGCAACTCGCTCTTTTGAGGGCGCTGCAGTACAGGCGCGAAAAGGGACATCAAAAACCGCCTTCAGCGCTCAGGACCGAGGGCATTATTGGAAGAAGCCCCCTGATAACAACCTGTTTAAATATGGTGGCCAAGGCAGCCCACGCTGAGGCCAACGTCCTGATAACGGGTGAAACGGGCACAGGAAAGGAGCTTTTCGCCCTGTCCATTCATAACAATAGCTCCCGGGCCAACAAGAATTTTGTTGTTGTAGACTGTGCATCGCTTCCCCAAAATCTTGTTGAAAGCACCCTTTTTGGTCACGAAAAAGGGTCTTTCACCGGCGCGGACAAGGCGCGGGACGGCCTCGTAAGGCAGGCTCACGGCGGAACCCTGTTTCTTGATGAGATAGGGGAATTACCGCTTTCCATGCAAAAAAACTTTTTGAGGGTCTTGCAGATGCGCAGTTTCCGGCCTATTGGCTCCGATGCCGAAATATCGAGTGATTTTCGGCTTATCTCGGCAACGAACAGAAATCTCGACAAGATGGTCGAGGAAGGGCAGTTCAGGGAAGACCTTCTTTTCAGGGTGAGGACGCTCCAGATAGATCTGCCTCCCTTGCGCAAGCATCCCGAGGATATCAGGGAATTGCTTATCCATTACGTTGCCCGATTATGCGAACAGTACGGAATAGGCAATAAAGGTTTTTCGCCGGAATTTCTTACTGCCCTTAAGGGGCACGACTGGCCTGGTAATATCAGGGAATTTATCAGCACCATCGAGAAATCAATTGCCGAGGCATTTCACCAACCGACGCTCTATCCCAAGCACCTCCCGACAGACATACGGATCAAACTCAAGAAATCGGAACTCGATACAGATAGCGATGGAGAACCACCGCGGCAAACATATTTAGGCTCCGATCTGTCAATTCCGGATCTCAAGACGTATCGTGAAGAAGTGGTTGCCAATGCCGAGCGGCAATACCTGGAAAGGGTTATCAGGGCATCGGACGGTGAATTGAAAGAGATATGCCGGCTTTCAGGTTTGTCACGTCCCCGTCTTTATGCCCTCCTCAAGAAATATAACCTCACCAGGCAGAGCATCTAGTAAATTCCAAATGTCTTGCAAAACAAGATAAGTCTTGTAAAACAAGACAAATCTTGCAGCATAAGACGACCCTCGACATTCATCACATTATCCCATGGGCTGTTAGTGCCTGAAATCTTAGAGAAATTTGAAAACTGAGCACCGCAGCTTGCCGTGGCATGATTCTTGATATGTCTTTTAGAGTACACACGCTGCATGTGTGTAGTAACTCGGTAATTAAGTCGCGAATCTGAATGTAAGGACACAGCGGGATATGTCCAGAAGGATCATGATCATGCGTGGTCGAAGAGTAATGAAGGAGGAGTTGGATGTATACGTCTACAGCAAGTCTGTTGGAACAAAGGAGGCTGCCGGCTTACAGTTTTGATTCCAGGATGAAACTGAAGTGCGATGATCTCAACAGAATAGTTGGAGAAGTGGCAGAGATGTTACCGGGTTTTCTTCCCGAAGGTGTAACGGTGACTATCGATCTCACAAGTTCGGAACTTAAGATCATGACAGAGCCGCTGAGACTCAGAGGCGCCATTTTGAACCTTATCCAGAATGCGCGGGATGCACTTTCTCGGGGTGGTTCGCTCACATTGAGCACGAGCCGTGTTGAATTTTCCAATGGTGCCGACCTGTTAGGTCCATATGTGGCGGGAGAGTGCGCTCTTGTTTCGATCTCGGACACTGGAACCGGAATGAGCGAAAAGATCAAAAGAAGAATGTTTGAGCCTTATTTCACGACAAAGCCGGATGAGGGCAGGGGGTTGGGTTGTACACTTGCCCAGCGCATCGTGGACTGTCACAATGGAAGAATAAGTGTAGACAGCAGTGTTAACAAGGGAACCAGTGTCAGGATATTCCTTCCTCTCGTAAAAACTGGCCATGCGCAGGAGATTCCTATCCCGCTTCCGTCATCTCTTTCGACGAAAACACCAGGGGCGGACGTGCACAGCTAAAGGCGGTCGATGACGGTGGAACTCGGAAAATTACCGGAGAGGCCCATAATTTTCCGGGGAGCACAATCGCATATCAAAGATTAAGGAGGGTCCTACATGTTTGCCCCAAAGAAGATCTTGGTACCGACGGATTTTTCCGAGTATTCCGATGCCGCTTTGAAGTATGCCATCGATGTTGCCCGGCAACGAGGTGCGAAAATTTACCTCCTGCACGTTATTGGTTTGATACAGACCTGCGCGGTCGACTATTGTTTCGATCAGCCCACCCTCGATGCCCTTGAAAAGAAAAGTGCTTCTACGGCCGAAGATATGATGAAGAAGCAGCTTGAATTATTCCCTGAAGCCAAATCCGTGGATATTACGACAGACGTGAGAAAAGGTGTTCCTTACGAAGAAATATTGAACGAGCAAAAAGCGAAGGATATTGACCTTATCGTCATGTCATCTCACGGCAAAACAGGCTTACTGGGCCATGTTCTGGGAAGCGTGGCGGAAAAAGTGATGAAAAAGGCAGCATGCCCTGTGCTCTTGATACGGCAGCCCGTTCACGGGGAACCGGGCATGGAGAAGAAATGATATGGGGAAGCCTGTCGGGAAGCCCCTGAAGGCATGTCCCATGTGGGCTATAGCAATTGACTAATTGTGGAGTGGTTAACTCCCTGGGAGGAGAAGCGATGAATGGATTAGGACCATTGTTTCAATTCGAGGATTGGAAAAAAGAGAAGCATGTGCCCGTAATAGAGTGTTCCGACAAAGTTGTCGCCGGAAAGCCGTTCGTCATCAACGTCACAGTCGGCAAGGAGATACCGCATCCGAACACCACCGATCACCATATAAAATGGGTTCAGATCTTTTATAAACCGACAAATGACAAATTCTCCTACCAGGTAGCACACTGTGATTTTGCCGCTCATGGCGAATCTGCTGCCGGCCCCGATAAGGGCCCTGTCGTTACCGACCATACGGTAAGCGTATCTGTTTCGGTAAAAGAGGGGGGAAGGATCTATGCTCTGAGCCTTTGTAATATCCACGGGCTTTGGGAAAGCGGCAAAGATCTCGAAGTTACGTAGTAGAAAGGGCAAAGCGTCCGGTATGGGGGTTATCTTCGCATGGCAAAGACGGCTGCTTTTCCGGAAAAGGAGATCTTGAGATGGAAGATGTCAGGAGGATACTTGTAGTAAGCAGATCAACCGAGGAGTGCAAGAAAGCATTCCATTATGGTGTCTATTTGGCTAGGGCTCTGTCTGCCGAACTTTCGATACTTCATATCGAGTATGATCCTTTCGATAAGATCGGTTTTCATTATCTTGCGGGCCTTGCGATATTCAGGGATGAATTTCAGGCCCGTGTAAAAGAGATCAGGGAGGAGATAGATAATCTGGTGCGCCAGGAGCGAGCGACCGGGATGACGATCAGGGAGATAGTCCAGGAAGGTGAACCCGTTGAGCAGACCATTGAAGCCGTTCAGCGATTGAAGATCGATCTCGCTCTCATAGCCGCTCACCCGGAGGGCAGGATCGAGAGAGTTGTTTACGGCAGAAGCAATCACGAACTCATGAGAAGGCTCCCGTGCTCAATATTTTTTGTAAAAGGAGAGCCGGCTTGATCCATGGCTGCAAGCAAATAAAGGCCGGGCACCGCGGAGGCGATCGAACGGCGTCCCTGGCATGGTGAAATTATGATCCGGATAAAAAGAATCTACGAGGACCCGTCGCCGGACGACGGCTTCAGGATACTGGTCGACAGGTTGTGGCCCCGCGGCCTCGGTAAAGAAAAGGCCGGGGTTGACCTCTGGCTCAAGGATGTTGCGCCGAGCGAAGATTTGCGAAAGCTGTTCCATCATGACGTACAAAAATGGACCGAGTTCAAAGAGAGATATTTTGCCGAACTCGATCAAAAAGAAGACATCGTGAACCAAATCCGTCATGGCGCCGGACAGAACGTGACATTGCTTTACGGTGCCAGAGACGAAGAACATAATAACGCCGTTGCCCTGCGGGAATACATCATGATGAAGACGCGGCGGCGTGGATCGAGGGGTTCATCGCAGCGGGCCCGTTCAGAAGGAGAATGAGATGCTTCCCATAGCACCCCTCATGATCGAACACAGGGTCATAGAACAAATGATCGGGATCATAGAGAACGAAGTAGATTGGTGTGACCAGAACGGCAGTATCAATATCGAGCTTGTCGATGCTGTGATAGATTTTATCCAGAATTATGGCGACAGATGTCATCACGGAAAAGAGGAAGACATCCTATTTCGGGAATTGAAAAAAAAGCAATTGTCCAAAGAACACGAAACGATCATGAAAGAATTGATGTACGAGCACAGGTTGTCGAAGGAAGCAGTGGCAAGACTCATCGAAGCACGGGACAAATTTGTACAGGGCGATAAAATGGCGCTTCCCGTGATGATCGATTGCCTGAGGTTCTTGAAGAGTCTGTATCCCGCACACATAGAACGGGAGGACAAATTGTTTTTTCAACCCGCGATGGGTTATTTTTCGTCGCAGGAAAGGGATGAAATGTTGCAAGAAGAAACGGAATTTGACCGGCATATCATTCACCGTATTTATCGCGATAAAATGCAAAATGCACACAGATTCCTCTCATGTGCATAGCTAAGTTAAGCTCACCGTTATCCCGGACCTGAAGGCTGTGACACCATAGTTCACCCATCATCAAATGGGTTAGCATAACTGCAGGAATCAACCACTCTCGTCATCCCGACAAAGAGACTGTGTCGTAATTATCATCCTCCTACCGGATATGCCCAAAATGCCGGGATCCACCCCCCACCGTCATCCCGGCGCTTGACGC
>DHQV01000052.1:0-7059 GCA_002408185.1 Deltaproteobacteria bacterium UBA5329
TAAAGCGTGTTCACATCGGGCTTAAGGACATTGCCTGTCCGTGAGGCCTGGAACTTAAGCGCCCTTAACCAGTACTGCCGTGCCTGGCGGGAGGGGCGGGGAAGAAGACTTGTGCCCGTTGTGGTCCTTGCCAGAGAGGATATGATGGTTGCAACGGAGTAACGGAAGCCCCTGGCGAACGCATCGGGCCTTAGGGTATAGACCGTGCCGCAGTCGGGGCAGCGAAGGCGCCTTATCCACAGGGGATAGACGAAGCCCTCGAAGTACCGGGGAACATACCCGTGCCCCCAGATGCGCCTGGACCCGCATAAACGGCACCTGTGTGGCCTCGGCCACGGGTAAAGCCGGCCGAGTGCGAATAATCCCTTTACATTGACCGTGACATGTAGTACCAAAAAGATGAGTTGTATCCTTTGTACCGGGCAATCGTGAGGGTATCGTTCCATGTGCGTGGTGATCCCCCGGTTGCCCTTTTTTATTCTGTCCGCTTTAATCTGATACAGTGATGTTCTTATACAAAGGATTGTGAGAAAAAGGAAGGGGTATTAGAGAGGATAATGTGCGGGGTTACACGGGGCGGAAAAGGACCCGAAGAATATACCGTGACGGTGTGCCGATTAAATGCTTCTTGTTGATACATCGAGCCGGGTTTCCCGCCTCAGGGGCAGGGTGAACAACCTGCTTTGATAAAACTGCTAGATGACGGCGCTGTTTTTACCACCCCTTCATTAGTGGGGAATTGACTTGTGGAAATTTTAAGAACAGGACGATCATCATTTCTCTGCTTCAGGCTTTACCTGTATCGAGTATTGACCGCTATATATCATGCCTGAATCTGCGATAAATGGTTCTGGATGACAGGATTCGGAATTACGACACAGTCTCTTCTTCGCCAGGATGACGAAAGAAAACGCCTTACGCTTTGCGGTCTCATTTCAATTTGAACTCCACCCTGCCTTCCTTCAATTTCTCATTCTTTGGCGGGGTGAGCGACTTCGCATCGACAACAAATATCCGGCCCGCGTCGACCTGGCCCAACTTCAGGAGCTGTTCCATTACTTTTGATGCCCGTCGCCGGGCCAAGGCACGCAGGTCGTCCTCGGTCACTACCGTATTTGTCAGCATGAGTTTTTCCATCTCGGGGACCGGGATGGTCTTTTCCAGGCCTATCATATTCCTCGGTTTGGCAAATTTTTCAGCCTTATATGCAAGGCGCAGGTATCTTTCGTATTCTTTCGGATCGACCTGCACATCATCCACATCGATGGATTCCTTGCTCTTCTTCATGAGGTCCTTGAGCTTCTGGGCCCGTACTTTCTTCTGGACCAGGTATTGCTTTAACCCTTCGCGGTCGCGCTCTTTATCGACATAGCCGTAGATTTCCATCTTGAGGTCAGTTTTTTCGGCAAGAATTTTATTTATGACCGCAATCTTTTTCACGACGGCATCGGTAAGTGAGGCTCTCCCGTAATCGAACTCAATGTAATCCAGGTCCTCGCCGCCCCCGAACATGGCGCCAATAAGGGCAAAGGGGGCAGTGGCCGCTTTCGTCAGGAGATTTACGATGATCTTGAAGACAACGCGAAAGACGCTGAACTGCGGGTCGTCGAGACTCCCGGTCACGGGAAGGTCGAGCTTGATCTGGCCCTTTCTGTCTTTAAGGAGTGCAACCGCAAGACGCACAGGCAATTTCGTCGCGTCAGGCGATTCTACATGCTCACCGAATGTCAGCTGGTCGATAAATATAGTATTCTTCGAGTCAAGCTTTTTATTTTCGATCAGATATTGGACATCGAACGAAAATTTGCCCTTATCCACCGTATAGCCGGCATATTTGGCGGAATATGGGGTGGTCGGGGTCAGGTCCATGTCTTTGAAGCTCGCTTTGAGGTCAACGTAAAGGTCTTTGCTCAGCGGGTTTATCTTACCCGTGATCTCGAGTGGGGAGGAATTATTGAGGGTAGCGCGTAGTTCGACGTCGGCGGTTGAATTCGCCTTCGAGGAGAGCCCCGATATACGGCCGCCGATATGATCGAGCCGTGTCGCAAAGGCCGGCCGGACGGAGTCATCGCGAAACCGTATGGTCCCTCCCTGAAGTGTGACGGCATCGATTTTTATGGGAATCTCTTCGTTTTTGGCCGGTGGACCTTTTTTTTCGGTGGGGCTCCCGGTCTTCTCCTTTTCCTTCGCGTCAGAGGTGTCCTCCACCATTATACGCTGGAGGTTCACCGTTTTGTCCTCTCTAACCTCGATGTTTGCATTGAAATCGGTCAGCGAAACTCCCCTTGCCACAACAGCAGTCGGATTGAGGCCAAGGTCCAGACTGCGGACGTGGAGAGATTTGAACTTGAGAAGGCTTTCGGTCGTTTCTTTATCGACCGATGCCAGATTCGTGACCGATGCTGTTCCTTTATACTCTACCCGCAGGCCCTTCTTTTCCTCTTTTAAGGTCAGGTCCCCGTCTATCCGGGCGGCCCCGCTCAAAACGGATATCCGTACCTTATCGGTAAAATACGGCTCGAACGGGCGTATATCGATACCTTTAAGGTCGACCCTTGCACTTACAAGAAGCGGGTTGATGCTGAAGCTGCCCGTAATCTTCGCGGCGCCTCTCTTATTGATGACGGTGCTTGTTTCAAATGTCCCTGGCGCGCCCTTGGCAAGAGAGAACTTTTCACCTTTCAGTGTAAACTTCTCGAGCGTTATTTTTGCCGGATCCTTCAGAGACGTATCCGAGAACGTGACCTTCCCTTCGTTGAGTTCCAGAACATCGATAACACACTGAAGCGGCTGCCGTTCGCCATGTCTGGTTGTCTCTTCCTTTTTTATCCGGGCTTTGTCTGCCTCTTTCTTGATTTTTTCCGGCTCGTCTGTTTCCGGTATGAGTTTCACGACGTTGAGATCACCTTTCTTATCACGTACAATCGTGAACTCGGGTGATTCGATGGATACCCGGGAAAGCTCTATTTTTTTTGCAAGAGGCTCGATCGACAGGGATGTTACTTTGAGGGCCGGCAGGTTAATGACCGTCTGACCGCGATCGTCATTGACAACAAGCTTTGATATCATGACATCACCTTTGAGGCCGAGGGACGGTGCCCGGTGGTCTTTGTATTGCATAAAGGAAAGCCGCATCTTTGTGTCGAGAATGCCGGAAGAGACCGAAAAGTTCATTTTCAGGGGGATATACGCGAGATAATACGGGATATCGACCTTCTTGAAATCAATATCGAAATTGGTTTCGTGGGAATCTATGAAAGGCTTGATTCTGCCCCGGATCTCATACGGGCCGCCGTTGAGCTTCAATGAGAGCACGGGCTCGACGGGTTTATCTATGTTTTTGCGGAGATTCGACATAAAGGGGACCGACAGGTTGAGTTCCCTCAGCGCGTGTTTCTTCTTTACGGGGCCATCCCAGAAATCGGCACTTCCGTTCTCTATGGAGATGTCCCGGAGCGAAAAAGCGACGGTCTCCCTTGCCTTTCCCTTTTCTGTGTCATGCTTCTCCCTGGTCTCCGTCAGGTCCGAAAAATTATACGTTTTATCTTCGTTTCGGATTATGTTGACATAAGGGTCCTTCACTGAGAGATCATGCAGAGTGATAACACCCCGGATTATAGAAAGCCCGACACCTGCCTTGATCTCGCGGACCGAGAAAAATGTACCCTGTCCGCCGCGCTCCTTGATATTTATCCCCTGGACCCGGACGCCGAGCGTATAGGGGTTGATGTTGATCTTTCCGATCGTCACAGGCCTGTCAAGCGCTGCCGAGAGCTTGTTTATGAGAATAGATTTCATGACGGGGGGTGCGATGAAAAAACCCGTAATGGTAAAGAGGGCAAGCGCGATAAGAAACCAGAGAATGACCTTTTTAAAACGTTTCATGGACCCCCCTTAAAGATACATAGCACCTTGGATGAATAAGCGCCACATTTTTTTCTCCCGGATGTTTCGGGGTATTCGTACACTGGTGACAGGACTGCTTATCATTGCGCAAGTGTCACCAATGCCCGTATCCTGGGTGGATGAAGACCCTTCTTGTCCAGCCTCCCATCGAGGATTGTTACGATACCTCTATCAGAACGTATCCATTCGGACTCGCATATATAGCCGCAAGGATTGAGGATGTCTGCGACATCTCTATCCTCGATTGCAGGACGGGGTACAAGGCGCGCATCAAACGATGGTTTTCCGGAGCTTGACGATTTCTACCGCAACGGCCGGCGCACCCCTTTTTCGCTGTTTATCCGATATTTGCGTTACGGCATGGAAAAGAAAGAGATATGTGAAAGGATTCAGAGAGAGCGCCCCGATGTGGTCGGGATATCGTCGTCGTTTGCTGCTTATTCCCGGCAGGCGGCGGAGGCAGCCGCTGTAGCAAAGGAGGTGGACCGGTTCATTGTTACGGTCATGGACGGAACGCATCCTACACTGTTTCCCCGCTGTGTCCTCGAGGATGGGGATGTAGATTATGTCGTTCGCGGAGAAGGCGAGACACCACTACGGGAACTGGTCCATGGCCTGAGCTCGGGTACCGGTCCCCGGTCGAAGATCAGCGGGCTCTCATTCCGTCGCAACGTGGTACATCATGTCGGCGGCATAAATACCGAGGACGATATAGACACGATACCCGCGTGATATCTCTTGCCGGTCAAAAATTACAGTATCGGCAAAAACCCGTACACATTCCTTCTCGCCTCGAGGGGCTGCCCGTTCAACTGCAGTTTTTGCGGCAAGCCTCTCGTCCCGTATCGCAGGCGGACGCTGAAAAGCATCGAAAATGAGGTGGACCAGATCGCAGGAATGGGGATCAGGGCCGTTGACTTCGAGGATGACATGCTGAACCTCGATATTGCCTTCTTCCGGGGTTATGCTTGATGTGATGAAAGAACGCGGTATCGCGTTGTCCGCAACGAACGGCCTCTACCGCCAGACGCTAGATACCGGCACCTTGACGAAGATGCACGAAGCTGGATTTTCGCGCCTCAATTTTGCCATGGTCGATCCATCGCATGCTGTCAACGCGCCCCAGCGGCGCGCGTATCCGTTTAATTTCCTCAGGATCCTGGATTGGCTCGAGGCATCCCCTTTTATGATCGAAGCGCATTTTGTCATCGGCCTGCCCGGCCAGAACCCGGCCGAAATTATCAACACACTGATCTTTCTCATGGGGAAAAGGGTCCTGCCCGGCCCCAGCATATATTATCCCGCGCTAGGAAGTCCACTCTTTGGCGCCTTGTGCAGCGATCCTGTAGCTACCTTCCACTATTGCCGCTCGAGTGTCATGTTTGAAGCGAACCCCTCCTTCCCCGGCATACGATATTCATATTCATGAAGCTGATGAGATTCATCAATACGGTAAAGTCCCTTATCGATGATACCCCCCCAGGTGCATCGGACATCGGCTCCTTCTCGCCGCACCGCATATGAAAGCGAACCCGCGGCACCGTTATATATTTGATATCCTGCTCAGGGAGAAACGCTTCATAGCATTTGATACCCGGGCGGATGATTATGTCGAGGAAATGCAAAACAAAGGTCTGGCAGCGACGTTTTTCGAGGCAATGCAGGGCAGGACGATAAAGGGCCTCAGGACACGGAACCAGGTATTGTACTGCGAATAACGGACCCTGCCAGGGACGATTTCAGGCACCTTAATCGCCGGGTCCCTGCTCGGACCTTATTTTGAGGACCAGGTTGGCGAGGATGAGGGTAGCCGAGATAAAAGCGATATGAATGAGCAGTTTCATCCCTTCGCCAGCGTCATCCGGGGTGACGAGATACGCCGTGAAGAATCCCGCCAGAAGCCAGGCCCCAAACCACGCCACCCGGAGCATAAGATAGCGGTTGAGAATCCCGACCCGTGTTTTCTGGTCCTCCATCTCCTCGCCGAGGGCCAGAGGCTCCTGCGGCCCATCGTGTTCCTCGTCGGGAGGCGCAAAAGCATACTCCTCGCCGTCGCGCCATGCGGCGCCTTCCGTGTAGTCTGTCAGGGTTCTCGACGGCAGTTGTTCGACGAGGGGTATCTCGCAATACCTGCAGACATCGGGAGGATCATTATACCTGGTCCGGCAGCGCGGGCAGTACTTTACAGGCACGGGGACATCATTCCATGTTGCCCTGCCCTTTGAACTTTTCCCGACACCCAGGGCAAACACTGTGACTGAACTCGTATGTCAGCTTTCTTTTCGGCATAGCATTCCGGGTAAATTCTCTCTGAATCTCCATGAATTATCAACAGGAATCTGGTGAACATCAATATGGTAGCAAATTCATAATCGACAATTTTGTCGGAAAGCGCGTGCAGCATCGACACATCTTGCCTCGGCAGGTATGACACTATGCAGACTATACCAGCAATTTCCGGCACATACACGAATGAGGACAATGGTATGGGGATTGCTCATATGAGTACATAACAAGAGACCGGGGGACGATATGAAACGAGGATATTTTTTTACGGCTGGTTTTCTGGCAGTGTTGATGCTGGGAGCGCTCATGCCTGCCCATGCGGCAGACCCGGATACCATGTATGTGAGATATATCGAGGGGTCCGTCAATCTTTCCGAGTCGGGATCCCCTCAGTCGATGGAAGCCGTCGTCAATACACCCCTTATTGAAGGAGATACGGTCGCAACAGGTCCAGGCGGAAGGACAGAACTTTTTCTGAAAGACGGAAGTATGGCCCGTATCGGTAAGAATTCGGTCATGAAAGTACTTGCGATGGACGATAAGGGGGTGCAATTCAAGCTGGAGCAGGGCAGTGCATATATCGTTTCGCAGGGATCGCGAGAGGTCCCCATATTTTTGGGCACGCCTTTGGTAGCCCTCGACATCACATCACCCTCGACCGTCGGGGTTGATGCATATTCAAACGGGATAAACGAGATATCCGTTTTGAAAGGCAGTATATTTGCCTCCCAAGGCCCGGATAGAATGCTTGTTCGCCAGGGCGAGCGCCTCATCCTCAGGGCGGACGGATCGATGCCGGTGGTGGCCCGCCTTCGTGCACCCGATGACTGGCTGCGCTGGAATACGGGCAGGGACACAGCGGCAGTC
>DHQV01000052.1:7166-28193 GCA_002408185.1 Deltaproteobacteria bacterium UBA5329
CCGGAACGAGCGAAAGCTATACATATCTGCCGGAGGAACTCAGAGCATATTCCTCCGATCTTGACACTAACGGGCAGTGGATCTACAATCCCGAGTACAATTATGTCTGGGTCCCGACGGTGATCATGGTGGGCACGTGGTCTCCCTACCGTCACGGCCGGTGGGCATGGATACGCGGCAGCTATGTGTGGGTAGGATACGAGCCCTGGGGTTGGGTGCCATATCATTACGGGCGATGGGTGCATGACCGCCGTGCCGGCTGGTGCTGGGTGCCGCCGAAACACCGGGACGTCAGGTGGGAGCCCGCACACGTGGCATGGGTCAATTCGTCGCGGCACATCGGCTGGGTCCCCTTGGCCCCGGGTGAGCGTTATGACCGCCGCAGCGCGCCTGTCATCCAACAGACCAATGTCTACAATACCACCTACAAGAATGTAACGGTCGAAAGATCCTACAGGAACGCTTCCGTTGTAAATTCGATGGTCACCGTGGAGCGCGACCGCATGCTGCGCCAGAAAACGCCGCCGGTGGCCGCACCGAAACCGGGGCCGGCTATGTTCAAAAAGGTAAGCCTCCCGTCAACGGTGACGCCGGCCCGGACACAAAGCGGCCTGACAGGCAGGCAAAACCCGGGCAGAAGTGTCCCGCCGGCTGAACGGGAAACCGTTACATCCCGGCCAACGCCACTATCGAAGGATATCCAGACCAGAAATTCTTCAGCGCATGCCCCGACAAGCCCCCAACCTAAACCCCCGGTAGGGACCCAGCAGTTATCGGATACATCCCTGAATTCCCGTGTCATGAACGCTCGTTATCCAGTCAGAGATAACCCGGTAAGATCCCCGAGGCCGCCGCAGCCGACCGTCTCCAACCGGGGCATAAGCGGGCTGCACCAGGATGTTTCCTTGAGCGATACTTTGAAGAAAGATGCACAGCACACTGACAATGCCGTCAGGAGGCAGCCGGTGCCAAAAAAAGCAGGCGTGCCCGAGGTTCAGAAAACACCTGCCTCTCAACCCGTTCAGACTGCCCCTCTTCGTGAAAGAATACAGACGAATACCCCTTCCCCTGCTGTAAAGGCTGAATCGAAACCGGCGGTGCCGCGGGAGCCGGGTCACAGGTATGGCCCGGCGGGCACGCCCCCGGCACTGGGAGCAACGACGGCAGTTCCTCAACGCGGGCTACGGGGTAACATCCCTCAAGAGACAACGACAATACGGCCGCGCAGTGTCAACGGTGGAGAAAAAGCCGCTCCCGGAGGTCGTCCTAAACCGCAGGCGGGGCCTCCGGAGAAAAACACCCGGACGGAGCAGCCGGTGAAAAATGATGCGCGTCCCGGGCCGGATAAGAACAAACCGCAGGCATGAAGGTGGAGTTGACCTTGTAAACAGGCAGGGGAATGACGTGTGATCAGAAAAAAAGAATGCTACAATAAGCGGACAATGAACAAGGCGTTACGATCCATCCTGATCTTCTTTATCCTGCTGGTGGCATCGCCGGAGGTCATCGCGGCACTGCGGGGCGCTTTATCCATCAATTCCATCGAAGGACATGTCGACCATATCCCTGCGGTCTCGGGGCGGGTTCTCAGGGCAAAGCCCAACACATCCCTCAAGGAAGGAGATGCCGTCGGTGTCCCGGGGCCGGGGAATGCCGAGGTTTTTATTCGCGACGGAAGCATTATCCGGATAGGCGAAAGAAGCCGGTTGAAGGTACTGTCCATCGAAAATGACGCGGTCCAGTTCTTTTTAGAGAGCGGCCGGGCATATGTGAAATATTCGGGTCGCCAGGGACATCCCCTTTTTCTCAACAGCCCATCGGCTCGGCTTGATGCGCATGATCCAACAATATTCCGGGCGGATATAACCCCTTCCGGCGATACCGAAGTGTCTGTGTACTCGGGCCAGTTGTACGCAGCACAGCCCGAAGGAAGGATGACTATCGTAGCGGGGACGCGGCTTGTCATGAAGAAAGACGGCGGGCCCCCTGTTTACACGACGAACCGGCCGGCCGATGCCTGGGATGAATGGAACAGGAAGAAGGAGGGGCCTCAACCGGGCATACCGGGACCGTCTTCGGACAACAACCAGCCAGCCGCAGGCAATGCACCGCCTCCCGCCGCATACCCGGAGCCGCCCGCGGTCCTCGACCGCAGTTATGTCTATGTTGCTCCCGTGCCGTACTGGGGTTATTCATATTACTATTATCCATGGGGATACCGCCCTTATCCGTGGCACTGGTATGGCCCGTATTACCGGGGATTAAGACCCCGTCCATGGTATGGCCCCTATTATCATGGATACCGCGGGCACCTGTATGGTCCGGGCCCCTATCCGTACCGCAGGGCACCCCATGGTTCCGCCCCCTATCGCCACTACAGGCGCTAAGTGAGCAGAATACGTTGAAAAAATAAGCTTTTTCTGTTATTGTATCGCTGTTCGGTCGGTCATAGCCAACACCGGAGAGCTGCTAAATAATGGAAGATTTTTTCGGTTTCACCCTTTCGAACCTCGAAGCTAAGATAGGTGCGCTTGGCAAGGAGAAGTACCGCGCTCGCCAGCTCTTCCGCTGGATCTATAATCTGGGAAACCTTGATTTCCATGAAATGACAAACATCCCGAAGGGATTGCGCACGGTCTTTTCGGAGATGTTATCCCTCGAACTCATGCCGATAAGCGGGGAGTACCCCTCCACTGACGGTTCGGTTAAGCTCGCATTTACGGCGGGGGACGGGGAGGTGATCGAAAGCGTCATTATGCCTGAAAAGAACCGTGCGACGCTGTGTATATCAACCCAGATCGGCTGCCGTATGGGATGTAAATTTTGTGTAACCGGAAAAATAGGCTTCCGGCGAAACTTAAGCACAGGCGAGATCGTAGGGCAGGTCATGACCGTACGGGAATACCTGAAGAAAAAGGGACAGGACCCCGTAACCAATATTGTCTTCATGGGGATGGGGGAGCCAATGGACAATAGCGAGAATGTGCTGGCGGCGCTCGATATCCTTAAGGACCAGAATGGTCTGGATTTCTCGCACAGAAAAATAACCATTTCCTCGGTCGGACTTATCGATGGGCTGAAAATGCTCGATGCAAAATCGGCAGTCATAGCTATCTCACTCAACGCTGCCGATGATGATACTCGGTCCATGCTCATGCCCATCAACAGGCTGTATCCGATCGGCGAGATCATGGATTTTGCCAGGAATTTTAAAGGTACGAAAAGGACCAGGATCACATTCGAATATATCCTGATCAGGGGGGTCAACGATTCACTCGAAGATGCGCGGCGCCTGGCTGACCTGTTGAAAGACATAAAGTGCAAGATCAACCTGATACCGTATAACGTATCGGAATACACCGAGTTCGAGAGGCCGGACAGAGCTGATATAGACAGGTTCCACCAGTATCTTCTCGACCGGTATTATACGGTCATTATCCGTGATTCACGCGGCCAGGATGTATCAGCGGCCTGCGGCCAGCTCGGGATGAGCTACCTGGATGAAGCCACGTCGTCGCATGCACCGTTCTTACGTAAAAAAAGACCATCGGCTCCCGAGGTGTTATCATGAACCGCATGAACGGCAGGCTTCCCGCCTACAAAAAATCTTTTTTTATGAGCCCGAATAGACCCGACGGGCTTAAGCTCCAGATGTTCTATGAGGACGGCACCGTTTACTGCGATCTTTTCGTCGACAACCGTTTCGAAGGGTATGCCGATGTCCTCCACGGAGGCATGATCTTCGGGATCCTCGATACCATGGTGTGGTACGTAATATTCATGCGTTCAAAAAAGATAGCGATGACCCGCAAGGTCGACATGGAATTCATGAAACCCGTCATGTGCAGCACCCGCTACCGGGCGATGAGCAAACTGACCAGGATCGAAGAGAAAAATATATACGCCACGGCGTGGATCGAAGATGACTCCGGCGAGGTCTACTCCCGGATCCACGCGACGTTCCGGGAAGGCAAGAACTTCGATGTACCCGCTTTCATCGACCGCTTCGATTTTTCAAACACGACGCCGGCAATCAGGGATTATTTCCTGTCCCTCCTTGGTGCCAAATAACTTCTCCCCGCCGTCATTGTGGCCTCCAGGTTCCGAATGACGATGGGGGTGTATGCTTGACAAAAGAAAAAGCTGTGCTACACTTCCAATAGTGCTATTCCGACCCGAGCGCTCAAGACCGCTGCCGGCCCGAGTCTGAAAAAAACTGGTAGCGGAAAACGGGGTTGGTCGACCGGGATCAGCGGTACACGCAAAAGTACAGGAATAGCCTCTCAAAGGCCTTGACAGTCGCTCCGGGTGAAAACATTTACTCGTCTGATAACGACCTGTCAAGGCTTCTTTTTTCCGGGTTTTTTTATGATCGATCCCTATTCCCTGACCATCATATAAAATTGAACTATGGAGAGTGTACGCACCGGCCTCGAAATATACCTCGTGACCTCCCTTGCCGCCATGGTCTTCAGGACGGCAGGCTTCATGTAACCTGGAACTATTCTTTTAAGAGCTCCCGGACGATCTGCCGGTCAGGGTCGGGGAAGCTATACCCTGGCAGGTCTTCGGGTTTCACCCACGCTATCTCGTCGTGGTCGGTGAGGGAGATATCGCCCGATATATATTCGGCCTGATACGCGTACAGAACGATCGCAGTCTGGCAGTTAATGATATGTTTCCGGGATGATATGAGACGTCCCACTGATATTGTGATACCAAGCTCCTCGAGTATCTCGCGCTTCAGACACTCCTCGAGGGTTTCGTTATCCTCCAGCTTTCCTCCGGGAAATTCCCAGTGATATCCCATGTAAGCGTGCTTTCTCCGGGCGATCAGGATTCGGTCATCTTTTTCAATAACTGCAGCAGTAACGGGAAGGTAATCGGGGTCGTGCATCATCATATCGTAACACAGAAACGTTTCAAGTTTCATGTTTCAAGTTAAAAACCTACCCCACCATCGTTCCGCGCCCGGCCCTACCACCCGCCGTCATCCCGGCACTTGACACCTGGATGACGACCGAGAAGGTATTGCGGCACGGTTCCTTCGCCGGAATGACACTGGTGTTTGGGAGCTACAACCGTATCTTTCCGTATTCCCCGTCGTATCCCGGTTCGACCGACACTCTCCGGGAACGTACGCGGTCGATCGCGTCGGCTACTGCCGGGTAGCCGGAATGGGATATGTTCTCTGCCGGAACATTGAGAAGGATATTGAGTTCGCTCCCGAGTTTTTCGAGGAGATCGAAATAAACGCGGTTGACCTTCTTCGTCGCTGCGCCCATGCCGAAGGTTTGAGCGATTATGGTTTTCAGGGAAATAAGTGAATGATAGGGTTTTGCATTGCCGGGGATTTCATCCTGTTCCCGGTCGGCAAGTCTGAGCACTCGGCCAAGGACGCCGAGCGTCATTTTCTTTCCGCAGGCGGGGCAGCGGTCATCGCCCCTCTCCATCGTTTCCTCAGGGGACATCCTGACCTTGCAGGGCCTGTGGCCGTCGTAATGATATTTCCCTTCTTCGGGAAAGAACTCTATTGTTCCCGCAAACCCTTTTCTTGTTTTGATCGCGTGCGTCATGGCATCGAACGAAATCTCCGTGTCAAATATGTTCGCCTCCCTGCCCAATTTTTCGGGTGAGTGCGCATCGGAATTGGAGACCAGAGTCAGCGGGTCAAGCGATGACACGCGCCAGTTCATGGGAGGATCGGAAGAAAGGCCTGTTTCGACGGCATGGATATGCCCGGTCAATTCCTCGAAACATTCCTCGAGTGAATCGAAGTGAGAAGAACTGCCCAATACCGAAAAATGGGGGGTCCAGATATGTGCCGGGATAAAAAGCGCGCCGGGGCATTCCTCCATCACGATCTTGAGGAGGAGTTGAGCGTCCATGCCGAGGATAGGCCTGCCGTCGGATGATATGTTGCCGATCCTCGCAAGTCGCATCTGTAGCCTTAGAGGACCTTCCATGTCGCTGAAGAGGACAATGCAATGGACTCTTCGCGTTCTTCCCCGCTTGGAATATATGCAGCTTATCTCCGTGCTCATCAGGAAATAAATATCGGATGCGCATGACGCCGGGACCGGGATATCTTCCCGTGGCCCATCGCGAAGTACAAACAAACCGTTCCCCGTAAAATCAAGCTTGCGGCCAAGTTCCTTCAACCACCCGGGATGTATCGCATCGCCTGTCCCGACCACCGCCACCCCTTTGAGCTGTGCCCACCGCGCGAGGGTTTCCGGCGTCATGTCCCGGCTTGTCGCTATGGAATAGCGGGAATGGATATGGAAGTCGGCGAAGAACTTCATGGGACCGTAAGTCGTAAGTTGTCGGCCATAAGGAGTTTAAAGAACTTCAATACAGGCATACCATTGTCCGAAGGCTGTGTGATTGTAACACAAAAGCTTATGCACCGCGATTGTATATTGCAAAGGCGCAAGATAACGGTTATGATTTCGAGAGGTTTGCATGATTGCTATCCGATTGTCCCACAATCGTGACAAATCGTCAAAACGCCTGAGGCGACCGAGTATGGATATCCAGCCTCGAGTTACAAATATCTTCCCCGACCGGTATTAACATGAAATTGGCATGATGGTGGCGGTTTTTGGTATAATAGGAACACCATATGATAGGAAACGGGGTTGAATGATGGGCAGACTCTTTGGAACGGACGGGGTGCGCGGCGAAGCGAACCGTTATCCCATGAACGCTGAAATTGCTTTCACTATCGGGCAGGCAATGACCTATATCCTGAAGAAAACCCGCGACCGCCCAAGGATTGTGATCGGCAAAGATACTCGCATCTCCGGCTACATGCTTGAGGGTTCCCTTGAATCAGGGATAACGTCCATGGGAGGCAACCCGTACATGCTCGGCGTCCTGCCGACGCCTGGGATCGCCTTCATTGCCCAGAGCATGCGTGCCGACGCCGGGATAGTCATCTCTGCGTCCCATAACCCTTACCAAGACAACGGGATCAAGGTCTTCTCCGGCAACGGGTTCAAGCTTTTGGACGAGCAGGAAGACGCGATCGAGGAACTGATGATGAGTAATACCCTGCATAAGCTCGTCCCGCCTGTGCGCGACATGGGACAGGCATTTCGTCTCGATGACGTTCACGGACGCTATATTGTATTTCTCAAGAACAGTTTTCCCCGCGACCTTTCTATCGACGGAATGAAGATAGCCATAGACGCATCGAATGGCGCCACGTATAAGGTCGCCCCAGAAACCTTCTGGGAGCTTGGGGCCGATATCGATGTGATCCACAATAATCCCAACGGCATCAACATAAATGACAACTGTGGTTCCCAACACACGCAGGACCTCAGGAAAAGGGTGCTCGAGACGGGCGCGTCCATCGGGATCGCATTCGACGGGGACGGCGACCGCCTGATCGCAGTTGACGAAACAGGCAGGGAAATAGCGGGAGACAGGATACTTCTCATATGCGCCAAAATGCTTGCAGACCAAGGCAAACTGAAGAATAACCTGGTTGTCGGCACGGTCATGAGCAATCTCGGCCTCCGCGTTGCCTGTGCGAAATACGGTTATACGTACCATGCAGCCAGGGTCGGCGACCGGTACATCCTTGAAGATATGCTGCGGCTTGGCGGAGTCATCGGCGGCGAGGAATCGGGCCACACGATATTCCTCGACCACCACACAACGGGCGACGGCATTATCACGGCCCTGCAGCTCATTGCCTGCATGGTGAGGACTGGAAAGCGCCTTTCGGAACTTGCCAGCCTTATGGACATATATCCCCATAAATTGATCAATGTTAACGTCAAGCGTAAACCGGACATATCGACGCTTCCGGAAGTGATGGCAATAATAGAATGCGTTGAAAGGGAACTCGGAGACGACGGCCGTGTTCTCGTCCGGTATTCCGGTACGCAAAACATGTGCCGGGTCATGGTGGAAGGCCCTACCGATGCGATAACGGAGAGTCATTGC
Organism: Deltaproteobacteria bacterium UBA5329; assembly: GCA_002408185.1. Taxonomy (GTDB): domain Bacteria; phylum Desulfobacterota; class Syntrophorhabdia; order Syntrophorhabdales; family Syntrophorhabdaceae; genus Delta-02. Next base: position 15,126 of record DHQV01000052.1, read on the forward strand.
ACGGAGATCGCCAGGGTCATACAAAACATACTCGGTTCGTAAAAGCGAACAGGTAGTGGACCGATCAAGAAGAATGCCCGGTATCGAAAATGAAACAGTCGCCCTTGTGCGTACCAGTTTACCCTGCACGGGGCCCGTTCAAATACGTGGTTGCCGTCAAGATACTCCAAATGATAAAAGATATGCACCTCTTTTATTCTGCGGAAGAACATGAAGAGTTCGAATGATGAAATACGACGGGTGAAAGGTATGAATAACGCATTAATTGGAATCGACGTCGGCGGAACGTATACCGACGGGGTCCTTTTTCGTGACGGGTTGATCCTGCACAGCGTGAAGCACAGGACCGACGAGGATGATCTGAAGGGAACGTTGCTGCTCGTCCTCGATGACCTCCTTGTTCACGGACAGGCAAAGGATGTAAGGAGAGTGGTCCTCAGCACGACGCTCGTCACAAATCTCCTTGCCAGCGGCCGGGGGGAGCGAACGGCGCTCATTTTACTTCCCGGGAAAGGACTGCCCTATTCAGCGTATGATTACAGCCCGGACACATATTTCCTGAAGGGCTGGATCGACTTCAGGGGCAGACAGATCGAGGCGCCCGATCCCGGGGAGATTGAGGACACCTTGGAGAAGATCCATGGCTCAGGCATCGAGAGGGTGGCCATTGCTGGAAAATTCTCAAACCGCAACGACTCGCATGAAAAGACCCTGAAAAAAATGGCTCGGGACCTTTATCCTCACATGGATGTCTGTACAAGCAACGAGATTTCCGGAAGGCTCAATTTCCCACGGCGTGCCGTGACGTGTTATTACACGGCAATGACCATACGGGACTGGAACCGTTTTGCCGATGAAATGGAGGCTGCGGTCAAGGCAAGAGCCCCGCATTGTGAACTCCATATATTGAAGGCGGATGGTGGAACCACGACACTCGCGGCAAGCCGCTTGCGTCCGTGCGAGACCGTTTTTTCCGGCCCCGCCGCGAGCACGATGGGTACTGTGGCTTTGAACCGGGAAGAGCTCAATGCCGTTTCGATCGATATCGGCGGGACCACGTCCGACATCAGTCTTCTTATCGAGGGAAAACCTTTGCACGCCTCGCAGGGGGCGCTCATTGCCGGACATCTGACGCATATAAATTCATTTGCTGTGAGTTCCATAGCCCTTGGCGGAGACAGCGCCGTTTATGCCAGGGACGGAAAGCTTGAAATAGGCCCGATGAGGCTTGGCCCCGCTGCCTGTTTCGGGGGTGAAGTCCCCACTGTGACGGATGCTTTCAATATCATGAACCAACTCGGCCTCGGAAATCCCGAGGCATCGCACGTGACGCTCAATGCCGTCGCGGCGGCGCTTGGGGTGCCGCTCGACGGCCTGTGCCGGAGTGTCGCCGACCAGGTGTCTGAAAGGCTCGAAAAAAGCATAGAAGATATGTTCAGGCACTGGGAGAACGAACCGGCGTACAAGGTGTGGGAGGTCGTCAACGCGAGAAAATTCAACCTGCACCAAGTGATAGGGATAGGTGCAGCTGCCCCGACCATCGTGCCGGTGCTTGCCGAAAGAATGAAGGTTCCGCATTTTCTACACCGCCTGTCTCCCGTCGCCAATGCGCTCGGCGCCGCGGTAGCGCGGCCTACGGTGGCCGTGGAACTCCATGTCGATACGGGGCGCGAGATGTATTCCGCTTCGCCCGGGGGTTTGAGCGGAAAGGTGAACAAACGTAATTACCAGCTAAAGAATGCCGAGGAGCTTGCCAGGGATTGTCTCAAACAGGTTTGCGCCGACAGGGGACTTTCGGATTATGCCGATGACGCTCAGATCTACAGTGTGGAACAATTCAATGTTATCCGGGGCTGGGAACAGGAAGGAAAATTGTTTGATATAGGGATACAGATATCACCCGGGCTCATTCACGAATACAAGGGGGTGGAAAATTGAAGACAACAGGAGTGATATTTTTCCCCGCCTTTGACTGGGCCATAAGCCCTACCCATCCCGAAAGGGAAGAGCGGCTTCTCTATACGAGGGACCAGCTCTTTGAAGAAGGCATCATGGACATGCCCTGCGTAACGGAATATCATCCCCGGCTTGCAACGGAAAAAGATGTCTCACGCGCTCATTTTTGCATCCCCGATATAGAAAGCCGCGTCACGACGGCCCACATGGTATCGGCGGGCTGTGCCCTTGTCATGGCCGATGCGTTCATGAACAGAGAGGTCGATAACGCCTTTGCCATCATCCGGCCTCCCGGTCATCACGCGATGACGGTCGTCCATGGCAACAGGGGGTTCTGCGATATCAACAACGAAGCGGTCATGGTCGAATATTTGCGCCGCACGTACGGGGTGAAAAGGCTCGCCGTCGTGGATACGGACGTCCATCATGGGGATGGAAGCCAGGAAATTTTCTGGCATGATCCAGATGTCCTTTTCATATCGTTCCACCAGGACGGCCGGACACTCTACCCGGGGTCGGGTTTTATTGACGAGCTTGGCGGCCCACTCGCATACGGGACCACGATAAACATACCAATGGCGCCGAGGACGACGGACGAAGGCATTCACTATATTATGGACAATCTCGTCCTGCCGATGCTCGACGAGTTCAAGCCTGAGATCATCATAAACTCCGCTGGACAGGACAATCATTACAGCGACCCGCTTGCCAATATGAGTTTCACGGCACAGGGTTATGCCATTCTCAATCAGAAGCTAAAGCCCGATATTGCCGTGCTGGAGGGCGGGTATTCGATAGAAACCGCATTGCCATATGTCAATATGGGGATCATCATGGCAATGGCCGGGATAGATTTTTCAAATCTGCGCGAACCGGATTACGATCCGTCGCGTTTTAAGGAATCCATAAAAAACTGGACGTATATCAAGTCTCTCGTCGACCATCAACTTTCTGTTTTTCGAGGAAGGGAGGCCGTGGTCGAAAAGAACCGCAAACAAGACAGGGAATTTTACGGCAGTTCCCGGAGCATATTTTACGATACGGAATATCTCCAGGAAGAACAGCGCCTCAATCTCAGACTGTGCCCCACGTGCTGCGGCTACCGTCATATATCCTCCGGGTGCGCGCACCGCAGCGGGAGGAACTATTCCGTCGAATGCATAGCAATTCCTGCCGCCTGCTGCCCGGACTGTCTATCCCGGGGCTTGACCGAATACGATTCTTTAAAAAAGAAGAAAAGTGGTGACCATGTCTATCTCCAGGACAGGATAAATGACGATTACCGAACGTTCGTGACGAAGACGGGGGAGGAGACGGTCGTCTCGGGAAAAAGTGAGGAGTGAGTTCACTCCTCAGTCGTTACTTTGCACTTCTTACATTCCTTGGAACTGTTGACAAAAACGCAACTTTTCCTGATAATTAGGAACCGGAAGAGTGCCGAAAAGGAATTATAGGAAAAGATAGACATATGCGCAAGATCGTCAAGTCGAACAAAATGGAGAACATCTGCTACGAGATCCGTGGCCCGCTCCTCAAAGAAGCGAAGCGGCTCGAAGATGAGGGATACTCAATAATAAAGCTCAATAGCGGGAATCCCCCTCTTTTTGGGCTTTATGCTCCGGATGAGATCATCCGCGATATCGTTCTGAATATAAAGTCGGCCCAGGCCTACGGCGATTCAAAGGGCCTTTTCTCGGCGCGCAAAGCGATCATGCAGCAATGCCAGCTCACCGGGATCGAGGGAGTCGAGATCGAGGACATTTACATTGGGAATGGTGTTTCGGAGATGATCGTTATGGCCATGCAGGGCCTTCTCAATAACGGGGATGAGATGCTTATCCCTACCCCTGACTATCCTTTATGGACGGCTGCGGTGACCCTGTCCGGCGGCAAGGCGGTCCATTATATCTGTGACGAGTCGTCGGGATGGGTCCCCGATATCAAGAACATGGAGTCGCAAATATCGCGGAGGACACGGGGTATCGTCCTCATCAATCCGAACAACCCGACGGGCGCGGTATACCCGCTCGAGATCCTCGAGAAGATAATGAAAATGGCCTTCGAGCATGATCTGATCGTGTTTGCCGATGAGATATACGACCAGATCCTTTATGACGATGCGAAGCATTACCCCTTCGCCTCGCTCACCAACGATCTTTTTATCGTGACCTTCAACGGGCTTTCAAAGTCCCACCGCATACCCGGCATACGTGCGGGCTGGATGATAGTGAGCGGGAAAAAAGGGTATGCGAAAGACTATATCGAGGAAGGTCTCGATACATTGTCGAATATGAGATTGTGCGGCAATATGGCCGGTCAGCTCGCTATCCAGACGGCCCTCGGTGGGTACCAGAGTTTAAGGGAGATGATCATTCCGGGCGGGCGGCTGTATGAACAGAGAAATGCGGCCTACGAGGGCTTCCGTTCGATACCCGGGATCACGTGCGTGAAGCCAATGGGTGCGCTTTACCTGTTTCCCAGGATCGATACAAAAAAATACAACATTCATGACGATCAGAAATTCCTTCTAGATTTCCTCACAGAGAAAAAGGTCCTCATGGTGCAGGGCACAGGCTTCAACTGGCCGCGCCCCGACCACTTCCGCGTCGTTTTCCTGCCGAGCGTCGAAGAGATAGAGTCCGTAGCGGAGAGGATGGCCGATTTTCTCAAAGAGTATTCGCAATGAGATCGGAAGTCGTGAGTCTTGACTAGTGCAAGTGATTTTTTTCAAACCTTACGACTGACGACTAACGACTTACGGTTTTTCTCCCCCGAACATATCAATTATCCTCTGGACGAGGCCGGGCAGGGAGGGGTCGCGGGCGCCCATGACGATGACGGCGTCTCCCTGGCGGGCCCTTGAACCTATTCTGTCGACAAGTTCATCCCGGTCTTTCACTGCTTCGGCATGGAAAGGGACTTTTCCGAGGCCGTCGGTGATGTCCTCGGATGCGATGTCTTTTTGCGCAGTGCCGCCGGCATAGTAGATCGGCAGGAGATAAAGTTCATCTCGAGGGCGGAATATCTTTTGAAATGACGCGATGTATTCATCTTTGAGAAATCGCGTCGGGCCGAAGCCATGGGGCTGGTATATGGCGATGAGCCTTTCGGAGATACCGCGGGCGGCACTGATCGCGGCGGTGATCTTTGCCGGGTTATGGGCAAAATCATCGACAATACAGACCCCCCGGGCGGTGTTGACCATCGCGAACCGGCGCGCCACCCCGGCAAAATTCCTGACGGCACGGGCAAGCGCCTCGCCATCACACCCGAGGTATTCGCAGACGCACAGGGCGGCCCTGAGATTTTCGAGGTTATGCTCTCCCGGAACGGGCAGTTCAAATTCTCTCCCGCTACGTACGAGCCGGACCGATGTCTTGAGGGGCTCTTCCCGGTCGGTGCGCCATTTTACAGACCCGTCCCTGCCGAAGCGTACGGTTGCCGGAAGAGAGGCAAGTATGGGGTCGTCGCCGTTCGTCGCGGCCCATGATGAGCGTGCAATGAGCCCGGCAAAGAGCGCTGTGATCTCCTCTATCGTTTTATGGTCCTTGGAAACATTGAGGACAACGGATATGTCCGGCGAATACTTTGCAAGGGTGCCGTCGCTTTCGTCCGCTTCGACGACAAGGATGTCCGACCCGCCGGAAAAGGCATTGCCGATAAGGCCGTTCCTTTCGAGCCGGATAAGGGGCGCCCCGCTGATAAGCGACGGCGATTTCCCGCAGGCATCGAGCAATTCGAAGATCATAGCAGTGACCGTTGACTTGCCGCTGGTCCCGGCAACGGCGACCGTCCTTTTTGACCCTATGATATGTGCGAGCAGGTCGGAACGATGGATGACCGGGATGCCAAGCGCGCGCGCGACGGTGATATCGGGATTTGTTTCTTCAATTGCGGTCGATATGCACAGGACATCCGTATCCCGGGTGACACCGGTACCGTCCTGGCCCGTTATTACGCAGCCAAGCCCTTCCAGCAGCTTTCTCATTTCCGCTGTGTCGGGACTGCCGACGAGGCGGTCGGAGCCGGAGACGCCCATGCCGCAGAACCTTAAGAACTGGGCGAGAGCGCTCATTCCAGTACCGAAGATGCCGGTGAAATGGAAATTGCGCAACGGGATTTCATTCACCACCATCGCTGGAGGGTCTATGTAGAGGATGGTGCCTTCCCGGACCATCTCGAACAATGCCACTATATCTGTATTGCGCATGCAGATGCAGCCGTGCGAAAACGGGGTCCCGACATCCTGTTCGCGATTTGTCCCGTGTATATAGACATACCGTTCATATGTATCGACCCCTGCACCTTTGTTAACGCCCGGTTCGAGCCCTTCGAGGCGAAGGATCCGGGTCAGTATCATATTTTCTTCGTTAGATGAATGGTCCCAATCGTTACCGGTGTCTTCGCGGTCTCTGAAGACGCGGCCGACTGGTGCGCCGGAGCCTATCTTTTCGCATATGCGATGGATACCGGGAGGGGTTTTGAGCGAGTCTTCCCTGATACCGACCCCAAGGTGTGATGATGATGCCGGGTAAACCGCGACTACCCGGTCGCCGGTGCACAGGTAAAGTTTCTGCCCGGCGATCGATGCGATCAGGAATCGATCATCCGGTCCAGCGAGATACTGCGTTATCCTTTTGTATATCTGACGTAATCGAGGACTTTCCATGCGGGCCTTTTCAATATCCGGGTTTTATGTAAGCATCTATTCATTACATCGCTCTGTCAAGGATTTCAAGAAAATTACAGCGAACATCAGCCTGAAATTATAAGAGTGGTCATTCAAGGTTAATCTTTGACGCCATAAGGACGGCAAGCTGCCCCGCGAAGAACACATGGACAGGATGAAGGAAATGGCGAGATCAATGGATATTGATGGTGACGGGGTGATAACCATCGAGGAATACTTCACATCCTGTCCGAGCGTAGATGATGGCGCACGCGCGAAGAAACCCGTGACCTGACAGATAAGAACGGCCGGTAAAAAGACGCCAGCTGCAAAATAAAAGGCATATCATCGCAGCGATTTCTGACCCTTGCAAAACTAAATTAAATTCATAACTTGCAGAGCATACCGTGAATGCCGTGATTTAATTATTGACAATACAGGATAATACCATCTATGATATTTTATCATGATGAGACCTGAAAGGACCCGGACAATATTGAACTCCTACCACTGGTATCACTACGCATTCCTGCGCCTATGATATTTGACCCCTGTTTGGGGACAAAGGGCCATGGGTGCAAACGCACCTGTGGCCCTTTTTTTTATTTTTAAAAAAGAGGAAGGCAAAAGATGAAGAACATACGGTTATCGGCATTACAGGACAATGGAAGGACTGTCGTTTGTGTCGGCCACGTAAAGGTCGGCGACGGATTATGCATTGTCGCCGGTCCGTGTTCGGTGGAAACCGAAAAACAGACCATAGAGACCGCGCAGGCGGTAAGAGAGGGCGGAGCAGATATATTGCGAGGCGGTGCCTTCAAACCGAGGACGTCACCATACGCTTTTCAGGGCCTGGGCTTGAAAGGGCTGAAAATATTAAAAAAGGCACGGGAAGAAACAGGTTTGCCTTTCGTAACTGAAGTGATAGACACGCGCGACGTGCCGTGGGTTGCCGAATACGCCGACGTATTGCAGATAGGCGCACGCAACATGCAGAATTTTTCCCTGCTGAAAGAGGTGGGAAAGACCCAGAAACCAATCCTTCTGAAGCGGGGCATGAACAGCACCATCGAGGAATGGTTAAACTGCGCGGAATACATTCTCGATGGAGGCAATCCCGATGTAATATTGTGTGAAAGAGGCATACGGACCTTTGAAACGTACACCAGGAACACCCTCGATATCAGTGCTGTCCCGGCGCTCAAGGAGCTTACCCATTTGCCGGTTATCATCGATCCTTCGCATGCATCCGGCCGGGTGAGCCTCATACCCTCGTTGAGCCTCGCGGCTATTGCATCAGGTGCAGACGGTGTCATGGTCGAGGTCCACGTGAACCCGTCTGAAGCTGTATGCGATAAAGACCAAGCGTTAACTCCCGCGCAATTCAGCGCCATGGCGGGAAAGATGCGTTCACTCCATAAATTCGTTGAGTACTCATTATGAGATCGATTGACCTCCACGTCACGGGCCAGTGCTGCAGGATCTTCCCGGACGCGTCGATCGATGCGCTCAATGACCTGTGTATCCCCGACAACACGGTGATCATATCGGACACGAACGTTTGTTGCTACCATGGGGATAAACTTCGGCCCTACAGGGTTATCGAGATCGAGCCCGGAGAAGAGCACAAGACCTTGAAAACCGTGAATGCGATCTACGAACAGCTTTGCGCGATCGAAGCCGGGCGGTCCTGGACGATCGTGGGTGTGGGCGGCGGAATTGTTTGTGATATTGCCGGGTTTACAGCGTCCACGTACATGAGAGGCATCTCTTTCGGTTTTGTGCCAACAACTCTCCTTGCGCAGGTTGATGCCAGCGTGGGCGGAAAGAACGGCGTCAATATCCAGGGTTTTAAAAATCTCGCGGGCACCTTCACGCAGCCAGGATTTGTACTGTGCGATTTCAGTTTTCTCAGGACCCTTCCCTACCACGAAATAAAAAATGGGATCGCCGAGGTGATCAAGTCCGCTCTCATAAGCGACCTCACCCTGTTTGAGTATATTGAGAACAACCGTTTGGCCATCCTTTCACTGAACAAGGATGCCTTTGAAAGAATCATCAATGATTGTCTCGTAATAAAAACTGGCATCGTCTCCCGTGATGAGAAAGAATCCGGTGAAAGAAGGAAACTCAATTTGGGCCATACCATTGGCCATGCCATCGAGAAAGCACGAGGGTATCGACACGGTGAAGCCATCAGTATCGGTATTGTCATCGCTGCAGAGTTGTCGCAACGAAGAGGGACCCTTTCGAAAGAAGATGTTGTCAGGGTCAAGACACTCCTTACATCCTTCGGCCTCCCGACAGAGTTGAAAAGTGATAAGGAAGCGGTTATGAATGCTGTCAGGAAAGATAAAAAACGCCAGGGGGCCGATATTCACTTTGTGTTCTTGAGCGGTATCGGAAATGCCGTTGTTGAAACAATGAGCCTCTCCGAGCTTGAGGAGGTTATCTTTTGATCTGTGTCAGCGTTTACGAACCAACGGTTGAGGCCTGCCTCGATTCCCTGAAGGGCCTAGATTTTGCGGAGGTACGGATAGATGCGATGGCACATGGCACCGTGGACGACATGAGACGGATCTTCTCCCAGCCCTTGACGCTTATTGCCACCTTCAGGCCTCAAGGGCCTTTAGACGACGGAGGGCACATCCCAGGCGACGCTACGAGAAAGCGGCTTCTCATGGCCGCTATCGAGGCAGGGGCGAACTATGTCGATATCGAGGCAGGGTCCGACAGGGCCTACCGGGAGGAGATCATCGCAAAAGCCCGATCGAAGGACTGTAAAGTCATCGTCTCCTCACATAATTTTGATGAAACCCCGGAAGCCGGGGAACTCATCGCGACCGCGTGCCATTGTCTTGATGAAGGGGCAGACATCGTCAAGATAGCCTGCATGGTGAATTCCGACAGGGATAACGTACGGCTCCTCGGTATCCTCAGCAGGGAGGACTTAAGCGGCAGAACCGTGGTGATAGGCATGGGGACAAAAGGCCGAATAACGCGCGTCGCTGGTCCGCTCTTCGGCAGTCCTTTTACCTTTGCCTCGCTTTCCGATGAAAAAAGGACTGCCGAGGGACAGATGGATATGTTCACCATGGAGCTCATTTTGAAGGCGTTGAAAGATGGACGATACTAAGCTCTTCGCCGTAGCTGGCAATCCCATCCTGCACAGCAGGAGCCCAGGGATGTTCCGGGCCGCTTTCAAGGCCGGTTCCGTGGATGCCGTCTATCTGCGCTTCGCCGCCTCGAAAGCGGATGAAATAGCACGCATGGCCCGAAGCATGCACATTCAAGGTTTCAATATAACATCACCTTATAAGGAGAAGATCCTGCCCTTTGTCGACGATATGGACGGGACCGCACGCAGGTCGGGCGCTGTCAATACCATGGTCCTCGATAAAGGCAAGCTCGTGGGGTTCAACACGGATGTTGAGGGCGCACGAGAAGCCCTTCTCGGGCATGACGTAGCGATGTGCCGGAAAAAAGCCATTATACTCGGCGCCGGAGGCGCTGCAAAGGCGGCGGCCCTTGCCCTTATCTCGCAAGGGGCCTTCGTCACGCTCGTTAACCGCACGATCGAAAGGGCGCAAAACATTGCCGGCACCTTTTCTTGCAGGGCAGCACCCGTGGAAGCCATACCACGGGAAATGGATGATGCCGATATTCTCATCTCCTGTATAAGCGAAGGCGTATCTCTGGTTCCGCGTCACCGCCTGAGGAAAGGTCTCGTCGTCCTCGACGCCAATTACCGGGAGGAAACTCCGCTGGTGCGCGACGCAAAGGCCAGGGAATGCACTCTTATAGACGGCAGGGAGTGGCTTCTCTTCCAGGGCGCCTGTGCCTTCAGGCATTTTACGGGCCTTGAGCCCCCCGTTCCGGTGATGCGCAGCGCCCTGTACGATGACGGTGGGCACGCGAGAAAGAATATTGCCCTTATCGGTTTTATGTGCACCGGCAAGTCCACTGTGAGCCGTCACCTGGTTGAAAAGTTGAAAATGACCCATATCGACATCGATAGCGAGGTCGAGCGAAAGAATGTCTCTTCCATAACGGATATTTTCAAGGACCTTGGTGAAGGGCCATTTCGCAGGATGGAAGCAGAGGAGATCGATGCTGCAGCATGCATGCCGGGCAGGATAATCTCCTGCGGCGGTGGAGCGGTGCTCAACACGGCGAGTATTGACCGGCTGAAAAAGAGCGCCATTGTTGTTTGGCTCAACGCCGGTGTTGAGACAATATTGCAGCGCGTGGGCAACGACCTGTCTCGCCCGCTCCTGAACGTGCCGGATAGAAGATCTGAAATAGAAAAGATGCTGCAGCTGAGAGAAGGCCATTATGCCCGTGCCTGCGACCTTATTATCAATACCGATGAAAAAGGACCGGAGGAGATAGCTAAAAGGATATATGATGAAATTAATACATCCCTCGAACGTTAACGGAACCCTAATTGCGCCTTCGTCGAAAAGCGTTATGATACGGGCGGTCGCATCATCCGTTCTGGCCAACGGTGTATCCCATCTCGCAAATCCGTCATTCTGTTCAGATTCCCTGGCGGCCCTCGGTATTGCACGTACCCTTGGGGCCAAGGTGCAAGCCGGTGAAGGCGTCGTATCAATAAGAGGCATCGAAGGGTTCAGGGAAGATCGCATCACGGATGGTGTCATCCACTGTGGCGAATCCGCTCTGTGCATGAGGATGTTTGCACCTATAGCCGGACTTTCCCGGTACAGGTTCTTTATCGAGGGTTCGGGCTCGCTGTGTTCGCGGCCGATGAAAATGCTTGAGACCATTTCCAACATGGGCGCGAGATGCACGACGACCGGGGGTTATCCTCCCGTGATAATTCGGGGGCCCATACGGGGCGGCACCGTCTGCATCGATGGTTCGGAAAGTTCGCAGTTCCTGACGGGTTTACTTATGGCTGCCCCGCTGTGCAAAAACGATTCCCGCATTGACGTGACAGACCTGAAAAGCAAACCCTATGTGCTCATGACCATCGATCTTTTGAAGCGCTTCGGGATCGCCGTTGATCATGACAAGGACCTGACATCGTTCAGCATCAAGGGAAACCAGCATTATAAGGCGCAGGGCTTTGCCATAGAAGGCGACTGGTCAGGCGCGGCGTTTCTTCTTGTGGCGGGAGCCGTTGCAGGTTCGGTGAGAGTGGAAGGTTTGCAGACGGATTCCTTTCAGGCCGATAAGGTCATTCTCGATGGCCTGACGAGGGCAGGTGCGTCAGTGGAGATAAAAGACAAGCATATCGTGGTGAAACGAAGCGAACTGAATGCATTCGAGTTTGATGCCGAAGACTGTCCCGATCTCGTTCCTCCGCTTGCAGCACTGGCGGCGCACTGCACAGGAAAAAGCGTCATCTATGGCATCGAGCGTTTGAAGCACAAGGAGAGCGACCGCGCCCTGACAATTGCCTCGGAGTTTTCGAAACTCGGGGTCAGGGTGGAGCTTCTGCCTGACCGGATGGAAATTTACGGGGCGAGGCCCGCGGGTGCTTGCGTGGATTCGCATAATGACCACAGGATAGCCATGGCCTGCGCGGTAGCCGCCCTGAACTGTCACGGGGAAGTTGCCATTGATAATCCTGCATGTGTCTTCAAATCCTATCCGAGTTTCTTCGAAGATCTTGAGGTATTGTCAAAAGTTACATGAAAATTGGTGCATAGAACGAGCATGATACCACATCACTTTCACCGAATAAATGCTGTGCAACCAGGAACACCATCCCTGCTATTACCGGGACTCACGTCGTCCCCTCCACCGGCAAAGCCGGCAGAGCCACCCCTTCGCGCCCGAGAACGGGCTAGACATACTCCTTGTACGCTTTATACCGGGACTCACGTCTCCACCGCCCACTGCGTGGGCACCCACCNNATGGCCTGCGCGGTAGCCGCCCTTGGCGGATCGGGCCCGGTGGCGATCGAGAACCCCGAGTCTGTGGCGAAATCATACCCCGGTTTCTTTGAAGACCTGGATTCTCTAAAGGCGGTGTCATTATGAACAATTTCGGCCGTTTATTCAGGGTGAGTATATTCGGTGAATCCCATGGGGAACTCGTCGGTATCCTCATCGACGGCTGCCCGGCGGGGCTTGTGCTTGCGGAAAGCGAATTCTTGCCCGATCTCGAGAGAAGAAAGAGCGGGGCGAAGGGCACGACGGCCCGGAGGGAGCCCGACGTTCCCCTTATGCAAACAGGTGTCATGAACGGGAGAACAACAGGTGCACCTATCCTGATCATTTTCAAAAACACCGATATCGATCCGGGCGCATATGACGAGGTCCGGTATTTGCCGAGGCCAGGCCACGCCGATTTTGCCGCCTTCAAGAAATACGGCGGTTTCAATGATCACCGCGGTGGAGGGCATTTCTCCGGCAGGCTCACCGCAGGGTTGGTTGCCGCGGGCGTGATAGCTAAAAAAATCATCGAACCG
>DHQV01000052.1:28295-38858 GCA_002408185.1 Deltaproteobacteria bacterium UBA5329
AGAAGCCGAGGTTTTAGTCGGCGGGTCGCGCGACATCGAGAAAACCATTGATGAGGTCCTTGGCGCAAAAGACTCGGTAGGAGGAATTCTTGCTTGCAGGGTTATGGGACTGCCTGCCGGGCTTGGCGAACCCTTTTTCGATTCCGTGGAGTCCCTCATAAGCCATGCTGTCTTCTCTGTTCCCGCGGTGAAGGGCATCGAATTCGGGGCAGGTTTTACGGGAAGCAATATGCGGGGAAGCGACTACAATGACGTGATCATCGATTCGGACGGCCGGACAAGGACGAACAACGCCGGTGGCATAAATGGAGGGCTCACGAACGGCAACGATATCACCTTCAGGGTGGCCGTGAGACCTACCGCGAGCATTCCCCGTCCTCAATCCACCATCGATCTGAGAAGCGGCGAGAGTGCGACGCTTTCCATGGAAGGAAGACATGATGCGTGTATTGCGCTGCGCATGCCGGTCATCATAGAAGCGGTTACGGCCATAGTTCTTTCAGATTTGCTGCTCATACATAAAAGTTTGTGGGGGAATGGTGCAGATGGACAAACGTCTTAAGGAAATCCGCGAGAAGATCGATGCAATCGATCGGGAGATAATGGGGCTTCTGAACAAGCGCATGGAGCTCTCCGCGAGATCGAGAGAACTGAAGGATAAGACCGCCGATCCGGGCCGCGAGGGTGAAGTGTTCTCAAACGTGGAGCATCTTTCGTATCCGTTCGTTGACGCCGGATTCTCCAAGAGGCTGTACCGTGAGATCATAGATGAGAGCAGGCGGGTGCAGGAGGGTATGACATTCAAAATTCCGGCACGCCGCGAAAAGGGGCTAAAATGAAAATTGTCATCCTGGGGCTTGGCCATATGGGCACGTGGCTTGCCGGAGAGTTGTCGAAACATAATGAACTTGCCGTATTCGATACGGACCGCACAAAAGTGGAACGGTTTTCCGATGCTTTCATTCTGGAAGACCTTGACGGAATAAAGGCCTTCAGCCCTGAGACGCTCATCAATGCGGTTACCCTGCAAAATACTGTCCCGGTCTTTGACGAGGCCCTGAAATATCTGCCGAAGAGTTGTGTTATCAGCGACATGGCGTCAATAAAAGGGCCTCTTGAGAAATATTACGCGCAGTGCGGGTTTAAATTTGTGTCGGTCCATCCCATGTTCGGCCCGACTTTTGCCGATATGGACGCGCTCAAGGGAGAAAGTGTCATCTTCATACGGGAATCTCATCCTGAAGGAAAGGCTTTTGTGAGGAGCTTTTTCGAACGCCTCGGGGTGACCATCTTCGAATATTCCTTCGCCGAACATGACAGGATGATGGCCTATTCATTGACGCTTCCCTTCATTTCCTCCATGGCCTTTGCATCGTGTGTCGATCGAAGCGCCGTACCGGGGACCACGTTCGCGAAGCATATGGCGATCGCGAAAGGGCTTTTGTCTGAAGATGACAGCCTTCTCGCAGAAGTGCTCTTCAACACCCATTCTGTACCGGAACTTGACAGGGTGACGGCGATGATGGAATACCTGAAACACATTATACAGGGAAGGGACCATGAGGTTCTCAGTGATTTCCTCGACAGGTTGCGCAAGAATATCGCCTGATCCATTTGCCGCCGATAAAAAAACCGCCGTTATCCCGGTGCTTGACACCTGGATCCAAGGTTGTGTTTTTATTCTTATTTTTTCATGTTCCGGAAGGGCTTAAAAGAAGAACCTTGGATTCCGCCCACCCTTAAGGGTAACCGGCGCCGGGATGACGTGATGAAAGGAAGTCCGAATGACGGTCATTTACGACACGGTTTTGAAAGTGAAGATCAACTTGTTCTTGACACCACTTATGAACGAAAGTATGCTATTTTCCATGAATAGTTTTTCCAGCCAGAAAACAATGCTGAACGTTTGGTGGTGGGGTAGCTAAAGCTATCCCTCGAACGGTCAGACCGTTTAAGCTTGCAGGGATAGCGATCCCTGGGGCTTAAGCGGCCTTTTTATTTTCAGCCGCTTTAGGATTTCCCTACAGGGTTTTCTTAAAGCGGCTTTTTTATTTTTAATGGAGGTTTAATGTACCCATCTCTGGAAGAATTTAAGGAATTATCGAAGAAGTACAACAGGATCACGGTCTATAAGGAGACAGAAGGAGACATGGATACCCCTGTGTCGATCCTCTCACGGCTCCTTTCGCTCGACAGGGCGATCCTCCTTGAAAGTGCGAAAGAAGGCAAGGTTTACAGCAGGTTTTCATTCCTGGCTTTCGATATCAGGGAGAAGCTTCTTCTGAGGGAGGACGGCCTTTACAACAATGGAAGGCGTCTTGGCGACATCTCTTACCTGCAGGAGATCCTTCTTCAAAACAAGACCGCGCCCCTTGAGGGTTTCGGGGATTTCTCGGGTGGTTACGCGGGGTATCTCAATTTCGGGTTTGTCGGACAATGCGACATCTTGAGGTATCCTCTCGTTCATAAAGACCCTTATACCGGCGTGCTTTACCTTATAGAGAAGTTCTGTGCCTACGACAACTACACCAACAGGCTCTATATAGCGTTGTCAAAGAAGATCGACGGCAGCATTCCCCCGGAAGGGATCTACGAAAGGATCGGGGAAGAGCTCTCAAGGTCCGAAAGGCAGTTGAAGGGCCTCACGATGGTTCGTCCCATGCCGATCAACCCTGCCATCACGAGAAATATCCTTAAAGAAAGATTCATGGAAAAGGCAGCGGAGATCAAGAAGATGATCGAGGAAGGCGAGGCTATACAGGTTGTCTTGAGCGACTATCTGGAAATAGAGAATCTCGATCCCTTCCAGTTCTACCGGAACTTGAGGAAGATCAACCCGTCGCCGTACATGTTCTTCATCAAGGATGCGAACATGTCCCTTGTCGGGTCGAGCCCGGAGGTGCACTTGAGGATCCGGGGCAGTATGGCATATTTGCGGCCTATAGCCGGCACGAAACCCCGCGGCGGGCCAGACACTGTGGGAGATATCGCCAGAAAACTTGCGGAAGATGAAAAGGAGAGGGCCGAGCATCTCATGCTTGTTGACCTGGCACGCAACGACCTGTCGAGGATCTGCCGCGCAGGGAGTGTCAGCGTTGAAAGCTTCATGGAATCCGAAGTGTATTCCCACGTCCTTCACCTGGTATCCCAGGTGAAGGGGGAATTAGAAGACGCATCCGATGTGATCGAAGCGATCACCAGGACATTTCCGGCAGGCACGGTTTCAGGGGCGCCCAAGACGCGGGCCATAGAGATCATCGACGAACTCGAGGACGACCCAAGGGGTATGTACGCAGGCTGCACCGGATACATCGGGTTCAATGGAAATGTCGATATGGCGATCACGATCAGGACGGCCGTATTCAACGGGTTCAAGGCACGTCTGCAGGCAGGCGCCGGCATTGTCTATGACAGTGTTCCTGAGAAAGAGTACCAAGAGGTCATGAGCAAGCTCAAGGCCTTGCTGAGATCGGGAGGTATCGATGATAGCGCTTATTGATAACTATGATTCTTTTACGTTCAACATCTATGACTATCTGATGAAGTTTGCCGATATCAGGGTTTTCCGCAACACGGACAGCATTGACGGCCTCAAGGACCTTAAGCCCCGCGGGATCGTCATCTCGCCGGGTCCATCCCATCCGGCCAGTTCACTTCTTAGCCTCGACGCCATCACGCATTTCAAGGGGAAGGTCCCTATTCTCGGCATATGCCTCGGTATGCAGGCCATCGCATACGAATCCGGCAGTACGGTACGGAAGGCACGAAGGATCATGCACGGCAAAGTGGACACCTTGGACAATTCCGGCGGAGCGCTCTTTAAGGGAATAGGAAAGACGTTCCCTGCAGTGCGGTACCATTCGCTTGCCGTGGAGAATGACAAAGGGCGGTTTCGCGTCTGCGCTGTTTCACAAAGCGACTCGGAGATCATGGCCATCGAGGATACGGACCTCAAGCTCTTCGGTCTCCAGTTCCATCCCGAATCGTACGCTACGCATCACGGCATAACGTTCATAGAAAATTTTGTGGGGGTTTGTAATGGAAATGCTTGAAAAGATACAAAAGGGCATGGACCTTGACCATGACGAAGCAGCGGTCATGTTCGACGACATGCTCTCGGGCAGCATGGATGAGGCACGTATGGAGGCGATCCTCGTGGCGCTCGGCGAAAAAGGCGAAACGGGGGAAGAGATCGCCGCGGCGGCAAAGGTGATGGTGAGGCACGCGGTGCCAGTGCACCACACTTCGGACACCCTGCTCGACACGTGTGGCACCGGGGGTGACTCAAGCGGAAGCTTCAATATATCCACGGCAGCGGCGATCGTATGCAGCATCTTTGTCCCCGTCGCCAAACATGGCAACAGGGCAATGAGTTCGAGGTCCGGTTCGGCCGATGTACTGGAAGCGCTTGGCGTTCCCATCGATCTTGACGCTAAAGAGGCATCACGGTTCCTGGCCAAGAATAATTTTGTCTTTCTCTTTGCCCAAAAATATCATCCTTCCATGAGATCTGTGGCGGCCGTGAGAAGAAAGCTCGGGAGGAAGACCATATTTAACCTCTTGGGCCCGCTGTGCAATCCCGCACACCCCGACTGCCAGCTCATAGGACTTTTCAGTGAAGACTTTATGGAACAGTATATGACGGCCATCGAATACATTGGGATCCCCAACGCAAAGGTTGTGTCAAGCAAGGACGGCCTTGATGAGATAAGCATATCGGGCGGGACCACCTGCTACTACAAGAAGGGGCCTTCCGTAACGAAATTTGATTTCGATCCCCGGGAATTCGGTATCTACGCAGACAGGGAGAAGATACGGGGCTACGAGGCCGGCGAGAACGCGCAGATCATGAAGGATGTTTTCCGCGGCGGCAACCACGTCGCCCTGACCAACGCAATAGCCATCAATGCGGCCTTCAGCCTAACGCTGGCGGAGGTGGAGACCGATCTTAAGGCAGCGTTCGTGCTTGCTAAAGAAACGATAAAAAGCGGCAAGGTCTATGAAAAACTGATGGAGCTTTCATCATGATCAATCGCATAATTGAAACAAAGAAAAAAGAGGTTGCAGCACTGCAGACAGGAGAAGCCCCGCCGCGAACCAGGCCGGTCGTGCCGTTTAAGCTAAAAGATGGTATCAACGTCATCGCCGAATTGAAAAGGAGATCGCCGTCGGCGGGTGACATAGGCGAGATAGACGACTTCAGGATCGCTGTCTATGACCGGTACGCAACTGCCGTGAGCATCCTCACCGACGCGACATACTTCGGTGGCAGTTTCGATATCCTGGCCGACGTAGCAGGCAAGATGAGCATCCCTATCCTCTGTAAAGATTTTATCATCGATGTGAGCCAGATCGATCTTGCATGGTCGAAAGGGGCTGACATGATACTGCTTATTGCGAGGATCCTGGATGAAAATTCTCTGAAATACCTGTACGATCATGCGCGAGGTCTTGGCCTTAACTGTCTCGTCGAGATCCATGAGACGAAGGAACTCAAAAAGATCGCCGGTCTGAATGCTGGCATTGTAGGCGTCAACTCCCGTGATCTCGACACGCTTGCCATAGATCTCGACGGGGCGCAAAAGATATTGTCCTTCGTGGAAGCCCCTGTCCGTGTGGCCGAAAGTGGCATCAGGTCGAGAGCGGATATCGGAAAACTTGCCGGTGCCAACTGCTTCCTCGTAGGGGAGACACTGATGAGTTCAACCGACCTGGAATCGACGTTTCGGGAGCTGATCTATGGTTAAGATAAAGGTATGTGGGATGACAAATTGGGAGGATTGCCGGGCGGCAGTCGGTCTCGGTGTAGATTTCATCGGGTTTGTCTTTTATCGGAAAAGCGCACGGTGCGTTGCGCCAGGGGCTGCACGGGCTATGATCGAACGGCTTGACGGGACCGTAAAGACCGTCGGGGTGTTCGTTGAAATACCAGAAGACGATATCGACAGGGTGATGGATTTTTGCGGGCTCGATTATGCCCAGGTATATACCGGCAGGACCGGGCCCCGCCGGATCGCGGTCTATGCGGTGGACAATTGTGTCCCCGAAGTGGCCGATGACGGCTTCATTCTTTTCGACAGCCATTCACCGGGGTTTGGAGGGTCAGGCACATCTTTCGACATGGGCCTTCTCGCAGATCACCAGGCGCTTGGCAGGGCATTTATAGCCGGTGGCATCAACGAAGAGAATGTGGGACAGATCCTGGCCTTGAACCCTTTCGGTGTGGATTTCGTTTCTTCCATAGAAAAATACAAAGGAAAAAAAGATCTGTCCAAAATGGAACGTCTGGTGAACAAAATAAGGGGTTATGAAATATGAAAAGATACTACGGACAATACGGCGGTCAGTTTGTGCCGGAAACATTGGTTCCCGCACTCGATGAACTTGAAGGCGCTTTTATCGGATTCAAAAAGGACAAGGAATGTCAGGGACAGCTCAGTGCCCTGCTCAAAGACTACGCAGGAAGGCCTACCCCCCTTTATCACGCTGAGCGGTTGGGTGCCCGGACGGGATGCCGGGTCTTCCTGAAAAGGGAAGATCTCACGCACACGGGTTCACATAAGATCAACAATACTCTCGGCCAGATCATGCTTGCGAAATTCATGGGCAAGAAAAGGATCACTGCCGAGACCGGGGCAGGGCAGCACGGAGTCGCTACGGCAACAGCCTGCGCCCTTCTTGGTCTTGAATGCGTAGTGTACATGGGGAGAACGGACGTGGTCAGGCAGGGGGTCAACGTCGAACGGATGAAGTTTCTCGGCGCAACGGTCGTTCCGGTCGACAAGGGAAGCGCCACCCTGAAGAGCGCCATAAATGAGGCATTGAGGGACTGGGTAAGGAATATCAAGGACACCCACTATCTCATCGGCAGCGTTGTAGGTCCTCATCCTTTCCCTGCCATTGTGGGTCATTTCCAGTCAGTGATCGGCCGGGAGGCACGGTCTCAGATCATCAAAAAGACGAAAGGATTGCCTGATCACGTCGTCGCCTGCGTGGGCGGGGGCAGCAATGCCATGGGTATTTTCCGCGGTTTTGTAAATGACATTGCGGTCGATCTCATCGGTGTAGAGGCAGGCGGCACTTCTTTGGAGATGGGCCGCCACGCCGCCACGCTGACGAAAGGAAGACCCGGCATACTCCACGGCGCGATCAGTTACCTGCTTCAGGACCGATTCGGGCAGGTGGCGGATGTACATTCGATATCGGCAGGTCTCGATTATCCGGGTGTCGGCCCCGAGCACAGTTTTCTCAAGGACCGGAAAAGGGTGCGCTACGATGTTTGTTTTGACAGCGAAGCGCTCGATGCCTTTTCCGCGCTGAGCAGGTTAGAGGGTATCCTGCCCGCGCTCGAAAGCTCCCACGCACTTGGCTATCTTATAAACCACAAAGACATGTTTGCCGGGAAAACCGTGATCCTGTGCCTCTCGGGGAGAGGGGATAAAGATATGGAGATCGTGAGAAACGGAGGTTCCATTCATGGGTAAGATCGGGATATATCTGCTTGCAAACTATCCCTCGCGGGAGGCATTCATTGAAGCAGCAAAAATATGCAACACGGAGAATGTTGACTTCCTGGAGATAGGGTTTCCTTTTTCAGACCCTGTCGCCGACGGGGACGTGCTCGAAAAGGCCTGCTACGATGTGCTGAAGATGTATGATCTCGACGACGCCATTCGTAGTCTTCACGACGTTCAGAGGATATTCCAGGGAAAAATATACGTCATGACCTACGCAAATATCGTGTACAGCCCCGGGGTCGAAAGCTTCACAAGGAGGCTCGGTGCTATTTCAGGCTTGATCTTGGCGGACCTGCCGCTCAGAGAGACGAAGCGTTTTGAAAGGGCACTCGATAACCATGGTGTTCCTGTCATCAGGTTCTTGACACCTCAGAGCCGGGACGCAGACATCGACAGGGCCCTCAGGGACTCCCGCGATTTTATATATTTTATCTCAAAAAGGGACACGACCGGCGGAGAGTTCAGCCTCGACGAAGATGTGCGGACAAAAATAGGCCGCGCCAGGGACAAAGGCGGCGTAGTATTTCTGGGATTTGGTATAAAAGACAGGAAGGATGTTGAACTTGCCTTTCAGTATGCTGATGGCGCCATTATTGGAACCCGGGCCGTGAGCGAACTGAACCGCGGTATAGACAATTTCCGCAACTATATAGGCAGTTTAAAAAAGTAACCATATCCATGCGTTACGAAACCCGGCACCGACGTGTTGCAGTATTCGCCAGGAGAAGCATTGTTATTTAAGGTCCAATGCTTTTTCATTTCCTTATGCGTTACACAATGCCCTGGAGGTACTTTCCGATAATCGGCTGGAAGCCGTAGGATTGGGGTAGGCGTGTGATCATTATCGATGTACCTCCAGGGTCCTTTATATGAATGTGCCCTGAACCAGCGACCTTCATGGGGACGCCACCAGTAGCCCTGGTAAAAGAAAAGGCCGACTGAAATGTCAGGTGCGTAGTATGCGTAGGGAGCCGCTTATTTTTTCTTTTGACAATCATCGTACACTAACCCTCCGACCGCACCAACCCCGGCGCCTATAGCAGTTCCTAGTAAGACACTCCCCCCCGTCAGGACCGACAGGGCTGCACCGCCCCCGGCTCCGATGGCTCCTCCGCTTAAGGCCCTTTGCTGCGTGGTTGTCATATGCGAGCATCCTGTCAGCATAGCTATCAATACTGCCAACACTGCGATTGTCTTGAGTTTCTTCATGCCATAGCACCTCCCTGCTTTGCCTTCTTTACATACAATATACATGCCAAATGGATAAGTTACTGTAATTATGAGACAATCGAAACACAAACATGCACAAATTGTATGACTTTTCCTACATAGGTTATACCGTGGAGAAGAGGTTCGATATTCATGTTATTGAAATTACGAGAGAATGTGTAGTGTATAGAAAACCATACACTATTTTTTGAACGATTCCGGCCTCAGATCGTACTTCTTGAGGAGGGTGTAAAAATCGGCCCGATACTTTCCCGCCAGGTTGGCGGCTTTGCTTATGTTACCGCCTGCCATCTCGAGGACCCAGCTGACGTATTCGCGCTCGAACTCCTCTTTGGCTTCTTTGTACGGTTTGGGGGATAGTGTAGCCTTTTCCTTTGAGGGAAGGATGCAATCATCGGATATCAGGTCCATGCGGCTCGTAACCACGGCATACTCGACAGCATTTTCCAGTTCACGGACATTACCGGGCCAGTCGTAAAGCATTAATTTCTGCAAGGCCATAGGCATGAATCCCTTGATGTCTTTACGCATCCTTTCGGATGCTTTTTTGAGAAAGTGTTCCGCAAGGGGGATGACGTCTTCCTTTCTTTCCCGTAACGGCGGGACATACACAGGGATCACGTGGATCCTGTAAAACAGGTCCTCGCGAAAAGAGCCGTTCCTCGCTTCCTCTTCAAGGTCTTTATTTGTGGCGACGATAAGCCGGATGTCGACCTCACAGGGTTTTTCGCTTCCCAAGGGATAAAATTTCCTGTCTTGCAAAACCCTCAAGAGCTTTGCCTGAAGGGTGAGCGGCATATCGCCTATCTCGTCCAGGAAAAGTGTACCGCCATCAGTCTGCGCAAACAACCCTTTCGCGTTTCGGATAGCCCCCGTAAAGGCCCCCTTCTCATATCCGAAAAGTTCGCTTTCCAGCAGGGTCTCAGGTATCGCCGCGCAATTAATGGCAGTAAATGCCTTTTCCTTCCGGGAACTTGCAAAATGAACGGCCTTCGCGACAAGCTCCTTTCCCGTTCCACTTTCGCCATGGATGTAAACCGTGGAATCGGTCGGGCCAACCCTCGAGATGAGGCTAAGGACCGCCTTCATCTTGGAGCTGTTGGCAATAATATTGGAAAAGGTATATCGCTCTTCAAGGATATTCTCCAGCCTTTTGACCTCTGACTGGAGCCTTCGGTTTTCCAGTGCGCGCTCTATCTGCATGAGCAGTACATCAGGGTCAAAGGGTTTCTCGAGGTAATTGAATGCGCCCATTCGGATTGCATCTACCGCGCTCTTGACACTCGAGTGCGCGGTAAGGATAATAACGGGTATTTCGGGATTTATCTGATGGATGTCATTCATCAGGGTTATCCCATCGGTCCGAGGGAGCTTAAGGTCAATGACAGCCAGGTCGAAGACTTCGCTCTTCACTGACGTGAGCGCAGTTTCACCGTCATTTGCCGTCGTGACCGAATACCCGGACAATTGAAGGGTCATGCCCAGCAATTCGAGAAGGTTCTTGTCATCATCGACGACTAATATTTTTCCTTGGGGCATGAACCACTATAATCGAGTAGAGGGCATTTTTCAATTGAAAATATGGTCAAAGAGA
Organism: Deltaproteobacteria bacterium UBA5329; assembly: GCA_002408185.1. Lineage (GTDB taxonomy): Bacteria > Desulfobacterota > Syntrophorhabdia > Syntrophorhabdales > Syntrophorhabdaceae > Delta-02. The sequence continues at coordinate 38,637 of DHQV01000052.1, forward strand.
TGGAAACTATCACGAGTCCCAAAACTGGACCAGATCGTACCGAGGAGATTGATATGAATGCCAGGCCTGCAACCTGCAGTATCGACACCGTTCTGTTTGATTTTGGCGGTGTTCTGGCCGAGGAAGGTTTTGCGAACGGGCTTCGCACAATTGCGCGCAACCACGGGTTGGACGACAATGAGTTCTTGGAACTCGCCCGGGAGCTTATAGACAGCACCGGAT
>DHQV01000052.1:38920-39547 GCA_002408185.1 Deltaproteobacteria bacterium UBA5329
GAGCTTATAGACAGCACCGGATATCTGACGGGCCGGGCGAATGAGTCCGCATACTGGCAGGCGGTAAGGGACAGAACCCGGGTGGCGCAGAGCGACGAGGAGCTCAGGAATGAGATCCTGTCACGGTTTGTCTTAAGGCCCTTCATGTTCGATATTGTGAGAAAATTGAAGCGGTCCGGGGTCAGAGTGGCGATCTTGAGCGATCAGACGAACTGGCTTGACGAACTCGATGCCACGCTTGATTTTTTCACGTTATTTGACGCTGTTTACAACAGTTATCACCTCGGGAAGAGCAAGGCCGACGGATCCCATTTTCCCGAGATCGTTGCCCGGATGAAGGACATCCCTGAGCGTGTGCTCTTTATCGATGATAACGATGGACACTGCCAGAGAGCGCGCGATGCAGGGCTCAATGCGATCCGGTATACCGGCCGCGACGCATTTGAGAAAGAATTCGCTCTCTATTGCCGGTTATAGTACAAAAAAATGAGCCGGAAAAGTTCTCAATTACGGGGTATGAGCTTCTCCGGCTTCATCATGCTACGATCTGATATGGGTCTATTTCGATGCCTGTTCCAGGGCGACAGCTACCGCCACGGTCGCGCCGACCATGGGGTTGTTGCCCAT
>DHQV01000052.1:39616-48648 GCA_002408185.1 Deltaproteobacteria bacterium UBA5329
ACCATGGGGTTGTTGCCCATGCCCAGAAATCCCATCATTTCCACGTGTGCCGGGACTGACGAGGAACCGGCGAACTGGGCGTCCGAATGCATCCGTCCCATCGTATCGGTCATGCCATATGACGCAGGCCCCGCCGCCATATTGTCCGGGTGCAGTGTTCTTCCGGTGCCACCTCCCGATGCGACCGAAAAATATTTCCTACCTGCTTCATTGCATTCTTTTTTGTATGTACCGGCGACGGGATGCTGAAACCGCGTCGGATTTGTCGAATTCCCTGTGATGGAGACATCGACCTTTTCATACTGCATGATCGCAACGCCTTCGCGAACGTCATCGGCACCGTAGCACCGCACGGCTCCCCTGTCGCCCTTTGAATACGGACGTTCCTCGACGATCTCGAGCTTTCCGGACAGGTAATCTAAACGTGTCTTGACATATGTGAAGCCGTTGATTCGCGAAATGATCTGGGCAGCGTCCTTGCCGAGCCCGTTCAGGATGACCTTGAGCGGCTCTTTCCTGACCTTGTTTGCGGATTTTGCTATGCCGATAGCACCTTCAGCCGCGGCAAAAGACTCATGCCCGGCGAGGAAGGCGAAGCATTTTGTATCTTCCCGCAAAAGCATGGCCGCAAGGTTCCCATGCCCGAGGCCGACCTTTCTGTCGTCAGCGACCGAACCGGGGAGGCAAAACGCCTGAAGCCCCTCGCCGATGGCCTCGGCTGCGTCGGCTGCTTTCGTGCATCCCTTTTTGATGGCGATGGCCGCTCCGACCACGTAGGCCCAGCCAGCGTTTTCAAAACATATAGGCTGTGTTTCTCTTGCTATCTTGTATGGGTCTATTCCTTTCGTATCGCATATCTGTTTCGCTTCCTCGATAGACGCGATGCCGTATTTCTTCAATGTCTCGTTTATCTGTCCGATCCTTCTGTCATAATTTTCAAATAATGCCATGCCGTGCCTCCTTATTCCTGTCTCGGATCGATGAGCTTCACTGCGTCATCAAAGCGTCCGTATTTGCCGGACGCCTTTTTCAGGGCTTCGTTCGCATCCATACCCTTTGCGATCATCTCCATCATCCGGCCGAGGCTCACAAATTCGTAGCCGATTATCTCATTGTTATCGTCAAGGGCCACTCTTATCACGTACCCTTCCGCCATCTCGAGATACCGGGGCCCCTTCGCCCGCGTCCCGTACATCGTGGCTACCTGGCTGCGGAGCCCCTTGCCGAGGTCTTCGAGCCCGGCCCCGATCGCCAACCCGCCTTCCGAAAATGCCGACTGGCTTCTACCATAGACGATCTGGAGGAAGAGTTCCCTCATTGCTGTGTTGATAGCATCGCATACGAGGTCGGTATTCAATGCCTCGAGTATTGTTTTTCCTGGCAATATCTCCGCCGACATGGCAGCAGAGTGGGTCATTCCGGAGCACCCGATGGCTTCGACAAGCGCCTCCTCGATAATGCCGTCTTTTACGTTGAGGGTCAGTTTGCATGCACCCTGCTGCGGTGCACACCAGCCTATTCCGTGGGTAAAGGCGTTAATGTTTTTTATCTCTTTTACCTGTGTCCATTTGCCTTCCTGCGGGATGGCCGCTGGACCGTGATTTGCTCCCTTTGTAACCGGGCACATGTTTTGAACCTCATGAGAATAGATCATAGGTCATTCCTCCTCTGACGATTTACGAATCATGATAAATTCGGTTATTTTTCAGCATGGTTGTTACTATTCATTTGCCAGTGGGATCATTCCGTTTCTGTCTGTACCAGACAACAGAAGTACATCATTATTTATACGATATTGGGAACGTAAAATTCAATCGATATGCCGCGTATGGACGGACAAAAGGTTGTCAGCCGGTCCGATACGATCGCCCGCCTGTTATTTTACTTTGAAAAGCTCCGCGATCTTTTTGAGCAACGGTTTTGTGACCTCGACCTTCAAATAGAGATCTCCGGGCCCCAACCCTCTCAGGCGGATGACCTTTCCCCGGGTTGTGCCGGGGGGAACTGAGATCAGGACGGCCCGGGAATCCTTTTTGTCGGTATAAGGGACCTTACCGCCTTTTACCGCCTGTTCGGGTGTTAGTTTCAGCACGTCGTACCTGTCAGATTCCCGCTGAGTGCCGATACCGGTGATCTTTTTCAGTGCATATCCCGCCAGCTTTCCTATGAGGCCCGAAAATACCCCCTGCCGGGCACCCGAAGAAAAAACATCCTGGCCCATGCGGCCGGTAAAGACAAATCCCCGCCCGAAGACGTTCCCCTGTCTGAATTGAAAGGTCCGGTATCCGGGGCCGTACGCCTCCCTGAATATATCTTCGAAATTCCTGAAACCGAATGACCGTGAAAACTCTTCGAAGACCTGGTTGATATCCGAATTCCTGAAGATGTCGTTTTCGGAGTGGTCCTGCCGGAACCTGTCATACGCGGAATTGCCGTAGGCGTGCCTCAAGTTGTCGTACTGTCCCCTCTTTACCGAGTCGGACAGAACTGCGTACGCCTCGTTTATGCTTTTCATCCGTTCAACCGCCGCGGTATCCCCAGGGTTTCTATCAGGATGGTACTGAAAGGCGAGCCTGCGGTATGCATCCTTGATCTCTTTTGCGGAAGCGCCGTTGTTTATCTCAAGTATTTCGTAATAGTCTTTCCCGTTCAATGTCTTACCAGCCTTAAAATATTTCACACAGCATACTGCAATTTATGTCACGTCGGCAACTGTGCACTGCAATAATATTACACCGAGGCCCTCATCCATGATGCGGGTCGTCTTTCCCGATTCCACGATAAACTCCTCCTCGTCGACAGAGAGATTCTTTCCGAACCTCTTTTCATATGCGCCGTTTCCTGACTGCTGTGGCTGCTCCCGAAAGATTTTGTGACCCGTCCTATGTATGGGAGTTATACCTACATATTATCTGAATCTTGCCCGTATTGTCCGGACCTGTCTTTACTGATACAACAGAGTGTAACACATTGCCACATCCGAAAAATATACGATGTGAGAAAAAGGAATATGGAGGGGCCATGGAAGGCATTGCAACAGCCGAAAGTTACGAATGACTAGCAAACACGTTGCCGGATAACCCGGCATGCCGATCATACAAGCATGACATAAACGTGATAGCCTTGCACCGCAGCATAATCGGAGGCTTGTAATCGTAGGGGCCTGCATACTGGCGGAATTCACGGGAACAACTGTCCGGACGGGCAAGGAAGACATCTTTCGCCGGTTCCATCCATCTTCTTTTTTTGGAGTTGAGGTTCACCGCTCAGTATGAAACATATCAGGGATGCCCTGAATGTGAAAAAGAAGGGTTCATCAGGAAATATGCTCGGTCAGATAAGGGATCCCCGAAAGAACGGCCTTTGATTTGAATAATTGATATCAACTCATTAACGACAATATATTCGATTTTTTTCTTTGTCCTGAGCCAGAGCGGGATGCGACGCTCCTGATCCGTATCGTGCCCCGCCGGTCCGCATGACGTCCGTGAGGTCGGCGTGGGTAAGGATGGCGTCCGTGAGGTCCACCCTGGTGAGGTTAGCACCGGCGAAGCTAGCTCGCGTGAGTTTGGCGCCACCAAGTTTGGCACCGGTAAGATCGGCATCCGTAAAGAGTGCACGATAAAGATTGGCCCCGTAAAAGTCAACTTCGATAAGCTTCGCCTGGCTGAAATCTGCGCCGATGAGGCTGGCCCGGGAAAGGTCGGCACCGGTCAGATCGGCGTTACAAAGCCTGGTAAAGGTAAGATTGGCTCCGGACAGCCTCACGTCCGAAAGGTCAAGACAGGAGAGATCGAGGCCGGAGAGGTCGGCTCGTACGCCTTCGTAATCGCCCCTTGTCCATTGCTCATGCCTGTACAAGACTATTTCCAGTTCTTCCTGTGATATCTTTATCGCGTCCATATCGGCATATTCTCCATCACTCAATGCTTATGTATCTGCAATACCTTAGTCTAAACCGGTCGAGCGCTTCAAGCAATCGGGGTATTCCTGATTTCCACCGGGTATTTCCCCGAGAAGATCGAAATAACAAGCGGGTTATGCGTAAGCGGGCGGTTTCATCCGCAATGATGATAGCTTTTAATGATTCTGTTCATCCGTTCCATCTGTACTTTTTAGGCATGTTTTTCTTGACATTTATCGAATGGGCTCAATATAATCATAAAAAATTCCAACGCTTAGAGATTTGAGATTTTTTATGACCTCTCACGATGAAGAGACGTGTCCCACTACCGACCCTTATTTTTCTATTCGCAATAAAAGTGAGCTACTGACGGGATTGATTCAAACACAGCTGGAGCGGATCCTTCGCTTGATAGACCTTGAGGTTGATGGCGTGTCGGTCGAGGCCGATTACTTTGCCCTCGGGGACCCGATACCCGTGAAGGCCTGCACGCACTATCCTCCGGATAGTAAACCAATACGTTATGAAGCAATTGAAAGCTATACGTACACGGAGGGGCGCCTCCGTATAATCAAACGCGACCTGGAGCGGATACTGGGACTTGGACATTTCATTCAAGGCAACCGAATACTCAATGTAAACGGTTTTCGCCTGAAAGACCTTCAACAATGGTCAAATTACCCGTGCAACGGGATGTTTGAAAACGTCGGGTCAATTTCCAGTTACTGCAATTGCGATTGCGAATTCTGCTTCGAAAAGGGGACCAAGGGATTGGGAATACTGCTCGACAGATGCCAGCTAAGCCTTCGGGAATTGAATACCCGTATCGAATGTTATTCGCCCGAAAGAAAGACGGGACTGCTGCCATCGGCACGATTTTCCCTGGAATCGTTCACGAATCCCAAATGTGTGGAGATCCTTGAACGGATTCATGAGATCTCGCCGGGAGAAGTGAAGTCCATCACCACCAACGGGTCTTTTTTGACTGAGGATAACATCGTCAGGCTATCCCGGCTGCACCCGATCGATATTGTGGTTTCTATGAATTCCGGGTCTCCCGGGATGAGGAAGCTCTCGATGCGGGACCGCAGGCCGGGGGGTGACGAGACGGCTTTTGCCGCTCTTCCCCTTCTTCGCAAGCACGACATCCCATTCCTGGCAAGCTATGTGCCGTGGCCTACGAAGCCATTATCGGACTTGGAAGACTTGGTACGGTATGTTGATAAATGTGACGGGCTTTTTGTGCGGATATGCTTGCCATCATGGACGAGGGCGGCATACGGGGAGGCACCCTTTGATACCCGCACGTACTGGACGGAAATAGGTGAAAGAGTCAAACGGCTGCGGTCAGAGGTAGAGACCCCCATCATCATGCTTCCGAACATGTATGAGCTTCTGACCATGCTGCCTGTTGTTCAGGGGACCATCAAGCACTCGCCTGCTGCGGAAACAGGCATCCGTTTCGGTGATCTTATCGTGGCCATTGATGGTGAAAGCGTATTCACCAGGCCGGAGGTAACAAACTGGCTTTCGTCACGCTTTGAAACCCACAATGGGCCGACGATAGTGACCGTGATGAGGGGCAGTGAGCGAATAGAGATCATGATTCCGGATATAAAACATCGTAAAGATCTTCGTTACCCCTATCGATGTTTAACGGTTTCCGGTGCGAACCGCAGGCTGGGATGCACGTTTGGGATGCTGTTGGTTGACGGTATTCAATTGAGCAACCTTGTAAAACTCAAAGAGATCGTTGAAGAATACACGGGAAAACGCGTTTTGTTCTATGTATCCGAACTGGCGGAGCATCATTTTCTGGAAGGCATGTCGATGCTGGGAGAATTCGCAAGGTTTACGGAATGTTGTGATTTCCACATAGAAAAACTGGTTCCACGATATTGGGGCGGCAATGTGACAGTGGGCGACCTCTGGACTGTCCAGGACCTGATCGAACAGACCCGGTCATGGATCGAACACCACGGGGTGCGGCCGGATGTCGTGATATCGCCATGGACTTTCTTGACCCCTGCAGGGACAGATCTCTTGGGCAATTGCCCTAACGATTTTGAGCGGGCACTGGATATCGAATATCGTCCTTTGCCGTGTAGCCAGATTTCCTTGTAGCACCGGAATGATGAATCGTGTTGATAAGGAGGTGATGCGGAAACGCAAGATAAGAGGTCAAAAAATAATAAGGAGGTAGAGAATGGACGAAGAAAAAAAAATTGACGAAACACAAGACACGGTTGAGATACAGTTTGAATCGGAAAATTCACGACGCGAGTTCATAACGAAGGTGCTGGGAGTGGCCGGGGCGGTCGCCGTAGGCGGCTTGATGAGCGGTACGGCCGACGCACAAATCCCTCCTGGTCCGGGTCCCGGGACTGCCCCTGCAGCACCAAAGAGCCCAGGGCTTGCTCCGTTAGCGTCCGGCCAGACACTGCAGCAAAATGCCCTTATGACCGCGCAAGGTCTCCCCACGGGCATGTCTATCAGAATAGGGGGGCCCAGCCTCTCCCAGGCGCTCATGCGTGAAGGTCTGGGTTCGCGCAGGCCCGGCAGTGGAACGGCCGCGAGTATAACTTTGACGTGGAGTTAGAAACTTAAGCAAACTTAACCGGCCACCTCTCGAGAGGGGTGGCCTCGTTTTCCCTGAAGAAGGAGATGTGTATTGTCTGACAATATGAATTCAAACTTTGCCCCGCCGCCTGTGCCTCCTGAAATGGGCAACGGCGGGGATCATTACGTCTTCCGGTTCCGCCTTGACCCATCGACCGCAAAGCCCGATGACCCTCTTTTGGAGTTGGTACGCGGCCAGCTTGCAGACCTACTCCGTATTCTCGTTCTTACGCATCGTGGCAAGCGGGTTATGGTGGATGGTTTCCATTTTTTAAAAGAGCCGGACAAGATACATATGTTATTTCCTGAAGGAGAAGTTAAATAGTGCATCTAAAAACCCTGCTCTCCTTGAGTATCACATCATAATATTAGCAAGACAAGCCTTCGTCCTTCGTTGCTTTTCTTCTTGAGCGAGTTATAAGAGGATTTGACCTGTTGGACACAGGTACGTGTTTCGGCGTAAGGTGGCCTGATCAGGCTGTAGTTGGCACCAAATGACGTGTAGGTTAGACCGATGTCAACCGACAGCCGGGGCAGATCACGAATAAAAAATTGATCGCTGTACCGCCTTTCGGCGTAAATATCGAGTAACGGGCTATAACGGACAGGATCCGAAGAAGCAGTTTTACCTGCTGGTAGTAAGCGGTATCCTCCATATCAGCCCGCCTCCCTGGGCGGTACCGTGATACGGTATTTCGGGTCGAGGCGACCGCCCTTGATGACAGTACGATCTCCCTTTCCGAGATTTATCCTGCCGAGGCCAATCTCTTCAAGGCGTGGCAGGCGCCCTGATTCGGCCATGTACAGAAAAAGCCGCTTGACCTTCACGGACGTGCACATTTCAAGGAGTTTTTGTACGCAAAGCCAGTGGCCTTCCTTCTTGCCAATCCCGGTGTTGCAAAAAGTCATCCAAGGCCTTCTGTCAGCAATGACAATCCTTATTCTGAATCTCAGTTCAAAACCATGAAACACAGATCTGAATTCCCCGACAGATCCGGTTCCGTAGAAGATGCAAGGGCATCACGCCAGACTTTTTTCCTTGGTATAATACTGAACATTATCATTCAGGTTTGGGTCTGTTAACACCGGAAGATGTCCATTATGGAAGAACAAACGACATCATTAACACACGCGAGAAAGTGCCTGTTGCCCCCTGTGAAAAACATCCGGAACGGTTCAAGGGGAGGATACCAAAACCCATGGTTGTACCGCAGGAAGTATGGATCAACAAACCGTCATTAAAAAGCGAGGAGCTGCTACACTAAATGTTTTGCAAAAGTGTCTCATTTTCATTGACATATTCCGGCGCCCAATGGCCTGACGGGCCTTATTCAGTTCCTCCTCGGCATCGTGAAGGACCTTGCTTCTGCCTCTGTACTTCAGGCCTTCGAGGCCGGCTTCAAGGAAACGGTCTCTCCATCCATAGAGCGTCGACATGCCCAGACCCATCTCCCGTGCAATCTCCCCTTGGGAGATTCCTCCTTAAGAAGCCTCAATACGATCTCCTGTTTCCTCTTTGAGGGTCCATAGCATTTTCTTTTCGTCCGGCATCCTTTTCCTCCTTTGGGGATGTCCGGATCATTCCACAGGTTGAATGTCTCGGTCAAACCGGGGTCAGTATAATATAGGCGAAACGGGCAAATTCGATCCTGCCCGCAGATGTCCGTTTTTAGATGATGTTGTCGATTGTGAATTCCATACGGTTTTTGACCAGAATCCTTAATGGAATCATAAGCTTGTAACGTACAAGGGGGGGACTTGTGGTAATTTACCACAAGTCCCCCCCTTGTTATACCTATCTATATAATTAGATTAGGTAATCTATCCAAAATGTGTATGGATTTCAGCCTTATGTATTACAGCTTTTTGATATACTTTTATTAGCAAAGCATATAACTCCCCCCAGCGGGAAGCCCCCCGGCTTCAATTACCGGATGGCATGAACCGGATTACGGAATAATCTCCCCGGCCGAGGCCATTACCTTCTCAAGGAAACAACAGGACACAGGACCACGGGAAGGCCGTAACGGCCGGGAGGCGCAAACTGATGTCAAAAAACCGGAACAGCGTTTTGTTGCAGAATGAGGATTGTTTCATCGTCCAGCAGGTGCACCGCTGGATTAAAAAAAGGAAGACACGGAGGGGACGAGGTGGATCTATAGCAGCTACAACGACTGGCAGAAGCAGTTCCCGTTCTGGTCCGTCTCTCATATCCGCAGGATGATCAGGGATCTCGAGGATAACGGCATATTAATTTCGGGGAATTTCAACAGGGTCAAGTCCGACCGGACGAAATGGTGCACGGTCAACCATGAAAAGACAGGGCCTCTGTTGGTCTCCTCACCGGAGATACCAGCAGACGCCGGGGGGAGATGAGCGAGGACGAGGAAGATGACAACGGCGATGTCGGTATTGGAGGGTTGGTCTAAAAAACACGCCCATACCGCAAAATGGGGAAACAGGGACCCCCGGGGTCCCCTAAGACAACAGGGAATGGAGGTAAATAAAT
>DHQV01000074.1 GCA_002408185.1 Deltaproteobacteria bacterium UBA5329
TCAGTGCGCCCTGCCGGGCGCACCTAAAGAAAAAGGCGCCTGATTTCAGGCGCCTTTTTTTAATAGCGTAAGCGTATGCTACTCAAGTTTCGTTTCGCCGATCCTCATCCCATAAAATGATCGATATACAAAGATGATGGCGATCAGGAAGAAAATGCCGCCAATCACATACTTCAACGTCTGACTCTGGATGGTAACTGCGATCTCTGTCGCGAGAAGGCCAAACAGTGTGGTGAACTTAATGACCGGGTTCATGGAAACTGATGCCGTATCCTTGAAGGGGTCGCCGACGGTGTCGCCGACAACAACCGCTTCATGAAGCGCCGTGCCTTTTTCCTTCAGGTCTACTTCGACGATCTTCTTGGCGTTGTCCCATGCACCACCGGCGTTCGCCATGAAGATTGCCTGATAGAGGCCGAAGAATGCGATCGCTATCAGGTAGCCGATGAAGAAGTACGGGTTGAAGAACGACAGTGCGAGGGCTATGAAGAAGATGGTGATGAAGATGTTCCACATACCCTTCTGGGCGTACATCGTACAGATCCTCACGACTTCCTTGCTGTCATCAATGGAGGCTTCTTCTTTATCGAGGTTGATGTTCTCCTTGATGAAGACGACCGCACGATAGGCTCCCGTCGTAACAGCCTGCGTGGCCGCACCGGTGAACCAGTAAATTACAGCGCCGCCCATAAGAAGGCCGAGAATGATAGTAGGCTGAACAAGGCTCAAATGGGCGATGACATTGCCGAACATGTTCTCGAGCAGAATGATGATGCCGAAAACCATCGTCGTTGCACCGACGACGGCCGTACCGATAAGAACGGGTTTGGCGGTTGCCTTGAAGGTGTTGCCTGCACCGTCAGCCTCTTCGAGGTAGTCTTTTGCCCCATCAAAGTTGGGATCGAAACCGAAGGTTGATTTTATATCGGCTGCGATATTGGGGAGCGCCTCGATACGGGAAAGCTCATAGACCGACTGGGCGTTGTCCGATACGGGGCCGTAGCTGTCAACTGCGATCGTGATAGGACCCATGCCGAGGAAACCGAATGCCACAAGGCCGAAGGCAAAGACCGGGGCCGCAAATGCAAACTTGACGGGCATAAGGGCAACTATTGAAGGATGTTGTGAAACAAGATATGCGATGAACATAAGAACAAGGATTACAAGGCCTTCCCAGAAGGCGGAGAAGTTACCGGCAACAAAACCGGAGAGGATGTCGAGAGATGCGCCGCCGTGGCGTGCAGCACTGACAACTTCCTGAACGTGCCGTGATTTCGTGCTGGTAAAAACCTTGGTAAATTCCGGGATCAAAGCGCCTGCTATAGTACCGCAGGAGATGATAATGGCGAGCGCCCACCACAGACCCGGATACCGGGTCGCGCTAAGGTCGCCAAGGAGCATGTAACTTGCCCAGAAGGTTACGACAATCGCAACTATCGAGGTTATCCAGACAAGGTTCGTAAGGGGTTGTTCGAAGTCGAATTTTTTCTTTGAGCCATAGACGGAGGAAGTAATACCCCTGTTGATAAAGTACGAAACAAGCGCGGTGAGGATCATAAGGATACGCATTGCGAAGATCCAGATGATCAGAGTGCCTGACATCATCGGGTTTGAGGCAAGGGCCAAAGCCAGGAAGGCGACGAGAGCAACGCCGGTAACACCGTACGTCTCAAAACCATCTGCTGTGGGGCCGACGCTGTCGCCCGCGTTGTCACCGGTACAGTCGGCGATAACGCCAGGGTTCTTCGGGTCGTCTTCAGGAAGATGGAAGACGATCTTCATAAGGTCGGAACCAATGTCGGCGATCTTCGTGAAGATACCGCCGGCAATCCTCAGTGCGCTGGCACCGAGTGACTCGCCAATTGCAAAACCGATAAAGCTCGGTCCAACGAGGTCTTTCGGAAGGAAAACAAGGATGCAGATCATGAAGAAAAGCTCGACGCTGACGAGAAGAAGACCAACGCTCATGCCTGAGGTCAGGGGGATGTTGACGACGTCAACCGGCCTGCCTCTCAAGGATGAGAAAGCCGTGCGGGCATTTGCCCAGGTGTTGATCCTCATGCCGAACCACGCAACACCGTAGGAACCGAGGATGCCGAGGATTGAGCAGATAAGGATGATCACCATGTTGCCGAACGGGGCATGCGACAGTCCCATGAAATAATAGACCATACACACGGCGATCAAAACCCAGAGGATGAAGAGAAACTTGCCCTGCTGGGCGAGATAGGACTTACATGTTTCCCAGATGATGGCTGACACGTCAAGCATTGACTTGTGCGCGGGCATGTTCTTCGTCTGGTTCGCCTGAATAAGGGCGAAGATGAGGCCGACAATACAGACGACGAGGCCGAAATACATGATGCTGACGCCGCTCATCGTGCTTCCAAAGATGGTGAATGATACTGTCGAAAGGTCCGGGAGAATGATGTCCGCCTCACCGGCGAATGCCGGCAGAGCGAGCAACACAAAAATGAATAACAATGATACGGTGCTCAAAGCTTTTTTGATGCTCATCTATTACCTCCTTGAGAGATGATAATGAATAACCACAATAACCCTGAAACGGTACGGATTAGCTCCCTATTTTAAACATTTTCTTTTTCGAATGTCAACGAAACTTAGGAAAAAATTCACAATATGTTATTGCGGAGGGGCTATTATATTTATTCTATTAAAACTAAAGGGTTGGGCCGCAAAGCACCACTTTTTGACGTTCTGTTCGCCGCCTTTTTTGTGACAAGAAATAAATTTACAACCCTACCCCGTCGACAGCACTGCCGCAGAACGAGCATACCCCGCCTTTCAGGTTGTATTCTGTGACCTTATAGCCGTACCTCCCGATGACGGTCTTGTGGCAGGTCGGGCAATAGGTGTTCTCCCCATCGAGCCCCGGGATGTTACCCACATAAACATAGTGCAAGCCGGCCTCAATGCCTATCTGCCGGGCCCGGGAAAGCGTCTTCGTGCTCGTAGGGGGCGCGTCGAGCAACTTGTATGTCGGGTAAAACGCGCTGACATGCCAAGGGACCTCCTTTCCCAGTTCATTGGCGATAAAGCGGGCGATTGACGTCAATTCCTCATCGCTGTCATTATGGCCGGGTATGATGAGCGTTGTCAGTTCTATCCAGATCCCGAGTTTCCTGTGGAGCCGGATCGAGTCGAGGACACCGGATAGTTTGGCGCCGCAGATCTTTCCATAGAATGACTCGCTGAAACCCTTGAGGTCTATATTGGCTGCATCGAGGTACGGGGCGATAGCCTTGAGCGGCTCTTCTTCTATGTATCCGTTCGTCACGAAATTGTTCGCGATCCCTTCATTTCGTGCTATCTGCATGATGTCATAGGCGTATTCCAAAAATATCGTCGGCTCGGTATAGGTGTACGATATGCTCGTACACTGGGAGTCCCTAGCGTCTTTCACAATGTCTTCCGGCGATATGTTCTGGCCGAATATCCTTTTTGTCTCGCGGGGCGTCTGGGAAATGTCGTGGTTCTGGCAATGAAGGCACCGGAAATTACACCCGGCCGTGGCAATGGAATAGGCCCGTGTGCCCGGATAGAAGTGGAAAAGCGGTTTTTTCTCTATCGGATCGACATGGTTTGTACAGGGGAATCCGTAAACAAGGCTGTAAAGGGTACCGTCACGGTTCTCGCGGACACCGCATATCCCACTTTTACCATCGGCTATGATGCAGTTGTGACGGCATAAAAAACATTGCAGGGCCTTACCGTCACCTTTTTTCCAGAAAGAAGCTTCCTTCATGACTTACCCCTTATTTTCGAATATTGCCTCCACTACATCGTCCATAGTCTTCACGGAAAGAAAGTTTATCTTCTTTTTAACGTAATTGGGAATTTCAACGAGTTCATGACAGTTCTCATGCGGTATGAGCACCTTCTCTATCCGGTTCCTCAAAGCGGCAAGCGTTTTCTCTTTAAGGCCTCCAATGGGAAGGACCCTGCCCGTCAGGGTGATCTCACCCGTCATCGCGATCTTTCTATTGATAGGCCGTCTCGTGATCGCACTGATCATCGCGACCGCCATCGTTATGCCGGCTGACGGGCCATCTTTGGGAATGGCCCCCTGCGGCACGTGGATATGCATCTCAAGTTCGTTAAAGATGGACTGGTCGATGCCAAGAAGATCGGCCTTTGACTTGATATAAGTCAAGGCTGCCTGGGCCGATTCCTTCATTACCTCGCCCATGTTGCCGGTTAAGGTCAGCTCCTTTTTGCCGCGCCTGCAGGATGCCTCAACGTAGAGGACGTCTCCGCCGAATTCCGTCCAGGCGAGCCCGCTCGCGACACCAATGTAATCCTGCTCCATCTGGCTGTCGGGAAGGTACTTGACAGGCCCAAGGAATTCATGCAGGTTTTTCGGTGTCACCAACACTTTTTTCGTATCACCTTCTGCGACCCGTCGTGCGACCTTTCGGGCAATCATGGCGATCTCCCGTTCGATGTTCCTTAAGCCCGCCTCGCGCGTGTATTCGCCAATGGCTTTTGCGATGGCCTTGTCGGATATCTCGAGGCGCGCGCTTGTCAGGCCATTTTCCGAAAGCTGTTTCGGGATAAGGTAACGCTTGGCTATCTCCAGCTTCTCCTGTTCGGTGTAACCGGGTATATCGATGACCTCCATTCTGTCCCTGAGTGCCGACGGGATCGTATCCATCTGGTTCGCCGTCGTAATGAACATAACCTTTGACAGGTCAAAGGGAACGTTGAGGTAGTGGTCGCTAAAGGCGTTGTTTTGTTCAGGGTCAAGCACTTCAAGGAGTGCGCTTGCCGGGTCCCCCCGGAAGTCACTGCCGATCTTATCGATCTCGTCCATCATGAAAACCGGGTTATTCGTTCCGGCAAGTTTGATATACTGGATAATCCTTCCAGGCATTGACCCTACATACGTCCGGCGGTGGCCACGGATCTCGGCCTCATCCTTCATACCGCCCAAGGACATGCGTGAGAATTTCCGCCCGATTGCCCGCGCGATCGACTTTCCGAGTGACGTCTTGCCGACGCCGGGAGGCCCTACGAAGCAGAGTATGGGTCCTTTCATATCGGCCTTGAGCTTCATGACGCTCAGGAACTCAAGTATACGGTCTTTCACTTTATCGAGATCATAATGGTCCTTGTCGAGGATCTTGCGCGCCTTCTTTATGTCGATATTATCCTTGGTCGACTTGCTCCAAGGAAGTTCCACGAGCCATTCGAGATATGTTCTCACCATCGTCGATTCAACTGCGTCTGGATGCATCATATCGAGACGCTCGAGCTGTTTTTTTGCCTCTTTTTCAACTTCTTTCGGCATCTTCGCCTTTTTGATCCGTTTGCGAAGCTCTTCAACCTCTTCGGTACGCTCATCGCCTTCGCCGAGTTCCGTCCGGATAGCACGCATCTGTTCCCGCAGGAAATATTCCCTCTGGGATTTGGACATCTCTTCCTTGGCCTGGGAGAGGATCTTTGCCTGCATGTTGAGAAGCTCAATCTCCTTGCCGAGGATCTCGGAGAGTTTTCTCAAACGTTCGACAGGGTCGATTATCTCGAGGACTTCCTGGGCTTTGTCGACATTGAGGCCAAGGTTGGCGGCGGCGATATCCGCGAGCCTCCCGGGTTCATCGATCGTGTCGAGCACCATGAGTATGTCGGGCGGGACCATCCGCCCCATCGATACGACTTTTTCCATTTCCTCTTTGACGTAGCGCATGAGCGCCTCTATCTCGAGGGTTATTTCGGTTATGATCGGTTCCTCGATAGGGGTCAAACTGACAAGAAAGGTCGGTGCTTCCTGTATATACTGGTCGATCTTTGCCTTTTTGAGCCCCTGGATAAGGACCTTTACCCTCCCGTCCGGGAGCCTGAGCATACGCATGATCTGCGATACGACGCCTATACTGTAGATCCTGTTGGGCAGAGGGTCTTCATCGGTAAGGTCCTTTTGCGCGGCGACCACGATAAGGCGGTTCTGCGAAAGGGATTTTTCGACGGCGTTAATGGACATGTCCCTGCCCACAAACAAGGGGAGGAGGACACTCGGGTACATGACCATGTCGCGTACCGGCAGCAAGGGTAGAATATCAGGTATGTTTACGTTCTCAAAATCCGTCATGCGATGAGGGGCCTCCATTTTTTATGCTGCAAAAAATACGCTATATGCACGGTAACACTCGTAAATGTCCAGCTTACTGGATAATTCATAGGGCGAATGCATTGCGAGAAGTGACGGGCCACAGTCTATTATGTCCATACCGTAAACGGCCAGGTGTTTCGCAACCGTTCCGCCACCTCCCTCGTCGATCTTTCCGAGCTCCCCGGTCTGCCAGAGTATCCCCGCCTCGTTGAAAAGCCGTACCACCTCGGCGACAAATTCGGCGTTTGCATCGCTCGCTCCGACCTTTCCCATATGCCCGGTAAACTTGCTCAGGCAAGGGCCCCGCCCTAGGTACGACGCGTTCTGCTTCTCGTGGACCTCCTGAAATGTGGGGTTCACCGCGCCGTTAACATCCGCCGACAGGGCCTTCGAGCAATAAAGGGCCTTTCTGATGACCGATTCATCGGCCTTCAGGCCCAGTCCATTCACTATGTCATCAAGAAAGACCTGGAGAAAGTGGGACTTTACCCCTGTCGAACCCTCGGAGCCTATTTCCTCCTTGTCGCTGAATATCGCAAGGCAATTCCGCCGGGGTTCTTTGACACGGCATATAGCCTCGAGAAGGGGATATGCAGATACCCTGTCATCCTGCCCGTAGGCGCCGATCATGCTACGGTCAAAACCGACGTCTCGCGCCTTGAATGCAGGGACAACCTCGAGCTCAGCGGTGATAAAATCATCTTCGGTCATGCCGTACTTATCTTCTAGTATCTTCAAAATATAATGCTTGACCGGCTCCTTTTCCGTTCCCGCCAGCGGAAGGGAACCGAAAACGACAACCAGTTTTTCTCCATCTATAGCTTCCGATAATTTCTTCTCGTCCTGTGTCTTGCGCGACAGGTGGGGAAGAAGGTCGTCGATCATGAAAACCGGGTCATCTTCGCTCTCACCAATGCAAATATCGACCGATCGGCCGTCGGCCTTTATGACTATGCCGTGGATGGCAAGTGGGCACGCTACCCATTGATACTTCTTGATGCCCCCGTAATAGTGTGTCCTGAGGAGTGCCAGGTCGACATCCTCGTACAGGGGGTTCTGCTTGAGGTCGAGCCTCGGGGCGTCAATATGGGCAACAATGATGTTGAGGCCTTCGATGATGTCGGAAGAACCGCGCACAAAGGCCATTACCGTCTTGTTCCGGTTGACAGCGAACACCTTCTCTCGCGAAGGGTCCACGTCAAAGCCATTTCTGGCCAATGCATCGGTGATGCACCGCACCGCTTCGCGCTCGGTCTTCGCCCTGTCGAGGAAATCCTTGTATCCCTCGGAAAAATCATAAATCACCTTGATATCTTGTTTTGATTTTGATTTCCAGCCGGATTGTCTTTGCATGAGGTCCTTTCAGAGTATCAAAATAGCATGGTCGAGTCAACCCGGGCAGCGTGAAAAAATATGGTGGAGGCGGTGGGAATCGAACCCACGTCCAGAAAAGAAGGCGTCAGACAGACTACATGCTTAGTCAGCGTATTTAAGTCTCAAACAACGAGGCACCCACTGACGGGTTCCCTGCCGTTCCAGCCCATGAATTTTCGCCCGGGGCTATAGGCGTTGCGCCGGACTATCCTGCTAGAATGACACCATACACGAACCTGAAAGCAGGAAGAAGGTCCGGATGATGTGGCTGCTTAAGCAGCCAGTGCGTACTCGTTAGAGTCTGCAGTTGTGTTTAGTTCCGCTTGGGTACGGGTAAGCAGTAACCCGGCATGCCTCTCTGGCCCTTGCATCCCTGTCGAAGCCTTGTCGCCCCCGTCATCGTATTCGTTCTTCGCGCTCCATCAGACGTTTCTCGTCCTTGCGCTTGATTCCCTCTCTTTTGTCATAGAGTGTCTTGCCTTTAGCCAGAGCCAGTTCCATCTTGGCCCTGTTCCGTTTATCAAAATAGAGGGAAAGGGGTACCAACGTATATCCCCGCTCTTTTACCTTTCCCATGAGCCGCATTATCTCCCGTTTATGCATAAGCAGTTTACGCGTTCTCTTCGGCTCATGATTATATATGTTGCCACAGGAATAGGGCGTTATGTGGGCATTCACAAGGAATATTTCACCGTCTTTGACCTTCGCGTAGCTCTCCTTGAGATTCGCCCGCCCTTCCCGCAATGACTTTACCTCGGTACCCGTGAGGACCAACCCGGTCTCGAATTTCTCCTCGATATGGTACTCGTAATAAGCCTTCCTGTTCGTGCAGATCACCTTCATTGTTTATAATATAACACAGATAGAGAGGAAAAAGAAGGGAACCCCCGGCGTGCCGGAACCCGGGGCGAAGGCCGATCGAGGCGGCTAGCCCAACTTCGCGGATTCGATCCCAAAAATAGCTATTTTAACTTTCCGATTATGTCATTTCAATACGTTACAAGTCATTTTTCCTCAAAATCTCTCGTAGTGAAGACCTACCCTCTTTTCACGTTTGTCAAGACAGTGATATTCTTCATCTACAATGTTCCTGCGATGTACAAACAGGAAGAAGGATGGAAAAGATCACCAGCATCGGAGTATCGTCGAAAACCGCAAAGTGGCAGGTGGACGGGTAATTCAAAAACAATTGCTTTACCTCGGAGAGATTAATAGGTCTATGCGTGAAGCATGGCGCAGGACAATTGAAGTATTCGAAGATGGGGCACCATCTGCAAAGACAATGACACTTTTCCCGGATGATCGATTCTATGAGATCACCGATGACGAAGTGGTCGGAATTCGCTTAAAAGATGTTGAGCTTCGTCGTCCCCGCGAGTTTGGCGTATGTTGGCTCTCATACAAATTGTATGAGCAATTGAGGCTTGACGCGTTCCGGGAAAAGAGGCTCAAGCCAACCGTAAAAAGACTCGTTGGGATTTGACAGTTCAGATTTTATGCTGCTATCAGCTAATTAATCCGGGCAGCGAGTGGCAACCCTATCATTCCTGGTACGAGAAAAGTGCACTGGCCGATCTTTTGGGAACTGGTTTTGGACTGGCAGAGATCCATAAACTCTACGCATGCCTCGACCGGCTTACCGAACATAAACGGGCACTCTTTGATCACCTCACCCGGCGTTGGGCCGATTTATCTAATGCAACCTTCGATGTCCTTCTCTGCGACCTGACCAGTACCTGCTTCGAAAGCAATCCACCCTTTTCTGAAAATGGCAGGAGAAGGTATGGCTATGGCCGTGACAAACGGTTCGATTGTGTGCAGGTCGTCATTGCCCTTATCGTAACCCCAAAAGGGTTCCCGCTGGCATATGAAGTTATGGCCGGTAATACGGCCGATAATACAACCCTCCGGGGTTTCCTGAAAAAAATGGAAGATCAATACGGTAAAGCCAGGCGGATATGGGTGATGGACCGAGGTATCCCGACAGAAGAGGTTCTCGAAGAAATGCGTACCGCCGAGCCCCCGGTTTATTATTTAGCTGGAACCCCCAAAGGAAGATTGACCCGGTATGAGAAAGAGCTGGCAGGCAAGTCATGGCATACCGTCCGTGACGGTGTTGATATGAAATTCATTCCGCAAGATAATGAGACCTGCATTCTGGTTCAAAGCAGGGACCGTATCCATAAAGAACGCTCTATGAGGCAACGTCAATTGAAACAGTTATGGAAACGCCTCAAAGAATTAACAGACATGAATCTGGCCAGGGACCAGATCCTTTTAACATCAGGAGCAGCGAAACAGCAATCGCCGTCGGCATGACGTCTGGTACACATCACTATACCGGAAGATGGATCCTTGCAGTTTTCCTTAAATATAGATCGTCTGCGAAGTGTGAGGCGCCGGGAAGGACGGTATTTATTGCGAACCAATCTGACAGGCTGTGATCCTGCGCGTATATGGCAATTTTATATCCAACTGGTCCACGTCGAAGAAGCATTCAAAATATTAAAAGGCGATCTGGCGGCAAGACCCATTCATCGCCAAAAAGAAAAGCGGATTGAAGCACATATCTTCGTGGCATTCATGGCCTACGCAATCCATGTGACCTTGCGCCATCGCCTGCATAGTCCTGCACCGGGATTAACACCGAGGGCAATTCTGGAAAAATTCAGTTCCGTACAGATAATCGATATTCATCTTCCCACAAACGATGCAAGAGAGATAATCATGTCCCGGTATACTCAACCCGAACCGGAAATCCAAATTCTTCTCCAACATTTAAAACTGGGTTTTCCCGCCCAATCACTTCCTCGGGTAATGGAAAAAAGTAACCTTACAAAATAAAAGGTAGTGAGGACCTTTGGGAAGCTACCCTTGAAATTATTGGGGTTTTATGTTCTGAGCCCCCCGAATTCGCAAAGTTGGGCTAACGGGGAGGAAGATAAGAACCCGTTCGTCGTTAACCTTACGTTTCGATTATGGGAAGTTCAATTATGAACCGTGCGCCGCGAGGTTGATTGTCCTCTATGCGTATCTTCCCGTGATGCTCGAGGACGATCGAATGGACTATGGCGAGACCGAGGCCAGTACCGTCTTTCTCTTTTGTAAAGTACGGATCGAACACTTTTTCCTTATCCTCGTCAGAGATACCTTTGCCAGTGTCTGCAAATTCTGTGATAACGGCGCGTTTCGGACGGTCAAAACTGGTATGGACCTCGAGCTTCCCTGCGCCGCCATCCATCGCCTTGACCGCGTTGGTTATGAGATTGATAAATGCCCTTTTGAGGCCCTCACGGTCCACACGGACACGGGGTATGTCTTCCCGGATAAATGTCATCGAGATGTTATGGTAGAGATTACGGTAAAGATCGAGGGTTTCCTCGACAATGATATTGAGGTCTTCCAAAGTCCTTGCCTGGGACGTATGCGTGAGCTTTGTAAGCTCATTGACTATTTCCTTGATATCGCCGACCGACCGTATAATGACCGATGTGGTCTCATCGAGGATTGCCCTGTCATTTTCCGCAGAATTACCCATGATTTTCCTGCGGATCCGCTCAGCCGACAGGATAATGGGTGTCAGGGGATTTTTGATCTCATGGGTCAGTTTGCGGGCAACCTCCTGCCAGGTGGCAAGTTTTTCGGCACGAACGACGTGGGTTATGTCATCAAAAGCTATGATAAACCCAGCCACTCTCCCAGTTTCATCTTTGAGAGCGGTTAGTGATGCCCGCAGATAGGTGATATCCTTTTTCAGGTTAAGCCTGAGATCCATCGTGATGCTTTCGCCGCCTGCGGCCCTTGTTTCCCTGAGGAAAGACTTTGTCAGGCCTTTGAAATCATTACCAAATATTTCCCGCAAAGACATACCCTCGATATTTTCCCGTTCAATACCCAAGATATGCCGTGCGGCATTATTTGCAAGCCGGATGATGCCCTTCTTATCCGTAGATATAATACCGGCAGCGACATTGTTCAGAACGAATTCAAGGGAACGGCCTTTGCTTTCGATCTCCTCTTTCGCCACCTTCAATTCCCTGGCCATACTGTTGAATGCCCTGACAAGAGTGCTGATCTCATCCTTTCCGCGTTCTTCGAGATTGATATCGAATTTGCCTTTTGCGATGATCTCCGCCCCTTCTTTCATCTTTTCTATAGGAACTGTGATCTCGGTAGCCATTTTGATGCCAACCCAGAGGGAAACGAATATCGTCAGCATAGTTATCAGAAAGAGAGGTATGAAAAAACTGTATTTGACAACTTTCTTAAAGACCCTGGATTCTCTGAACTCTTTGCTCGCCAAGTCGATCTGTTTCATGCGTTCCGTACTCTTCATCTTGATAGTGTCGCCAAGGAGAAGCATGGGCTGGGGAGCCCCCGTACCCTCAGTTTCGGTCCTGATGCGCATGCCCACGAAGAGCATTTCGCCTTCACCCGAAGGTATGATGTCCCGGGATGCCCCGTTGCGTATCAACGTCTTGAGCTGTGGCCGGACGATCCCATCTAAATTGTCGGAGCCTCTTGCCCTGATAATCTGCCCGGTAGAGGGATCATATACAGCGAGGTAACCCAGTACGTGCGTGGCCTCGTACCGGTCGAGAAACTTTTTCAACTCCTTTTCGTTGCTCATCATATCTTTCTTTTCTATCTGTTCCACCATCCGGGACCCGATCCTCATATGGCGCTGAAAGATCTCTTCATAATGGAACCGGGAAAGCTCCAGGGCGCTTTCCAATGTATCCTCGACCTGCTGGCCGAACCACCGGTCCATGCTCACATAGAAGAAACCTGTTGCCAGTATGAAAAGGGTGAATGACGGCACAATAGATATGAAAAGAAGCGTCGATGTAAGCCTTTTTTTAAGTCCGGAACCCCAGATCCCCCGCCTCTTCTCGATATACGACTTGAGGATAATGCGCGTGATCAGGAAAAGAAGGAGCAGTACAAGGAGGAGATTTACGTTGAGGACTATGACCAGAAGCTTGTTGTCCTGAACAGGGAAAAATCTCGCAAAATTCGGGAGACTCGTTTCGAGGAAGACAAGCGCCCCAAAACAGACCAAGATACCGATTATGAATGATAGCTCTTTCCTATATTTCATAAATTCGGGTAATGGGTGCCTACTTTCATTTTATTCCTACAAAATTTATTTGTCGTTCTTTCCGGGCGCCTTTTCGGTATGAGGCGAAAGACGGGTCTTCGCAGCAGAAGGTGCACAGTCCCGTGTCAAGGACCGTATGGACACGCGACTCCGTCAAAAGCCAACTGTTCGCGTCTTTCAGGTCGAGATAGATCGACCCGTCCCTGTCGTGGAATATGGTGTCAGGAAAACCTTTCTCAAGGAATGCCTTCCTGACCTCGGTCCCGACCGTGTAGCAGCAGCCCCGGATGGACGGCCCGAGGAGGGCCGTGATGCACTGTGGTGCTGCGCCGCGCTCCGCCATCATATCGACCGCTTTCGACGTTATGCGCTTCAGCGTGCCCCTCCAGCCAGCATGGACGATTACCGCCATGGGAAAAGCTGGGTCTATGAGGACGACGCTCATGCAATCGGCCGTTTTAATGATCCCCGCAATACCGGGCTTGCAGAGCAGGATCCCGTCGCCCGTCTGCGGCCTGTCTTTTGGCCCCACCGAATGGATGGCATTGCCGTGCTCCTGGCACAAAGCCACCGAACGGTCCAAGGAAAATGCGTCGAGAAAAACCCGGTTTTCATCATCCTTCAACAATGACGGGCAATCCCGTGTAAAAAAACCATGGACGATACCCCGGGCGGTCAATCCGGGGAGGTGGTAATATTCCCAGCCGTTCGTTTTTTCGCGGACAAATTCCATTACCGGCCGTAGCACGTTTTTGCGACCCATGTTGTAGTTTACGGGTCTTTCAGGCATTTTGTCCACGATGTTTTTCCACGAACTCGTCCATATCGACGGGTACAGGCGCCTCGATCTTTACCGGGGCACCGGTAAACGGATGAACGAACTCTATGCGGTATGCGTGGAGAAGGGCCCTCATTGCGGATTTTTTCGCCCGTCTCCCATATGTTTCGTCGCCGACGATCGGAAAACCGGCGTGGCTCAGGTGGACGCGTATCTGATGCGTTCTGCCTGTCGCGGGATACGCCTCGACCAAGGAAAAACCCGCGAAGCGTTCCAGGACCTTAAAACCGGTCGTTGCATGCCGGCCCCCTGACCGCAGGACTGCCATTTTCTTCCTGTCCACTGGGTGGCGTCCGATATTACCGTCGACGGTCAAAACGTCCCATGGCGGAGACCCCTCGACAATGGCACGATAGGTTTTTTCAACCTCCCTGTTCTTGAACAGTCCCGACAACTTTTCCTGCGTCTGGGAATCGCGGGCTACGAGGATAACGCCCGTCGTGCCCTTATCGAGCCGGTGAACGATCCCCGGCCTCATCCCCGCCATCGGGTCTTTTTGTCCTTCTTCCTTTCCCTGGCCCATAACCTCGAACCCGGAACCCTGTCTCTCCATGTACCCCAGCACCGCGTTTACCAGAGTTCCCGAACTGTGGCCGAACGACGGATGGACAACCATATCCGCAGGCTTGTCGATCGCCAGAAAATACATGTCTTCGTAGAGAACGGCAAGGGGGATCTCTTCCGGTGCGAGATCGACAGACTCTTCGTCAGGTATATCTCCGGAGATCTCGACACCTGCCTTGAGACGCATTGACGGTTTCGGGACACGGCCAGCCACCCGGACATGGCCGCCTTCTATCATTTCTTTTATCTTTGTCCGTGTCAGGGTCAATTTCTCGGAAAGGAAAATGTCAAGCCTGACGTCGTCTTGTTCGCTGGTTATCTTGAAACTACGGAGCATCCGTGTAAACCGAGATTATTGCCGCAGCGAGGTCTGTCTCATCATGCGCGAGAACGGTCCGCATATCGAACAACAATCTTTCTTTTTCGATCCTCGCAATAACAGGGACCGGGCGCTGCCTCAACCGCTTTTCGCATGCGTCGGCCGTCATGCCTGACGACACAAGGGCTATCCCTGCCGAAGGTATCATCATGTCCGGAAAACTGCCGCCCCCCACCTCCGACTCGATATCCACAACAGATATATCGGCACCGGGGCAACGCTTTTTCAGGTGTGAGGCGAGCCGGCGGGCCCTTCTTGTCAGATCTTCCTTTGACCCGGAAATCATGGCGATCGTGGGGATCTTCCGTGCAGCCGAGACCGGATCGAGACACAACAGGAGGGTCGCTTCGAGACCTGCAAGTGTGAATTTATCGGGGCGCAGGGCCCTCGTTATCGGATTGTGTTTTATTATATCCAAACACTCCTCTTTGCCCAAAATTATTCCTGCCTGGGGAGCACCCAGAAGTTTATCCCCGCTGAATGATATCACATCGAAACCGGCCTTCAATTCATCCGATATTACCGGTTCTCCGGTATGGCCGAAGCCTGCATACGCATGGAATAGCCCGCTTCCCGTGTCAAAGTATGTCGGGATGCCATATTTCACGCCCAACCGGACCAGCTCTTCCGATGAAGCTTCATGGGTGAAACCTCTTATGCGGTAGTTGCTTGTATGGGCCTTCATGATGAGACCGGTATTGTCTCCGATGGCCCGTTCAAAATCTTCGATGTATGTCCTGTTCGTCGTCCCGACTTCTTTCAAAAGGGCCCCGCTCTTTTCCATGACATCGGGTACCCTGAAAGAACCGCCGATCTCTATAAGCTCACCCCGTGAGATTATTACCTCTTTGCCTTCGGCAAGGGTATTGAGTACCAGGAAAACGGCCCCGGCGTTGTTGTTGACAACGAGCGCGTCCCCGGCAGACGTCAATCTTTTCAGGACTGCCGCGCAATGGTCATACCGGCTGCCGCGTGTTCCTTTTTCGAGGTTATATTCGAGGTTGGAATAGCCAGTTGCGATCTTCATTATGGCGTCGATCGCCTCTTTAGCGAGCACAGACCTGCCGAGGTTTGTGTGGATTATCACGCCCGTCGCATTGATGACGCGCTTAAGGCCCGGTTCGACCAGGGCCTGAGTGCGAAGAGAGACCTCGCGTATTATCTCATCGATCCCTGGCACCACGCTTTTTAGGCCGTTCTTGATCTCAAGGCGGAGATCATCGAGATATTCGTGAAGGGCTTCTTTAAGCACCAATTCAGGAAACCGGCTCTTAAGCGACTTGAACCCGCGGCTCTCTAGTATCATATCGACTTTCGGTATCTTCCGTAACGGGTTATCTGGCATAGCTTAGTTATTTTCTATCATATGGAGGGAACCGTCAACAGGTAATTTCCACCTTGGCATCCACGATCGTGCAGCCCCCGCCCTCTTCGGCGACGATGACCGGGTTTATATCGAGGTTCGTTATATGGGGATTTTCGATAAGCAGCCTCGATACGCGGACGATGACATTTATGAGGGCAGATATGTCGGCCGCCCTCCTCCCTCGTGCGCCTTTAAGGATCGCAGAACCTTTCAGTTCATCGATCATGCCGCGGGCATTGTCCTGATCGACCGGCGCCATGCGGATAGACCGGTCGGCCATGATCTCCACGTATATGCCTCCAAGCCCGCAGATAATAACAGGCCCGAATTCATTGTCAAAACGCCCCCCGATAATCATCTCATGACCGGAAGGGGCCATTTTCTGGACAATGCATTGCACCGAACCCATCTGCTCGCAGGCACCGAGCAATTCCCTGTCGTTCCTTATGTCGAGATAGACCCCCTTGGCCTCGGATTTGTGCAAGAGAGCGTTGTCGGCAAGTTTTACTGTAACCGGGTAACCCAGGCGTTCTGCGGCGGCAAGCAATTCATCCCGGGTCCTGGCCAGTGCGTACTGCGCAACGGGAAGCCCTGCTGTCTCAAGCAGCGAGAAGCATTCCCCCGGACCGAGAAACCTTCGTCCAGCCCTGTCATCACACCGTATTTTGCCGAAATACTTGTAAGAAATACCCTTTCCCCGCCCCTTTGCCTCATAGTGTCTGAGTGACCAAGAAAGGGCTTTCATTCCCTGGTCCACATCGGTAAAAACAGGAATATTTGCAGCCTTTTTGACAGCAAACCATTCCGACCGGTTGGTCACGACGCATAACGCAACGGGCTTATCGTATTTCGGGATGATGCCGGAGGCATAACTGAGAAAATTCCGCACTTTTGCGCCATCCGTTTCCGAACTGTACGTAATGACAAAGACAATGCCATCCACATCACCCTCTTTCAAGGCCATCTCCAGGATCGGACAATAGTCGTCAAGGTCGTAAACATCACCGATATCCAGGGGATTGGTGGCGGCTATAACGTTGAGTTTTTTCTCGTGCACGCCGGCGAAGAAGTTGTCCGAAAAAGTTGCAAATTCGAATCCGTATCTCTTAGCGGCATCCGCGCTAAGCACACCGTGCCCGCCCGAGCGCGAGATGAGGGCCAACCTTCTTCCCTTAAGAATGGGAAGACCGAATATCTTGAAACAATCCACCATTTCCTGAAAATTCGTAACCCTGATAATTCCCGCCTGTTTCATTGCGGCCTCGGCCACATCATCATCCCCCGCAAGTGCGGTGGTGTGAAATCTTGCGATCTCGCCGCTCGATGCGCTGCGGTTTGCCTTGAGTACGACTACCGGTTTCGGGCTTGAAGCCGTGAGATTCATCAGGCGCCGGCCATCCGAGAAATTCTCGAGGTAAAGGCCTGCGACACGCGTTCCATCATCCTCGAGTACGAATTCCAAGACATCATTTTCATCGGTCATCAATTTATTGCCGATGCTGACGAGTTTCCTCAAACCGACATTCTCGACGGAGCACAGCATGCACGTGTCATAAAAAACACCTCCGCTCTGGGAAATAAGGGTCGCAGAACCCGCTTTCATATAATCTGGATCTATTATAAAGAACGGGAGAATGACCCCGTTTTCGATGTTTACGACGCCAAAACAGTTAGGCCCTATTATTTTCATGCCGTACCGTTCGGCCACAAGAAGGACCGCGCCTTCAAGCCCGAGCCGGTCGCCTGAGAATTCGCTGAACCCCCCCGATTCCAGGATTACGTGGCGTATCCCTTTTCTTCCGCACATCTCGAGGGTTTCCGGCGCATAGCGGGCAGGCACGAGAATAACGGCGAGATCGGGAATACCCTCGACAGTATCGAGGTTCTTCAATATTTTCCTGCCAGCCACGATGCCGTCGCGGGAACCTACAGGATAGACGTCCCCACGAAAACCAAAGCGGGCGAGGTTTTCAACGATGACGCGGGCGAGGTTGGACGGGGTAACGGAAACACCGAACACTGCAATGCTTTTTGGGTAGAAGAATTTTTCCATGCTTGGACCCTCGAAAAGAAAAAAAGGCCGGTCAAGGCTGCAAAGCGTTGTTAGTATACCGTGCAAAGCCCCAAAAAAACAAGGCTGACAAATAGAACACATGATATTTATAGTATATTTCCCGTTGTACAACGGGGGTGCCGCCATATATCATGATCTCAGAAAACCAAGCGAAGGAGACGTCTCGTAAGATGCCCCACATGCAGTCATCTTTTATCACAGGCCGCGAGACAATGCCCGAATTGCGGGGCTTTTTTCGGCGCCGGCATAGAAACAAGGCTCGGTGATTATTTTGCCCTTCGGCGTGAATTGGACGATCTTATGGTGACGAGCAATGTCCTCGGCAATCAGCTCAAGAAGCTCGCGGCGACGATAATGTCGCTTGAACAATCTATCGCGCCGACCTCGGCCGGGCGGTCGAACCGCACCCTGAGGCGGCTCCTCATCCCGAGACGACGGTAAGCCCCGTCATCGAACCGGCACGTTTGAAGGATATCCCCGACAAGCCCATACGGGAGTTGCAGCAGCCTGAGCAAGACAGGGACCCCGATATTGCCGACCGGATCAAGAAGCAGTTATTCGATCCGGAATTTAAGATTAGTCAAAAAATCCTTTTATTCATCGGTATTGTCACGATGGTTTTCGGTGTCGCGTTTTTCCTGAAATACTCGTTTGAACAGGGATGGATAGGGCCTGCTGAAAGGGTTGCCCTTACTTATCTATGAGGTATCGATTTCTTACGCACCGGCCGTGCCATTAAACAAGGGAAATTCCCGGCCTTCGGGTTGTCCCTTTTCGGTGGAAGTATCGCGGTCCTGTATTTCGCTACGTACGCCGCATCCCAGATCTACCGTCTTCTCCCGCAGACAGCGTCATTTCTCGTAATGGTGCTCATAACCGTGCTTGCCTGCCTGACTGCCATCACCTACGAATCGCAGGCGCTTGCGATACTCGGCCTTATCGTGGGTTTCGGGACACCGGTTTTGCTTTCAACCGGGCAGGACAACTACATGGTCCTCTTCTCATACATGACGTTGCTCAATTTCGGAATACTGGGCATTTCGTTCAAGAAACGTTGGGTGGTGCTGCAGTATACAGGTTTCGCCGTCACATGGATTCTGTTTTCCGCATGGTACGGCCAGTATCATTACGTGTTGCCGAGATTCTGCGATGAGCTGTCGAGATTCTGGGCGGCCCTGTTTGGTATCGGCATGTTCTGCATGATGACGCTGGAAGTATCCGCATTTTTTCATTCTTACCTGTCTCAGGCCCGATTTGCTGCCATTTCCATCGTGTGGACGTTGTTCGCAATGGTCGTCATGGTCCTTGGATTCAAGAAGAACAGCGATATCATGAGAAAAGTCACATTGGGGTTTTTATTCATAACCGTTTTCAAGGTATTTCTTTTTAATATCAGCCGGATCAGCACACCCTACCGCATTCTTTCTTTTATCGTTCTCGGCCTGATACTGGTCTTCATTTCGTATCTTTACACGAAAGCAAAACAAAGGCTTCTCGAGACACAGGCCGCGCAAAAGGAAGCGAAAAGGTAAGGACGGGCCGGTTTCAGCGAACCCCGAATACAAACCGGGTGTCGATCAGGAAAAGAAGGCGCGTATCGAGAAGATCATATTGATGATCGTAATTGGGCTTCTCGTGGTCGTTGCCGCCTTTTTTCTGTATAGTTTATGGAAAAAGGCCGCAGATACGGTAACCCTATCTGATAGTGCGCTAAAAAAGGAGAAAAGAGACGCAAAACCATAGATGATGCCCTCATAATGTTCAGTGATGGCTTTAACTGTTCTCAGACAGTCTTTTCCTGGTTTGTCGAAAACCTGGGATTACCGAAAGACAGGACGCTCATGATCGCGAGCGGCTTCGGCGCCGGAATGGGAAGGACGGGCCGCACATGCGGGACCGTCACGGGCGCCTTTATGGTGCTCGGACTAAAAGATGGTTATTCATCCGGCTAAGGCAGGGGATCCAAAGAACGAATATACGGCCTTATCAGGGAATTCGGGGACAGGTTCGGCGAGATCCATGGGTCTATTGAATGCCGTGAACTGCTCGGGTTCGATATCTCAGCGCCCGAGGGATACAAGGAAGCAGCCGATTCGGGGATATTCCGGACGTTGTACCCCCGGTTTGTCCAAGGTGCGATAGAAATAGTTGAAAAAATGGTCCAATCTTCGTGAAAAACCGCACCATATTCGAAAAACGGTGATATACTTTGTTAGGACTATGAAGAGAATAACGATAATTCTCATATTTGCGTTTTGTCTATTGCTCACTCTTCCCTTGTGGGGCGAAGCCGGTGG
Organism: Deltaproteobacteria bacterium UBA5329; assembly: GCA_002408185.1. Classification (GTDB taxonomy): domain Bacteria; phylum Desulfobacterota; class Syntrophorhabdia; order Syntrophorhabdales; family Syntrophorhabdaceae; genus Delta-02. The sequence goes on from DHQV01000074.1 coordinate 20,124, forward strand.
ATACCATCACGGTGGATACCATCACGGTGGATGCTGCGGCGATTATTGGGTACCGGCGGCCATCATTGGTGGCACTATACTGGCTGGAGCACTTTTTATCGGGGCAATGAACCAGGCCTCGAGGCCCACGCAGCAGCCCGCATACAGTCCAATCGATACCAGCCAGCCCTACGCTGCGCCTGACCCGCATTTCATTACCAGGTACGGACGGGCACCTGCTGCCCCATCGCAGCAGCAGACCGGCGGCGAATGGGTCGTAGTACCGGCCCAGCAGGTTGGCGGAACATGGGTCCCCGCCCACCGCGTCTTCGTACCGAACCGCTAGCCACCTGCGTCGGCTGTTTCAAGTTTCAGACAAAAAGCAATTTTCTCGGAAAAGAAAAGGCATCAGCAACTTCCCAGCCTTGTAGTTACGGCTCTAACCCCCCCACCGTCATCCCGGCGTCAAGCGCCCATGC
>DHQV01000055.1:0-6279 GCA_002408185.1 Deltaproteobacteria bacterium UBA5329
ACTCCTGCCGGGGAAAGTTGAAGGAGGACGCGAAAGGCATAGGAAGCAACGAACTTCTGAAATGGTGCAGGGACAGGCTTGCACCGTACAAGGTCCCGGAATACATCGAATTCCGCGACATGCTGCCCAAATCGAAGGTCGGCAAGCTCCTGCGCCGCGAAATCCGCGACGAGGAAAAGAGAAAACTTCAGAAGGAGAAGAGAAGATAAGGAGCGGTATTTAAAGCGGAAGATCGGTTTCCATTGTCTTGATGCCGGACGGGCCGCACCGTCTTGCCTTGACAAACCACGCGAATAACGTCATAATCGTTACCTCTACCATTTAAATTTATACAGTTCTTCCTGGATATCGGAAACATTGCTATAAGCAGCATTTGGAAGAAGAAAGGGGGATGTGAATGGCGAAACGGAATCCGAATACCTTCGTAAAACGGCAGAAAGAACTTAAGCGCCAGCAAAAGGCCCAGGAGAAAATGGCGCGGCGCCATGGTCAGAAAACCCGGGAGACGGAAGATACCTCTCAGACAGACACAGCGCCGGAACGGGAAGAGACGGAAGATACCTCTCAGACAGACACAGCGCCGGAACGGGAAGAGACGGAAGAATGAAAAACAAATTTCCCAAAAGAATACATCAGAATATTCCTAGGCTTATGCCTTCCGCCAGGGTCGCGCCAAGCTCCCGGCACTTCGCGAGAATCTCGCCGGTCACCTTTGCCCTGCATATGATCGGGTCCTGTACCTTCCGGAAACGGTACCCTTTGCAGAGCCTTTCGATCTGCCTGACGGCCCCGCTGCCGTCATTGCCAGCGCTGACAACGATACAGTAAGGCTTCCTGACCGACCTCGGGTCATCCTTCAGCTCTTCGTAGGTCCTGTCGAACAGATCCTTGATCGCCCCCGACATGTAACCGAAATATTCGGGGGAGCAGAATACGACCGCATCGCATTCCCGGATGTCGCTGGCATGTGTATTGAAAGCCTCCTTGAGACGGGCCCGGGAGTTGGGCGCATCCCGTACACCCTCAGCGACGGATTCCGCGAGTTTTCTGGTATTGCCGGACTGTGAATGATAGGTTACGAGTACATCCGCCATGCAGACATCACGGTTTGATTATACGAGGCGGATCGCATCCTTCGATGCTCGGGCAGTCTTCCACCGCCACCGGGGGCTTCAAGCACCCGTCTTCATTGGTGCAGTCTTCCACCACGCACATGCACGAGCCGTTGGACTGGAGGACGGGTCTATAGCCCGGCCCGCAAAAGCTTGTATCACATTTTTGCGGTTCATCGACGGGCACGCATTTACAGGAATTATCGTACTGCTGTATGACCTTGTATCCAGGCTGGCATTGAAAGTTCATGCAGGGAAGAAAGTTGACCTGGGCAAACGCAGGACCGGCGATGCCGACGCATACCGATATGGCGATCAAGATAAGCATTAAGCAGAATCTCGTATCTCTCCTCTCCATAATGTAATATAGCACATAAAATATAAACGGAAAATGCATAAAAGCCGTGGCATCGGGGGCCTCGATACTGTACCGTAATTCCCGGCGTCGGGGTACCTTTCGGGTGGACGGGACCTGAAAGCGAGCTCTTGAGGCGGACTGTCGCGGAGCAAAAAAAGTCCCGCGATCGCGGGACTTTCAACGATATTATCAGTATCAGCAAAAACAAGCTGGGCTTAGGCCGCCCTGGCCCGACTCGACTTTTCCCGCCCGAACAGGAAGACGAACAGCCCGATGATGATCAGAACTGCCCCGGCAGCCAGCACGGACGTGCTGCGGGTCATAAATATCATGACAAAACCGCCGATAATGATTAATGCAGAGATGATGTACAGAACAATTATATTCTTCTCATCCATGTGCACGGCCCCCGTTGTCTGGAATATTTTTTACTATAGCATACCTTCATATTTTATCAAGTCATTAATTTTATTTATTTTTATAAAATATTGCGTACGTTAGTATTACATTATAAAACAAATAGAAAATAGATGGGAATAACGTGAATGAAGCACTCTTGGCATCATCCCGGTGCGTGACGCCGGGATGATGGCAAGAGGTTGCGCCCGGAGATGCGATGAACGGCTCCGGGGGGTGGGACTGGGAATTGCGGCGCATCCTCTTGGCCCGGGATGGCGGTAGGGTTTTGTACCGGCAGGTATCAACTGTAGATTTGGGATGCCGGGCGAGGAGTTGCGACTGACAGAGATATCGTTGTAGTCGGTTGTGCGGCCTTAATGATGATCATGTGCGTCATGGTCTGCAGAACCCGGTTTTATCGCACAGAATAGACTGTTATCGCAGTCGACGCAGCTGCATTCGATCTGCAGTGTACTGTGATGGACCCCTGCATCCTTAAGCATGGCTTCGATGTTCTTCTTCGTTTCCTCGGCCTCTTTCAAGGTTTTGTCGTCGACGAGTATGTGGGCGGAGAATGCGACCTGGTTATGCGCCACCGGCCACAGGTGGACGTCATGCACGTCAATGACATCAGGCATGTGCGCAATGTCCGCGGCGATTTTTTCCACATCGAAACCCCGGGGCGTCAGGTTGAGGAATATCGACATTGTGTCCCGCACGAGCCTTATCCCGCCCCATATGATGATGCCCCCGATGAAAATGCTGGCGATAGGGTCTGCGTATGTCCAGTGTGTGAAGTAGATTATCAGGCCCGATACTATGACCCCTACGGACGACAGGGTGTCGCCCAGGATATGAAGCCACACGCTCCTCAAGGTCAGATCATCGTGGCTATGGCCCATGATGAAGACCATTGCTATGTTCCCTGCCAATCCGATCGAAGCGATCGCGATCATGACAGGGGTATTGAGGACCGGCGGCGTCAGGAACCTCTCGTATGATTCGTAGAATATAAGGACCGCAATTACGAGAAGGCTCAAGCCGTTGATAAGGGCCGCCAGATGCCCAACCCGGTCATAGCCGAATGTAGCGCGCCTGTCAGACGGTTTCTTGCTTATAATGGCAGCTATAAGGCCGAGCATTATTGCCAGCGCATCCGTTACCATGTGCCCGGCATCGCTCAACAGGGCAAGGCTGTTGCTCAAGTATCCGCCGACCACTTCTCCCGCCATGATAGTGAGGGTCACGACGAGTGTGAACGCGAGTCGTTTTTCTCCCGTCAGGCTCATAATATAGTATAGTTCAATTCTTTAGTTCTTTCCGCATCCGGGGCCGGGCTTATTTACGGCGTAAAAAAGTGTATGTATAGGTCGGGGCGACAGATCCTTTAAAGACCAGTGCAAAGCCTACAAGGCCCATGGCCATGTAAAACAGGGAATAAAAAAGACGGTCCTTGATGAAATTCACTATATAGAGAAGAAAAATGATCCCGCCAAAGGCAAGGCAATAGGGGCAGTACGTGTCATACCACACCTGGAATCCAATGAGGTAGAATTCAATACCGACACCAACCGAAACGATAAAGAAAAGGAGAATATCTTTCTTCAGGACGCCGAGGAGTATGATAGAGACCATGTAGGCGATCCCTGCGTACTGGAGGTCGATGCCGAAGATGCTGCCCCTGAGGTACGAACAGGAACCGGCACATATGCTGTAATAAATTTCAAGTCCGAGCGCGATGCACGCAAGGATGACGGTGATGCTGTGCCTGCGTTGCCTGATAAGCATGATCTTTTTCATATCACACCATGCCGGGGCAGTTCAAATACGTAATACCCCGCACATGCCGGGCATCTTCCGGGTTAGCAGGCGCAGCAGCCCCCCGGCGATCCGCATGTTCCCGGATCTCCGCAGCAGCCCCCGCCAAAGCCTGGCATCGGTGCCGGTCCCGAAGAAGATGTCGTGTTGTGGGCAGACATCAGCTTTGACAGTTTTTTGCTGCTGCATGAACGGCAGGCCACTTCTTCATCTGCGGAAAAAACGATAAATTCGCTTACTGTTCCGCAATCCTCGCATTTATATTCATAGATGGGCATTTTCTCTCCTAATGATGGGCACAACCGCCTTCATGCCCGCCGCAGGTATGGAGCATTGTCAGTTCCGGCAGCCTGTTCTCACGAAATAGCGCGAGATTTTCTTTTATAGAATTTTCCATGGCCTTAAAAACCTTGATGCCCCGGGAATTGAGCCCTGCAAGGGCCCCGGCACCGATGCCGCCAACGACGACGGCGTCGATCTCGGCGCCTCCGATGGCCTTCATCGGATTACATGCTCCATGGATATGGTCAATATCGCTATTGACAACCCTGGACAGTTCGTTGTTCTCGGTATTGACGACTACAAAAGTCGGCGCAGAACCAAAATGTCCGTGAACTGTGCTTTCAGCACCTTCATCTTTCAAAACCGCAAAACAGACCTTCATACGTCTCCTCATGCCTCCTGTCTCAATTCTATCTTCAGAGCCTTCCCGTGAAGGATGGCATCAGCTATCTTTCGATGTGCAGCCGCGACGATCCGCCCGAAGGTTGACCGTGAAATATTCATCCTTCCGGCAGCTTCTTCCTGGTAAAGCCCTTCATAATCGGCGAGCCGCAACGCCTCGACCTCGTCTGTGCCGAGGCTCACCTCGTCGAGGTCCGAAAGCGGGATGCCTCTCGGTTTGAAATAATCCGATTCAACCGTACAGCGTGTGCACCTGCATTTTTTTGGCCTCGACATGGTATTATTATAAGCATATGCTCATAATGAGTCAAGGCCCCTGGAGCCTTGACGTCTCAGGCCTCAAGTCTCAAGGAAAACGATCAGTTGACTAGTCCCTGCACCGGGGTGCGGGGGGTATCTTTGTGCCGCAGAATTTACATTTTACGGCCATGTTCTTTTGACTCGGCTTTGTGACCTGCTCGCGTTTGCACTTGGGACATTTTCTCTTGAGATGGAAAATAGTTCCAAGGACGGCTGCTAAAAAAGGGTTCATCACTCCATTTCATCCTTTCTGACGGGACATTGTACCGGTTTATCCCTGTCGGAATCAAGATATTCGATCGCACAGTCTATATCTGCGCGTTCTCCGATAAATAACAGTACATCGTCGGCCATAAGGCGAAGCGTGGCGGAAGGCATTCTGTGTACCGTGCCTTTGCGTTCTATGCCTATCACCGTCACGCCAGTTCTGGACCGAAGGTCGAGGTCGCTCAAGGTGGTTTCCTCGGCGATCGAGCCGCGGCGTATCCGGTAGGTCTCTATCGCGATATTTTTCAAGATGTCCTCACGCTCAACGAGATACCGTCGCGGAAGCTTTACCATCCTCAATGCGCGGTAGTTGTCATTCCGTGTCCTGTCGATGTGTTCACGTATGTCGTTGAGCGGCACGTGCAGATGGTGGAGCACCTTGGAGAATATCTCGATGGACGTTTCGAATTCTTCAGGGATCACGTCATTGGCGCCAAGCAGTTTCAATTGCTCCACTTCCGCGACGTAGCGCGTACGTGCAATTATGTACAGATGCGGGTTTTCCGAACGGGCAAGCTGGACGATCCGTCGTGTCGATGCCGCATCGCTGATAGCTACAACGAGTACGCCTGCGGTTTTTACACCCATTTTGTGGAGAATTTCAATGCTTGTCCCGTCGCCGTAAAAGATCGGCTCACCCCTCCGCTTCGCAGAACGTACCGTTTTGCTGTTCAGTTCCAGGACGACGTACGCAATTCCCATGGAACGAAGGATCCTGGCGAGATTACCGCCGTTGAGACCAAAACCCACGATAATAACGTGGTCCCGTATGCTCTTCGGATAACGTTCACGGTCGGCCCTATGCCTCCTCCTTTCAATGGAGGAAAGCGGTGTTTTCGTGACAAGCCATTCGGCGATCCCGGACGAGGCCCTGATCAAAAAGGGTGTGAGGACCATAGTGATTATGGAGGCTGCCAGGAATGTCTGGTAGAGGTCTCCGGATATAAGTCCATGGTGTCTGCCTGCAAGGGCGAGCACGAAAGAGAATTCTCCTATCTGGAAGAGATAAAAGCCTGCCATGAGGGATGTTTTTAGCGAGTTTCCCAAAATCAAGCTCGTCATGGCCAGAACGCCCAGTTTCACGAGTATGATGATGAGCACTATTGTCGTTATAGCGGGCAGATTCCCCGTTACAAAGCCGATATCGAGCAGCATGCCGATAGATATGAAAAAAAGTCCGGTGAAGCTCTCTTTGAATGGAATGATGTCCGACACTGCCTGGGCGGCGTATTCCGATTCCGATATGATCATTCCCGCCAGGAAGGCCCCGAGGGCGAGCGACAAACCGAGCGCGGATGTAAGCACAGCCGTGCCGAGACATAGGGTGATGATCGATATGAC
>DHQV01000055.1:6366-21099 GCA_002408185.1 Deltaproteobacteria bacterium UBA5329
GATATGACAAAGAGCTCGCGGCTTTTGGTGCCTACTATATGCCTGAATATGGCGGGAACCAGCCAGCGGGACGCAAAAAGGATGAGACCGATAACGAGAAAGGCCTTGGCGACAGTGACCGGAATGCTCGCGCCTGCGGTGTTGCCCGCGAGAACAGGAACAAGGAGCATGAAGGGGACCACGCACAGGTCCTGGAAGATCAATATCCCCACGGAGAAGCGGCCGACGGGGCTATTCATTTCTGCGCGGTCAAACAGCAGTTTGAATACAATGGCGGTGCTGGAGAGGGCAACTATGAATCCCTGAAAGACGGCGGCACTCACCGTTTGCCCGTAGAACAGATAACCGACCGTGCCGGTAAAGACTATCGTCAGGCCTATCTGCAAGGCCCCTCCGCCGAGGACGATGGACCTCAACTGGAGAAGGTTCTTCAGCGAGAATTCGAGACCGATGGTGAACATGAGGAGGACGACCCCGATCTCAGCCAGTATCTCGATGCTTTGGACCTGCTTGATGAGATTTAGACCGGAAGGGCCGATCAGTATGCCTGCCAGAAGGAACCCGACGACGGATGATATCCTGAGCTTGCCCAGAATGAATACGATGACGGCGCTGATTCCGAGGACAATGACCAGCGCTTTCAGATATTCGGCAATCATCTCTCTATATATAAGCCTATGTCAGGCCAAAAATCCAATGCAAACGGTCGTTCTGGCACGGACAGTTGCATTTCACGAGGATCAATGTTAGAAACGGGAGAAGGGGGAAGACATGGTCGAGAAATGGATTGAAGAGATAAAAAGGTCCGTAGATCCCGAAATGCTCGGTATGATGCTCGTACATAACGGGGTGGTCAGGGCGAGCTCAAAACAGGGCGAACACGTGCGCGGGATGCGCCTGTCGTACGATAAGGACCTCCTTGAAACGGTGGTCAACGAGGCGAGGGGCCGTGAAGGCATAGCCGGTGTGAGGGCCTGGATCAACGAAGGGGACCTCAAGGTAGGGGATGACATAATGTACGTGCTGGTCGCGGGACGTTTCAGGACGGACGTTTTGCCCGTTCTCCAGCATCTTCTCGGGAGGATCAAGGGCGAGGTCGTCCACGAGGAGGAGGTCCTGCCCTGAACCCCGGGCTATATGCAACACCGCGCGATATATATTAACTCATGATACCCTTCAATTACCTCGGGCCCGTCTTCGAGAGATACGCATCCGTGATATATCCGCAGGAATTCAAAAAGGCGATCCTGGTATTACCGAAGCAGATAGATAAAAAGCAGTTAACACGTGAATAATTTTGGTTGACAATATTTCACCAAAAAAGTACAGTGCAGGTAAAATTTTCCGGTGAGGGGTCACAGGAGGGGTTATGGGTAAGGTCAACCTCAAACGCTACGGGCTGTATCTTGTCAGGTGGCAGTTATCTACACCCATCCTCGCGGTGGTCCTGTACTGGCTTGCCGATACTGGCGAATTCATCGCAACGACGGTAGCGAACCTCATAGGCGGCCTTATATTTTTCTGGGTCGACAGATTTATCTTTACGTCCCGGCTTCTCTCGGTGCAGTGGGAGGTGAGGGATGCCGTTCTCTGTGTAGACTGCGGAAAGGAAGCGCGGGGCTATCGCATTGTCAGGGCGGAAGGGTATGACAGGACACGCGATAAGAAACCTGAGTTCCGGTGTGAGGAATGCTCCAAGAGAAAAACCGAAGAGCTTCGGAAGAAGGGGATAGAGGTCTAGGATTCATCATTGATAAAGGAGGCAGGGTTGGAATCAAGACTGAATGTAATTCTGCTTGCACATACACCGGACCCGGTCGAGACCGTGGCGGCTGCGGCAAAATTATGTTACAGCGCTTCTGACGTCAATGCGATAAAGGAAGCGGTATCGTCGAAAAACCAGGAACCTTTCATCGAGAAGCTGGTCGACTCAGGTCACTTGAGCCCGATAGAACACGCCTCTTTCACTTTTGCAATAGAAGGGATATCGCGGGCATGTTCTCATCAACTGGTGCGGCATCGCCTGGCTTCGTACAGCCAGCAATCACAGAGGTATGTAAGCATGGAGGGCGGTTTCGGATACATAATCCCGCCGTCGATCGGAAAAGACCCGGTCCTCAAAGAGCAATTCGAATTCTTCATGGAAGGTATTCAGGAATTTTACAATCGACTGATGACCGCTCTCAATGAGCGCGGCATCGAAGGTGAGGCGGCATACGAGGACGCCCGGTTTGTCCTTCCCAACGCCGCCGAAACAAAGATCATCGTGACCATGAATGGAAGGGAACTCCTTCATTTCTTTGCACAGCGATGCTGCAGGAGGGCACAATGGGAGATACGCGCAATGGCGATCGAGATGCTCAAGCTGGCGAAGAGGGCCGCTCCCGCCATTTTTAACGATGCAGGGCCTGCCTGCATCGGCGGCCCATGCCCGGAAGGAGCGTATTCCTGCGGCGCCGCCGATGAGGTGCGGCAGCAGTTCCGGGCGCTTTAAATAAGGAGAATAAAATGGGACCCAACGTCAAGACGTATAAAGACATCGACAAGTCGATCCTTAAATCCATCCCCAACCCGTCAAAGGAAGCCTATGAGATCAAGATCAAGATACCGGAGTTCACCTTTCTCGGCGTAAGCGAACAACCCGACTTCGGGGTAGTGTACCTGACGTTCTATCCAAAGAGCAAGATAATCGAGTTGAAATCATTGAAGCAATACACGTTCCAGCTGCGGAATATCGTGGTTTCGTATGAAAGGCTTATCAATATCATATACGACCACCTGATGGAAATATACGAACCGGACCGGATCCGAATCGTCATGATATGTCATCCACGCGGTGGCATCAGCTCGAAGCTGACGATAGATTCGGACTGGGGCGCACGCGGGGGAGAAGAGAAATATAAGGATTGGGTAGGACTGGAAGACGGCTGGTCGGTAACCATGTAGGGCCCTTGCGGGGCCCTGTCCCAGGTCTCACCTCCCAAGTCTCAGGCGAAGGGCCTGGGACACCTGCTAAGATCGTGACTTTTTGTGGTTCCATCCGATCAATAACGAAAAGAACAGGGCGATGATACAGACTATACCGCCGAAAAAGTAGGCGTTCCTGTACCCCGCCAAACTCGCGGATTGAAAGGCACCTGATCCATCGCCTGTCGCGGTCCGCGACATCAGGGATTCAAAAACACATACCCCAAGCGCTAACCCAAGACTGTTGATGGTGTTGAAGACTCCGGAAGCGCTGCCCTGTTTGTCCCGGGGCGCCAGCCGCATGACCTGGTTGTTGTTTGGAGAAATGAAAAAACCGAAAGAAAGCGCGATCCATACAAGAAAGACCACCACGGGTACCAGTCCCGGGGCTTGAAGGGTAAAGGCAAAGACAAAAGAACATATTGCCGCTGACAGCATGGCAAAAGCACACAGCGTGCTTGGTCTTACCTTATCCGATATGCGGCCGGCAAACGGGCCCACCGCCATGTAAATAACAGAGTATATCATGATGATCAACCCGACGCTCTGTGCGGGAAGTTTCTTGCCCACCTCGAGGTAAAAGGGGAGGAGGAATGAATTGCCCGCCAGCAGCATATATGCGAACAAAGTAGATGTCACCGCTGCACTGAAATGAAAACTCCTGAAAAGGCCGAGTTCAAGGAGGGGTTCCGCGCATTTTGCCTCGCGTATGAAGAATGTTGCCAGGAGGACAAACGAAGCCCCAAAAGACCCGAGTGTCCGTGTTGACGTCCATCCAAAGTCCCAGCCGGTACTCAAGGCATATATAAAGAATGCGAGGCCGGCGAAGCTCAATGTCGCTCCGAGCACATCGAAACCGGCCTTTCGGAGCTTTTTTAAATGGGACCTGCTTTCGCGGGGTATGTATTTGTTTACTGCATACATGGCGAATATACCGAATGGGACATTGACGAGAAAGACCCATCTCCATGACAGGTAACCCGTGATAAGACCGCCTGCAGGTGCGCCGATCGCTATCCCCAGGGCCGCTCCGGTCGACGCGATCCCAAAGGCCCAGCCGGTCTTTTCAGGGGGGAGGAATTTCGGTACCACGGCGAAAGCGATCGCCAGGATCATCGCGCATCCGAGTCCCTGGACGAAACGGGACATGATCAGCATGCCGAGGGACATGGCGGCCCCGCACAAAAGGGACCCGAGAGTGAAGAGCAGATACCCGAAGAAAAATACCGTTCTCAATCCAAGGCGGTCACCCAGTTTGCCGAAAAGGAGGAGCGTGCTCGTCGACACCAGGAGGTAGACGAGAATAACCCACGAGACTTCCGCGGACGTCACATGGAAACGTTCGGCGATCGTGGGGAGCGAGATGCTGACGACGTAGCTGTCAAGCTTCGACATGAATGCGCCGAAAGTAACTGTTATGACGATCCAGCGGAAAATAAGCGGCGCTGGTTGGGATGGCATACGAAGTCATTCTAAATGAGAGGGTCTCAATTTTCAATATATTTCCCCCCGGTGAACAGTGGAACAGGTTAGCGAAGCATGATACCATGTATGCGGGAGAGCGACATGACAGACGCTGAAAAGCTTGCGGAAAAATATTGCCATAGTATGGGACAGCTTCTTGTCGATGAAGGCGATCTCGAGGAAGGGATCGTGTTTTTCCAAAAAGCCATCGATATCGGCGATACACCGTATGCCTGGTATGGACTGTCCCGGTCGCTTGGAATGGCTGAAGACACCGCGGGTGCGGTCGGCGCCATATCCCGCGCGATAAAGCTTGCCCCCGGCATTCCAGAGTACTATTACGAACGCTCCCGGCTGCTCGCTCATCTCGGCAGAGACGATCTTGCTGACGAGGACAGAAATAAGGCGATAGGCATTGACGATAACTACAGACGCATCGATACTATCAAACGGGCTGCCGGCATCCTCGAGGAGGCATTCGAAGGTGTATTTCACAAACCGTCATGCCCTGTAAGGTCCTGTCCCGCATATTGCTGTCATTTCAAGGACAGGCTGGTCCTCCATGGGGTAACGATAGGGGCCTGGAAGCTCAATGCGCTTCGGGCGTACTTCAGGGAGAAAGGACTTGATGAAAGGGATTTTCTGGAAGCCTTTCTTGTGGCCGGGATCGAAAATACGGATAGTCTCTTTTCACCGCACGACATTATGAAATACAACGGTGCGGCCTCGGTCATCTTCCCACGCCGGAAAGAGCATGCGCTTGGGGCGCGCCTTGCCCGCGATATACCAAAAGGGCGCAGTTATCTGTCGCTCATGTGGATTGACGATACCGCGCGGCCCTGCTGTTTTTTCGAGGATGGCCGATGCTCCATTTATGGCGCTGGCGGTGAACCAAGCCTCGAATCATGCTCGTCGTTTCTATGCATGACAGGATTTGTCTTCGTTGTCCTCGAGCACCTCGGAATGTTCAAGGAAGAATGGCTGGCCGGAGCGTCCATGGCGCACCTTAACCAGGCTGCCGTGGAGGCGCTTGTTATCCTGGCCGAGGACGTTTATGGCAACGAGGAACTTCGGGCTTGTGACCCGCCGGATGATGACCTGAAAAAGAAGCTCATAGATCGGGCGGAAAGGAAAATCTCTTTAGTTTTTTGACCCGCGGCCTGCGTGACCATACACGTGGTCGATCACCGCTTCCTGGATGCCTTTTGCGCCGCGGTTCGCGCAATGGACCTTATTTTCGGGCATTCCTCCCAGCGCATCCATGATATCTTCTCCCTCGATCATCATAGCATCGTCCAGGTCCCGCCCGATGGCGAGTTCCGTCATTATGCTGGCGGCGGCGATGCAGACGGGACAACCCCTGGTGAGGAATTTTACGTCCGTGACGATGGTATCTTTGACCCTGATAAATACTTTGAGGAAATCTCCCCGGTCCGGATCACCGACAAGGCCGATGCCGTCGGCGTCCACCATATCTCCCCAATTGCGGGGATTTTCGAAATGATCAGTAATTGTTTTGTTGTATTCGTTCATGTCCTGTTCCGCTCGCAATTCGCAAGGTGTTAAAAAACCAGATAACTAATTTTTTATTCTCCTCACGACTCCCGACTTACGATCTGATGTGGCATCCACTATATCACATCGGACAGAAATTTCACTTCCATTTATTCTTTATTTTATGATACCTAAATGATGTCGAAATATTCGGCGGTGGAGCAATAATGGAAAAAATAAGGACACTTCGCGGCTTTCGCGACATCCTTGGCGACGAGCTCGAAAAATTCAAGAAGATCGAACAGGCATTTCGAAAGTACAGTACACGTCTTGGCTTCCGGGAGATCGAGCTTCCTATCCTCGAAAAAACCGAATTATTCGTACGGACCATCGGCGACACAACGGACATTGTTGAAAAAGAAATGTTCACCTTCATAGATGCCGGCGGTGATTCACTGTCGATGAGGCCGGAAGCTACCGCAGGGATGGTCAGGTCTTACCTGCAGGAAGGGCTTTACGCGACCGAAAGACTGACGAAGGTTTGTACAATAGGCCCCATGTTCAGGCATGAGAGGCCCCAGAAAGGCAGGTACCGGGAATTTCGCCAGATCGACGTAGAGGTTTTCGGGGTAAAGGAACCCCTGGTAGATGCCGAATTGATATTCATGATCCGGATGTTCCTCGATGACCTCGACATTGACCGGTACCGGATAGAGGTCAACAGCGTCGGATGCAAGACCTGCCGGGAGTCGTTCCGCGGGGTGCTCATAGAATTTTTTGAGGACAGGAAGAGCGAACTGTGCGACGATTGCCTGAGACGGCTTGAAAGGAACCCCTTAAGGATCTTTGACTGCAAAAACGAGCAATGCATCCGCGTAACTGCGGACTCGCCGCTCTTGTTCAACTCGTTGTGCGGCGAATGCAAGGACCATTTTGATCTTTTTCAAAAACATATAAACGATTTCGGCATAGATATCGAGGTGAATAAACGCCTCGTCAGAGGTCTCGACTATTATACGAAAACGGTTTTCGAGATCACTTCCGACGATCTTGGGGCCCAGAAGGCCTTTATTGCAGGCGGAAGGTATGACAACCTCGTCGAGGAAATGGGGGGGCCGCCCACTGCAGGCATCGGTTTTGCCGTGGGGGTGGAGAGGCTTGCCATGCTCTTGCCTCAAAAAATGGAGGAATCCGGCAGGGAATGCTTTTTAGCCTGTATAGGCGATCGGGCAAGAGGCTACCTGGCACCGGTCCTCAAGGCGTGCTTATCCGGGGATATTTCGCTCCGCTACGCATATGAAGCAAAATCCCTCAAGGCACAGATGCGGTACGCAGACAATCTGAAATGCAATTTCGTTCTTATTCTTGGCGATAACGAGATCGACAAAGGAATGATCACGTTAAGGGATATGGCGGGGAAAACCCAGGAGGAGCTGCCGCTCGATGTGGAACATATCGTCAGTGTGCTCAAAGAACGGCTGTCCGGGTAAATTCCGGGATATTGCGTAAAGGATCCGATCCTTGGGATACTATCGATTCGTCTTCAGGCCACGGCAAAAAAAAAGTGAAAATTTTCTAGCGATTTTTTTTTGCAGGTAATACAATAACTTCTAAATCAATGATATACACGGTCACTTTAGATCCGATGCTTGATAGGGTCGTCTTCGTAGAGGAGTTGGTGTACGACGACGTCAATTGTATCACCGAGGATCATAAAAGGCCCGCCGGGAAGGGGATCGATGTTTCGCGTGTTATCAGGGAACTGGGCGGCGAGAGTGTTTTGCTTGGTTTTGCAGGAGGATATGTCGGATCGGAGCTGACAGACCTTCTTGCCGCAGAGGGTATCGATACGGATTTCACCCGAATACGGGACGAATCAAGATCCAGCATTACCATATTTCAACGGAAAAATAAGACGCAGACCTTGTTGTGTACCCGGCAACCCGTTCTGGACCGGTCGGAGATAGATGCATTTTGCGCGAAGACGGACGCGATACCCCATGGCAGTTCGGTGGTTATAAGCGGCAATATCCCGCCCGGAATGGAAGGCGGTTTTTTTGCCGACCTTATTACAAGTCTCAAGAAAAGGGATATCAAGGTTTGCCTGGATTCCGACCATGAAGCCTTTAAATTGGGTGTCGCAGCAGGCCCTTACATGATCAAGCCGAATGTTTTCGAACTCAACCGGCTGGCCGGATCACAGGCATCTCAACCGGAAGATATCGGAAAATTTGCTCAACCATATCTTGAAAATATCGAATTTATTATAGTGTCACTGGGTGCGCGGGGGGCGATCGGACTTTCAAAAGAAGGAAGTTATTATGCAAAACCCCCCAGGGTAAACGTGCGAAATTCGTCGGGTGCCGGAGATTCACTTTTGGGAGGTTTTATTTCTACGATGGCCCGGACCGGTTCTTTCATAGAATCCCTCAAAATGGGGGTAGCATGTGGAACCGCTACAACGCTAGATGTGTCAGGCACCATTTGTCGGAAAAAGGACATCGATACCATCGAGAAAGAAGTAATTATTGAAAAATTTTAATTTACATATTACGATTGTTGGTATATATGTATTCAATAGGCCAAAATCAGATTAATTAAGAAAGGAGGTGAAAATAGATGAAGAAGCTCGTCGCATTAATGATAGCTATCGCTTTTTTTGCAGGTTTTTCGCTGATCGGATGCGGTCCGTCCGCAGAGCCGCCGAAGCCGGCACCGCCGAAGGAAGAGGCAAAACCGACGCCGCCTCCAGAAGAAAAGAAAGCAGAGCCGGCAGCAGCAGAGAAACCGGCAGCAGAGAAACCGGCAGCAGAGAAACCGGCACCGGAGAAAAAGTAATGTTGCATGTGAGGGTATATCCGGTGATATTGGATATACCCTCTAATTTTTGAAGGAAGGGGTGGAACATGAAAATAAAATCATTGTCTCTTATTTTAATCGTTGCCCTTATTGGCATTGCACTCGGTGGTTGTGGATGTTTTTATCAACAGATGAAAGGTGAGACCCCGCCTCCCGTCGCGCAACCCGCAAAGGTTGCACCGCCGGAACAGAAGGTTGAAGTCCCCGTAGCAGTTGCCCCGCTTAAGGATATCAATTTCGATTTCGACAAGTATGCCATCAGGGATACGGATGCCGCAATCTTGAAAGAAAATATGAAATGGTTTCAGGCGAAAGAAAACGCTGGCAAGAAGGTCAGGATCGAAGGTCATTGTGACGAAAGAGGAACGGTGGAATACAACCTCGTCCTCGGTCAGAAGAGAGCCGACTCTGCAAAGAATTTCCTCGTAAATCTCGGAGCAGATTCAAGGCTTCTTGAAACTGTAAGCTATGGAAAAGAAAAACCGCTTGATCCGGGACATAACGAAGCAGCCTGGGCCAAAAACAGAAGAGCACATTTTCTGGCACTCCAGTAAAAAAGGCACGAAAAGCGAGGAGGAGGGTACTAAATCTGATACCCTCCCTTTTCTTTTCACACTCAAAGACCTGGGAGATAGTTCAAGCATCCGGCCAGAGATCATCCGGTCCCTGGAAGACGCCCGGATCGGCCACAATTTTAGAATCCCCCGTTATTACCTGAACCTTGTCGATTTTGAAGACCCTTGCTGTCCCATCAGGGGGCAGGCCATACCGTCATTGGAGGAAGTGAACAGGTCAGGGGACGACGATCCGCTTCACGAGAAAGAGTTCTCGATAACGCCAATCCTCATAAAGCGGCATCCCGATCGTTGCGTCTTTCTCGTAAGTTCTGAATGTGCGATGTATTGCAGGTTCTGCAACCGCAGGCGTTTTGCCGGAGGGCGGGTCGACCCCGGACCGCACATGGAAGAATCTCTGTCATATATAGAGAATGACGCACATGTCAGGGAAGTCATTTTATCGGGCGGCGATCCGTTCATGCTTGAACCGGACAGGCTCCATGCTGTTCTGTCGCGGCTGCGTTCAATGAACAAGCCGCTGACCATCAGGCTGAGCACGCGGATGCCAGTGGTCTATCCAGAAGGGCTTACGGCAGCCCATCTCAAGGCGATCAAAGATGCCTCTCCGGTTTGGATCATACTTCACATCAATCATCCCCGGGAGATCACCAGGCACTTTCTGAAAAAGGTCCATAGTCTCAGGAAGTGCGGTGCATCCATGATCAGCCAGACAGTCCTGCTTCGGAACATAAACGATTGCCCCCACGTTCTTCTGGACCTCTTCGAATCCCTGATCGAAGCCGGCATAAAACCATATTATTTATTCCAGCTCGATGACGTGAACGGTGCATCCCATTTCAAGGTCAGGCTCAGCCGGGGCCGCGAGATCATGGCTTTTTTGAATTTGCATGCGTCCGGCCTCGCTGTGCCGCGATACGCACTCGATATCCCGGGAGGCCTGGGAAAAATACCTGTCGATTTGGACCATGTTCAATTTCTGGAAAAGACGACCATGGTCAAACTTATCAGTCCTGCCGGTGAAACAGGTTATTACAACGATGATGCGGAAGAAAGCCGATGTATGCAATGCGGAATATGCAGGAAAAGGGACGGGGGTGTGTGATTGATCGTACGGTGTTCTTATTTTTGGGTTTCAGGTCGCTTCGGATCGGCCGGGATGTTCGTTTCCAATTCTAATTCTCCTTCCCTCCTGGGTTTAAATATGGCCGTAATATAATTTATGGCAGAGTACATACTGAAAAACAGGGCCGCATATATAACGTACAGGCCGATGAGATTCGTAAGGTCACGGTCAAGAAGGATGCAGGAGATCCCCACGATTTGTAGAGCTGTTTTCAGCTTTCCGGTGAAAGAGGGGTATATCGTGATCCCTTCAAGCGCATAAAATGATCTCAGGCCGTTGATGATGAATTCCCGGCATACAAGAAGGATCGTGATCCATAACGGCACACGATGATAGTATGTCAATGTGATGAGGACCGACGACACGAGGAGCTTGTCAGCGATAGGGTCGAGATACAACCCGAGTTTTGATGTGAGTTGGAACCTCCGTGCCACAAAACCGTCCAGGCCGTCGGTTATCCCCGCCAGAATGAACAGAATGAATGCGACCCATTCTCTTTCTATAAAAAAGATTATTAAGGGAATAAATAATATACGGATTATACACAACCGGTTAGGAAGTGTCCACAGGAGCAACTTTTCGTCTTTTGCCTTCATTAATTCTTCTTAAACGAGTTGTAATACGACTTGACCCGCTGGACATAGGTCCTAGTTTCATCATATGGCGGAATATTCATATTATATTCTTTTACACGCGCCGGGCCTGCATTGTATGCAGCCAGGACAAGGTCGAGGTTTCCGCCAAACGTCTCGTCCAGGTATTTCAGATATTTTATTCCGCCCCGGATATTCTCGTCGGGGTCCCAGGGATTGTCAACCTTCATTAACCGGGCCGTGTCCGGCATGAGCTGCATGAGCCCCTGCGCGCCCTTATGCGACATGGCGTTCGGGTTGAAATTGGATTCGGCCTTCATGACGGCTTTTACGAGGCGGGGATCCACTCCATGAAGCTGCGAATGACGTTCGATGATCACGTCGTAGGCCGTGTTGTTAAAAACGCGCGATACGACATATTTAATGCGATCCGAAATGACAACACGAAACTTTTTTCCGTGAGGTATTATGTTCGTAAAGTGTGATGTGCCGCTGTCGTCGACGTATGCGTATATGGCAGAGAAAGCTGAGAGCGGCAAAAAGCAAAAAAATATCGTCAATACTCTCCGTAGAGTCATAGTTTATTTTCTTAAACTTTTTTCCCCTTGTCAAGCCTTTTGGACTGTACTATGCTTGGGTACACATGGGTTTACAAGGCATTCTGTATGTGATCGCAACGCCGATCGGCAATCTCGGGGATATCACGTTCAGGGCGATCGATATCCTGAAGGAAGCAGATATCGTGGTCGCGGAGAGCACCGCACGGGCGATGAAACTGTTCACTCACTACGGTATAAAAAAAACGATCGTGACCATAAGCAGCTATAATGAAGAAAGGCGGGCGGCATCCTTGGTCAGGAGCCTTAAAGGCGGGAAGAACATTGCGCTCATCACGAGTGCCGGGACCCCGTGCATCTCAGATCCCGGCAGCATCCTGGTAAACAAATGCGTTGAAGAGAATATAGAGGTATGCCCCATTCCGGGGGCGAGCGCGGTAACTTCCCTTGTGTCAATTTCCGGGCTTTTTGCCGACCGGTTTCTGTTTTATGGTTTTCTTCCCCTCAAAAAAGGGAAACGGAAAAAGGCCCTGCAGGAACTCGCATCGTTACCCTATCCGATAGTTTTTTACGAATCACCGCGAAGAATTGAAGAGACCCTTGGATTTGTCCTCGACATAATGGGCGATCGCAAAATAGCGGTGGTCAAGGAGATGACGAAAGTCTTCGAAACAACATACCGGGGAACTGTAAACGAGGTGATCGATTCTCTTTCGGCAGACGAGAAACTCGGCGAATACGCCTTTATCGTGGCGGGCCATGAAAAATGAACCGCCACGATTTTCATTGAATAAACGCAGCCGGGCCAGCATAATTATATGAGGCAATGAGAACGAAAATAATGCACAGGGCAGTTGCATTCGTTCTGGCGGGAGGTGCCGGCGAACGGCTGCATCCTCTGACACGGGACAGGGCCAAGCCTGCCGTGGTTTTTGGAGGCAAATACCGCATCATAGACTTTACCTTGAGCAATTGTATCAATTCCGGGATCAGAAAGATCTTCGTGCTTCCTCAGTACAAATCTTACTCGCTTACGGAACATATCCGGGATGCATGGAGCATTTTAAATCCCGAACTCGGCGAATACGTATCGAGCCTTCCGCCGCAGATGAGGGTCAGCGATGAATGGTACAGGGGCACTGCCGACGCAGTGTACCAGAATCTTTATCATTTAAGGCAGGTCGACGCGGATACCGTGGTTATCCTGTCCGCCGACCACATTTATAAAATGAACTACAGTAATTTTATACGATACCACCAAGGCAAAAAAGCCGACGTGACAGTCTCCTCGATCGAGGTCGACCTTGCGGATGCATCGCGTTTCGGCGTCATCGAGGCCGGCCAGGATTGCCGGATCAACGGTTTTGAGGAAAAACCGGAAAATCCGCGGTCTCTGCCGGGAAGCCCCGATCGTGCGTTAATTTCAATGGGTGTCTACGTCTTCAATCGGGAAGTCCTTTTCGACATGCTTACGAAAGACGCAGCCCGGGAAGACTCGCTCCATGATTTTGCTCACGATGTGATCCCCTATATGTATCCCCGTCACAACGTTTTTATTTATAAATTCGGTTCGGGGAGAGGCAGTGATGAAAATTACTGGAGAGATATCGGGACCATCGATGCGTATTGGAGGGCCAACATGGACCTGGCATCGGTAACGCCGGAATTTAACCTTTATGATAATAATTGGCCGATACGCACGTATCAGGGCCAGTACCCCCCGGCAAAGACCATCTTCGCCGACGAAAAAACGGGGAGGTCAGGCAAGGCCCTCGATTCTATCATCTGCGGCGGAGTGATCATTAGCGGCGGTAAAGTGAGCTCTTCAGTCCTGTCACCGGGTGTCCGCGTAAACAGTTACGCCGAGGTTACCGAATCGATCCTCTTTCATAATGTCGTTATCGGGATGCACGCAAAGGTACGCAGAGCGATCATCGATAAAGGCGTCCGCGTACCTGACGGGATGAAGATAGGCTATGATCTCGGGAAGGACAGGAAGCGATTTTACGTGACCGAAGAAGGGATAGTCGTCATCCCTAAGAGCGAAGTCCTTTAGGCCTGTGGTCCCGCGGGCGCGGCGCTCACATTTCCCTTTTCAGCATATAATCCGCCAGCTCGAGCAATGCCGTTTTGTAGTGTGAGGCAGGGAACATATCGAGATATTTTTTCGCTTTATCGAGGTGCTTTTCGGTTGCATCCATTGCATACGCAATGCCGCCGTTCTTTTCTATTATTTTCCGGACGCGGTCAAAATCCCGCTGGGTTATCTTTTGTTTGTCGAAGATCGATTCTATGTAGGCCCTGTCTTTTTCATTGGAGTTGTTCAGGATGTAAATGAGGGGAAGGGTGACCTTTCCCTCTTTAAGGTCCGTGCCGACACGTTTTCCTAGCACATGGTTGAATGATGTGTAGTCGAGCACATCATCCATAAGCTGAAAGGCAATGCCCAGATTATACCCGAAATTTCTCAATGCCTTTCTCTCACCCTGGGAACGTTCGCCGAGAATAGCGCCAATTTCGCACGCGGCCCCGAAAAGGACAGCGGTCTTGTTTCCGATGATCTCGTAATAGTCCTTTTCCGTTGTCCCGACATCGGCCGTCTTGACTATTTCCAGGATCTCCCCCTCGGACAGGGCCGTCGTCACCTGCGAGATCGTTTTGAGTATTTCGTTATTGCCGTCCCGGGACATAAGCTCGAAGGAGCGTGAGTAAAGGAAATCACCCACGAGAACGCTCGGTTCATTGCCCCATACGGTATTCACCGTTGAAAGCCCCCGACGGGTCTTGGCGTTATCCACAACATCGTCGTGAAGAAGTGTGGCGGTATGGATGAATTCTATTATGGCGGCATAGGCAACATGTTTTTTCCCCTTGTACCCGCACAATTTGGAGCACAGCATGACGAGGACGGGCCGGACCCTTTTGCCTCCCGATTTAATGATATACGTGACTATATCCTTGATGTAATTGACGCGGGTGCTCATTAATTCGTCGATCGATGATTCGAGCTTATCAAGGTCCTTTTGAATGATCTTCGTGAATCCCGACATAATCAGTCCCCAAATGAATAATATTTTTTGACCGCGTCCGGAAAATAA
>DHQV01000055.1:21155-22927 GCA_002408185.1 Deltaproteobacteria bacterium UBA5329
CCAAATGAATAATATTTTTTGACTTCGTCCGAAATGGTATCTCCGCTGTAGACATACAGAGGTTTCTCGATCGTCACGCCCATGCCCCCGTCTTTCAGGAACTCTGCAAGAATGAGATTTGCCTCTTCATTCTGCCGGGGATAAACGACGCGAAGCCGTTTCAAGGTCAATTTCTTTGATTGGGCGGAAGAAACAAGTTCTCCGAGGCGATGCGCCGGATATATCGTATAGAAGCGCCCCTTCTTGGAAAGAAGCGACGCCGTCGCGTACAAAAGCATTTCGATATCGAGCTTTTCTTCATAGCGCGCCAGCAGACGTGATTCATCGGGGCATGTTCTCCCGCTGCGCCGTTTCGTGTAGGGCGGATTTGAAACAACTACCTGAAAAGATTCTTTCTTCATGTCTTTAATGAGAGACCTTATGTCTGCGTTGATAAACCGTACATGATGTCCGCACTCGTTCAGTACCTTATTTTTTTCTGCGGCATTGAAAAGGCTTTTTTGGAGCTCGACGCCCGTCATATCGTTCGTATACCCCTTCCTTGAGATATAGATAGGTATGATACCACAACCTGAACCGATATCCAACAGCCTTTCATGCTTTCGAAGCCGTACAAACGACGCGAGCAGGATCGCATCGACAGAGAAGCGATATCCCTGTTTTTTCTGGATTATCTTCAGCTGCTCGTTACAAAGAATATCAAAAGTCTCGTCTTTTTCGACGAACTCACGCATACCTGTAAAAAACGAGGCCCGTCAAAATTTTGGGATAGAAAAACGTCGATTTGGGGGGCATGTCGAGCCCGTTCTCCGCTATGTCACGAACCTCGTCGACCGTCGTGGGCGGAAGGAAGAATGCAAGGTCGGCGGAACCGTTCAACACGGAGTCTATCGACCAGCGATGGTCCTCGGTAAAAGAGATATCCTCATCCTCGATCCTCATTATGCCGCGGATGATGCCGCTGTGAATTGCATTGACCTTCAGTTTTTTGAGGCTGTCATGAACTGTGCTGTCATTGTACAGCGGCAGGGGCGACACTTCGGAAGCCGCCACGTACACGTGCCGGCGGTCATCGGCCGAAAAAAAAGCGAACGCGAGGTCTGGTGAGGCGGCAACAGACGCCAATACCGGGGTCAGGGAGTCCATGCCGTTGAATGGTATCTTTTCGATCTTCATAAAAGGTTCAAGCATGCCGATCAGTTCCGGCAGTGCACGCTTTTGCGAAAAGCGCACCAGCCTGTGGTAAGGGAAGATCACGATCCCGCTGTCGTACATATCGGTCAGATAAAACGGAGCGTGTGAAACCCTCAAGCGGTAGGAGACATCGAGCCTGTGATGCCCGTCGGCAATGTAGATATGTTTTTTCTCGACAAGCGAGACCAGGGCCTTTATCGATTCCCTGTCGCTGATCCGGTAAAATCTGGTCTCGATGTCCTGTTCGTCTGTAAAATCAAAGACGAGTTCGCGCGGGGCATTACTGATGGCCTCGTGTATCTTTTTCTCTCTATCGTCATAAAGGCCGAATATGAAACTTGTATACGTCTTGAGCGTCCCGATCAGTTTCTCACGGTCCGCTTTTGCTTTCTTGCGCGTCTGCTCGTGGGTAAGGATACGTTTTCTGTCAAGCTTCTGAAGCGAGATGAAGCCGGTCCTGAGAAAGTTGACGGAATCTACGGTAAACTCCTGTTCGTACACATAGACGGATTCATGGGTGTCCTGCATAAGGATCCCTTGCGTGAGCCAGTCATGCATGGTGTTCCTGGCATTCCTGT
>DHQV01000055.1:23054-23376 GCA_002408185.1 Deltaproteobacteria bacterium UBA5329
CCTGTCCATGTCTGGCAGGTCACGCGGAAGCTCGAGCCGTATTGCGTTGAACGGGCTCCGCGCATAATAAGGCTCCGTGTTTTCGATCACATCGTAAGGAGGGCATACCAGGTTGGCAATGCCATTCGCTTTGTCCGTATTGTAAAGTATGCCCTTGAATGGTTTCATTAAATGTATCCTGTGCGGGACGAACTGAATGTGTGTAACACACGCACGTGGTGTGTGTCAAAAGGTTTTAGACCGCTCATGCAAGGAAACTGTTGACAGACTATGACCTGTTATGTTTTAAATAAGCCTGTTGCCGAGGTAGCTCAGTCGGTAG
>DHQV01000055.1:23480-53215 GCA_002408185.1 Deltaproteobacteria bacterium UBA5329
GGTAGAGCAGGGGACTGAAAATCCCCGTGTCGGCGGTTCAATTCCGTTCCTCGGCATTTCTTTTTCCCTGAATTTAAGCCATTTGACGGATGATTGACCTTTGGAAGCCTTGTTTATCAAGGCTTTTTTTTGCCACTGTCCACATACAGGGATTTGAGAACTATCAGCGTTACGTCATCGAATGGCTCCTGTCCCCGGGCAAAATCGGCAACTGCACTTATTATCTTATCGACGAGCTCCCGGGCGGACAGGGTGCTGTTTTGGGCGATCAACGTGATCAGCCTTTCCTGCCCGAACATCTCCTCTTTGTCATTTATGGCCTCCGTTATCCCGTCCGTGTAGAAGACGACAACATCGTTGTCTGCCAGGTCGAGTTCCACCTCTTCAAGATCTACCTCATCCATAACACCGAGGACAATTCCCCGTGCGCCGAGCGACATGACATCGCCGCTTTGGCCTTTATACAGGACGGGGGGATTGTGGCCGGCATTTACGTAGCGAAGCTGCTTCCTGCGCGGGTCGAGGATAGCATAGAAAAGGGTCACGAACATGCCGGATTTAGCATCCTGCGCGATAAGGTTGTTGGCCATGCAAATGGCCTGTGCAGCACTGGTCTTGCCCATGGCGTTAGCACGAACGCATGTCTTCGACAACGCCATGAACAAGGCAGCCGGGAACCCTTTGCCGGAGACATCTCCGATCACGAGTCCCCACTTATCCTGAGAGACCGGGATAAAATCATAGAAATCGCCGCCCACCTCCAGCGCCGGGAGGCTCAGGGCGGCCATATCAAATCCCTGCAGGCGCGGGGTAGACTCGGGCAGCAATGTCTGCTGTATGCTTCTCGCCATCTCCAGTTCGAACCTTTTCCGTTCAAGTTCACTGCGGTACTTTTCTCTTTCGGTGCTTGTTCTTCTCTCATTTATCTCATTGCGGATAATAAAGGCGAAAATAACGGCGCCGGTAACATTGGCTGCCACCATCGGCACGGTGACCGCTTTGACAACAGCAAGAACATCATCAAGGGGTTTGGCTATCGCCAGGGCCAGGCCTATATGCATCAACTCCATAGCAAGGGCCAGGAGCATTACCTGCCAGATACGGGGGAAATCACCTTTTTTCAGGCTATATATCAGGCCTCCGATCAAGCCCGCCAGAATAGTTGCGAGAGCACACGGGGCGGCCAGAAAACCACCCACGGAATAACGGTGAATGCCGCCGATAAGGCCTGCTCCGAGACCAATTATTGGACCGCCGACCAGACCGGCTATTGCAGGCCCGAGGTCCCTGATGTTAGCTATCGCCCCGGCAGGCCCGAGGTGCCTGATATGTGCTATCTCCCCGGTAGAAAGGTTAATGCCTCCGTAGGTGCCATAGACGGAGAGCGCACCGAAGAAGAGAATGGTCAGGGCCCGGCTCCTGTTGTTAAAATTTTTGTCCAGCAATCGAGTAAAAAATTTGGCCCTGCTGATCAGATAGGCAAATACTATAACGACACTGCCGGTCTTCATCAGATCGATCAAAATGGTTGGACTTGTGGGGATCGAAATATCCATTTATTTTGCCCGGCCTATGAAAGATACCCCACAACTAAGGGGCGGGTGTCGGCTTCCTACAAGCTCTCCCGGTTGTCGGTCCCAACATGCTTCCTCATGGTGAGTTGATTCCCCTTCCTGGGGTCATATTTGTAGCTGGTCTCGTCCATGAACGTTCGCATAAAGTAAATACCCAGTCCCCCCACTTTTCGGTCATCCAGGTTGGCATCGAAGGTGGGTAGCGACACGGAACAAGGGTCAAAGGGCCTGCCCTTGTCCTCTATCGAAATTACAAAATCCTGGTGATCAAGCCAGCAGGCAAGGCGGATGTAGCCTTTCCCTTCCGGGTACGCATACATGGCGATGTTTGTACATGCTTCGTCGACGGCCAGTAAAACCCGGGGAATGATGGCGGCATCGATTTTGGCCTGCTTCATCGCTTCCGAGACAACACTGTGTATCAGGGACAGGTTTTCGAGGTTCGCCTCGATTTTGAGCTTGAACTTATTGCTTTTTGTCGTCATCTCAAGGTGACTCCATATCAATACGGGTCCCGGGGTTTGGCAAATTACGGGGTCATCCTTTATTAAACGCCTGTACCGCGGCGTCTTCAAGATCGTATATGGAGAAGAGCTGGCTGAAGCCGGCAACATCAAAAACCTCTTTGACGGGAAGCTTCACGCAAGACAGCTTGATGTCACCCTCCCGTTGCCTGACCTTCTTGAGGCAGGCCAGAAGCACCCTCAACCCGGAACTGCTTATGAAATCAAGCCGGTCCAGGTTTACCACAAGGCGCACCCGGTCAGCTTCTACCAGGGCGTTCAGTTTCTGTTCCAGGTCACCGGAGGCGTAGGCGTCAAGCCGGCCGCCGAGGGCGACAATACTTGTGCTGCCGATATTCTTTTCGATAATGTCCATGTTATCCTCCTGGCGGACCGGCCCAGGTTGTGGGGGCTATCGCCGGCACGACGACCACCCGGTACGTTTTTAATCAAGATCGTATCTCATGTCCAGAATGCTGTTTGTGCCCGCTGATGAATATGCAACTTTCTGAGTCCCGGAACGGACGAAAAGAGCGGCTTGTGAAGTCCTTGAGCGGCATCTTCATTCACTTAAGATAATAATAGCAGGGTCTTCCCTTTAGTCAACGTGTCGAGTTCCTTTATGCGTGCTATAATTATCTGATAGCTGGTATTTATGCGTGACGACAAAGAAGACCTGTCAACCTTTGCAGCTTTCTTGCCGGCTGATCTCCTCAACCGGCTGCGAATATCTTCAGAACGGACCGGCCGCCCGCCAACAAACCTGATCGAAAAGGCGTTGCGGCGGTATCTCGCCGACGCGTCGAAGCATAATGCCGTGTATCTGTCTGCGCCGATCAATGCACTCGTCGAGGGGCTTTATGTAGAAAACACTACAATGGCAGAAATAAAACAGCACGGGGACTTCGGGCTGGGAACATTTAACTTTTTGGACGGAGAAATGGTCCTTCTCGATGGAAGTGTGTACCAGATCAGATCTGACGGCAGGGTCCATATTGTAGAAGACGATGAAAAATCACCCTTTGCGTGTGTCACATTTTTTAACCCGGATACCATCGACGACATCGAAAACAGTGAGAACCCCAAAGGTTTTTACGAGCTTCTCGACAACCTCATACCATCGGAAAACATGCTCTACGCAATACGTATAGACGGGGCGTTCGGCCATGTGAGAACCAGGGTGGTCCCACGGTCAGAAAATTACAGACCACTCGTTGAAGCCACAAAGGACCAGCCGGTCTTCGACTTTTATGGTGTCCGGGGATGTTTGGCGGGGTTCTACACCCCCCGTTTCATGGAATCACTCAATGCACCCGGTTATCATATACATTTCCTGAGCGAAGACCGCCAGCATGGCGGACATTTGATCCAATGCGTCCCCGAAAGGGTACGGATAGGGATCCAGCACGTACCGAAACTGGATGTTGCATTACCGGTAACGCTCGATTACCTTTCAGCCGATCTCACGCGCGATGTCGGCGATGACCTCAATAAAGCGGAGCATTGAGAAGGGAGGCATCCATGAACGAAAGACCCGTCAACAAGGCGAGAAACGGGGCGGAATTACTCGTGCAATGCCTCGAAGAACAGGGAGTGCAATATATTTTCGGTATCCCCGGTGCCAAGGTAGACACGATATTTGACGTGCTTGCCGACCACGGCCCACGTTTAATTCTATGCCGTCACGAACAGAATGCGGCATTTATGGCGGGTATGGTCGGCCTCTTGACCGGGACGCCCGGGGTATGTCTTGTCACATCGGGCCCGGGTGTAACGAACCTCGCTACCGGCCTTTCGACCGCCACGTGTGACGGTTACCCCCTTGTTGCCCTGGGAGGGAATGTCCGTCGCGGGATGAGGCACATAAAGACACATCAATCTCTCGATAATGTCGGCGTGATGCAGCCCGTTACCAAGTACGCGGTGGAGATCTATGATGGCAACAGCATCCCGGAAGTTGTGGTCAACGCCTTCCGTATGAGTGGAATGCCTCTTATGGGGGCTTCATTCATCAGTCTCCCCCAGGACGTCCTCGCGGGTGCCGTCGATGTCGCTCCCATCAAGGCGGTCCGCTCGGGGGGAGCGGGGACGTTCGACATTCAAAGCGTGAAGAAAGCAGCCGGGATCATAAATAATGCAAAAATGCCCGTTATTTTTGCAGGGGTTTCTGCAGGAACAAAAAGGGCGATTAACGCGTTGAGAAACATGTTGAACGAATACCCGGTACCGGTTGTCAACACCTATCAGGCATCGGGGGTACTTTCCAGGGAACTTTTCAACTGCTATGCGGGAAGTCTTGGGATATTTCAAAACCAGCCAGGCGACAAACTCCTGCAAAAGGCCGACGTGATCGTCACTATCGGATTCGACCCGGTCGAATATGACCCTGAGATATGGAATAAAGACGCGAACGGGATCATAATCAGTATCGATAATCGTACCCCCGTCATTGACAGGCACTACCAGCCGGAGATCGAACTGCTCGGCGATATCGCTACGAATATTGAGGAGCTTGCCAAGCATCTCGAGGCCCGGCCCGATGACCCCACGGCAAATCCTCTGGTAACCGAGGTCCAGGACGCTCTCATTGAAGCAAAGGTGCGGGGCGCGGAACAGTCCGGGTTCCCCGTACACCCCTTGCGGCTCATCTACGAGCTCAGAAACCTTTTAGGCGATGATGTCACTGTGATGTGCGATGTGGGTTCGCTCTATGTGTGGATGGCCAGGTATTTTAACAGCTACGAACCTCATCGGCTGCTCTTCAGCAACGGGCAGCAGACGCTGGGTGTTGCGCTCCCCTGGGCCATTGCGGCCACCCTGGCGCGCCCCGGGGAAAAAGTGGTCTCCATGTCGGGAGACGGAGGTTTCCTGTTCTCTGCAATGGAGCTGGAAACGGCGGTGCGTGAAAAGTGCAGCCTCGTCCACCTCGTATGGCGCGATGGGAGCTACGACATGGTGAAAATACAGCAGGTGCTCAAATACGGCCGTTCTTTCGGGGTAGAATTCGGGCATATCGACATCGTCAAGTTTGCAGAAGCCTTCGGTGCAACAGGCCTAAGGATCGTCAAGGCCGACGAGATCGCTCCGATCCTTTCAAAGGCCCTCGGCCTGAATGGTCCGGTGATAG
Source organism: Deltaproteobacteria bacterium UBA5329 (assembly GCA_002408185.1). Lineage (GTDB taxonomy): Bacteria > Desulfobacterota > Syntrophorhabdia > Syntrophorhabdales > Syntrophorhabdaceae > Delta-02. Next base: position 28,685 of record DHQV01000055.1, read on the forward strand.
TTGACGTTCCCGTCGATTACAGTGATAATCAGAGCCTTTGTGCGAGCGTGAGCGAGGGGTTGGGGCATTAGGTAGGGTACGATATAAGGAAAAAATGCATGGTTCTTACGGCATGATTTGAAGTGAAAGGTGAACACAGGCAAGGGTGTCACCCGGTATCGTCTCAACCATCATCGGTCATTGAAGTCCGGGGTTGCGGAGATTTCACAAAATGATACAATTCTCCGTTTTCAACTGGTAATTCAAGGACTTCCCTTGTATATTCTACAGTATGCAGAAACTGGTTGCAGGGACAGCGGTCTTCGCGGAAGGCCGCGTACGCCCCGGACTCTGAGGAGGATATACGTCGTGGTTAAAAATGGCGCTGATAATAACGGAACGCAGGGCCGGTTTCGTTTCGGGGCCATGCGTAAACGCCGGTGGCTCGTCCTGGCGGCATGCTGTCTCATCATTGCCGCAGCGTACCTGGTCATTATACGGCCGGCTCTGGAAAGGTCGAGCGCAGCCAGGAAAAGAAATAGTGGTCAGACGGGCGTTATGCCGGTTGTGGCGGAATATGTGAGATCCGGGGATTTCAACGTATACGTCAATGGACTGGGCACTGCTACACCCGTTTACACTGTGACCGTCAGGACGCGTGTCGACGGACAGCTTATGGAGGTTCACTTTCGTGAAGGGCAGATGGTCAAGAAGGGGGACCTGCTGGCCCTTATAGACACGAGGCCCTTCAAGATACAGCTCGAGCAGGCTGAGGGGCAGCTGGCACGTGACCAGGCGCTACTCGCCAATGCGCGCATCGACCTCGAGCGATACCGGGCCCTCTGGAAGAAGGACTCGATCTCAAAACAGCAGCTGGATACCCAGGAGGCACTGGTCAGGCAGTATGAAGGTGCCGTAAAGGTCGATCATGGGTCGGTCAACAATGCGAAGCTTCAGCTTGTATATTGCAGGATCACCGCGCCCATCGAGGGGCGTGTCGGGCTTCGCCTCGTGGACCCCGGGAACATGGTCCGCGCGAGCGATACGAATGGCCTCATGGTGATCACCCAGCTTGAACCGATGACCGTTGTGTTCCCCATTGCGGAGGGAAATGTTCAAAAGGTGTTGCGCCGTTTCAAGACAAACGCGAAATTACCCGTCGATGCCTACGACCGTGAGCAAAAAGAGAAGCTCGCCACGGGCTCTTTGCTGACCATTGACAACCAGATCGATACGGCCACGGGGACCGTCAGGCTCAAAGCGGTCTTTCCCAACAAGCAGGGCGAGCTGTTCCCGAATCAGTTCGTGAATGCGCGGCTGCTTGTCGATGTCAAAGCAGGGGCTACCATTGTGCCTGCATCCGCCATACAACGCGGCCCGCAGGGCACCTTCGTTTATGTGGTGAGACAGGACCGGACGGTCGCGGTCCGCAAGGTTGCCGTCGACGACACGCAGAACGGCCTGGCTTCTATCAAAACGGGGGTTTCACCCGGGGAACAGGTTGTGACGGATGGTGCGGAAAGGCTCGTGGAGGGGTCACAGGTGGCGCCGAAGCCGGACCGGCCTGAGACTTCTCAAAAAGGCCGTTGATGAACTTTTCCCGTCTTTTCATACTCCGGCCGGTCGCGACAACGCTCCTTATGATCGCGATCTTCCTAAGCGGTGCCGTCGCGTACAAACAGCTGTCGGTGTCCGCCCTGCCCCAGGTGGATTATCCGACCATTCAGGTGCGGACCTTTTACCCGGGCGGAAGCCCGGATGTCATCGCTTCGTCCATTACGGCCCCGCTGGAGCGTCAGTTCGGCCAAATGCCGGGCCTGACCCAGATGACCTCGACGAGTTCGAGCGGCAGTTCGACCATAACACTACAGTTCAGCCTGGACCTGAGCCTCGATGTCGCCGAACAGCAGGTCCAGGCATCCATAAACGCTTCCTTTACCTATCTGCCCAGAGACCTCCCGATCCCGCCCGTGTACAGCAAGGTCAACCCGGCTGACGCGCCGATACTGACGCTCGGCTTGACTTCCGACACGATGCCCCTGTCAAAGGTGGAGGACCTGGCGGATACCCGGTTTGCACAGAAGATCTCCCAACTCCCCGGAGTCGGACTGGTGAGCATAAGCGGCGGGCAACGGCCTGCCGTAAGGGTCCACGCCAATCCGACCGCCCTCGCGGCATACGGTCTGACCCTGGCGGACGTAAGGGCTGCTGTCACAGCCTCCAACGTCAACCAGGCGAAAGGGAGCTTCGACGGTCCCCGCCTGTCCTATATCATTGGCGCCAACGACCAGCTCTTCTCCAGCAAGGATTATCATTCTCTCGTCATCGCCTATCGTAATGGCGCACCTGTGAGGCTTTCCGACGTCGCCGATGTTATCGACGATGCCGAAAATGTCAGGCAGGCAGCCTGGATGAACAACTCTCCCGCAGTTATCGTCAACATTCAACGGCAACCGGGCGCCAATGTTATAGAGGTCGTCGACCAGATAAAAAAAGTCCTTCCGCAGCTTCAGGGAGCCCTGCCGCCGTCCGTAAAGGTTTCCGTACTGACCGACAGGACCACCACGATCCGGGCATCGGTGCGTGATGTGCAGTTTGAGATGATACTTGCGGTGGTGCTCGTCGTCATGGTCATGTTCCTCTTTCTCCGCAGCATCCATGCAACCATCATCCCCAGCGTGGCTGTCCCGCTTTCACTTGTGGGCACCTTCGGTGCCATGTATCTCCTGGGGTTCAGCCTGAACAATCTTTCCCTGATGGCGCTCACCATCTCCACCGGTTTCGTGGTCGATGATGCCATTGTCATGATCGAGAATGTGGCGAGGTTCATCGAAGCGGGAGACCCTCCGCTCGAGGCTGCCCTGAAAGGGTCCAACCAGATAGGATTTACCATTCTGTCTTTGACCGTGTCCCTTGTCGCCGTGCTCATTCCCCTATTGTTTATGGGGGAAGTCGTGGGGCGCCTGTTCAGGGAGTTTGCGATAACCCTCGGTATCACCATAGTCATTTCCGCTATCGTTTCATTGACTCTCACGCCGATGATGTGTGCAAAGCTGCTCAAGCCGTCGACAGAGGAAAAACGGGGAAGATTTTACCGGGCATCGCAGGAATACTTCGACAGGGTGATCGGCTTTTACGGAAAGACATTGACATGGGTCCTGGAACGTCAGCGGGCCACGCTCTGGGTAGCACTCGGCACGCTGGCGCTCACGCTCGTGTTATTTTATTTTGTTCCGAAAGGTTTTTTCCCGGTCCAGGATACGGGAGTCATACAGGGAATATCGGAAGCTCCTCAATCCATTTCCTTCACCGCCATGGCCGGGCGTCAGCAAGCGCTCGCGAGGGTGATCCTCAAGGACCCGGCAGTCGAAAGCCTCTCGTCATTCATTGGGATCGACGGAACGAATGTCACGCTCAACAGCGGTAGGGTCCTCATCAATCTCAAACCCAGATCCCGAAGAGATGCGAGCGCCTCGGAGGTGATCAGGAGGCTTAAGCCCGAACTGGCAAAGGTCGAAGGGATCACGCTTTTCATGCAGCCGGTACAGGACCTCACTGTCGATGCACGGGTTACCCGCACCCAGTATCAATACACGCTTGAGGACCCCGATCTCGATGAATTGAATACACTGACCCCCAGGCTCGTTGAATCGCTCAAGGACCATCCAGATCTTCGCGACGTAAGCAGTGACCAGCAGGACAGGGGCCTCCAGCTGTTTGTCGAATTTGACCGGAGCACAGCCTCGAGGCTCGGTATAACGCCGCAGATGATCGATGATGCCCTCTACGATGCCTTTGGCCAGCGGCAGATCTCCACGATCTTTACCCAGTTGAACCAGTACCGTGTCGTGCTGGCTGTCAAACCGGACTTTCAGAGGGGCCCCGAGGCATTGCAGAATTTATACCTGCGGGGCACGAACGGGGGACAGGCGCCGCTCGGGGCATTTATCAAGACCTCGGAGACCACGGGACCGCTTGTTATCAGCCGCCAGGGACAGTTCCCCGCCGCGACCATCTCTTTTAACCTGGCACCCGGTGCGGCCCTCGGTAATGCGGTCGCCGCTATAGAATCGGCGGAGAAAAAAATGGGTTTCCCGGCCAGCATCATGGGCAGTTTCCAGGGAACCGCGCAGGCATTCAGGACATCCCTCGAGGATGAACCATTTCTGATCCTCGCAGCCCTCGTGACCGTCTACATCGTTCTCGGGATTCTGTACGAAAGCTATATTCATCCCGTTACCATCCTGTCCACTCTGCCATCAGCGGGGGTCGGGGCGATCCTGGCGCTTATGGCATGCCGTTCCGAATTCAGCGTCATCGCCCTTATCGGCATCATCCTGCTGATCGGCATCGTGAAAAAAAACGGTATCATGATGGTGGATTTTGCCCTCGATGCCGAGCGAACGGAAGGGAAAAGTCCCAGGGAAGCGATCTACCAGGCTTCGCTCCTCAGGTTCCGCCCTATCATGATGACCACCATGGCTGCCCTCCTCGGCGCCCTTCCTCTCGCACTGGGTACAGGGGTGGGGTCGGAACTCCGCCGTCCCCTCGGCATCACCATTGTCGGCGGGCTGATCATCAGCCAGGTGCTGACCCTTTATACAACACCCGTCATCTATCTTGCGTTTGACCGTTTGGCAAAACGGATCCGATTCATGAGTTCCGCAAAAGCGGGCCGTGAAGAAGAAAGTCCTGAGCATCGATGAATTTCCCGGCTGTCTTTATCCGCAGACCTGTTGCCACAACCCTTATTACCCTCGGGATCGTGCTGTCCGGGATGATCGCCTTCCATTTATTGCCTATCGCCCCGCTGCCCCAGGTAGATTTCCCGACCATCCAGGTATCTGCAGGCCTTCCCGGGGCAGACCCGGAGACTATGGCGACATCCGTTGCCGCGCCTTTAGAGCGCCAGTTCGGGCGTATTGCGGGTGTGACCGAAATGACGTCCACAAGTTTCCGGGGTACCACGAACATCACGCTGCAGTTCGATCTGGACCGCAACATCGATGGCGCAGCCCGCGATGTGCAGGCTGCGATCAACGCTGCCCGCGGGTTCTTGCCGCCGAACCTTCCCAATAATCCGACCTACCGCAAGGTCAACCCCGCCGATGCCCCCATCCTTCTTATTGCCCTCCAGTCAGACCTGATAGGCACTCCGCAGTTGTATGATGTGGCTACCACCATAATGCAGCAGAAACTATCGCAGGTGGAAGGGGTAGGGCAGGTATTCGTCGGGGGCAGTTCACTCCCGGCCGTCCGCGTGGAGTTGAACCCGACGATGCTGAACAAGTACGGGATCAGCCTGGAGGACGTGCGCGGAGTGCTGGCATCCACCAATGTGAACAGGCCGAAGGGACAGGTCTCCGACGATACGAGGACGTGGGAGATCAAAGCCAACGATCAGCTCAAGAAGGCACGGGAATATCGCGATGTGATCGTCACATACCGGTCAGGCGCCGCGGTAAAGCTGTCGGATGTGGCCAATGTGACGGATTCGGTGGAGGATGTGAATACGGCGGGACTCATGAACGGCAAACCGTCCGTCATGGTAATAGTCTTCCGCCAGCCAGGCGCAAATATCATCGAAACCGTAGACCGGGTCCGGGAAATTCTCCCTCAAGTGGCGGCGGCCTTGCCCGGGAGCGCAAAGGTCCTGGTCGTTCAGGACCGTACACCGCCCATACGGGGCTCCCTCAAGAATGTCGAAGAGTCACTCATTATTTCTGCGGGCCTCGTCATCATGGTGGTCTTCCTTTTCCTGAGGCGCCTTCGCTCAACCGTCATCCCTGCTGTCGCCGTAGGCGTGTCACTCATCGGCACGTTCGGGATCATGTACCTGTGTGACTACAATCTCGATAATCTCTCTTTGATGGCACTGACCATCGCCACCGGATTTGTCGTGGACGACGCCATAGTGGTTCTCGAGAACATCACCCGTTACATGGAAAAGGGACTGTCCCCACGCGAAGCGGCGCTGCGCGGGTCGAAGGAGATCACCTTTACGGTCCTTTCCATGAGCATCTCGCTCGTTGCTGTATTCATTCCCATCCTCCTCATGAGCGGCATGGTGGGCCGCCTGTTCCGTGAATTTGCCGTGACCCTTTCCGCAGCGATTCTCGTCTCGCTTGCCGTTTCGCTCACTACGACGCCCATGATGTGCACCTATCTACTCAGGCCTGAGAAAAGCTATAGCCATCACTGGCTTTACAGGACGAGCGAAAACATGTTCAACCGGATGAAGGGCCTTTACGATGTGACGCTCAGGTGGGCCCTGCGCCATTCGCGCCTGATGCTCGGTGTTACACTGGCAACGTTCATGATCAATGTGGGCCTTTTTATTATCGTGCCCAAGGGTTTTTTCCCGGAAACAGATACCGGTCGTATCCGGGGCACGATCCAGGGGGAACAGAATGTGTCCTTCCAGGCCATGAAAAAAAACTGACAACCGTAGTGGACATAATTAAAGAAGACCCTGAGGTCGAGTACGTGGCCGGTTTTACGGGCGGCGGCAGGGGCGCCTCGAACACCGCAAATTTGTTTATCACGCTGAAACCTTTTGAGCAGCGGAAAAAAAGCCTGACGGAGATCATGTCGGGGTTCCGTAAAAAACTGGCAGGACTGCCGGGTTCGGCTACCTATCTTCAGGCCGTACAGGACCTGCGTATCGGAGGAAGAGGGGGCACTGCCCTGTACCAGTACACCCTCCAGGCCTCGGAGATCTCCGTGCTCTACGAGTGGGCCCCGCTCCTTGTCCAGAGAATGCGGACCCTTCCTGAACTTGTCGATGTGGCCAGCGACCAGCAGGTGAAAGGATTGCAGGCCATGCTGACGATCGACCGGGATACCGCCTCGCGGCTTGGAGTGACTGCTGCAATGATAGACAATATTCTCTACGATGCCTTTGGGCAGCGCCAGGTTTCCATCATTTACTCACTTCTGAACCAGTACCGCGTGGTAATGGTCGTTGAACCTCGTTTCTGGCAAAGCCCGGATACGCTCAAGGAAATTTACGTCAAGTCCGCCCCGGGTGCAATGGTGCCGCTTGGCGCTTTTGCTCGATTCGACCCGGTCCCCACGTCCCTTGCCATAGCACACCAGGGACAATTCCCCTCCGTGACGGTCTCCTTCAATCTTGCACCGAAAGTGCCCCTGGGAGATGCGGTGGCATCGATCGAAAAAGCCAAGCAGGAAATGGGATTTCCCTCGAGTGTCCGGGGCAGTTTTTCCGGCACCGCGCAGGCGTTTAAAGACGCAGCGGCCAACCAACCCCTTCTGATCGTTGCCGCCCTCCTGACGGTCTATATCGTTCTCGGCATACTCTACGAAAGCTACATACATCCCATAACGATCCTGTCCACCCTGCCTTCGGCAGGGGTGGGGGCACTGCTTGCGCTGCTCATCTGCCGTGTGGAATTGAGTTTAATAGGTCTCATCGGGCTCTTTCTGCTCATCGGCCTTGTGAAAAAGAACGGCATCATGATGGTCGACTTTGCCCTGGAAACAGAGCGCAGAGAGGGGAAAGGTCCCGAGGATGCGATCTATGAGGCATGCCTTTTGAGGTTCCGTCCTATCATGATGACCACCATGGCAGCTCTTCTCGGTGCCCTCCCGCTGGCATTGGGATCGGGCGTAGGGTCAGAGCTGCGGCGGCCCCTCGGCATCACCATTGTGGGCGGCCTTGTGATCAGCCAGATGCTTACCCTTTATACGACGCCGGTAATGTACCTTTACCTTGACCGGTTCAGAATATGGTGCAAAGGCAAACGAAAGGGTTTATCAGGCGCATGAACCGCGATATAATACGGACGGGCAGGCTTCGCCATGCATTGAGGTGATTATGATATGTGATGTGATGGCCATATTTTCCATAAGGACCAGGGAAAGATACGCTCACTTCAGGAAATGTGCAAGGGCAGGCCGGTTTTTTACTCTGTTACCGGCCGCAGTTCTTCTTGCGCTCCTCGCGGCATGCGCGGTGGGGCCGGATTATGTTAAACCCGGGGTGACCGTGCCGGAAAAGTACAAGGAGACGGACGGCTGGAAGGTCGCACAGCCCGGCGACGATGCCGCCCGCGGCCCCTGGTGGGAAATATTCGGTGATGATGACCTCAACGCCCTCGAAAACCAGGTCGACATCTCGAACCAGAACGTGCGTGTTGCGGAAGCGCAATTCCGGCAAGCCCGCGCGCTGGTTGAGGCCGCCAGGTCAAGCTTCTTCCCCGCGGTCGTTGCCGGTGCATCATTCACGCGCTCCCAGAGGTCGGCAAATGTTTCGCGCAACACCGGAACGTCGAGCGGCCTGTCTTCCGATTACCTTTTGCCTGTAAACGTGTCCTGGGAACTGGACCTCTGGGGACGCATCCGCCGGACCGTCGAAGCTCTACGGGCAGGCGCCGAGGCCGGCGCTGCGGACCTTGAAGCGATGCGACTGAGCTCCCAGGCGGAGTTGGCGCTCGCTTATTTCCAGCTTCGGATATCCGATGTGCAGAAAAAGCTTCTGGACGAGACAACAGAGGCGTTCAAGAAGTCACTCGAATTGACGAGGAACCAGTATGAGTGCGGTATTGTGTCCAAGGCAGACATGCTGCAGGCCGAGGCCCAGCTGAAAACGACACAGGCCCAGGCGCTCGACGTCGGTGTTCAGAGGACGCAGTTGGAGCACGCCATTGCCCTGCTTGCAGGCAAACCGGCATCCACTTTTTCGATCCCTGTCAAGACAGGCATCATGTCGCCCCCGGACATACCTGTCGGCATCCCGTCGGAACTGCTCGAGCGCAGGCCCGATATAGCCGCGGCGGAGCGTAGGGTCAAGGCGGCGAATGCCCGCATCGGCGTGGCCGTGGCGGCTTTTTTCCCGACGGTCAGCCTGGGCGCGACGGGAGGATACGAGAGTTCGAGCAGTTCCGACTGGCTGACCTGGCCAAGCCGCATCTGGGCAGTCGGGCCGTCGGTAACGGAAACCGTTTTCGATGGGGGCTACAGAAGCGCGTTGAGCGATGAGGCGCGGGCTGCATATGATGCGGCCGTTGCCTCCTATCGTCAGGTCGTGCTCACGGGATTTCAGGAGGTTGAGGACAATGTTGCGGCGCTCAGGATCCTCGAGCAGGAGTCACGGGCACAGGACGAAGCAGTGAACGCCGCGCGAAAATTCCTCGAGATCTCCCTCAATCAATATAAAGAAGGATTGGTCAATTACCTCAACGTGACAGTGGCGCAGGCTGCCGCCTTGAACAGCGAAAGGACATTGATCAATATCCTGGGCCGCCGTATGTCCGCAAGTGTGCTTCTGGTCAAGGCCCTCGGTGGAGGCTGGCAAAGCAAGAATATCGGAAGCGCCATGCTGTCCCGTTGACCTTCGGGGGCGGGCAACCCTGCAGGCCTCTTTCGATTGTGAGACGTCAATGGTTGTGATACAATAAACTATAACCCAGCCGGGAGGACCTCTCTCCTTCAGGGGATGGGAGTGTCAATTCGTTTCAGCATATAAGAGGCCGCCAGCGATGATATCGATAAATATTCGTTTATTGCACCGTGTTCTCCTCTTCACGGTCGCCTTTACCTGTTGCGCCGGTTTGTCACAGCCCGCATGGTCTATCACCCTCGATGAGGCAGTAAAGAGCGGTCTTGGCGAATCGTACGTCATCAAAGAACAAAGTGAGTTCGTCAGGGCATCGCGTTTTTCCTATATGTCTTCCATCGATCCCTTTTTACCGCGGTTCGATATTGGTTCTTCTTACATACGGACGATATCATCCGCGGTGCCGACAAGCGCATACACGAGCAATCTCACCGATACGACCGATTCCAGGAACGTGTACACTTTCACCGGTACCATTTCCTGGCAGGTATTCGACGGAGGCGAACGTTTTGCGAAGAGGCGGGGGGCCTTCTCGGCGTGGGAACGGGAAAAGGAAATATTTAAAAGCGTCCGAGAAGATGTTCTCTTTACAATCAAAAGCGCGTTTTATGTAGCTCTTGGTGCGAAAATGGTCGTAGGGAAGAGGCAGGAGGCATGCCAGGCTTCCCAGAAAATATACAACCTCATCCGCGGACGCTATGAGGAAGGTGTCGCGAAAAAAAGTGAACTGTTACAGGCCGAGGTTCGCCTGCTCAATGCCAAAATAGATCTCCAAAAGGCACGCAAGGAATACGAAAAGGCGCTGGAGATCGTACGTTCCCTGATCATTGTCGAGGTCAAGGACCCATTCGATGTGGAAGGCCCGCTTACAGCGCCGTCATACCGGGGCGATTACAATACCTTGAATGACAGGGCGCTCACGGTAAAACCGGAGATCATAGCGCGGCAGAAGGAAGTTGACAGACTGATGAGCGTCTACGACCAGACGAAGGCCGCCTGGTATCCCAGGATCGACAGTTCGCTCCAGCAATCGAGACAGGACACCCGTTTTTTCCCGGAAGGCAGGAGCGATGCCGTGATAATCAGTTTTACGTTCCCTCTCTTTGACGGCGTCGGACGGTATTACAACATGCAGAGCGCAATGAGCGGTGTGAACGCAGCGAGGCAGAGACTGGCCGAAACGAAGAGAACGACGAGCCTCGATATAGCGAAAGCCCTGAAAGAATACGAATTGAGCCTCGACGACATTAGCATGTATACCGAACTCGTGCGCGAAGCGACGTCAAATTTCAATCAGCTGTATGGAGAATACCTCGAGGGAAAAGGTGACATCCTGAATCTCCTCCAGAGCGAGAAAGATCTTGCCGCGGCCAACGAGAATTATGTCGGCTCACTGGCGAGGGCGCGTGTTTCACTGTCTGCCCTTCAGAAGGCGGCCTACATAGAGGACCGTTTCTGATGAAAAGGAAGGTAATATACATCGTTGCCGGCCTGTGCATAATAGCGCTCCTTGTATTTATCTTTACCCGAAAAGGAGACAAGGAGAAGGCCGGAGAGCCTTTCACGGTAAAAAGGGCCAATGTGACGCATTCTACGGAACAGACGGGGATCATCAAGGCCCAGGTTGGCGCCATAGTCAAGGTGGGCACCCGTGCAACCGGCACCCTCAACAGGCTCAGGTTCCAGGTGGGCGATTTTGTCAGGAAAGGTGATCTTATCGTCGAGATCGACGATCGTGAGATCCTTGCGAATATCCGCAATGCCGAGGCTGCCGTTGAGGAGCAGCGCAGGGACCTCGAGGCAAAAAGGGCCCAGGATGTATACAACCAGTCTAATTGGGAAAGGGAGCAGCGCCTGCTGGCCAGGGAATACACAACAAAGGACAGCGTTGAAAAGGCGAAACGTGAGTTCGATGTTTCCCGGGCCCAGGTAGACCTCGGGAAGGCAAAGGTGAGGGAGGCAAATGAGAGGCTGAAAGCCCTTAAGGTCAGCCACAGCTACACGAAGATCTTTGCACCTATCTCAGGTTATATCTCGGCCGTGGCGACGCAGGAAGGTGAAACGGTAGTATCGGGATTGTCCGCCCCCAATCTGATAACCATCATCGATCCCTCCAGGCTGGAAATGTGGATCTACGTCGATGAGACCGATATCGGCAGGGTCAAGCCCGGGCTCAAGATAGAATACTGGGTCGACGCCTATCGCGACAGGATATACAAGGGGGTCATAGACCGTATCTATCCCCAGCCCGAAATCAAGGAAAATATCGTGTATTACCTTGCCATAGTTAAAATAGACCCCGCAGATGCCCTGACGTTGAAGCCGGAAATGACGGGCCACGTGAAGATCATGATCGAAGAGAGATCGAACGTTCTCGTGGTCCCGAATGGGGCTGTACGGTTCGAGGACCGAAAAAATGTGGTTTACGTGAGGTCCGGGGGTAAAACGGTCCGGCAGGAAGTTGTGCCCGGGGTCAGGGACCAGACATACACCGAAATAATATCCGGACTTGCCGAAGGCCAGGAGATCATTGTGCCTGCCGTCGCACCGGCCGCAAAGAAGCCCCAAAATAACGCGGGCCCCCGAAAGTGATCGATCTTAAGGACATAAAGAAAAGTTATTTTGTGGGTGACAGGGAGCTGCAGATACTCAAAGGTATTGACCTGAAAATATCCAGGGGTGAGTTCGTCGTCCTAATGGGCGTATCCGGTTCAGGCAAGACAACGCTCATGAATATCGTCGGCCTTCTCGACAAGCAGACAGAGGGTCGCTACACCTTTGAAAATATCGATGTAGGCGGGCTCAACGATGAAACCCTTGCGGATATGAGGAACAGGTACATCGGCTTTGTCTTTCAGCAGTTCTTTCTGCTTCCCTATCTTGACGCTATAGAAAATGTCCTGATACCCGTTGTCTACTCGAAGAAGGGTATAAAACATCCGCGGGAAAAGGCGAAAGGCCTCCTTGCAAAGTTCGGGCTCGAACACAGGGTCCACAATAAACCGGCCCAGCTTTCGGGGGGCGAACAACAGCGCGTGGCGATCGCGAGGGCGCTCGTCAACGACCCTGAGCTTATACTGGCGGATGAACCGACCGGGGCCCTGGATTCAAAGACGGGCGGAGAGATAATGCACCTCTTTAAAATGCTCAATAACGAAGGGAAAACCATAATTGTCGTCACCCACGACCCCAAACTGGCTACCTTTGGAAAACGTCTGGTCAGGATAGAGGATGGCGCTATTTCAGAAGATATCACAACTTAAAGAATTTGTTGAGGAAGTAATAAGGATCCTCTATTACTACAGGGGAAGGGCCGTTTTTTCATTTTCCGGGATCGCCCTTGGGATACTCTCCATCTGCATCATAGTCACGACAATCGACGGAGCGAATAAAAAGGCGCAGGAGATCTTTGAGATGCTGGGGCCTGATTCGATCATGATCTTCGGGGTCGGGGAAAAACAACGGGCGGCGAGGATACGTACGAGTACGCTGAAAGTCGAAGACGCTGACCTGATCGCGCGTGTGGAAGGCATCTACGATCTGATGCGGGTATATTCGGCCCGGAATGTGATGATGCGGTATCGGGACAGGAACTGGCAAACCCTCGTCATTGGATCGACAACGAATTATTTTGATTCACTGGCATGGAAATTTCAGACTGGAGTTACGTATACGGCGGAAGACTACGCGAATGCCGGGGCTGTCTGCGTAATAGGGGCCAGGGTGTACGACGAATTGTTCAAGGACGAAGATCCACTGGGAAAAACAATACTCGTCGGCAAGCTCCCCACGCGTGTTATCGGCGTATTGGAGGAAAGAGGAGGCAGTTTCGGCGGGCCGCATGTCGATGACAGGATCATAATGCCGCTGACCACGGTGACATCCCGTATAGTGAACGAAAAACGTTATTTGAGCCTGGTGCGCGTGAAAACAAACAGGGACCTCGACAGGACGATAGAAGATATCCGTATCACCTTAAGGCAAAGTCACGGTCTGCAAGGCAGCCTCGATGATGATTTTACACTGAGGAGCTCGAAGGACATCCTGGCGTTCGTAACCGTAATTTCAGGCTCGCTCCTTCTTTTTCTGGGGACCGCCGCCGTGGTCGCCCTTGTCGTGAGCGGCTTTGTCCTGGCAAACCTCTTCTATCTGAACATCCAGGAACGTAAAAAGGATATAGGGATCAGGAGGGCCTACGGCGCGACCCGGAAGGGCATCCTGCTGTCCTTCCTGTTCGAATCGGTACTCATAACGTTCATTGGCGGCGTCGCCGGAATACTGCTCAGTGTTGTTCTCGGAAGCACTTTCGAAAATCTGTTCGATATCCCGATGATGTTTTCATTGAAAGTGGTGGTCTTCGCACTTTTCTTCAGTTTTCTGACCGGCGTTCTGTCCGGACTGAAGCCGGCGCTTACGGCCAGCCGGATCGAACCCATCGAGGCCATTCGCGGATGATCCACAAGATATCATTTTACCTGAGAATAGCCCTTCAAAACCTCGTTGTCCACAAGGCGAGAATGACCCTCGCGCTGCTTGGCATACTATTCGCCGTCATGAGCCTGGTCGCTTTTGGAAATATCAGCAATGGAATGAAGAAAAAGATAGAAGCTGAGATTGGAAGATTCGGGAAGAACCTCATCATTGTCCGGGCAGGTCAAGTATTTACGGCGGGACGAAGCGCCCGCCAATTCTCCGAATCGAGAACGCTGAGACTGAAGGATGCACAATTGATAAAGGAGTCTGTTCCGGGTGTTGCCGAAGTGGTCCCGTATTGTGATGCCAGCTATACGGCGCGATATAAGGAAAATACGCTTACAGTGACGGTCGCCGGTGTTCCGAACAAGATCTTTGACATACGGAATATAGATCTTGCAGCAGGCAGGTCTTTCACCGGGACCGAAGAAGTGAAGGCAGAAAAAAAGGCTGTGATAGGGTTCAAAGTATACGAAAATTTCTTTTCCTCAGAAGACCCTATAGGCAAGAATATACTTATATTCCGGGTTCCTACGGAAGTTGTCGGCGTCATGCAGGAAAAGGGGGCAGATTTTGCAGGCCAGGACCAGGATATGCAGGTGTATGTGCCGATCAATGCCTTTATGCGGCGGTACAATAATGTCGATTACATAAAGGGGATCTATGTCCAGGTGCAGGACGGGTATTCAATGGCAGGCATGAAGACGGCCTTGAGAGTGTTCATACGGAAGATCCACAATACCGGGCCCGGGCAGAAGGATGATTTTTCACTATTCACGATGGAGGATATCCTGAGGACCCAGGAAGAGGGCATACGGCTCGTATCCGTCCTGACGATCATTGCCTCAACCGTATCGTTCCTCATCGGAGGTCTGGGGATCTTTGCCATTATGCTCCTGTCTGTATCGGAAAGAAAAATGGAAATTGGTGTCCGAAGAGTGGTTGGGTCAAAAAAACGGGACATCATAATACAGTTTCTCTCGGAATCCCTGATCGTAGCGGTTGTTGGCAGCGTCGGCGGAATAATCGCAGGGTTTATCGTTACGATCCTTGTTGACCTTATAGGAGGGTTCCCGATGGTGGTATCCATGAACATACCGCTCGCCCTTTTCATCAGCATGGTGATCGGCATCCTCGCCGGGATATATCCGGCGATAGAGGGGACGAAATACGAGCCAGTGAAAGCTCTGTACCTGTAGGCGAAAGGCGAAAGGCAGACGGCTAAAGGCGAGACTTTTACCTCTGTCCGTCATCCCGGTGCTTGACTACGGGATCCAAGTTTCTTTTCGCCGGTTTCTATTTTTTCTCTAAATTCTGTATTGCCTGGTTTGCAAGGTAGGTCAGGGTGTCGTTCGATGAATTTTTAGAGACATCCCGGTACATCTTGAGGGCGTCTTCGCGCTTACCCTCTATCATGTTGATATTGGCGAGGTATAGTTTGGAAATATAACGGGGTTTTCCACCGGCATGGGCCGCGATCTTTTGAAATATGTCTTCGGCTTTTGCAATTTCGGCCTTTGACCTGGTCTGTGCGTATACATCCATCGCCATGATCCCCCGTGAGAGCTGGTACTGTATTTTCCTGTCCTGGTAATGGGAATAAATGAAATATGACGCTACGGCCGCCGCTACGATACACAGGGCTGCGAGCCCGTAAATGCATTGACGGGTATTTTCACGGATATACATCATGGCCCACTCATAGGCCTGCATCAGTATATCGGGCTGACGAATAATGTCCTTTTCTTTTTTCCGCGCCATGCTGGTTGCTATTTCACCATAGATACCGTGCCATGTCAATATTCAATATCTCTTCGCGGCGTCCTGATAGACGTGCACCCGGCGCAGGTTTTCCTCATTCAGGATGCGGCGAAGCTGCCGGTCGCCCATGTCTTTCAGGTCCCTGGCACGGCTTACCCCGCCGCGTTTCAATTTCAGATAATTCGCGTATCCCAGGCCCTTCATGTTTACGAATCGAAGCGTATCCGCCTCGTTCGGCTCAAGCATTCCGGGGTCTATCGAGAGATTTGTCTTCGCGCCGGCATCCAGCAATCTTCTTTTGGTAGCTTCCGTCAAAAAGGAAAGGTCCCGTACCGGAGCAGTATAAGAGAACACCGTGCAGCGGTCGATCAGGGGGAACGACATGGCGGATATCAGCACCGCAACTCCTAAGACTGCCGCGCGCAGGGTAGTTTTTTTTCGGAGACCGTTCAGGAGATCGAAAAAGGCAACCGTTTCCACTGCAAAGACGGGAAAACCGATATATCCGATGACGGGCATTTCGAATACCTTCATTCCTTCGAAAAAAGGAACGGTGTAGATCCACCGCACAGGAGAGATGAAATTCCAGCTTTCCCACAATATCCCGCAGATAAGGCCTGAGGCGAGCGCGGCCAGCAGCCGTCCGGGACTGCCTTTTTCTAGATCGGCCATAAATGACCTGTGCCCGGTACGGTAATTTATGCCGTCGGTCAGGAATATCCCGAAAACCCAGGCCAGGCCGAAGAGATATCCCGGCACGAGGAGCGCCAGGACGAACAGGATGATGCCTGCCGTTATTGCCCGTGTTGCATAATACCGCACCGTGAACGGGCGTGTCCGTATGGATGCGAAGAAAGTGTCGGCCACGGCCGCTGTGAGGCAGATGGCGGGGATGACCGTTCCGTACGCGAGAAGGTAGCCGGCATAGCGTACCGGCGCCTGAAACGGGATATTGACATAAAACCAGTTTTCCAGGCGAAGATTAACGAGTTCGAAGACACACCAGAAACCGCATGATATCACGACCATTTCGGGCAGGTTTCTGTTCAGGAACATTGGTTTACCCGATCTTAACGAGACGATCGAGTCAAGGATTATAATGTAGGCCCACCAGGATGTAACGAAAAAGAAGGAGATGAGCGCATCCCAACGAGCGGTGACCGCAATATGCCCCGTGATGTATAAGAATAGAGCGAAAATAACGGGAATAATTCGTAAGATCACATAGAAAAACTAAGAATTGTTGCTTGATTTGTCTGCAACCGGGACATTGCCGGACCCCTGGATAACATTGTCGGAGTTGCCTTTAATGCGGGTCGCACCAATGTATGCCCCCGAATAATAGTCCGAATTGAGCGAATCGATCTTTACACCCAGACGTCCTTTCCCCGAGGAAGCGTGAATAAAGTTGCCATCGCCGATAAAAATGCCCACATGGGTGGGATATTTGGCGTAGCGCCTGGTCTTGAAGAATACAAGGTCTCCGACTGCGAGATCACTTCTGCCGACCCTGGTGCCGACCTTATACTGTTCGCGGGCGCTCCTCGGAAGCTGTACGTCGAAGATCTCATAGATTTTTTTGACGTATGCCGAACAATCCAGCCCTCTCACGGTGTTGCCGCCGTATTTATACGGAGCACCCTGGAAGCTTTTTGCGACCTTCACGAGCATATATTTCTCGTCGCTATTCTTCCAGGGCTTCATCGGGACGCTCTTGAACGTCACGATGGCTTCGCCGTCATCGTTGTCCTCCATTACTTTGGGGATCAGTATGGTCTTTCCCGGGGCAAGCTTCTTTTTTGAAGCAAGTGCGTTGGTTTCGATAAGATCGTCTTTTTCAACGCTGAACAGTGTTGCGATCTTGTCGATCGTATCGCCGCGTTTCACTTTGTACTCGATGTATTCACCCTCATTTTCATAAATGACCGGTTCTGCCTTTGCCTCCGTGACCTGTCCTCTTGCTCCATGGCGGTACTGTTTGTTTCTCGAGCTTTTTGCTACCTTTTTTGATTGTTTGACGCTGTTCTTCTTGGAAACGCTTTTGGATGGATCCGTACGTTTTGCTTTGTTTTTAACGGGGGCTCCCTCAGTTATAAATGGTGTTACGAGAAAAATTAAAATGAGCCAGAATACACAGATAGCGAAGCTTCTTCTCATGGAACCCCTCTTTGTCGGATATAGTGTCTACGATACCAACCGGGCGGCAAACATGTCAAGAAAAATCGCCTTTTTTTGCCCGGGCCAGGCGGTAAGTTTAGTTTTTAGTTAACGTAATACGATAATTTGACTCAGGCTTCGCACGTGCTTCGTGAAATCAAGCACATTTTTGTTGATTTTACACGCCTTTTATCATGATAATATACGAAAATCTCTCAGGAGGCACAGTTTATGGATGTCGGACGAGAAATAATGTGGAACGTAGGACATACCGGGCAATACGTCAGTTATGCGTTCTTGATCATTACCGCAATTGTTCTGATCCTAGGTTTAAAGAAGCGGTATGCGATGTGGAAGATCGGAAAGCCGGCTAACATCGAATTCAAAAAGCGCCTCGGAGAGCGCATAGGTTACTTCATCGCCAACGGCATCTTTCATAAATCGATCTTGCGCGAAGCCTTCCCCGGCTGGATGCATTTCTTCATCTTCTGGGGCTTCCTGATCCTTTCGGTCGGAACGGCTCTTGTCGCTATCCAGGCCGACTTTACCGACCTTTTGTTCAAGGTTAAATTCTTGAAGGGCGGCTTCTATCTCGTTTTCTCATTCCTGCTTGAGGTAGGCGGTCTCGCCGCGATCATCGGCATACTGATGGCGATCTTCAGGCGCTACGTGCAGAAACCGGACCGGCTCGACACGAAGCCGGATGACGGCATTGTACTGGCCTGGATACTTGTTGTCCTGGTGACCGGTTTCCTCGCAGAGGGCGCAAGGATCGCCGCATTTATGAACGACCCGGCGTACGCCTATGAAAAATGGAGCTTCCTGGGATGGATCTCGGGGTACCTTTTCGTTTCAATGCCTGCCGAATCGATCAAGGCGACCCACATGGCCATGTGGTACATCCATATGGTCCTGTCGTTCGGTTTCCTCGCCTATATCGTATACTCGAGAATGCTCCACCTCATCACCTCTTCCCTGAATATGATGTTCAGGGGTGTCGAGGACGTTCCTGAGGGAAACCGCGGAGCACTGCAGCCCATAGAAGACTTTGAGAATGCCGAGGAATTCGGTATCAACCAGATCGATGGTTTCACCTGGCGACAGATATTCGACCTCGATGCGTGTACGCGCTGCGGCCGTTGCCAGGACCTCTGCCCTGCGTACGCCACCGAAAAACCCCTTTCACCGAAAAAGTTCATTCAGGACCTGAAAGGTGAATGGGAACGGGTAGCCAAAGGCGGCGCCAAGAATGAGGACGGCATGATAGATACCGTCATCGAGGAACAGACGCTCTGGTCATGCACCAACTGCCTTGCCTGCCAGGTCAACTGCCCGGTCTCGATACCGACGATCGACAAGAATATAGAAATGCGGCGCTACCTCACCCTGACGCTCAGCAAGACGACGTCGGATACGAAGCTCCTCTTCAAGAACCTTATGAAGAACTCGAACCCGTATGGTATGGGCAAGAAGGAAAGACTGGGATGGACAGAAGGCCTCGACATCAGGAACGCCGCAGAGCAGGAGGTCGATTACCTGTACTGGGTCGGATGCGTCGCATCGCTTGACGACAGGAACAGGAAGGTCGCCCGGGCATTTGCCACTGCATTGAACCAGGCCGGCGTCAACTTCGGTATCCTCGGCACGGACGAAATGTGCTGCGGCGACCCGTCACGGCGCTGCGGTAATGAAGAGAACTACCTGGGTTTGGCCCAGGGCAACGTTGAGATGCTGAACGAAATAGGCATCAAGAAGATCATAACGACCTGCCCGCACTGCTACACAACGATCAAGAAAGAGTATGCCCAGCTCGGCGGCAATTTTGAGGTCTACCATCAGGGAGAATTTCTCGCCAAGCTCATGAGAGAAGGCAAACTCAAGGTGAACCCGGCCATCGAAGGAAAGGTCACCTTTCATGACCCATGCTACCTCGGCAGGGCCAATGGTATATTCGAAGAACCGAGAAGCCTCGTCAAAAAGGCAACGAAAGGGTCATTCGAGGAAATGGGCAGGAACCACAACCGGAGCTTCTGCTGTGGTGGCGGCGGCGGCGGGATGTGGATGGAAGAGCACCACAAACGCATCAATCATGCCAGGATCGACGAGGCCATCGCCATACAGGCAAACACCGTCGTAACGGCCTGCCCGTACTGCCTTATAATGATGGAAGACGCTATCAAGGACAAGGAAAAGGTCGAAACGATGAAGGCTCTTGACCTTTCAGAGGTGCTTGTGAAGGGTTTGGAATAAGTAGCTATAGAGAGATAAAGATAAATAAAAGGATGGGGTGAAAACCCCATCCTTTTATTATTTGGAAATTAATCCAGTTTTTGATTACTCGTCCAGTGTAATAGCCTCAACAGGACATTCTTCTGTACATGCACCACATTCGGTGCAAAGTTCGGCATCGACCTTTGCTGTATCATCTACTGTGATAGCATCGGCGGGGCAGATCTCTGAACAGGCTCCGCATCCTGTGCAGGCATCTTGGTCAACTTTCGCAGGCATGAATAATCCCTCCTTTCAAATTTTTACTACAATTTCCTAAACGAATAACCGGTGAATGTCAATAAAAAAATGTGAGCCCGCTATTTCCATTGACAGGAGATTGCACGCATTGCATAATATGTTGCCATGCAAGAGATAATGAAGTTTTTCCAAGACATGTTCCTTGATCTCTTTGATAATTTCCAGGAGGTTTTTCTCAGTATCATCGTAATGGTCATCGTGATGATACTGGGTTTTATCATCAGCTGGTTCATAAAAAAATTACTTGGCAAGGCCCTTGTTCTCTTCAGGTTCGATAAGTGGGCCCAGGATGCAGGGATCGTCACATTTCTCGAAAAAGGCGGTATCCGCTCGCCGCCGTCCCTTATACTCAGCAAGATCGTTTATTGGATATTTATAGTCCTTTTCCTCTCGTTCGGCCTTAATTACATGGGGATCACCCAGTTCTCGGAATACGCCTCCCGGATCTCCACTGCCCTGCCGAACATTATCGTATCTTTGGTGATCTTGATCATAGGCATCATATTCAGCAACTTTCTGGGTAGAATTATCTATCTCACCTGTGAAAACGCCAGGATCAAATACGGCGATTTCATCGCCAAGGCCGTAAGGATCCTCCTTATCGTCATCACCTTCGGCATCGTCTTCGAATACATCGGATTGGGCAATACGATCATTACGGTGAGCTTCCTGATAGTCTTCGGGGGCATCGTCCTGACGATGTCCCTTGCACTGGGCATAGGCCTCAGCAACGTCCTTGGAGACCTGATCCGGGACAGGGTAAAGCTGAGGCAAGACAAACACCACAAAGAATAACCCTTCGGGTCTAACCCGTACGGGCTTAGCCCCTTGGGGTTGTTTCAAGTTTCAGACTTTTCCCGTTTCCGTCATCCCGTCGCCAATTACCCTTAAAGGTATCCTGAATCCGGGTCTCCCACCTCGTCATTCCTGCGCTTGACGGAGGAAGCCAAGGTTTGGTTTTGATGTAGTTCCCTGATTGTTCACAACATTTAAATACAGAAAGATGTAATAAAAACAAAACCTTGGATCCCGCCCACCCGGAGGGTTCCCTGTCCAGGGATGACGGAAAGAGAAGACCTGGATGACTATGGGTGTGGTTGGACCCGGCTCGAAGACCGGGGTTGGTTACTTCACTCCCCGTCGGATATCAGGTAGCGGCGGAACCAGTTGAGGGTTAGGTTGATCGCCTTTGTTCTATGGGCATCAACGGAAAGAATGTGATCTCCTCCCTTTATTATCTCGATCGCCTTTGGCTTTTTCAGGAATTTATAGATGGTCTTCCCTTCGATGCAGGGAACGACCTCATCGCTGTCACCGTGTATGACGAGGGTACGCTGGACTTTTCTCGCTTCTTCGAGAAGATCGTATGAATTGAAATCCGTGTATATTGTCGGCTTGAACTTGATATCGGCAATCGTTTCGTCTTCCTTGTTTTCCAATATATGCGGTGTTGCCCATAAAGAAAGGCATTTTACACGTTCATCGCGGGCCGCCTTCAGGAGTCCTGTCGAGCCCCCGAAACTGCTTCCTATGATGCCGATCTTTCGCGGGTCGATGGAGGGATGGTCGAGGACGTGGTCGAAGACCACCTTCAAATTATCCAACCTGATGGAGAGGGTGGTCTCCTCGATGTTTCCCCCGCTTTCGCCGCAACCGTGATAGTCAAAACGGCAGGAAGCTATCCCGGCTTCTGCAAATGACCCGGATAAAGCCATATATTTCGAGCTTTCTTTTGAGCTTAAGAGGCCATGCGAAAGAATGGCACACGGATACCGCCTGCCTTCTCCCGGAATGATCATTATGCCGTTTATTTTATTGTAACGTGAATCGATAACGAAATTTTGCTCTATCATCGCAAGACACCCCCGAGATTATCCATGATTTCCTCAAGCCTGGTGAGGTTGACGACGTCTTCCTTGTTATACTCGAGAAGCAATTTTAGGGCTTCTTCATTTCCATGTCTTTTATATTTTTCCCACAGCCACATTGCCTGGTACCCGTTTATCCCGTCGGTCTTGCGTTCGATGCCAAACATTTTTTCAAGCTGCTTTAGCCCGCCCTTTATACCGAGCTTCTTCTTGTCCTTGAAAAGGTCCCGCGATTTAAAATTGGATTGCAGGTCGATATTCAGGCATTTTTTCATTTGGGGCAGATCGAACAGATCCCCGTTAAAGGTGACAATGGTCTTGACATTCAAGAGTTCCCGCTCGATCGTCTCCGGCAGGATGCTATCGCCATACCATTGGAGAAAACCATTGTTCTCGACGAGGAGGCCGACAACGCAAATATTTCCCCTCCTGTCAGTTTCGATATCCAGATATGCTCGCACAACAAAACTCCTTTCCTGTATCCATACCGACACATATATAATAGAGACTTAAGTCCTCAAGGTTACGATACCAATGACCCCGGACGCAATAAAAAGCAGATTGGAGAACCACGCCGAAAACAAGGGCGGGAATATCTCGGAATAACCGAGCGATAGCGAGACAGAGTGAAAGAGCCAGTACAGGGCACCGACGATAATTCCCGAAAAAACGCCCTTAGACACGTGTTTTGTCTTTGCGTACCTCAAACCAACTGAAAATGACGCAAAGACCATAATGAGATTGACAAAAGGGAACGCCAGTTTGTTGTAGAGATCCACCAGGTATCTCCTGACGTCGTGGCCATCCGCTTTGAGCCTTGAGATATAGCGCCTCAATTCTCGATAGCTCATTTCCTCGGGATCACGCTGTACGACCTTGAATACGGAAGGCGGCTCGTTGATTATATTGCTCATAGCAGGGTACGATCGCTTCGTTATATGCCCGTTTTCGTCGAATGTCCTGACAGATATGCCGGTGAAATGCCATGAACCGTCCTGCCATTTTCCCCCTACGGCATCGGTCCTCTGCTGTACCGAGAAATCGGGACCCAATTCCAGTACGGTCAATCCTTTGATAATATCCTTTTTTGTATCGTAAAAATCAATATTGCAGATCCTGTTATCCCTCTTGAACCATATCCTGTCATTCTTTATGAATACATGGGATTCCTCCCCCTTTATTTTCACCTGGTAGATGTAGTTTGAGGCATTGGCCGATAAAGGAACTATCCATTCGGTCAAGACGAAGGACAACAATACAAGCACGATCGAGAACCCCACGAAGGGTTTCATCAGGGATAAAGTACTGATGCCGGAGGTTCTTGCAACGATCATTTCATTTCCGCGGATCATGAGAATAAGCACGATCAACATCGAAATGAGAAATGCGAGAGGGAGGATGAGGTTGAAATAACCGGGCACGAGGAGCAGGACATATGCGAGAACCATTGTAAATGCATGAAATGACCTGGTGAAGCGGTCTGTATGCTGAAAAAACTCTATCAACATGAACAGACTGATCCCGGCCAGTTGTGATATAAGCAAGTACTTGATGGCGCTCGACAAGAGATATCTATTTAACTTTTTCAATGCAGTAAGCCCACACGTATTTCATTCGCTGGTATATAGTAACGTGCTCTTCTTTGTTTATGTTCTTGAGCAGGTAGAGACCAAAAGCGGCGATCACGACATTGGGAAGGAATGTGATAATGGCGGGAGGCGCATTCACATTTTTTCCGAAGCCGTCTGTCATCGCCATCAGGATGTAATAAAAAACGAACAGAAGCAGGCTGTAAAGCGCACCCGAGAATTTTCCCTCTGTCTTGCGTTTTACCCCCAGCGGGACGGTCAGGAATACAAACGCGAGCGATGCAAGCGGCAGCGATATCTTTTTGTAGATCTCGAGGAGCAGATCATAGCGGTGGCCCTGGTTTGTCGTGTTCGCAAGAGACTTCATTAATTCATCGCGGTCCATTTCATACGGCAATTTTCTGGTCACGCCGCCTGTCTGTACCATTTGGGACAGGTTCATCGTAAACGTGTAATCTTGAAAGGTTACATTCCGGTATGTATCGGTCGCTTTTTCCCAGCGGTGCAGGCTGCCGTTCTGTAGCATAAAGGCCAGGTCAAATGTATCCGGATCAATATTTACGTAGCCGTTCTGTGCGGAAATGGTTTGTTTTATATTACTGTCGCGATCATCCGATACGACGATCCCTGTCAACAATCTCTTCCGGGTGTCGACCTTATTGATATAGATGACGACCCCCGGGACGTTGTCGTTAAATATGCCCTCCTTATCATCGACGGATATTCCTTTCTTGATAACGTTGATCAAGGTTTCGCGGAACAGGCCGCTACATTGGGGCAACAGGAAATTTGTGTTTAAAAGCCCGCAGATCGTGAT
>DHQV01000055.1:53333-55468 GCA_002408185.1 Deltaproteobacteria bacterium UBA5329
ATCGTGATGACAAGGCCTAAGGACGCTATAGGAAGGAGGAGCCATTTGAGGTTCACCCCGCTCGCCTTCAACACAAGCACCTCGTTTTCAGTTGAAAGCCGGCCGAGCACCACAATGACAGAAAGCAAAAATGCCATGGGAAGCGTGAATGTCAGGTATGGCGGTATGGAAAAGGTGATGAGAAAAAAAATGTCTTTGATCCCGACACCCTTATTGATAACGAGGTCGGCGATCTTGCCCAGACGCGACAGTACCAGGATGAATGTCAGGATACCCAGAGAAAGAAGGAGGATATAGGAAAGTTCCTTCAGAAGGTATATATTGAACTTCAAAGGGATTTTCCCGAATAATTTCATCATCTAGTCTAACATCCGGCACGACGTCCTGTCAATGACGCAGGGGCTTTGTTTCCTTTCTGCTCAGGCTGATGTTCCGGGTATCGTAACTGCAAGAAAGGAAACAAACGAAACAAGGTCCCTGTTTTGTTTTTGACAGTTTGACCGTTTTCTTATAGAGTTAATCAGCTTATGAAGATCGCGGTCATTTCAGATACACACCTGACACATCCCACAGAGGCTTTCAGGCGCAATATGAAGACATTTTTCCCTGATGTGGGGATAATTATCCATGCGGGCGATATGACCTCGTCCAGCGTTTTTGATTACCTGTCCAACTGGGACCTTCTTGCCGTGAGAGGCAACATGGATGATCATGATCTGAGAGCATCTCTTCCCGAAAAGAGGATCGAGACGATTGCCGGCAGGCGTATCGGAATAATGCATGGCTGGGGTTCTCCCGCAGGCCTCGAGAGCCGGGTCCTCGATTCCTTTTCGGACGTCGATATCATAGTCTTCGGTCATTCCCATATGCCTCTCAAGATGACGAGCCGGGGCAGGGGTGTTGTCCTCTTTAATCCCGGGACTTATCGAGGTGGGTATGCCGGGAAGGGAAGTGTCGGGATCATTGAAATTTCGGAGGAAGTCACGTTTCATCACCTGGTGGTCGAATGTCCTTAATGGTCATTGACCGAAAGCGATAATATTCCTATGGACGGCATTTACATTTCTTTTCTCTGGCATATGCATCAACCCTACTACAAGAACAGTTTTACGGGGAAATACCTTTTACCGTGGACCCTCCTGCACGGCACGAAGGATTATTATGATATGGGTTCAATGCTCGAAGGTTTTCCGGGGATGAAGCAGAACTTCAACTTTGTCCCCTCCCTCCTAACCCAGCTTGAAGACTACGAGCAGCATGACATTGACGATACGTATCTCAATGTGTTCAGAAAGCACCCTGCCGACCTTACCCGGGAGGACAAGACGTTCATGCTCGGGGATTTTTTCAATGCAAACTGGGAAAATATGATCAGGCCCCTGCCGCGTTATTACGAACTCCTCCAAAAACGCGGTTTGTACTGCCCCAAAGAGGCGTTGGGAAAAATCACAGGGTATTTCACGGAAGAAGACCTTCGTGACCTGCAGATGTTGTTTTTCATGGCATGGATCGATCCCGTCTTCTATGACACGTACGATGATCTGAAGTACCTCAAGCAAAAAGGGCGAAAATTTTCGGAAGACGACAAGGACATCTTACGGAACGTCCAAAAAGATATCCTGAAAGGGATCGTTCCCCTGTACCGGGACCTTTCGAAACGGGGGATCGTCGAATTATCGACCTCCGCCTGCTATCATCCGATCATACCGCTGCTTATCGATACCGATTGTGCCAGGGATGCTATGCCGGGATGCGACCTGCCGCAGGTGCGGTTTGCCTGGCCCGTCGACGCGGCGCACCAGATCTCCTCGGGCCTCGATCTTTTCGAAAAAGTTTTCGGCTCGCGGCCGAAAGGAATGTGGCCGCCGGAAGGCTCTGTAAGCGACCGGGCGCTCGAGCTCTATATAGAGAACAATGTGAGCTGGCTTGCGACCGACGAGGACATCCTCTTTGAAAGCCTCCGATGGGGAGTCCGTCGCAACGATCAGGGCTACATCATCGATCCGGAGGTTCTCTATAAGCCGTACAGCTATGAAAAACGTGGCCGTGATATCAAGATCGTCTTCAGGGACCAGAAACTGTCCGACCTCATATCATTCCATTATGCCCGGGCCGATGCGAAAGAAGCGGCCCGG
>DHQV01000055.1:55564-63234 GCA_002408185.1 Deltaproteobacteria bacterium UBA5329
CGCCCCGGGACTGCATGAACAGGCTCCGCAACATACGCGCTTCCATCGGGAACAAGATCATGGCACCCCTCGTGACCATCGCTATGGACGGCGAGAATGCGTGGGAAACCTACAAAAATGACGGCAAGGATTTCTTAAGCTATCTTTATGAAGGGATACTGGGTGATCCCGGCATAGTGCCCATCACGATATCCGAATATCTTAAACTGGCAAACGATATCGGAAACCTCCACCATATTCATCCGGGATCCTGGATCGCGCATAATTTTTCAATATGGATAGGCAACATCGAGGATAATACCGCGTGGACCCAGCTTGCCAGGGCCCGCGAGTTTCTCGAGAGCGCGGACCCCGATCACACAAATCGGATGGCATGGGAATCGATCTATATAGCAGAAGGAAGTGATTGGTTCTGGTGGTACGGGGATCAGAACTCTTCCGACAGTGACGAGATATTCGACCTGCTTTTCAGGGAAAACTGTTCGAATGTCTATCGGTATCTCGGGGTGGAGGTGCCTGAAACCTTGTCCATACCGATCATTATGGAGGACCGTGAGGCCCGTCCGGCCAGAGAACCCATCAATTTCCTGCACCCGATCATTGATGGGAGGGTAACGAACTATTTTGAATGGATCGGCTCCGGTTATCTGGAAGGCAAAGGCTATGGCACCGCAATGCACCAAGCGGTATCGATCGTCAAAGATCTCTATTACGGATTCAATGAATCGAGCCTTTTTTTACGCATCGATCTCGATAAGAGTTTCATGAGCGAGGCAAAAAATGCCGTCTTCGAGGTCACGATCATAGGCAAAGACGAACACCGGATCGAATATAACGTCCGTGAGAGATCGGTAAAAGGTGATGTGCCGGTGGAGAAAGGATTTGAAGAGATCCTCGAGCTCGCGGTGCCGTTTGACGTCCTCGGCGCGTCCCCCGGGGATAAGCTCCATGTCTGGATCTCGCTCAAGGTAGACGATATGCTGATCGACAGGATACCCCAAAGGGGGTATCTCGCGGTCACCGTGCCATCGGAGACGTTTGAATCCGAGAACTGGTACGTCTAACCTTCACCCCGTCATCCCGGTGTCCAACACCGGAACGACGAAATTATAATTATGACACCGCCTCTGGGGGTGGGAATGACGGACCAACACCTATAACCTAAAACCTAAAACCCATACCCATCATCTGGGTGTTGCCACCTTGGCCGATATCCAGCCTTCGCGGCCTTCATAGAGCTTTATCCTGTACCATTTCTGTTTGTCGGCGCCGGTTTTTTCATCGAGGACCGTCAATGTTTCATTCTTCGGGATGATCCCTACGCGCTCCGAACGCATATCAGGATGCGCTCTTACGTTGGCGATATCCGTGTTCACGAACACTTTTTTTTCGGATGCCGCGGATTTAGTCGCGGGTGTCTGGGCTCCGGCGGTCTGTTCAGCAGGATGAGAGACGGAAGCTTCTGCCGCGGGGGGCGGCTTTGAGTGGGATTTAAACGGTCCCATCGATGCGAAATAATACACGGCCAATCCCAGGATGACAGCCGCACAGGCAACCGTCCCGATCACGAAGGGTTGCCTCAATGTGATCCTTTTGGAATCTTCCGTGCGTTTTGCCGTCCCGAGCGGAATGCTCTCTTCGAGAATGACCTTCGATACAACGCTGGTGTCGACGGTATAGTTCGAATTGGCATACAGGACGAGAAGACAGCGGTCACAAATGTAGTTGATAAGCCGGGGATAGCCCCGTGATGCGGTATGTATTAATTTCATCGCCCTGTCCTGGAATTCGAGCGCCCCCTTTGCACCAGCCTTAAACAGGCGGTAGCTGACGTAAGCCTTGACCTCCGGATATGTGAGAGGCCGTATGCAGTATGTGACCGTGATCCTTTGCGACAGGTGGCGCATGGCGGGGTCTTTCAATTTATCGAGAAACTCAGGCTGCGCAAAGAACACGGTGTGAAGGATCTTTTGCTTGTCGGTTTCTATATTCGACAAGAGCCTGATGAACTCGAGAAGCTCGTGGGAAAGCAACTGGGCCTCGTCTATGGTGAGGACGTTGACCTTTCCCTTCTGGAATTCTTCAAGGAGGTACAACCTCAGCCGGTCATACAGCTCCTTCTTTGTCTCAGGGGCGTCGCGTACGCCGTATTCGCGTAGGACCTCTTTCATAAACTCGATATCATCGGATACCGGGTTAAGGATGAGTGCGGTGTTATACGTTTGACTGTCGAGCGCGTCGAGAAATATCCTCGACATCATTGTCTTGCCCGAGCCAACGTCGCCATAGATAAGGGCAAACCCTTCCTGCTGCGCTATAAAAAATCTCAGGGACTCTATCGCCTCCCTGTGTTCGACAGATTCGAAATAAAAAGACGGATCCGGGGACATCCCGAAGGGTTTTTCGGACAGGCCAAAATATTCAAGGTACGGGATTTCCATTATTTTAGACTATGCCATATATACAGGTAATAGGCAATGGGGACTTTTAATTTTTACCCATCACCCGTTTCCTTTGTTTTTCTTGCCTTTTCGGGTCCATCCATATAACATTACGGTTAGTCGGATACAGGAGAAACCATGCTTCTATCGGTTATCATACCTGCATATAACGAAATCGAATTCATCGACGAGCTCCTCCGGAGGGTCAAAGACACCCCGTATGATAAGGAGATCATTATCGTCGATGATTGCTCGACCGACGGTACGCGGGAGTACCTGAAAAAATTGAAGGGAAACGGGATCGTGACCGTTTTCCAGGACAAGAACGAGGGCAAGGGAGCGGCGCTCAAAGCCGGCATGGCGGCGGCAACGGGAGATATCGTCCTCATTCAGGATGCCGACCTGGAATACGACCCGAGGGAATATCCCGTGCTCCTTCAACCGATCCTTGAGGGCAAAGCGGATGTCGTGTACGGGTCGCGCTTCCTCGGCGGCCCCCACCGGGTCCTGTATTTCTGGCACTATGTCGGCAATTCCATGATAACGCTTCTGTCGAATATGTTCACGAACCTCAACCTTACGGACATGGAGACATGCTACAAAGTTTTTAGGAAGGAGGTCATAAACGGAATAACGATAGAGTCGAAGCGTTTTGGGGTGGAACCGGAGATCACCGCAAAGGTTGCCAAAGCCGGCTGGCGGATATTCGAGGTCCCTATCTCATATTACGGCAGGACGTATGAGGAAGGGAAAAAGATAACCTGGCGGGACGGGGTAAAGGCGTTGTTTACGATAATTAAATTTAATGTGTTTAAATGATGAGTAATGGGTAACAGGCGCCGGGTAACAAAAAGAATTTGATGATAGCCAAAGCTGGAAAGATGGCCGGGAGAGGGTCCCCGGGGTTTACATCAATAGAACTTGTAATTGTCATCATTGTCATGGCGGTGCTGGCGGGCACGATCATTATCAAGAACCCGTTTTCTATAAGCGATTACGCTTCTCTTGCCGCGGATCAATTAATAGCGGATATCCAGTATGTCCAGATGCGGGCGATGGGGCTCGGGTCCCAACGGCAAATCTCTTTTTTGACCAATTCGGGACAATATTGTTTGTGCAAGACAACGGGATGTACCGTCGCTAATTGCAGCGTGACGGGCGAGATCAAAAGACTGCCCGGGGATGTGGTGATCACCAGTTCCAGTTTTGGCAATGCTCTCGTGTTTAATTCGCTTGGCGAACCAACGTTCGGGACGGGCAACGGCACTATTAATCTTTCGAATGCGCGTAACGTAACTATCTATGGAATTACAGGGAAGGTCGATTGAGCCGTTTGGGGAATAAGGGCTTCACGCTGATCGAGCTCATTATGTTCATTATAATCGGCGGCATATTCCTTCCCGCTTCAATTCTCGCATTTACAAGCGCCATGAGTAATTTTTCGACCCCCGACTACGCAGTAAAGGCGAGATTTCTCGCCGAAAAAAAGGTCGAAGAATTGACGAAGGATGCGTTTGATCCAGGGACCCCTACCCAACCATACGTTACCACGGGATATGCAGGTTATCAGTGGAAATGGACAGTTTGCAATACCAGATCAAGCGAGATAAATCTCGCATGTTCAGCAGTGCATACCAAGGGTGGAGACTACGATCTTTATAAAAGAATTGAGGTCACGGTCCTGATGCCGGGAAACATCACGTATGACGTGAATACATTGATCAGCAGGCGGCCGCGGTCGTGATAAAAGATCACCGGGGATTTACGTTAATTGAAATAATTACCGTTATCATTGTCTTGGCCGTCCTCGGATTATTCACCTTCTCTTTTCTCGACCAGGCCATCAAGACGTATACTGCTGGTACCCGGCAACGGGTGATTTACCAGGAAGCATCCTATATCATGGAGCGATTAACGCGCGAGATGCGGGACATGTCCAATCTCGCGACGTGCAGTGAATCCACCTTTAATAACTCGTTCACATTTACCCGGCGCCACCGGACCGCAGAGGGTGTTGACAACCTCGCAGTCACATACAGGAGGGATGCCGGGACAAACATCATGTACCGCGATGGCAGTGGAGGCATGCCGCATATTATAGGAAGAAATATAAGCCTGTTCCGGGTCGTACGCGGGGTGAGCGGAAGCACGCCTTCCGCCTGCAACTGCCCCTTCTCGGTGATGCTCACGCTGCAGACCGGAGATCAGTCCATTACTCTGGATACAACAGTGACTCCAAAAAATACTGGAACGTCGAGCTACTCTGACCGTTGTTTCAACGGGGATTATGAAGACACTATTCAATAACAGGGGCATCTCACTGGTTGTACTTTTGGTCGCGATGACCCTCATCGCGGTCCTTGGCGCCGGTTTTGTTTCGCTCGTTTCCATGAAGCAGCGAGGCTTCTTGCATCAACGTGATTCTTACCGGGCTTTGAATATGGCAAATGCGGGGATGGAATATGCAATACGATATATCTCTGACCAGTTACGAGATACGAGATCGCAATATTTCCAGACACCCGGTGCGTTCCAGGCATCCACCAGCCCGGTTATACAAAACATGTCTCCGAATGAGTCATTTTCGTACTGGTATGATCCTGCTGGCGATGTTCTCAAGATTACGGGCAGTTATATGAATTCTACCCGACAAGTGAATCTCAGTAATTTTAGAAGCTACATGGATTCAATAACCTTGCGATATGATTCGGCACCGCTGTCGGTACGGAGACCTCGTTACGATTCGGGTTCAATTGTAATACCAATTTCTAATAATAACAAACTCAATATAAACGTCTTCGGTATTGATATAACCGTGCCTGCAAACGAGCAGTATCTTCAGCAGATGTATTTTTCAGAAGTTCCGGAGATCCATGTGTATAATTATCAGGACGATATCATAGATAATTGCCCAAAAGACCCTTCGTTGCCATGTAAAGACACAGACTGGTCGGGTCCTTCCAAAGTTGGCATAAGACTTCCTGCATCTATACCAACAACCCTGGTATTTACTGAACATACACCACATAGCATACCTGGCAATACGAGAAGTTCTTTTAGAATCCTGTTTGATCTTCCCGGTACCTTTTCGGGAACTTATACAGTCTTATTTAGATATACCATCGGTACAGAGACAACGCCCAGGGCTACATCGATAACATTTGTCATTTAATATCCTTGGCACATCCAATCTGACAATATGGGCCTCCAAGCACAGAAACCAGAAAGGGGAAAGACTATGCGGGTATTGACAAAGAACCAAACGTACCGTAATTACCCATGATGGAGGCGAGGAGGAAGTTGATTACACTCCCAGAAGAACTGAAAGGCCGCATTGAAGATAACGCAATAGCCGTTACCCGCCGGGGAAAACCCGTGCTCGCTATAATGACGTGGGAGCTTTTTGAGGCGATATACGAGACACTAGAGATAATGGGCAACGAAGGGCTGATGAGATCTTTGCGGCAAAGTATCAAGGAGGTCAGGGAAGGAAAAACGATCTCCTGGGAGACCGCCAAAAAGGGGCTTGAAGGTTGAAGTATAAAATCGGGATCACACCCACAGCCCTTGATATGCTCAAAGGGTAAAGGACCGGCGTATTACCGGGCAGATAGTGGAGAGGATCGAACGGTTGCAGGGTGACCCCGAGGAGCAGGGCAAGCCATTGCTCGGGGAACTGAACGGATATCTCAGTGTACGGGCAGCAGGCCGGCGTTTTCGGGTTATTTTCAAGGTTGAGGATAAAACCGTTATCGTTGTGGTCATCGTCGTCGGCCTGCGAAAGGAAAAAGATAAAAAGGATATTCACAGACTGGCCCGGAAGATGATAGAACTCAACCTCATAAAGCCATTTTCGGACGCTTGGACTGTCTGATGCAAGGGAAGCATGCGCCGCCTATTTTCCTGTTGACATATTTTTATCAAAACCATATAAAAGTACTTGTAACTATGGGAATTATAGTAAGATATACATAAACATTAACCTGTAATCTTGGAGTATGTCTACAATTGGTCGATATTGTTGATAGTTTTACAATTATTCTTGTTAATTTGCCATTTCCGGTGTCGCCGCCTGCGCTATACGGCACGGGGTGAATTTGGATATCCTCGGTATTGATATTGGAACGGTAAGCGTCAAATACGTAAGGTGCAAAAGCACCGCTGGAAACAGTATTGTTTCATCCCAGGGTGATTATCCCTACAAGGGAGATTTCGAAGACCTCAGATTGATCGTCGAGGATATACGGATGAAGGAGGGGGCCGATTGCGAGGTGGCTGTCGGCATATCATCCCCGGATATACTCAAGAAGACTTTTACGATCCCGGTCCTGCCGAAGAAAGAACAGAAGGATGCCCTTAACTGGACAGCCGCAAAGGTCCTGTCCATATCGCTCGACGATATGGTCTATGAGCATTTGATGCTCGGACGGGTCGAGGAAAAAAACATCATGAAGGATGAATTCCTTTTTGTCGGGGCACAGAAAGGATACATCGACCGTGTCCGTTCCACTTTTGAACGTGCCGGTTTTCAGGAGCTTGTCGTCATTACCGATATCGCGTTTGCGTATATTTACGCACTGGGTGAAATAGGCGAACGTTCGGTTGCCGTCATTGACATAGGGGGAAAACGCACGGGGCTCTATATTGCGAGCGGCCGCAGGCTTATGTTCGCCCGTGAGATCCTCACGGCGTCCGAGAGTTTTTCGGATGCCTTGATGAGCGGGCCCGGGCTCTCTTTCGATGAAGCGGAACAGGTCAAGAAGGAAAGGGGCTTCGATAAAGAGTTGACGGAGATCCTCAAAATTCCTTTTGAACGCCTGGCCGGCGAAATACACAGGACGTTCAGCGTCTATAATCAGCATTACCCCGATAAGGCCGTGACCCAGGTCTATTTGACGGGCAGGGGCGCCAAGATACCGAAATTCTTTGAAAAGCTCAAGGAAACGCTGGTCGAGGAGGTCGATCGTCTCGACAGCCTCCACGGGGTGGAAGACAAATATATCCCGGCACAGACCCTCTGCATGCACATGGATGTCGTGCCGAACCTGCTGCCCGAAGGTGCGAAGCGGAGGGCGGCCAGCAAACTGGTCAGAAAATTCGCCATGCTTGGAACTGCTGCCATTGTGGCAGTCCTTGTCCTTGTTTCCCTGGGCATGTGGCGGTCCTCGCAAAATATCGATCTGCGCCTCGTTGCCGAACAAAGAACGCTCGACAACGTCAAAAAAGGCA
>DHQV01000055.1:63335-63859 GCA_002408185.1 Deltaproteobacteria bacterium UBA5329
CCTCGACAACGTCAAAAAAGGCATGGCCGCATTGGGTTTCAGTACAACAGATGCCATCGACCCGTCAGACATAACCTTTATCCGCAGTGAGATCCAGAAGAAAGATGTGACGTTCATAACGCTGTTGAAATACCTTTCATCGCGGACTCCCAAAGATGTATACTTAAGATCGATCGAATTCGGCGGAGAATTTCCGTTGGAGGTTTCCATGTTGCCGCCGGAAGCGAAAAAAGCACAGGGCCAACAACCTCCCGAACCCCCCGTGAAACCAGTTGCGGCCCCGGCCCAGAAAATTCCGGATGACGGATATCCCGTTGCCCTTAAAGGCTATGTTTTGGGCGAACCGGATGCCCTCGAACTGTCGCTTTTCAATTTTATCCTGGCATTGAAAGATTCCACCTTCATCAGGCAGATCGATATTGTCAATAAAGAGACGAAAACATTACGTGGGAAGCAGATCCTTGAATTTGCCCTTACCGCGAGGTGCGCTAAACATGAACTATAAAAGATTGGCAACATGGCTT
>DHQV01000055.1:63922-133597 GCA_002408185.1 Deltaproteobacteria bacterium UBA5329
AACATGGCTTGGCATACCTCTTGCCATAATTATAGTGTGGGTCCTTGCAGTGTACCTGCCTATAGATGCGGAAGCAAAGAAGAAACAGAATACGCTCGATTCTATCCTCAAAGAACGCAAAGACGTGGAAACGAACGTCATGTCGATGTCTTTGCAGATACAGGCCCAGAAGAGCCTTAAAAGTGCATATAACGACTTTTTACGCCAGACGCCAGCTATTGATAAAATGCCCGGATTTATCGGCAGTTTGTTACGGGATGCCAGATCGAGGGGCATGGCGGTAGAGCGTCTTGACGGTCAGTACAGCTCGATGGATTCGGCCCGCAGGGGCATCGTCAATCCAGTTTTCGCAATGGACCTCAAAGGGGGGTTTCTCGATATGGGGAAATTCCTGGAGGAGATATCCCGGAAAACAGCTTTCAAGGGCGTCCAGAAGGCACGGATAGCATACGACGATAAGGATAATACGCTGTTGGCGGGCAGGTTCGTCATAGAATTCAAGGCACTCAAGGGGATACCAGGTGAAGGTAAGTAAGCCGGTCCTTATCTTCGGCATCGTAGTCTTGCTTATAGCAGGATACATACAATTTTTCACGGGCAAGAAGAAGCCCAAGGGCCCCATCCCCCCTCCAGCCCAATCACAGGCGCAGCCGGCGGGCCAGGCGAATCCACCGCTGCAACAGACGCCGGCACCTGCGCAGTTAAATTCGCAAGCCCCCGTGGCGCCGGCAGATGCAGCACCGGCTGAGGCCCGGTCAAAACCCCAATTCGATAAGATCAACGTCGGCTGGGGGTCCGATCCTTTCGCGCTTCCGGTATTCAAGGAAAAAAGAAAGTCTACAGGCTCAGCCGTAAGGCTCGTCGCTATCCTTGAAAAAGGGGGAGACCGCGTAGCGGTTATCGACAAGGATGTCGTGAAAAAAGGCGATAGTATCGGTAATGAAAAAGTTGTCGAGATCGGAAGGGACAGGGTCGTACTGGCCCGCGGCGGCGTAAAGAGGACGCTGGTCCTCGCCGATCCCGAGACCATGACGCAAGAATCGATTGCGGCTAAACAGGAGCCACCTGCAAAAGAAAAAGCCACGGAGAGGACCAAATGAAAATACTATGGATCCCTTTAATATTTCTGTGTTTCCTGCTTTCATGCGCGAGTTCCCCTGAGAAGCGTGAGACGCGGATGCAGGCAAAGCCTCCTGACATACCGAGCCCGGTTTCTTTTCAGGCGGACAAGGAGCAAAAGACGATTGCGAAACAGGCGGATGACCTTTACTCATTTTCCTTGCGGGAAGCCGATGTTAAGGATATCCTGCGGGCGATCGCCAGGCAGACCAATTACAATGTCGTGATCGAGCCCGATGTCAAAGGTTTTACCACGGTTGACCTCAAGCAGGTCACTTTGCCCAAGGCCCTTGAATATATTCTCGAGCCGTTGAACTTTACGTTTAAGATCGAAGACAGGACGATCTATGTTTCAAGGCCGAAACTGGAATCAAAGGTATTTACGATCAATTATCTTGCACTGAAAAAGACGGCGGTCAGCAGGGTCACCTGGCGCGAAGGGGGGTCATCGACAACAACCTACGGAACGGGATCATCGGCAAGCACCACAAGCTCTGAAGAAAAAAGCATGGAAATAAAGAGCGAAACAGAATCCGATCTGTGGAAATCACTTGAGGATAATCTAAAACCCCTCGTTTCTGCCGAAGGAAAGTTTTCAATCAATCGACAGGCGTTTACGATAATGATCATGGACTACCCCAAAAATCTAGGCCGTATAGAAAAATTCCTGCAAAGTCTGGAAGGGCCGATGCACAGGCAGATAATGATCGAGGCAAAAGTTATCGAAGTCATTTTAGGGAAGGGCTCGAGGGTTGGTATCGATTGGAGACTGGTTGACGCGAGGGTTGGCAGTTTTGCAAAAATATCTGCCACACAGGTTATCCCGACTCCTGCAGATTTCGCGACAGCGAGTTCTAACATAATCAGCTCGTTTGTCGTTACCTCGCCATCCTCTGGCGAATTCACAGGTATCCTCGATGCGCTTCAGCAGGAATATGAAACGCAGTTGCTTTCGAGCCCAAAGATATCCACCCTGAACAACCAGAGAGCGGTTATCAAGGCAACAACGCAGGAGGTGTACTACGACGAGGCCATTTCTCAAGGTACGCTTTCAACAAATACGGTCGCGACATATACTCCCAGATTTATAAATGTTGGAGTTGTACTTGATGTCACCCCCCAGATAGATGAGAACAATAATATTATTCTCAGCATTCACCCCATTTATTCCCAGGTCACATCTTTTGTCCCTTCTCCCAACCCGCAATCCACAGGCAGGGGAGTGCCGGTCGTTACAACGAGGGAAGCTGATGCGGTGGTGCGGGTTAAAGATGGCCAGACTGTGATCATTGCCGGTCTTATACAGACAAGAAAATTCAGGGACCGCTCCGGTGTGTATGGCCTGAGCATGATCCCACTTCTGGGGCCTCTTTTCAGGCAGGATACGGAAGAGGTGCGGAACACGGAACTCGTGTTATTTTTAACTCCGAAAATAGTGCATCCTGATTAAAGGTATGTGATGAGCATAATCCATGATGCCTTGAAGAAGGCGCAGGCACAAAGGAAAGAAAAGCCAGCCGGTATCCCGCATGGCAATACGCCTGAAGCGAAAAAAAAGCCGCACTATCTTGCGGCCGGGATCATCGTCATCGTGGCAGCGATAGTTCTCACCTATCTCTTTGTCCCGGCTTTTCACCCAAAGAAGACCATTCCGGTCAAGCAAATGGCGAGCGTAGAGCCCGCTCAAGCCGTATCTCCAATGGGAACACCCGCTCAAGCCGTTACGCAGAAGTCGCCTGAGGCCGGGCCGCAGGTGGACACTGCAGTATCTGCACAGATACCGTCCCCCGACAGGGTTGCGCTCAAAAAGGCAAGCCCCGTTAGTGTACCGGCGCCTGAGCTTAGGGACACGGCAGGCCGGCCCGAGCCGGTCCGCAGAGGATCGAAGGGAGCACAACCGGCCGCAGATGATGAACCCATCAGGCGTATACCCGTGCGGAAAACGGAAGATGATTCCCTGAACAGGCAGTACAACGAAGCTCTTAAGCTTATGGGCGCGGGACAACTGCGGGAGGCACAAAAGGTCTTTCTGGACATTCTCGGCAGGAAGCCCGATCACGTGGAGGCCTTGAACAACATGGGAGTTATCTCCGCGTCTTCAGGGAACAGGAAGGAAGCTGTCGCATACTTTAATAAAGTGCTGGAATATCGCCCCAATTACCCGAAAGCGTATAACAATATCGGCCTTGTCATGATGTCTGAAGGAAATCCGCTTCTGGCGGAGGAGTATTTCCGCAAAGCGATCGCGATGGATCCGGAAGGCCTGGAGCCGTATTTGAACCTGGCTGCACTCTTAAGGGCCGGGAAAAAATTCGCGGAAGCGGCAAAGCTCCTAGAAGGTCCGATACATCGCAACATCAAGGACCCCAACCTTTACCTGTCCTATGCCGTTGTAAAGGACAATATGGGGCATTCCGAGCAGGCAATAAAATTCTACCGGCAATATTTAGGCCTGGCGAAGCCGTCCCAGGTCAGAAACGGGGTAGCCGAACGGTTGCGCTATCTTGAAGAAAGGGGAAAGAGATAGTGGCACGAATACATAAAAAGCTCGGCGAACTGCTTCTCGACGCGAAAAAAATCACCGAGAAAGATCTTCTTCGTGCATTGACCGAGCAGAAAGCGTATGGCGATAAACTTGGCAAGGTCATCGTCAAACTCGGCATGCTCTCGGAAAAAGAGATCATCGATACGGTCAGTAAACAGCTTAATATACCGATCGTCGATATAAAAAACCTGGAGATCCCCGAAGACGTGATCTCGCTTATCACCGCGGACATGGCGAAAAACAGCATGGTCATTCCCGTCATGAGGCGTCATAATGTCCTGAAGCTGGCGATGGTCGATCCTCTCGATATCGATGCGACGGATGAGGTGGCCCGGCACGTGATGATGGAGATCGAGCCTCTTATACTGCCGGAAGGGGAATTGAGGCAGGCCCTCGAAAAATATTACGGCCTCAAAACGATCGTTGAAGAGACCCTCGACAAGATACGGGAGCAGGACCTGACCCTCGAACAAAACGAAAGAGACGACGAAAATGACAAGCGGATATCCTTTGACGTTATTGAAGACGAGCCCGTCGTCCGTTTCGTGAACAGCCTCCTGGCGCAGGCCCTGGCTGACAGCGCAAGCGATATCCATGTCGAGCCGTCGAAAGATACGATGCGGGTTCGGATGAGGGTGGACGGCAGGCTCCGTGATGTGCCGAGCCCCGATAAAAAAATGTTCCTGCCCATAGTTTCCAGGATAAAGATCCTGGCAGGTATAGATATTGCGAAGACAAGGACACCGCAGGATGGAAGGTTCAATATCCGTGAAGCCTCGCGCGAGGTCGGCGTCAGGGTGTCCACGTTCCCCACCATCCACGGGGAAAAGGTTGTGCTCAGGCTCCTCGACAAGAGCACGGCGCTCTATGGCATAGACAACCTCGGTTTTTTAAACGATGACAAGGAAAAGATAAAGAACGTGTTGAAGAGGCCGTACGGTTTTATCCTGTCCACGGGGCCTACCGGAAGTGGAAAATCCACGACACTTTACGCAATCCTCAATTTTATCAATTCGGTCGAGAAGAATATCGTTACGATAGAGGACCCTGTTGAATATACGTTGGAAGGTCTCGCGCAGGCCCAGGTAAATCCCCGGGCCGGACTGACATTTGAGAGCGGGCTGAGGTCCATTTTAAGGCAGGACCCCGACATTATCATGGTCGGCGAGATCAGGGACCGTGAAACTGCAAATATAGCGGTACACTCCGCTCTGACGGGCCACCTTGTTTTTTCGACGCTCCACACGAACGATGCCGCGAGCGCTGTTACCCGGCTTATCGACATGGGCATCGAGCCTTTTCTCGTGACATCGTCCGTGACTTGCGTTATCGGCCAGCGGCTTATCAGGAAGATATGCCCTGAGTGCAAGGAGTCATACTACCCGGCACCCTCCATTCACAGGACGTTTCAAATACGGGAAGACGTGCTGCTTTACAGGGGAAAGGGGTGCCCTGCCTGTAAATACAGGGGCTATCGCGGCAGGACGGGGATCTACGAGGTCCTGGTCATGGACGATGAATTACGGGAAATGATCAATAACAGGGCGCCAAGCGAAGTTTTGAAGAAGAGGGCCAACGAGAAAGGCATGCGCCTCATGCGCGATGACGCTCTCATGAAAGTCATCTCCGGCATGACCACCCTTGAAGAGGCCCTTAACGTCGTTCAGGAAGACTGAGGGATAAAAGATAGTTATGGCAACCTTTGCATACAAGGCACGTGATGAAAGGGGCCTTTTGGTCCAGGGAAATATTGAGGCCGCAACGCAGCGCGAGGCAATGATGCAGCTCGATTCGATGGGGTACATCCCGGTTTCCGCGAAAGAGACCGGAAGATCCGGCTCATCATCGGTCGATGATTTCATGCTGCGTTTTCAGAGGGTCAAGTTTGATGACCTCATTTTCTTCACCCGCCAGCTCCGAACGGTAGTGCGGTCCGCAATACCGATAGTGACCGGTCTTCGCGCCCTTGCGGAGCAGACCACGAACCCGCGGCTGCAAAAGGCTGTTGTCGCTGTGTCCCAGGACATCGACAAAGGCTTGAGTTTTTCGGATGCGCTCTCGAAACACAAGGGCGTGTTTTCCGAGATCTACGTGGCCATGGTGCGGTCCGGCGAGACGAGCGGTAATCTCGAGGAGACCCTCGATCGGCTTTCAGACCTCCTTGAATTCCAGATGAAGACGAGAGAAACGATCAAGTCCGCTATGCGGTACCCTGTTTTTGTCGTAATAACCTTGATATCGGCATTTATTGTCCTTGTCAACGTGGTTGTGCCGAAATTTGCCCCGTTGTTTAAAAGTGCAAAGATCGCTCTTCCCCTCCCGACGCAGATACTTTTGATCATCAACGATATTTTTCAAAATTATCTCGGGATATCATTGGCCATTCTTGCCGCCCTTGTTGTCGCTTTTATACTGTATAAGCGAACCGAAGCCGGAAAATACGCAATTGACGTTCTCAAGCTCAAGATACCGTTGATCGGTGATGTCATTTTAAAAACATGTATGAGCCGTTTCGCATTTACGCTCGAAAATCTCGTCAGCTCAGGTGTGCCTATCTTACGGACCCTCGATATTGTCTCGCGAACGGTAGGCAACGAATTCATTGCAAAAAAAGTTCTCGATATTTCGGAGAATATCGAGAAAGGGCACGGCATTGCGCGACCCCTCAAAGAGGCGAAGATATTCCCCGCTCTTGTTATCCACCTGATCTCGACCGGCGAAGAAACGGGTGCCCTCGAGGATATGCTTCGTGAGATATCGACGCATTATGACAGAGAGGTAACATATACGGTCAACCGGCTTTCGGCATATATCGAGCCTATTCTAACGGTCGGACTTGCCGGAATGGTCCTGTTCCTTGCCCTGGCTATTTTCATGCCATGGTGGAATATCATGAGTGCCATGAGAGGTGCCGGTTGAAAGCATTTTTCAAAGACCCTGGCAATCTGCGGTACAGTCTCAATACCCTTATTCCGCTCGTGGCATTTTTGACGAGCCTCTTCGCCATAACGATCGCTCTCAATGTTATTGCGTCAGCAAAAGGTCATATAGCCTGGGCATGGATCTTCGGGGTTTGCATTTTTTCTGCAGTATGTGCGCTGGTGATCGTCCGTGCCGTAATGCAGCCGATCAATGACCTGGTGCACAAAGCAGAGGGTTTTGTCAGGATCGAGGAGTTCAGAAAAGAACGGGGGCAAATGCTGGAGGTGTACAAACTTATTGAAAGGTTGATGGACCACGTTCAGACGCGTGCTGACGAAA
Organism: Deltaproteobacteria bacterium UBA5329; assembly: GCA_002408185.1. Taxonomy (GTDB): domain Bacteria; phylum Desulfobacterota; class Syntrophorhabdia; order Syntrophorhabdales; family Syntrophorhabdaceae; genus Delta-02. The sequence continues at coordinate 70,848 of DHQV01000055.1, forward strand.
GCGAGCGCAGAGGTCTCATGGAGAGCATGGAGAAACTGGACTATATCATCCCTCTCGGATACATGTCGCTCATGGTCGCCCACGAGGTAAGGAACCCCCTCAACACGATAACCGGCATGAGCGAGCTTCTGAAACAGCGGATCACCGACGAGTCGCAAAAAAGGTATATCGCGGCCATGCTCGACGCGGCAAAAAAAATAGATGTTTTTACAAGTGAGCTCCTCGATTTCACGGACAATGAGTTTTCAGGAGAGGAAATCGATCTATACGGGATGGTGCAGGACGCCGTTGAAGCGATATCGGCCAGTTATGAGGGTGTCCGGATAGATCATCAGAAAAAAGGCAGGCTGATCTGCTTTGCGGACAGGGTAAAGCTTTACCAGGTTATCTTCAATATACTCAAGAACGCTGCCGGCTATGAGAAGGACGGCGGCACCATAAAGATAGACATACGCCGGGATGAAAAGAACATTGCCATCGTAATAACGAACAAGAGTTCGCGGATCCTGCCGGAAGATTATCAGTCGGTTTTCAAACCTTTCTTTACGAGAAAAAAAGAGGGCAAGGGACTGGGGCTTTTCATCGGAATGCGCAATATGAAGCTTCATGGCGGAGATATCAAGGTCCACAGTTCCGATGCCGGGACCTCGTTTACGGTAGAATTGCCCGTATACAAGGCAAATGGCGAGTCCCGGGAGAAAATGCCGGCATGACGTGAGGCCCCTCGTTTGGTCCTGATGGGTAAAAGGATATTATGGGCGAACGGATCATTATAATAGAAGACGACCAGGGTGTACGGTTCTTCCTGGAAGAAGCCCTGAAAGGTGAAGGTTACAGGGTAAATTCCTTCGAGAGTTACGAGGACGCATACCGTTCTATCAGGAACGATACGGACCTCGTCATAATGGATATAAGCCTTCCCGGGCTTGACGGTCTTTCGGCAACGACCGCGATCAAGGCAAAGTACGATGTTCCCGTACTTGTTATCACGGCCTATGGTACAAAGAAGAATGCACTCGAGGCAATCAAAAGGGGTGCGACGGATTTTTTTGTAAAGCCTATTCTGCTCGATGAATTGAAGGTCGTCTCGAGAAGGGTCCTTGGCACGCGGCGACTGAAAAAAGAAGTCGAACTGCTTCGCGAGAAGGAACTGGAAAACCACGTATTTCACGGGGTTGTCGGCAAGTCCGTGCAAATGAAGGATATTTTCAAACAGGCAGAGAAGATCGCCGGAAAAGGGTTGAATGTTCTCGTCACCGGAGAAACGGGTGTTGGAAAAGAAGAGATAGCGAAGCTTGTCCACATCCTGTCAAATCGCAAGGGTGAGTTTATTGTCGTTAACTGTGCGTCTATACCGGATAATCTCCTCGAGAGCGAGCTTTTCGGCTACGAGAAGGGTGCGTTTACAGGAGCAACCCAGCAGAAAGCCGGGAAATTCGAGGTGGCGCATGGCGGGACCATAGTTCTTGACGAGATAGGCGAGATGAGCCCGTACCTTCAGGCAAAGCTGTTGCGTGTAGTTGAGAAGCGGGAGATCGAGCATCTCGGGTCAACCAGGACAAACAAAATCGACATCCACGTAATTTCAACGACGAACCGTGTCCTTGAAAGCGAGATAAAAGAGGGTAAGTTCAGGGAAGACCTGTTCTTCCGGCTTTCCCAGATACAAATCAGGATCCCGCCCCTGCGGGAGCGGCGGAATGACATTCAGGTCCTTGTCGATTATGTCCTGAAAAATATAGAAAATGAGACCGGCAGGGTAATGACGCTATCCGAGGATGCTGCAAAAGTCCTCATCGATTATCCCTGGCCGGGCAATGCCCGGGAGCTCATCGGGACGCTCAAGCGGGCGTCTGTCATGTGCGATGGTGATGTGATCGGGCTCGATGACCTTCCCCTGCACCTTCGGGCCGAACATCTTCTTTCGGGCTCCGTCAATACCTATACCATGCTCGATGATGCGATATCGGCACTGGAAAAAACGATGATCATCGATGCGCTCAAGAAGTCGAACGGATCCCAGACGAAAGCAGCGCGGCTTCTTGGCATCTCGGACCGAAGCATGTGGTACCGTGTGAAAAAGTACGAGATTGGGATGTAACACGTGTTAAACGATGCGATACGAAGCTACAAAAATTGTAGCAACCTCTTACAAAAATTGTTGCTTTCCCGATAACGACCCGGCAAAGAATTAGATTTTACTGTTTGCACGTACATATTTCTTACATATTTCTTGCATTTTAGCGTCCTAAACAGTATAAAAGGTCATTCATAAAACAAAGGTTTCCCAAAGGCTTGTGGCATTACATTTGCAAACACAAATCACAAACGTAGAACCAGGAGAAAATACCAGGAGGACCCGCTCATGAAGGCTCTTAAGAACAATAAAGGTTTTACCCTGATAGAACTGATCATCGTTATCATCATTATAGGTATCCTCGCTGCCGTAGCTTTACCGAAATACCTTGAGATCAAGCAGGATGCCGGTGATGCGACGGCGAAAGGTGTTTTAAGCGCATTGAGGGGAGCAAGCGGAATACTTTTTGCTCAGTACAATATTAAAGGCACCATAGCGGCGTACACGATGGGTGACATCATTGGCGCTGCAAGCATTCAGGGCGTTACGCTTGCAAAGACGACCGAGGGCGGGGTCGAGATACAGGTCCCCGGTGCGGCCACTTACGCCGTAACGGTCAGTCAGGCGGCAGTGATGCCGACAACTCCGGCATCGCTCGCCTGCTCAAGTGTCTCCGCGGGCGACGCGGGACGGTGCACGACATGGTAAGCCAGGGGTCCCGGCACTACGGATGATTTGAACAGGTTTAGGGATTTTCTCAGCATCGCGTTCTTTCTCGCTGTCGGCCTCCTTTATTTCAATCCGATGCTTTCATCAAAGGTCATCTTTACAGAAAGGGACCTTGCGCCTTTTTTTATCCCGCCGAAAATGCTGTGGGTATCGCAGCTCAAGAACCTGCAGTTCCCGTTCTGGAATCCCCACAATTATTGCGGTATACCGCTTCTGGCAACCCTGCAGCCCGGGATCTTCTACCCGCCGCATATCTTTTACCTGGTCTTTCCTTTCAACATAGTCTGGAACTGGCTCGTCATCCTGCATTTCGTTTTCGCCGCGGCGACCATGTACGCATTTCTGCGTTTCATGAAGGTGTCGCATCCGGGGTCAACGGTAGGCGGTGCCGTCTTTATGCTTGCGGGTTATCTGCTTTCCGTGCATAACCTTCTTCCCCATCTCTTCGGCGTAGCATGGTTTCCGCTGATCCTGCTCTACTTCCTGAAATATTTTGAAAGTGAAAGGCAACGTCATCTTATCCTCGCATCGATCTTCCTCGTCATTCAGTTCCTCGCCGGTGCACCCGAGATCGTTATCCTTACCGGGATCGTGCTCGTTATCACCATTTTCTTCCTGGGGGCCATCCTGGATAAGGATATTCCGCTTAGGTCCCGTGTGAAGGGACTCGTCTTGCTGGGAGTCATTGTGGTGTTGCTGTCGGGCATACAGCTGACGGCCTTTTACGAACTTCACCGGTACAGCATCAGGTCCGCCGGATTGAGCTATGCGAGCGCGACCACATGGTCCTTTGCATGGAAGGATTTCATCCAGTTCTTTCTCCCCGACTTCTTTGGCTATCAGCAGACGATCGAAAAATACTGGCTCAACCAGTCATGGCTGAAAACGCTTTATCTCGGCATCGGGCCGTTACTTTTTTCGGTGCTGTTCTTTGCAAAAGGCGGCAGGACCAGGTGGTTCTTTCTCGGCCTTGTAGTTTTCAGCCTCGTACTGGGACTTGGCGGAAATACGCCGGTCTATAAGCTCCTTCACAAGATACCGCCCTTCAATTCCGTCCGGTACCCCGTTAAATTCCTGTTCCTTCTTTTCTTTGCACTATCGGCGATGACAGCAATGGGACTCGATATTCTCAGGAAGGGAATCGCCTACAAAGACAGGACGGTAAGGCGAATAGTCCTGGTTTTTTTTTATTCGGGTTTTCTCTGCGCTCTGGGATGGGCTTTTCTCAACTTCCGTTATAATGAGATCACGGCTTTCCTGGAGCACAGGAACATACGCCCCCCGCTGTTCAATGACATATGGTTCAACCTGCACAACGCGAAAAGATTCCTGCTTTTCTCATTTGTACTGTGCACCGGCATTTTCCTGTACCTTGAATTGCGCGCCAAAAGAATTGTCCTTGGCTTCATCGCTGCCGTGCTTGTTGCGGACCTGTTCCTCGCGAATTACGGCTTCTACGGATCTGCCTCGTGGCGATGGTTCAAGACCCCGGACGCCTTCGCGAAAGTACTCGCAGACAACAGGGAAACCGAAAGGTTCATGGTGTCGGTCAAGACCGAGGATGACCTGAACAGCATTCTGCTCGGGAAAGATCTCCTCGTCGCCCCTTACGCCGCAGTCCACGGCCTTTACGGGATCGGGGGCGCCGAGGTCATGCGTATCGATCACCAGGACAAATATCTCCGTCTGTTCAACTGCGTGAAGAATATCCGAGAGGCCCGTAATTTACTGGACATTGGAGGCGTGAAGTATGCGATCCTCTCATATCCCGTTGAAAACGATCAGTTCAGGCTCGTAAAAAAGGAAGCTTTGAATGACAAAGAGGTCTATCTTTACGAATACCGTGGATACCCGGGGAGATTTCTCTTTTTCAGCAATGCCCGGTATTTTACCGATGACAATGAGGTCATGCTGAGGATCATCGATCAGGGCTTTGACCTCAAGCGGGAGCTGATCATTTCAGGCCAGCCTCGCCCCGGGCTTGCCCGGAACCCCCGTGCAAAGGGTGCCGTGACCCTGGTATCATATGAGCCTGCAAAGGTGGTCCTGACGTCCCGGTGTGAGGGCAACGGGTTTCTTTATATCGGCGATACCTGGTATCCCGGATGGCGGGCATATGTTGATGGCAGGCGAACAAAGGTATACCGGGCGAACCTTGCATTCAGGGCGATCGAGGTGCCGGCCGGCGAGCACACTGTTGTTTTCGCCTATGTGCCCATCAGTTTCTACGCCGGGTGTATCTTGACTGTTTTCGGAATGATCCTGTCTACTTGGCTGTGGCGAAAGGGGCCGAAAATCAGGGACCCGATCCTAAAAAATGAAAAACTTCTTTAAAAATTGGTTATATTAGTACTATTATAGATAATACACTATGGAAACCATTCTGCTGATAGAAGACGACGTTGCCCTGAGGGCACAGGTACGGTTTGCTCTTGAGGAACGTTTTGAGGTCAAAGAGGCGGCGAATGTCCAGAAGGCTGTCCATATTCTCAATTCAGAACGTATAACGCTGGCGATTCTGGACCTCGGATTGCCTCCCCACGAAAATACCCCTCAGGAAGGCTTAAGGCTTCTTCACTATATTCTCGAAAATTTTGGCCTGAAGGTTATTATTTTCACAGGCCAGAAGACGGAGAGCGCGGCCCTCGAATCTATCAAATCGGGGGCGTTCGATTATCTCGTAAAGCCCGTCTCGATCGAGCAGCTTATGTTCTCGGTGGACCGCGCGATACTTTTCCGGGATACAGAGGAGAAATTATCCCGGCAGGGCACAGCGAGGATAAGTTTTGGGGTCGAAGTGGGCAAGGGCCTTCAGCCTGCCCGGGACGAGGCCGAAAAGAACATTATCTTTAAGGTCCTGAAGGACACGAATTTTAACGTATACAAATCTGCAAAGCTTCTCGGCGTGAAACGGGAAAGCCTTTACTATTTCATAAAGAAGTTCGGTTTTAAAAGGGAAGACATTGATGATAACCCTTAAACTGCTTCAGTCGATGTATCTTTTTGTCATCGTGGCCGGTGCCGTTGCACTGGTCATTCTTTTTTATTTGCGGTATTTGACAAACCGCGCCTCCAAGGTTCAACTGCGCATGGTGGATGCGAATAAGGCATGCAATTACGATATTGCCCTTTTCTTGCCGAGAGTCAACGATCTCGTGAAAGTTGCGGAGATCCAGGAAATATTTTATGAGATAAGCTATGGCGAAAGCACCCTTTCGAAGCCGGGATCCGAGAAAAGGCGTACGATCACGCGAAAGATCGCACGTCCGGATTATTCGATAGACCTTGGTATAGTTCCGATAAGTCCGCGGGGTTATAAAAGATATATTTACATGATCATTTTCGAAACGCTGTTCCTGCTGATCGAGATGGATATATTGATGAAAATAAAGGTCGCCAACGAGGCTTTGCTTAATTTTTCAAAACTGCAGACATTCCTTCTTCATGACGTCAAGAACGTAACCCAGTTCATCAAGGGGTTCATTTATAATATTGAGCGTATAAGCGGACCGGAGCGCGAACACAGGTTTATCGAGTATTTAAAGGAGTCGGTTCCTGCGCTTACCGTGAGAACGGACAAGATACTCTCTACACTGGAGATCGGTGTGGAAAAAGACGAGGAGGGCGATGAACAGGAGGTTGACGTTGCAAGTCTCATAAAAGACCTCTTTGCCTTGTACGATATAAAGGGTGAAGCTACAGGGCGGGGGACAATAATTACCCAGAAGCATAAAATGGTCACCATTTTTGACAATATAATAAAGAACATCCGTGAAAAATCCGGAAGAGAACCGGGGATCGAAAGCTTCGCTTTTGTTCGCGAGGAAACCGGCGCAATTACGGTCATTATTTACGATACAGGGAGTCCAATCAAGAATATTGAAAGGATGTTCGAACCTTTTTACACGACAAAAGAGTCGGGGCTTGGCATCGGGTTATTTCAGGCTCGGCATATCACAAAAAAACTTGGCGGAAATATGACCGTAGCGAATACCAACAGGGGCGTAGAATTTACCGTGAGTTTGCCCAGGGGAATAATATCCGATAATGCCGAGGCCCCCAAGGCCGTCGTTTACGCAAATTGAAATAAAGAACCATTATCCTGTCACAAGAAAGCACCTGTAAAATTACACTATCTGTAAATTGATTCTACATCTTGCATAGATTTCCAATTCCCAATATATTGATTTCAGGATCAAATCAGGTCGCAAAAGGACGGAATATATCATGCATATTTATTTCGCTCATCCCTGCTTCAATGATTCCCAGGCGCAATTCAAGAACGAGTTCCTGGAAAAACTGAGGGGAGCGCTCGAGCAGACCGAGTGTGGCAAGGCGGTTGGTATCATAGATCCTTTCCTCGACACCCCGAACATCGAAGGCAACAGGGAAACGAAGCTGAAGCTCAGCAGGGTTGTCAAAGATACGTGCCTCAGGATGCTCGAAGAGTGCGATATGATCGTTGCCCTCATCGATGACGGCGATACCGGGGTGGCTTTCGAGGTGGGTTATGCCGATGCGATAGGGATACCGGTCATTCTGATCTCGAAGTCAGATTGTGCCGGGGCGAATGCAATGCTGATCGGTGCCGCCAGGGAACGGTTCGACAATGTACTGGATGACGAACAGGTGTCAAAGCTCGCCCGCATGTTTGAATGGTATTGCATCTCGAAGGAGCGTTTCGGCAATGAACCGGGAAAAAGTTAAAACCAGCTTCCGTGATGATGTCGTATATGGATATCGCTGCAGCATGTGTGGTTTTGTCCTCGACGGATCGCTCGGGGGATATCTTTATGTAAAAAATAATTATGGTGTAAGGGTACCGCTTAAGGACAACAACGAACGGGAGACGGTTGTGCGGCTATTGCTTAGCGAAGACGGATTGTTTGATACGGAAAATTCCCACGGTTTTCACGGAATAATCGACATTATGGAAGAGAAAATAGGTTACATGTCGGCCTGTGTTTGTATGAATTGTCTCGACCAGTTTGGACTGGACCTGAGAAAAGATGCCATTGAATGTCCCCACTGCAAATCGGACCATGTCCGGACTTTTCTGGAAATGACCAATAAAAGATGCCCGAAGTGCCAATCAGGGTATATGGATAAAAAGGGTGACCGATAGCGGGTGGTCGGTAGCCCATCACCTCGTTTTTGCCTACTCTACGTAAATGTACTCTGCAAGCATCCAGTCAGATACCCGCAGGCGATGGCTTACCATCTGCGCCAGTTTTTTGTAGAGAGCGACGCCAAGCCTGGGATTGTCTTTTATTAACCGGTCAAAATTATCCCTGGTCAAAACGAGTGCGACTGTTTCTTCTATCGCCCGTGCGGTCGCTGAACGGGGCAGGCCGTCGATGATGCTCATTTCGCCCACGCTCCTTCCCGGCCCGATATCGCCTATGGTTTTGACAGTCTTTCTGGAATCGCCCTTTGTTATTCTGACAAGGCCCTTCGAAATGAAACACATGTAAGGTTCCCGGGCCCCTTCGTTGAATATTATCTCCTGTGGTTCGGCGGTCGCGACGTAAAGGTATTGTGCGAACTGCTCCATATCCTCACGGCTTAAGCCCTCGCCCCATTGAGATCTTTCGATCATTGAAATGCGTTCCTGAACGGTCGACAAGATATTATGCAGCACGCATTTTCCTTTGCCTCAACGATTGGTCACCCTCTCATTATATACTATGATTGTGTCTTATTTTGCAATCTTTTCACTGCTACATTTGCAGCGACCAGTATCGGGTCCCACACTGTAGCGAAAGGCGGTGCATAGGCCAGGTCCAGGCGGGCAATATCGGAAACCGTCATTTTATTATAGAGTGCCGTTGCAAGAGTGTCGATCCTGTGGGCGACACCCTCGGCACCCGCCATCTGAGCGCCAAGAAGACGTCCCGATCCCTTTTCAACAATGTAGGTCACGGTGATCTGCTTCCCTTCCGGGTATGCGTTGCTTCGAGACCTGCCTTTAATGGTTGACACAAAATGATCAAGGTTCTCCCGCGACGCTTCGAGCGGAGAGATGCCGGTCCGGGCCACTTCCAGATCGAAGATCTTTGTTACCGCAGTCCCCGCAACACCCTCAAAGGGTTTCATCATTCCCGCGGCATTTTCTCCGGCAATTCGTCCCTGCTTGTTCGCGGTGGTCCCGAGAGGAATGTAAACCTTTTTCCCCGTGACGATATGTTTTGCTTCGGCACAGTCACCGGCTGCAAAAATATCGGGAATGCTGGTCTGGAGATAGTCGTCGACCTTTATCGCTCCGCCGGCGCCAAGTTCGATTTTTGTGTCCACTGCGAGAGACGTGTTCGGCCGTGCTCCGATGCCGAGCAGGACAATATCGGCCGCAAAGACACCTTTGTCGGTCTTGACCCGCGCAACTTTGCCATTGTCAGCCTCGAATGCCTCGACGGAACACTCTTTATTGAGTCTCACGCCTTCTGCCTTCAATTGTTCTTCGATGACATCGGTAATGGTGGTGTCCATTGTTCCGAGGACCCTGTCCATTTTTTCAAATACGGTAACTTCAAGGCCTCTTTTTCTAAAGGCTTCGCACATCTCCATTCCGATCGATCCACCGCCTATTATTGCTGCCTCCATAGGCCGTCTTTGGACCCCGAAAGGGTTTTCGTAGGTGCAATGGGCGCCAATGCACGGCTCGAAAGACATCCAGTGGTTAACGAATTTTTTTATCTTCGCGCCGTCATGAAGATTGCGCAGGGTGAAGACATGCTCCAGGTCTATCCCGGGAAAAGGCGGACGGATGGGCAATCCCCCTGTTGCGAGAACGAGCTTGTCGTAATCGATGACCTTCTTTTCATGAGTACCGAGAGCGATAACCGTGACTGTCCTGCCGGCCGGGTCGATCGATATCGCCTCATGCCGCGTAAGAACCTTAATGCCTCTTTCCTTCGCGGCGATCTCCGGGGTAAGTGACAACAGTGAGTTGATATCCTTTATTACGTCCGATATGTAGTAGGGAAGGCTGCAGGCGCCATACGAAATGAAATGGTCCCTTTCTATTACGACAGCCTCAGCTTCAGGCTTCAGCCGCTTGAAACTGCTCGCTGCGCTCATTCCCGCCGCAACCCCTCCGATCACTACAAGACGCTCCATATTAGCCTCCGGCAAAAGAATGGTTCTAGGCTTTGCGTTCCAGGTTAAAAAATATAAAAAAACCTCGTTTCACCGATATTCTCCAAGTATTTAATAACCTAGAACCTGGAATCCGGAACCGCTTTTAAAGTCCCTTCTTCTCGAAAAACCAGAACATCAACAATCCCAGGACCACCATTGCTGCGATCACTATCCAGTGGTTTATTCCCAGCACCTGGGGTAGAGTGATCTTGCCAAGGTTTCCCCATGTCAGGACGGTTTTTTTCATCAAGGGATAAAGCTCGGCAAAGAGGGCTGCCCCTCCCAGCATTCCGAGAATTCCCCATGCGGCATCGTAGCGTCCTTCGCCGAGTGCCCCAAGGGAAGTGCCCGGGCAATAACCGAACAACGCCCAACCTATCCCGAATATCAGGCCGCCCAGTATGTTCCCCCCGAGAGAGGTTGTCTTTATGGAGAGCTTTACGAGCCCCAGGTCCTTGAGAAGGTAAACCCCGACCATCGCGACAAGGATAGTGGTAAACATATATTTCACTATTGTCATGTCGAGAAGCCTTAAAGCACCCAACTGTTTATCGTAGCGAATGACCCGGGCCTTTTGGAGCAGGAAGCCGAAAATAATGCCGGTTATCAATCCATAGGTCAGGTCGATCATTTTCCGGTACCTCCCCGGTAAATAAGATTGGCGACAATAAGGCCTCCAACGAAAAAGCAGATAAGGGAAATATAACCGCTTACAGCCAGCTGAAGCGAACCGCTCAGCCCATGACCGCTCGGTCACCCGTCGGCCAGGCGGGCCCCGAACATGGCTACGGCCCCGCCGAAAAACGCGACAATGCCACGTTTAAGCCTGCCCGGTCCGAACCTTTGTTCCCACATTGTCGGAACTGCCTGCCAGCGAAAAGAGCGCGATGTCGATGATGCGATGAGCGAGCCGAAGAAAATACCGACGACGAACATCCATTGCCAGTCGATCTTCGGGAGCTCTTTGATGAAATATTCCATCCGGGCGACCCGTTCCGCCGAAAATGCAGATTCCACAAACCCCGCGCTTCTGACAAATGTGGTCGACGCCCCGAAATATTTTCCTGCGGCCCATACGGAAAGAACAAGGAGAAGGCCTGTGAGGGCGCCGGCGATATAGGGATTCCAACCCTTCGGTTCGTGACGGTCATTCATGGACGCCTCCTTTGAGTGATTATCTGTCTGAAGTACCATTACGCACTATACTTACAGGTTATGCACTATAATTATAAGTTCACCGCGCTGTTTCAGGCAAGGGATTTCAGGTCTTCCCGGGATATACCCGCAAAAATGAGGCCCGTTTCAGCATATTTCTCACGGGGTTACAAATGAATTGCCTTACTGTGCGCAGGCTTTCAATAACACCACTTTTCTGGTATACTGTAACGCTCGTAAAGGAAGCGAAGCAGTATTAAAATGGATAGTATATTCGTAAAAGGTGCAAAAGAGCACAACCTCAAGAACATCGATGTAACAATTCCGCGAAACAAAATGGTCATTATCACGGGGCCGAGCGGTTCAGGTAAATCTACCCTTGCCTTTGATACGATATATGCAGAAGGCCAGAGAAGATACGTTGAATCGCTTTCATCGTACGCCAGGCAATTCCTCGAACTTATGGAAAAGCCCGATGTAGAATACATCGAAGGCCTGTCTCCCGCCATCAGCATCGAACAGAAGAGCATCAGCAAGAACCCGCGCAGTACGGTCGGCACGGTGACGGAGATCTATGATTACCTGCGCCTTCTTTTCGCCCGCGTGGGCCATGTATTTTGCTACGGCTGCGGCAAGGAGATAAAAAGCCAGCATGCCCCCCAGATCGTGGACGCTATTTCTGCAATTGGCAAAGGGGTGAGCCTCACGATCCTCGCGCCGATCGTTCGCGCCAGGAAGGGTGAGTACCGCAAAGAGCTGGATGAACTACGCCAGCATGGTTTTACAAAGGTTAAGATAGACGGGAAGATCATCGACCTCTCCGAGGACATCGAACTCGACAAGAACAAGAAACACGAAATAGACGTTATTATCGACCGGATCACGATCAGGGATGGCATTGAACGCAGGCTTTTCGAAGCCGTCGAGCTTGCCCTTGGCAGGGCAGGGGGCCTCGTAAAGGTCGAGAGCGAAAAGGAAACGCGTTTATTCAGTGAAAAATTTGCCTGTCCGGAATGCGGCATAAGCTATCCCGAGATCGCACCGCGTATGTTCTCCTTCAATAATCCGTACGGGGCATGCCCGGCATGTACGGGACTCGGTGTAAAAGAGTATTTCGACCCGGCCCTGATCGTGCCGAATCATGACCTGTCCTTACGGGATGGTGCCGTCATCCCGTGGGCTGAAAAGAATCCGGTTCATTTTCTGCCTTTTCTCGAGGCCCTTGTAAAGCATTACAGGATCGACATCAGGAAACCCTTCCGGGACCTCCCGAAAAACGTTCAGGATGCCATACTTTACGGCTCGAAGGGCGAAAATATAGAGTTCTTTGACGATTTTCACGGTCGGCGCATGTTCAGCCAGAAGCCTTTCGAGGGCGTGATCGGGCAGTTACGCAGGGATTGGGAGAGTGCCGATCTTTACGAACGCGATAAACTCGAAAGGTTCATCAACCTCATTCCCTGTCCGGAATGCGGCGGCGCCCGGCTCAGGAAGGAAATGCTCTGGGTCAAGGTAGGCGGTCTTAACATATTCGAAATATCGCGGATGACGATCGAGGAGTGTGCCGGTTTCTTCGGTAAAATAGAACTTTCCGAGAAAGAAGAGGAGATTGCCCGGGCCATCCTGAAAGAGGTCACGGCACGGCTGAGATTTCTGCTCGATGTCGGCCTCGATTATATAAGCCTCAGCAGGAATTCAGCCACCCTTTCCTCCGGCGAATCGCAGCGCATCCGGCTTGCTACCCAGATAGGGTCCGGCCTGACGGGGGTACTCTACGTCCTCGATGAGCCAAGCATCGGCCTTCACCAGAGAGATAATGACCGGCTCCTCAAAACATTGAGGCGCCTCCGCGACCTTGACAATACCGTTATTGTCGTGGAGCATGATTATGATGCCATTGTCTCATCCGATTATGTCGTCGACCTCGGTCCGGGTGCAGGAGAGAGAGGCGGACACATCGTCTTTCAGGGGACCCCTGCCGAACTCAAAGCCCATCCCGATTCGGTTACAGGCCTTTACGTGTCCGGCAGGCTTGCCATACAACGCCCTGTCCAAAGAAGGCAGCCCAAGGGGTTTCTCACAATAAAGGGTGCAAGGGCGAACAACCTTAAAGACATTGACGTGGCGATCCCGCTTGGTGTGTTTACGTCTGTGACCGGCGTTTCCGGATCGGGGAAAAGCACCCTGATCGTCGATACGCTGTATCCTGCTTTGAAGCAAAAGCTGTACAGATCGAAGGAGCGGGTCGGGGAATCGGACGGCATCCAGGGATTCGAGGCGATAGACAGGGTCATCGACATCGACCAGTCCCCGATCGGAAGGACGCCTCGGTCGAATCCGGCCACGTATACGGGGCTGTTCACCCATATCCGGGAACTTTTTGCGCGTCTGCCGGAATCCAGGATGCGGGGTTACCGGGAGGGGCGCTTCAGCTTCAACGTGAAAGGCGGCCGGTGTGAGACATGCGCCGGCGAGGGTTTTGTCAAGATCGAGATGCAATTCCTGCCGGATGTCTATATCGTCTGCGAGGCATGCAAGGGAAAACGGTACAACAGGGATACGCTCGAGGTGCTTTATCGGGGAAAGAGCATTGCGGACATCCTCGAAATGACCGTTACCCAGGCCATGGAATTCTTCGAGGCCCATCCTCACATTCGAGGCAAGCTCAAAGTTCTCTTCGATGTCGGCCTTGGTTATATCCGGCTTGGCCAGGCGGCCACCACGCTCTCCGGCGGCGAGGCGCAGCGCATCAAGCTGTCACGGGAGCTGTCCAAAAGAGATACTGGAAAGACCTTATATATCCTTGATGAACCGACGACCGGTCTGCACTTTGTGGACATCGAAAAACTTCTTCGCGTCCTGAACGAACTTGTCGAGCGCGGTAATTCCGTGGTAGTCATCGAGCATAACCTCGATGTGATAAAAAGCGCGGATTACATAATAGATCTTGGCCCCGAAGGAGGCGACCGTGGTGGGACGATCATTGCCGAGGGCAGTCCCGAAGCGATAATAGCGGTCGAAAACAGTTATACCGGGACCTTCTTGAAGAAATACCTGGAAGAGAGCGCACCTGAGACAGCGGAAGACGTTCCTGTCGCGTCGCGTCCGCCGGGCAAGGAAATAAGACCCGGGTACCTGTAAAGCTCAGGAGTTCCCACCCACCATCATTCCGGCAAGCCGGGATGACGATAGGAGCAAAAGATCTCGCATTATTTTGTCCCGATGATCATGTCTTCCGGATACCCTCAAGAAACAGGAGCCTTTTCTTTATCTTTTCCCCGAGTGAAAATCCCCCCAGTGAACCATCACGCCTGATCACCCGGTGGCAAGGGATTATTATGGGGATCGGGTTGCGGCTCACCGCCTGCCCGACGGCCCTGGAGCCCTTAGGGCACCCGGTCAGTGCGGCTATTTCGGAATAGCTCTTTGTTTCCCCGTATGGTATACGTCGGAGCTCCTCAAGGACTTTTTGTGTAAATTCGGGAAGGTCCGATATGTCGATCTCGATATCGAAATCAACAGGCTGTCCTTTCAGATAGCGGTGCAGGAGTGTCCGGACCGTCTTAAATGAGTGTTCCGACTCCACGGCGTTCGGAAAACGCTTCATTATTTCCCTGTGTTCCTGGTACATGTCATTTTCCGAAAGGTCCAGGCTGATGATACGACCGTCTTTTTTGACAACAGATATGGTACCGAACCATGATTCAAAGATCGCAAATTCTATAATGGGCAAAGCGACACTCCTCCGGTCCTTTGCGGGACTCTTAACAACTTAAGAGCAAACGGAAGATCATTTCGTTTCGGTCCTCAACCCCCATCTGTCTGGACAAAGGCGGCGTTCGTATAGAAGTATTCCATTTTCTCCTTATGCTTGAGCTCTTCTTCGGCCATTTTCAGGAGAACATTTTTTGCTTCTCCGTCGGGATGGATCCCCGCAAGGGACAGATAGAACTCGTGGGCATTTTTTTCGCGGTGGGCCGCTATGAGATATACGTCTTTCTGCTCCATGCCCGGCTTGGGCTCGGGAGCCTCGAGATGTTCCGCGATCTTATAATCGACCACCGCTGTCCCCGGTCGCATATCGGCACCGACACCTTTATCACGGTACCCGATCAGGAATTCCTTATGTTTTTTCTCTTCGCCTGCAATATATTCCAGGGCATCCCTGGTCTGCTTATCTGCCACTATCTTTGTGAGGTCCATGTAAAAGTTGAACGCCTCTTCTTCTTTTGTTATTGCAAGGTCAAGAATTGCTCCCAGATCTGTTGTTCCCATAGACAGCCTCCTTTTTTGTAGTAATTATAGCATTACACATTCACTTATGTCATGCAAGGGCAGATAATGAGCGGAAAATGGCCATGAGGAGATCGACCGAATTGACAATCGCGGCTCTTAAGCTCTACAATAAACGAGCTGAAATATGATAAATGGGTTTGTTAAATTCTTTGGGACCGGCGGGGCCCGTTTTATGGCCCTGAAGCAGCTCCGCGCCACAGGCGGTCTCTGGCTGAACTACCGGAAGACGAACATATACATCGATCCCGGCCCTGGTGCAATTGTCCGCATCCGTGCATCCAGGGAAAATTACGAGCCGGCCGGTCTCGATGGGATAATCCTTACCCATAAGCATATGGACCATGCCAACGACGTCAATATTCTGATCGAGACAATGACCGAAGGGGGATTCAAGAAACGCGGCACGCTTTTCTGCCCGGAGGACGCTATCTCCGAAGACCCGGTGGTATTGAGTTTTGCGAGAAATTACCTTGAAAATGTGGTTTTTCTCAAAGAAGGCTGTGAGTATACCCTGGGTGACGTTCGATTTCGGACCCCGGTAAGGCACCACCATCCCGTCGAGACATACGGCCTCTTTTTCGATCTCGGCACGACCATCGGTCTTATTTCCGATACGAGGTTTTTCCCGGAACTTGCCGATCATTACCGCGCCGAAAACCTCATAATCAACGTGCTCCGATTAAAGCCGATCGAAAACCATGAAATAATCGATCATCTTGCCATCAACGATGTCGAGGAGCTTCTCCGGGATATACACCCTGCCAACGCCATCCTCACGCACTTCGGTATGCACATCATCAAGAACAAACCCGGCCTGCTCGCCCGGAAATTATCAAAGGAAACCGGGGTAAATGTTATAGCTGGCAAAGATGGGATGAAGTGGGAATTCTAGCTACAGCAAGGAGTAAGGCGTCAAAAAATGCTTTTACTTCCTTACTCCTTGCCACTCACTCTTCAGCGGGATCAAAAGCTTAAAGGTACTCCCCTCGCCCGGCTTGGTTTTCACGGTGATCGTGCCGCCGTTGGCTTCGAGAAGTCTTTTGCTCAAGGACAGGCCAAGCCCGGTACCTTCGCCTTTGGGTTTTGTAGTAAAAAAAGGCTCAAAGATCTTTTCAATAGTTTCATCATCGATGCCGATGCCTTCGTCTGTGACATCGATGAAGCCAAAAACGTCCTCGACGCCGGTCGATATCCTGACCGTGCCTCCGTGAGGCATGGCCTGAGCGGCATTATTGATGAGATTCACAAGCGCCTGCTGGATATGTATCCGGTCTATCACGACCTTTACCGGTCCACTGCTGCGAACGATATCGATGCTCACATTCTTGAACCTGGTCAGGTGATGTTCCATGAAAAGCAGTGTGTCATCAACCAGAGAGCCGAGTTCGGTCTCCTCCATCTTTGGCTCGTCCATCCGGGAAAAATCCAGAAGTTTCAAGAGGACGTTCGTCAGCCGCCCTGCTTCCTGATCGATAAAATGGGAATACCGCCTTGCTTTCTCGAGGTCGTTTGCTTTTGTTATCCTTTTTGCAAAGCCCTGGATCGAAATAAGGGGGTTCTTTATCTCGTGCGCTATCGAACCGGCCAATTCTCCAAGGGCTGATAGCTTGTTCGCCCTCACGAGTTGGGCCTCGAAACCTTTGATCCGTTCGTCCCTGTTCCTTAAGGCCTTCAGCTTTTCGTTCAGTGTTTGGTAAACATCATTGAGTTCCCTTATGTTTGATTCGAGAAGAACATTACGGGCCCTCGACAGGCTTTTTTCTTCTTCGAGAGCGATTTCAAGCTCCTGCACCCGGCCGGGCTCGACACATTCAGTCTTTTTTTTCCGGGAAGCCATCAGTACAGGAAAACCTCGAATTCGCAATATTCGTAGCCGGCGGTCCAACTTTTGGTTTGAGTGGATTTAGCTTTTTTCCCCAGAACGTTTTCGAGCAGACCAGCTATGATACCACTTTCCATGTCACAAAACATCTCTCCTGTATACGAAAAACCCGCGCAGGTGATGCATTCGTAAAGCTTGACGTTAATGTGATCCTCGTCGACGGTCGTTATATGAGGGATACCGATCTTGAGTTCCAGTATCGTGTCGACGAATTGTTCCATTGTGGAAGCGGGGAGCATGTTGCCAACACGCTTTCCCATCATGTAAAGGGTTGCGCCTGATGACTCGCCGAGAATACTTCGCATACCTATGATCCGCAATATTCTGAACAGGAGAAGCGGAACATCATCGCCCAGCCTGGGACGCAAAACGTTCTTGACATCTTCGACAGTGTATTCTTTCATGAGAGCTCCCGTTAATTCTTTTATGCCGGTCCGGCGGTTCCGTTCCCTTTTTTGATGACACCCGCCATTGCCTGATGAATGAGGCCATTCGAGGCAAGACATTCTCCATGATAAATGGTGAACGGCCCGCCCGACAAATTCGTAATACGGCCTCCGGCTTCTTCGAGAATAAGGGCCCCTGCCGCAAGGTCCCAGGGACTGAGGCGTAATTCCCAAAATCCGTCAAATCGGCCGCATGCCACATAACTCAAGTTCAGGGCGGCCGAACCGTCCCTGCGAACAGCCTGGGCTTGATGAAGAAAATTGACGAAATGATTGATGTTATTGTTGGGGTTGGACGTGATGTCATATGGAAATCCCGTGCTGAGAAGTGCACGTTTCAAATTATTGACCCGGGATACGGTAATGCGCTCTCCATTGAGATATGCCCCTTTGCCGCCCGCCGCGAAAAATAACTCGTTCATGATCGGATTATATACGACACCCGCCATGACCCTGCCTTTTGCTTCATATGCGATAGAAGTGCAAAAAAAAGGATACCCGTGGGCATAGTTTGTCGTGCCGTCGACCGGATCTACGATCCACCTGTTCCTGTGCCCCTCATAAATATTGTATTGTTCTTCGGCGATTATATCATCATCGGGAAAGCGTTCCCTGATCATCGATATGATCTTTTCCTGGCAGGCGATATCGACTTCCGTTACGAGGTTTATCTCGCCCTTGTGGTGGATCACTATATCTTTGGATAGCGATTCCTTTTGAATGCGCCCGGATTCAAGAGCCATTTCAACCGCTGCCTGCAAGGGATCCATCATACATAATTCTAATCGATAATTTCTTTCTTTTGCAAGCTAACACTCGATTGACATGTCGATCGTTCTGGTCTATTATTACCCCAATGGCGGAATTACGAAAGGACCCTCTCTCCGGAAATTGGGTCGTGGTTGGTTACGGTGGATCGAAATCGAGCGGTGCTGGAATTTGCCCGTTCTGTCCCGGCCATGAATCATCCACTCCCCCTACGATACGTCAATATACGGACGAACAGGGTAACTGGCTCGTCCGGTGTTTTTCTGCAACAAATCCGATCTTTATGATAGAGGTAGCTGAAGACAGAAGGGGTGAAGGCCTCTATGATAAGATGGGCAATGTCGGGGCCCATGAGATCATCGTCGAGAACAGGTCCCACTCCAGGACCATGTCCATGTACACGAAGGAAGAACTCCAGTTGGTCCTTGACATGTACAGGGAGCGCCTGGTCGACCTCAAGGGAGACAGGCGTTTTAAACATGTCCAGGTATTCAAGAACCATGGTGAGCTTGCAGGTTCATATCTCTTGCATCCCCATTCACACGTGCTGGCCACACCTATCGTGCCTGCACGTGTTTCGCGCCAGGTGTTCTCTACCCGCCACCATTTTGTCCAGAAAGACCGGTGTCTTTTATGCGATATCCTGGACCAGGAAATACGCCAGAACAAAAGGCTTGTCAGCATGAACCGGAGCTTTGTGGCTATCTGCCCGTTTGCTTCGCGTTTCCCGTATGAAACGTGGATCGTGCCGAGATTTCATGAAGCGAATTACGAGAATACATCAAACCGGGCGGTGTGGGATAATCTTGCCGAGATGCTCCTTGATACAATGAAACGGATAGAGCAGTTTGCAAATGCCTATACGATCGAGATACACACATCACCCAACATGACATTTGCCGAATCGCATGGCGATGACATTCCGTGCAAGGAATATTATCATTGGCATATGGAAATTCTGCCCCGGGATTTCAGATCATCGAAATATAAAAGAGAAGATGAGTTCGCCGTGTTGTCTATAACGCCCGAACAGGCCGCCGAGGCGATGAAAGCCCAGTGATCCGGGCCAGTACTTTCTTCGAAAATAATCAGAGAAATATCTTGACAAGAATATCGCCGCTCAGGTAAAAAATACTACATATAGTATGGATATCTAGTCAACATACTATATGTAGTATTTGGAGGGCAGTTTGCATTACGGGAACAAGTGGCGGAATGTATTCTGTTTGACAAGGAAATGGAGAAACTCTTAATTCAAATAGGAGGCTGTATGGAAACAACCGATCTGAACCTTTTTGTCAGGACGTCTGAGGAAAATATCTCCGGATGGAACCGCTCGAGAATAGTTGATGCGCTCATTCGGGAAACATTGATCGATCGGGACACGGCAGAAGAGATCAGCAAAGAGGTCGAGCAGATGATCAGGCGTTCCGGCATCGAGATGATCACCGCGCCTCTTATCAGAGAACTCGTCAATGCCCGGTTGATCGAAAAGGGGCTGGAAAGCGCCCGGAAGATGCATACCAGGCTGGGTATGCCTATCTACGATGTCGATAGTCTCATTCTTCATCCCAATAAAGAGAATGCCAATGTCCCTCATGGCCCGGAAGCTACGAATCTAACCCTCGCCGAGAACATCAAGAAGGAGTACGCGCTATTGTCGGTATTTTCCCAGGAGGTCGCCGATGCCCACATGAACGGGGATATCCACCTGCATGACCTCGGTTTTGTTGACCGGCCATATTGCAGTGGCCAATCCCTTGAATATATTAAAAAATTTGGTCTTGACCTGCCTCATTCCCTTTCCATGGCGAAACCCGCAAAACATGCGGAAGTATTGCTTGCCCACCTTGTCAAGTTCGCGGCCGCGCTTCAGAGCCATTTTGCCGGGGCAATAGGATGGGATGCGATCAACATATTTTTTGCGCCTTATATCGAGGGCATGTCCGATAATGATGTAAAACAGCTGGCGCAGATGCTTATTTTCGAGTTTTCCCAGCAGGCTGTGGCGCGCGGAGGCCAGGCTATCTTTACGGATATCAACATCTACTGGGAAATACCGAAACATTTTGTCAATGTGCCGGCCATTGGCCCGAATGGAAAATTTACCGGTAAAACATACGGGGAATATGAAAAAGAGGCGCAAAGGTTTGCGTGGAAACTCTTTGAGGTCTACAAGGAAGGCGATGGCGCCGGACGGCCGTTCTTCTTCCCGAAGCCGATCGTCCATATCACCGAGAAATTTTTCCATACCGACGGTCACATGGATTTTCTGTATCATATTTCGGATGTTGCCTCGGATAAGGGTAACACGTATTATGTTTTTGATCGTGGCGAGACGGCAAAAATATCGGAATGCTGCCGTCTGAGCTTCAAACTTGAGGAGGCAGACCTTCTCGATGCAAAGGAACCCTGGAGAATGCGTTACTGTGCTCTTCAGAATGTTTCATTGAACCTCCCGAGGCTCGCGTACCTGGCAAAAAATGACGATACGAAGCTTATGAACCTCATCACCGACCGGTTTGTTATTGCAGTAAAGGCCCACAAGGAAAAAAGGGTTTTTATGGAGAAACTTCTTGCCCTTGGCGAGAATGGCCCGCTCGCGCTGTTGACGATGAATCGCGACGGGATGCCGTATCTGAGGTTTAACCTCGCATCTCACCTCATCGGCATGGTGGGCCTCAACGAGATGGTCCAGATACATACCGGGGAGGAGATGCACGCTTCAAAACGCGCCCTGAAATTCGGTCTTAAGGTTATCGCACACATGAAACTCCTGACCGATAAGATGCGTCGCCAGGAAAACATGAAGATCGTTCTCGAGCAGACCCCCGCAGAGAGTACGAGCTACCGTTTTGCCCGTCTCGACCTGCGGTATTTTTCTCCTCATGCCGGAAGGGTCATGAAGGGCGATATCGCATCGGGTGAGGTTTATTACACGAACTCGACGCATCTCAATGTAAAGCATGCCATGAACCCGATCGAAAGGGTGACCACCGAAGGGCTTTTCCACCCGCTTATTGAAGCGGGCTCGATATCTCATGTCTGGCTTGGTGAAGCCCAGCCCTCAAAAGAGGCGATTGCGGATTTCGTCATCAAGACCTTTAAACACACGACCAATGACCAGATCGCCTTTTCGCCTGAATTCACGACATGCAACAAGTGCCACAGGACGGCCCGGGGCCTTGCGGACACGTGTTCGTACTGTGGTTCTGCGGACGTCGACGGCATAACGAGGATAACAGGCTATTTCACGAAGGTCTCGAGCTGGAACAAGGGCAAGAGGGGCGAACTCAAGGACCGGTACAGGAACGTCGAGTTCTTTTCTCCGGAAAGCCCGAAAGCCGTAGCAAATGATTGAAAAAGCAGTTAATTTATAAAACAAAGGGGTATAGGAAGATGGGGATAGTAAAGATCTTTTACAAAGATGATTGCCCGATGTGCCCGGCAGCAAAGAAACTCAAAGACAATCTTCGGGATATGAACGTCCCCGTTGACGATTACAATGTTGGAACGACAGACGGTCTGGCCGAGGCCACATATTACCGCGTCATGGCGTTGCCTACCATTCTCGTGGAAGATGACGCGGAGAATTCCGTCGGGGAATGGCGGGGGAATGTCCCTCATATCGACGAGGTGCTCAGTGCCGTCCAGGGCGCCTGATTGCCCGGCTGTAAAAGGGTTCATAGAAACAAGCTTTGTCGACTGGAAGGGCCACATGTCATCTGTCCTCTTTCTCGGCGGCTGCAATTTCCGGTGCCCTTTCTGCCACAATCGTGACCTCGTTCTCGGTCCCGGCGGATTCGAAGATATCCCCCTCGAGTACGTGGTGGCGACGTTCAGGAAATACAAGCACTGGGTCGATAAGGTCGTGGTAACGGGCGGCGAACCGACAATACACCAGGACCTTTTTGGGTTTATCGGGATTTTAAAGAACGAAGGTATGTCCATCAGGCTCGACACGAACGGTTCGAATCCCGCCGTGGTCAGGGGCCTTGTCAATGACGGGCTTATCGACTGCATAGCAATGGATGTCAAGGGCCCTCTCGATAGGTACCCGCGCTGGTGCGGCTGTGACGTCGACGTGGGAACGGTCCGGGAAAGTATTGAATTTATCATGGGGTCCGGCATCGATTACCATTTCAGGATGACGGTCGTCCCGTTCCTTCATCAGGAGCAGGATGTCTACACCGTGGCCGAGGAGCTTGCGGGTGCAAAGGACCTTGTCATCCAGACCTTCAGGCCGGACATAACCCTGAACCCCGCGTACGAGCACGTAAAACCGTTCAGTCCGGACAAAATGGACCAGATCAAGGGGAACGTAGCGGACATCATGTCGGGAAAGGGCCGGAAACAGGCCAAAAACCTGCATTTGGACGATTTGGACTCAAAAAACCGGCTGTAGGGGCGTGCCAGCAACAAAATTGTTTCAAGTTTCGGGTTTCAAGTTTCAGGCGAAAGAATCTTAAAGGCGGGTTTCACCCGCCGGCATTCCCAATTTTGTCATGTCTAGTTTCATGCAGCTGAAAAGATTGAGAAGAAAAACCTTGGATCCCGGCGTCAAGCGTCGGGGTGACGGACAGGGGGTTATAACACAGCCTCTAAGCCCGGATTGATGATTAGGGGCGGTCTCCGGCACCCAAGGGGTACCCGACCTGGACGACCGAGGGCGCGGGCAACCAGGTTAATAAAAAAAGCCCGAGGGGATCGACCCACAGGCTTTTGATTAACATTCGGGAAGTTCTATTCGAGAAAGCTTTCGAGTCTCTTCCGCCGGGAGGGATGTTTCAGTTTCCTTAGGGCTTTTGCCTCTATCTGGCGGATGCGTTCGCGGGTCAGGCCGAAGACCTCACCGACCTCTTCGAGGGTGTAATCGGTCTTCTCGCCTATGCCGAGCCTCATACGGATAACCTTTTCCTCTCGCGGGGTGAGGGTGGAAAGGACCTTGTCGATCTCTTCCTTGAGGGATATGCTGACCAGTTCGTTGAAAGGCGACGGGGATTTCGGGTCTGCTATGAAGTCACCGAGCTTGGATTCATCGTCGCCGATGGGTGTCTCGATGGATATCGGTTCGTTGGAAACTTTCATTATCTTGCGGACCTTCTCGAGGGGAAGGCCTGCTTTCAATGATATCTCATCAAGGTTCGGCTCCCGCCCGAGTTCCTGAAAGAGCGAGATTGTGACTTTCGTGATCTTGTTCATTGTTTCGAGCACATGGACAGGGACCCTGATGGTACGGGCATAATCCGCGATCGCCCTCGTGATCGCCTGACGGATCCACCAGGTCGAATATGTCGAGAACTTGTAACCCTTCTGGTAATCGTATTTCTCGGCTGCCTTCATAAGGCCCATATTCCCTTCCTGGATGAGATCGAGGAAGGACAGGCCCCGGTTGAGGTACTTCTTGGCGATATTTATGACGAGCCGTAAATTGGCCTGAATAAGTCGGTTTTTTACTGTTTTGAGACCATTTTCGATCTCTCCGATCTCCATGAGTCTCTTTTTTACCTTCCGGGCTTCCTTGTCATCCATGAACTTTAGCTGTCTCTGGACCTTGCGGGTGATCTCTTCAAGCACTTTCTTGTTCAAATTAAGGTTAATAAGATTTTCTTCGGCTTTCTTTTCAAGCGCCTTGAGTTTTTTCTCGTTGAGCTTTCTGGTCGCTTCAGGCACCTTGATCGAATTCTTTCTCAGATCTTCTTTTTTTTCATGCTGGTTCTTGATGCTGTTAATGAGGGAAACCGTCTTTTTTCTGTACTTGTCTTCATCCTTCTCGGTGTAGTTCAATTCATCGATATTTTTCACGACATCGACGATATTGATGGCTTCCTTCTTGAGGAGGGATGCGATCTCCATCAGTTCCTGGATTGCATGAGGAAGATCGAAAAGCAGGTTGCGGATCATCCGCTCCCCATCCTCGATCCTCTTGGCTATCATGTACTCTTCCTCGGAATTAAGAAGAGATACGCGGCCAATATCCTTCAGATATGCCCAGATGATATTGTCGGTGCGCTCCGATGGGAAGCGTTCGGCTTCACCCCATTCCTGGGATTCTTGTTCGGGGGCGGCCTCTATCTTTTCCTTCATGGTGTCGACGATATCTATGTTTGATTCGGTGAGAAAATCAAAGATATCCTCGATGTCTTCAGGGGAAAAGATATTCTGCGGAAGGTAATCGTTGATCTCGTCCGGGGTCAGGTAGCCTTTCTCGGTTCCGATATCGACGAGGTGCTGGATTTCACTATGATTTTTTATCGCCATTTATTCTCCGGACAGTAAAAAATGCCCTAAGTAGTTGGTTTTAGGGCATTTACTGGAATTATTCACTCGTCTATTATTTAAATATAGCAATTGGGCCACATTTTTGTCAAGGTGGTTTTTGACGGGTTTGTGAATTTATCCACACATGAAAATTATCTATCGGAATTGGATTGACTAAGGCAGAAAATGAGTTATAAAGTGCTAAAAGGGAGGGAAAAATCATGTTCAAAAAGATATTATGTCCTGTCGATTTTTCGCAATTTACACAAGAGGTCATCAACTATGCTCTGGACCTTGCAAAAAAGTACGGCGCAGAACTTCATCTCATGCATGTCGTCCCGAACATGACGTATTTCACGCCGTACGAATCGTTCCTTACACCGGAGAACCTTGTTGCAATTGAAAAGAACATCCAGGACGAAGTCGAAAGAGATTTTGCGAAACTGCTCAAAGGCAATGGCGTACCCACCAAAACGGTCATAAGGACAGGTGTGCCGTTCGTTGAGATCATCGATTACGCGAAATCGGAGTCCATTGATCTCATCGTCATGGGAACGCATGGCCGCAGCGCTATAGAGAATATCCTGATAGGCAACGTGGCAGAGAAAGTCGTCCGTAAATCCCCCTGCCCGGTAATGACCATCAGGCCGAAGGGGAAAGAGTTCAAAATGCCGTAATAAGGCTGGTTGTAGGTGATGGGTTATGGGCGCGAAAAAAAATCGCGAGCCCATATCCGCCTAATTCGGGATTTGTAGACGCTGTCACTATCCGTTGCCAATCCTCTTGTATAACTCCTTGATGTTTCGGATCGTCACGATCTCAATGTTGGAGGTGTCGTGTGTGCCGTCGGCGGGGCAGAAGATGCGCCGGATGCCTATGCGCTGGCATTCCTTTATCCTGAGGTCCATGTTGACTATCTTGCGTAACTCGCCGGTAAGCCCTATCTCGCCGAAGAATGCGGTGTCGCGGCCAAGGGTGGTTTCTTTGAAGCTTGACAGGATGGACGCGGCGACAGCGAGATCGATGCCCGGTTCGTTGACCTTCATGCCGCCGGTAACATTTACGTAAATATCCCTGTCAAAGAAGGGTTTTCCGATGGCCTTTTCTACAACGGAGATCAGGATGAAGAGACGGTTGACGTCGTAGCCGAGCGAAAGGCGCCTTGGCATCGAGAAATTTGTCTTCTGGGTGATGGCCTGCACCTCGAGTATGATGGGGCGAGATCCCGTGATATAAGGGAAAAGGCTGCTTCCTTCCCCGATCTCGCCGCGTTGTGACATAAAGAACTGTGACGGATTCTCGACACTTGTGAGGCCGCCTCCCGACATCTGGAAGATCCCCACCTCCTCGACGGCGCCATACCTGTTCTTGATCGTCCTAAGAAGACGGTACGGGAGCATCTTGTCGCCTTCAAAGTAAAGGACGGTATCTACCATGTGCTCGAGTATCTTCGGGCCAGCTATAGCTCCTTCCTTCGTGACATGCCCAATAACGATAAAACTTGTATCTGCGGCCTTGGCTTCCATGGTAAGGCGGGTGGCAACATCTTTGACCTGGCCCATGCTTCCCGGAAGCATCGGCAGTTTCGGGTTATAGATGGATTGTACAGAATCGACGATAAGGAGGCCGTAGCGTTCCTCGGCCATTGCTGACAGGATGTCGTCCAGGTGATTTGTCGTCAGGAAGGCGAAGCGCGCGGCAAGCCCCAGTCTTTTTTTTCGGGAGGCCAGCTGCTTGAGGGACTCCTCTCCGGAGACATAGAGGACCTTTACGCCGCGTTCAGTCAGCTTTGAAGCGATCTCGAAGCATAAGGTTGTCTTGCCTATTCCCGGGTCCCCGCCAAGCAGAATGGCTGAACCTGTTGTCATGCCGCCGCCGAGGACGCGGTCCATCTCCTCGATCCCCGTGACGATGCGTTCCTCATCGGCAAGTTCCTCGTCGGACAATATGACCGGCCGTCTCTGTTCCTTTCCGTTGGCCTTCGCGACGGGTGCCATTTCCTTGAACGTGTCCCAACCCTGGCACATCGGGCATTTACCCAGCCACTTCAGGGATTCGTACCCGCACGTCGTGCAGGCGAAAAACGATTTTTTGGTCGATTTACTCAAGATCTGCCCCGGTATGAAGCCGTATCAGCCTTGCCTGGTATTCCATGAGCTTCACGAGCCATTCCCTGTTCCTGGGGAGTTCCCGGGGCGAGACCTCGTACGTGATCATCCCTTCATACCCGAGCCGCCGGACGGTATTCAAGAACCTAGCTATCGGTAGATCACCCCGGCCAAGAAAAAGATGGCTTTCATGGCTGCCGTGATCGCTCAGATGAATGTTCTTCAGGCGCCCCGTTCTCATTACCTTGATAAAAGGCACGATAATATCGTTCCCAAAAGTTGCCAGGTGGGTTGTGTCAAATGTGAAATAGAGGTTATGCGCAACCCCGAAGCCTATCAGGTCATTGATATCGTTGAAGAAGTAGGACTCCAGCATGAGCCGCTTGCCGGCCCGAGGCATGTTTTCGATCGTAAGCGCTATATCGCTGCAGTCGAGTTCTTTATGGAAATCGTCAACGCTGTTGAGCCATCTTGCAAACCCTATCTCCATCGTAAGCCAGGCCGGCGGGTGAAAATTCACGACGCTTGCTCCCAAGACGTGGGCGATGTCGATCGTTCTTTTCAGCTCCTCTACCTTTGTTCCCCACTTCTTCATTTTCAGGAACGGTGCGTGGATGGTGTGGACAGGAAGGATATCGCAGCACGCCACAACCCTGTCGAGATATCCGTCGCTCATGAATCGCTGATCGATGACGACCTCGCAGCCGTCAAAATGGGCCTCTCGCGCAAGCAGAAATATCTCTTCGATAGGAAGGTGGTAGAGGCAGCCTGTTGAAAAGATATATTTCATACAATAATGATGTTGTCATCGATATCTGTGATTACGCGGCATTTACCATTCGTGAAGTGGACGGTGTTCTCGTAACCGCAGCAGCCTTTCCGGGGCCAGACCATTTTCGGCTCGATGGCGAAAACCTCTCCGTCTTCGATCGGATATGTGTGCGTGGCAGCGATGAACGGAAATTCACTAAGCTCGATCCCTATGCCGTGTCCGAGAAATCTCACCTTGTGCGGTTTAAATCCAAGATAATAGTCTGCGTACCCCGCTTTTTCCGCGAGTTCTTTCGAATACTCAAAAAGCTCTTTGCTGGTATAGCCTTCAACCACTTTTTCAAGAACGCGGTCATGAATATCCTTGCAGGTCCAGTAGGCCCTGGCGAACAGGTCCGGCATTGACCCGATGGCGTACATCCTTGTCTGGTCGACCTGATACCCGTGATAGCAGATCCCGAAATCGATCAGGATCGGCTCGTTCTTCTTTATTTTCTTGAAACTCGCACCGACGGGAAAGGCCGGCGACAGGCCCAATCCTCCCATCGGGGAATCGGACTGGCTGACGATACTGCCGGTGCGTCCGCTGAGGATATGCCATGTATAGGCCTCATAATTGAGTGAACGGACCCTTAATAGCCCCTCATGTCCCAGCGACTTGGCATATGCCTCCATATTGCCGCCAACCTCGATCTCTGTTGCGCCTTCGCGGAGAAATTCGGGTACCTTTGCATAGACCTTCCGGCTGATCTGTGCGGCCTTTTCCATGATCGCAATTTCAAAAGGTGATTTCTTCCTCCGAATCTCCCTGGTAAGGGGCGAACAATCGACGAACTCGACATTACCGAGGAGATTTTTAAACTTCATTACATCATTGTACGGTATAACGTCGAGTTGCACACCGATACGTTCCATCGGTTTGAGGTGCTGCGGGATGTCCTTGATCGAACGGTACGGGACGATATTTGAAAGGGGGGACTCCCTGCGCGCCCTGGATATCTCCCGCTTTACGAACAATATGGGCTCTGTGTCCAGGGGAACGAAGAGAAGGGAATCCTGCATTGTCCCGGAGAGATAGTAATAATCGATCTTGTAATGAAAAAAGGCCCCATCGAGAGAGGCCTTCTCCATTAACACTTTCAGTTTTTCGATACGTGTATCTATTTCTTCTTTTGGAGCATATTTCATAAAACTAATCCTGAACAAATTTCAAATCATGTTGTCGTGACCCGACGCAAGCAAAGCTTTGAAGCCGGGTGCCCCGGCATTACAGCGGGAAGACAACGAAGAGAGCGGCGCGATATGGAACCTGACTATTCGTCTTTCCAGACCGCCTTCCTCTTTTCCATAAATGCCGCGATGCCTTCGACTGCGTCTTTTGTCTTCATGCAGCCGTCGAGGTAGCATATCTCTGATGCCCGAAGCGCTTCGAGAAAATTGACATTGAGCCCAGCCTTGATAGCGCGCTTGGTCCACATTGCGACCGGGCGACTCTGTTTCAGGAAACCGTCCATGAATTTCTGGGCTTCTTCCTTGAAGTTCTCGACGGGCAGCACAACGTTGACAAGGCCCATCTGCTTAGCTTCCTGTGCGCCGATGATCTTTCCTGTCAGGAGAAGTTCATATGTGTTTTTGAGGCCGATGATCTTCGGGAACCATGCCGCGGCGATCGGCGGGAATACGCCGACCGCGATCTCGGGCTGGCCGATCTTGGCTTTTTCCGACGCGATAACGATATCACAGAATGCCATGAGCTCACATCCGCCGCCGAGCGATCTGCCGTTCACGAGCGCAACGGTCGTGCAGTCCAGTTCCTCCATAAGGCGGAACATCCGGTGGAAGATCTCGATCATATCGAGGACCTTGTCTTCCGTATGGTCGGCTACGTCGACGCCGTCGCAGAATGCCTTGTCGCCGGCATGATCGAAGACGAGAAGCTGGATTGTCGGGTCTTTCTTGACATCCTGAATAGCCTCGACGATCTCCCTCATCATGAGGATCGTCAGCCAGTTGGATACCGGTTCATTCAATGTGATCGTTGCAACCTTGTTTTTCTTTTCAAACGTAATATGTGTAAAGGCCATAGCTATACTCCTTTTTCAAAAAAAATAGGGGGGATATTATCCCCCCTATGGTTTTCAGGCTTACTACTTCGCCTGCGGTTTGCCGAAGATCTGTTCGAAGTATTCGTCGTTGTTCAGGGCGCCCTGTGCGATGAGCTGGCGGTTCTTGATGAAGTCGATCGTATCCATGCCGGTGATCTTCTTCGTGTTGAATGCGCCGAAACCTGCGAAGGCCTCGCCCATCATGTTGGTGGCCAGCCAGTAACGGTGGTCGTTCTTGATCTGGTCCCACCAGAATTTCTTCTTCTGGCGGATGCCGTCGATGGCCTTGTGGAGGCAGCCCGGGAACAGGTTTGCGAAGGTCCAGAGGATCTTCTGGACTTCTGCGTCGACCAGCGCGAAGTCGTAGTCGTTGTTTTTCAGCTTCTCGTTGACCCAGGCCCTGGCGTCTTTCGCTTCCTGGCCGGCTTTCGGTTCGCCGTAAACGATCTCGCCGTTTTTCACGTAGGCGTCCGTGATGACCTGCGGGTTGCGTACCCAGTTGCCCTTGTCGTCTTTCAGGACGGGGAGGGCCTTGGAGATGAGGTTTTTGGCTTTCATCTTGTATGCTGACCACATTTCGCAACTCACGCAGTTCCACATTGCATCTTCCATGCTGAGGAACCACGGGAGGAAGTCAGAGGAGCCGCCGACAGGGGCGCTGCCGTGTCTCGGGCCTGCCTGACCGAAAATCGCGAGGTCAGAGGAGATCGCGATGTCGCATGCAAGGCCGATTTCCTGGCCGCCGGCAACGCGCATGCCGTTTACGCGGCAGAGAACCGGTTTTTTGCACATGAGAATGCTGTCAACCATATTGTTGAAAAGTTCCATGTATGCGCCGTATTCTTCCGGCCTTTTGCTGTAATATTCTGAATACTCTTTCGTGTTGCCGCCGGTGCAGAATGCATTCGGGCCGGTACCGGTGAAGACAACCGCAACAACTTCGCGGTCCGTCGAGGAGTTCTCGAAGCCGGCGATGACACCCTTTACCATTTCCGTTGTGTAGGAATTGTACTGGGCGGGGTTATTGAGTATGATCCATGCGACGTAGAGCCCGGGAATGACATTGCCCTTCGGGTCCGTCAGTGGTCTTTTTTCATAGACCGTACAGGGAGCATCCGTGCCCCACCACTGTGTTCCATGCCTGTTGTGGTCTTTCAATCCGCCTTCTCTTGGCATCCATTCTAATCCCATACTTTTCCTCCTAAAGTTTTTGTGTAACAACCTTTAAAAATCAGGTGTCAGGACTACGCGTTTCGCAGGCGAGCCTGCTTTGTGGATCTCGTCAAATGTTGCTGCGATCGTGCTCATCGGCCGTACGTCGACGAACGGGTCGATCTGAATCTTCTTGTTGAGGACCATGTCGAGAACGATCGGGTAATACTCGGGCAGACAGCCCCATGTACCGATAACTTCGGCGTCGAAGGCCATCAGTTTCGAGAACATGTATTCGCTCTTCGCCATGCCGAAGCCGACGAGGATAAGCTTGCCGACGAAGGAGAGAAGGTCAAGCGCGAGATCCTGACCAGCCTTGGCGCCGGTAACTTCGAATATCTTCCATCCCGTGTTGGGGAGGCCATTGGCTTTGCAATAGCTCCTCCATTCGCCAACGACATCCTTGTTTGTCTTGTCGAGCGTTGAGATCGTCAGGTCGCAGCCATAGTCGAGGGCCCTTTTCAGCTTCTCGGGGTTACGAGCGATGCCGATGACTGTCTTCGCGCCGAGCGCTTTCAGGGTCTGGGCCATGTAGACGCCCACGCCGCCGGTTGCGCCGATAACGATGCAATTGTCGCCAGGCTGCAGGTCTGCTCTCTTGCTTGCCTGGTATGGTGTTGTTACAGCGTCCGCAACGACTGCGAGCTGTTCCAGCTTATAGCCTTTCTTGTCCCGGACAAGGCAAAGATCGACCGTGGGAACGACGATGTGGCTTGCGAAGCCGCCCCAGTAGCCGATCGAGTTGCCGGGCATCTTCTGGGCGAGGCATCTGTTGCCCCTGCCGGTCTTGCAAAGGTCGCACTGACGGCACGGCATAACGGCGGGGATTATGACCTCTTTTCCCACCCATGCAGGATCGCCGGCGATAACGGTACCTGCGATCTCGTGGCCCAATGCCAGCGGGGGTTTGCTGACGGTCGGTACGCCGTCATAGAAATAGCCAAGGTCGGTGTGGCATACGCCGCATCCTGCGATCTCGACGAGAACTTCGCCGGCTTTCAGTTCCGGAACCGGGACCTCTGCGATTTCCAGTTTGCCGGGTGTGGTTTCCTTTGTCTCTCTGTTATAGACGGTCGGCTGAACCATCTGCCACTGTTTTATTGTTTTTGGTACATCTCCCATTACGAAACCTCCTTATATATTTGAGTGAACGCTACCCACCTCCTTGATTCTTACGTCATTCCGTAGCCGCCATCGACGCACAGAAGCTGGCCCGTAATGTAGCGGGCATCGTCGGAAGCAAAGAACACGAACGCCGGTGCAACGTCTTCAGGGTCCGCGTATCTTCCAAGAAGGATCCTTTTCGTGTATATCTCTTTGAGTTTTTCGTCGGTGGATATTGTGTGGGTCATTTCTGTCGTAACAATACCGAGCGATACAACATTGGCTGTAACATTATACTTCGCAAGCTCCCTGGCCATTGACTTGGTCATGGAGATAACGCCGCCTTTGGCGGCACTGTAGTTGATCTGGCCGATCGTGCCGACGACACCGGCGACCGATGTGACGTTAACGATACGTCCATAGCTTTGCTGCATGAAATACTTCGATGCGGCCTTGGCCATGAGCCACGGGCCCCTCATCTGAACATTTACGACCTCGTCCCATGTATCGACGCTCATCTTATGCATCATCGAAGGCTTGGAAATACCGGCATTGTTAATGATGATATGAACGGAGCCGAACGCCTCGGCGCAGGTTTCGACTATTCTCTGCGCATCTGCTTCCTGGCCTACGTCGCCCTTCACTGCGACGGCTTTTCTCCCCATTCCCTTGATGATCTCGACGACTTCATCCGCGGCCTTCTGGTTACCGGCATAATTAACGACAACATTCGCCCCCTCCTGTGCGAATGCGACACTAATAGCCCGCCCAACTCCTCTTCCGCCGCCCGTTACAATTGCGCTCTTGCCCTCTAACTTCATAACGGCCTCTCCTTTTCGTCGTTTTCTAAATCTAAAAGGTGCTAATTGTGAAAATTTTTATAAACTTTATATTATCTTTCAGGCAGCATCAATGTCAAGATAAAAGTCTTGATATTAGGGAATTACGGGGCTATTGACGCCCATCCAGCGCATTTGTTGCATGAGACTGTCAACCATGCAATCAGGAGGGTGGATTGCGGCAACGACAGGGTACCCGGACAACGCTTTTAGCTTGAAAAAAAAGCCGGGATGAGAAAAACTTAAAGATACGAGGTAAACCCACTGCCTATTTCCCCAGGAGGTTGATATGCCGGTTGTGCTGGAATCCACGAAAGACGATGTTTTTACGATAACGTTGAACAGGCCGGACAAGAAAAATGCGATGGATTATGACCTTCTGGCCGGTCTTTATGAATCGATGAAAAATGCCGCCCGTCAAAAGACACCCTTCGTCGTGATCCGGGGTTCGGGTGGGGCCTTTTGCTCGGGTGGTGATATAATGGCCTTTCGGGATGCGGATGATGCGGAGGCGCTAATTGACGCCGAGGCGGGGGTCCTTAACGAGAGCATCAAGCTTATACGCAATATCCCTGCAATTGTCATAGCCGTGATGGAGGGTGTTGCCGTCGGGGCAGGGGTGGGGCTTGCCCTTGCCTGCGATCTTTCCATTGCCACGAAGAAGACCATCATGAATATGGGTTACCGCCGGATCGGGCTAACGCCGGATGGCGGGGGCAGCATTTTCCTTCCGCGGATCGTCGGCGCGAAGCTCTTCGGGGAAATGTACCTCCTGTCCCGGAATATAACCATGGATGAAGCGAAGGCCCTCGGGCTTGTGAATATTGTTTGCGATGACGGGGAAATAGAAGGCAGGCTCGATGAACTCATCGCATCACTTAAGGCCCTGCCCATGGAAACCGTCGCCAATTACAAGGACCTTGTTAACCGCTGCCTGTTCTTCGGCCTGGAAACTCATCTCGACCGGGAACGCCGCTATGTGGCCGAGTTTGCATCGAAGCCACTTTTTAAACAGAGACTGGACGAATTCTTCCGTAAAAAATAGCGTATGAAGGCGGGCCGTGCATGAACGCGCTTTATCTTGTTGCAATAGCCGTCTATATCGCTATTCTCTGGATGACAGGGGCCCTGGTGACGCGCAGGTCAGGTTCGTCCGACGCATACCTGGTCGCGTCGCGCACACTGTCGGTGCCCTTTGTCGCGGTGCTCATAGCAGGCACCTGGATCGGCGGCGTTTCTATAGTCGGCATGGCGCAGGGGTCTTTTATCCACGGCCTGTCGGCCTTGTGGTTCCAGGCAGGGATCTGGATCGCCATGTTCGTTACGGCAGCGCTTTTGACACGGGTGCTCGGCGACAAAAAAACGTATTCTATCCTCGATGTCGTGGGCGGCCTTTACGACCGTAGAACGACAAGATTGGCAGGCATGCTCCAGCTTGTCTTTTCCATCTGGATCGTTACGATGCAGATCGTGGGCGGGGGCGCCATCCTGTCGGTGCTGACGAGAGGCGCCATCTCCTATAACCAGGGAATGGCGCTTACCGCGGTCGCGTTCACCCTTTATAATGTCATGGGCGGGTTTGTCGCGACAGCGTATACCAACCTGATCCACATCTGTGCGATCGTGTTCGGGATCTTCGTGGGGGGCATTTACGTTATTTTTTCGACCGGTGGCCTCAAGGCGATGGCGCAGTCGGGCCATTATTATACGGTCTTCGGTGACCTGGGGGCATCCCAGGCCTTGAGCTGGTGCTTCATCAACTTCACGCTCGGTGTCCTTGCCCAGCCTGTCATCAATACGGCATCGTCCGCAAAGACACCGGGCGAGGGGAAGAAAGGGATAATAATAGGGAACCTCATCGCGATACCCGTGGTCGTTATGGCGGCCCTGTGCGGAATAATAGCGAAATACCTCTTTCCCGGGATCAATTCACTCGCGGCCCTTCCGTCCCTCCTTGCGACTGTCCCTCCTTTCGTTGCCGTCTTTTTTCTTATCAGCATGTGGGCCCCGCTCATGAGTTCGGGCTCGCCGTTCCTTATGGGGGCAACGACCCTTGCCGTAAAGGGCTACCTGGCACCCCTGTTCAGGATCGAAAGCGACAGGCGGATCCTTATTGTATCTCGCCTGACCACGCTCGCCATAGGCGGGTTGTCGCTCGTCCTCGGGTTTTTCGTCAGGGAGATCCTGCGCGAGGTCACATGGCTCGCAGTTTTCTTGAGTGCAATAGTGTATATCGTTTTCGCGGGGTGGTTCCTGCCCGGGATCAGAAGCGGCTTCGCATTTGCGGCTCTACTGGGGACGGTTGTCATCATCGTGGCTTCGTTCATTTTCAGCCTGCACAAGATCGTTCATCCGTTGTGGCCGGTAACTGCATATATTGCGATCGTGATGTTTGCGGGGCTAATTGCCCGTAAAAAAAATACGGAAAAGAAGTAAAGTACTTGTGCAGTTTCCTGCGCTGTGGTAAGAAAGACTCAAATTCAACATCAACCCAAGCAGAAACAAAAAATTTACGGGAATAAGGAGGCTCTATGAATCTGGTAGAACGGGTGAAAAACATCATGTTGAGGCCATCCCAAACATGGGCGGTCGTGAAAGACGAAGAGACCACCATCAGAGAGCTTTTTGTGTCGTACGCAGCTATTCTTGCGATAATCCCCGCGGCGTCGGCTTTTATCGGCATGTCCCTCATAGGCACCTCCATGATGGGAATTCATTTCCGTATCCCCTTCGTGTCGGGCCTTGTCCATATGATCCTGTCGTATATCCTGAGCCTGGTAGGGGTCTACGTCGTGGCGTTTATTATCGACGCTCTGGCACCTTCGTTCAATTCTCGCAAGGATATACTGTCGGCAGCGAAGGTCGCGGTGTTCTCGTTTACCCCAGCCTGGGTCGCCGGCATTTTCATGATCATCCCGATGCTCGGGATTCTCACCGTCCTTGCGTCATTGTACGGCCTTTATATTCTCTACGTCGGCCTGCCCGTGCTCATGGATACGCCAAGGGAGAAGACCCTCGGTTATTTCGTGGTCATTATCATAGTCAGCATCGTGGTGTCGATCATCATCAATGTCCTTGCCCGCCTTGCGCTTCCATCCGGTCCGATGATGATGCCCTAGAATCAGGTTCTAAGTTCCAGGTTATAGGTAATGGGCATACATCACGCCCATTACCTATAATTTTGATGTGCAGCCCGGTTTTATTGCACTTTTGGCTGCGGTGCGTTATTATAAGTTGTTTTTATTGATCCATACGCACGGCGTTTATTTCCATGCTTATCGTAAATAATCTTTCCAAGGCCTACGGAGCCCAGGTGCTATTCAGTGAAGCGAGCTTCACTGTCGGCAGCGGGGAGCGCCTGGGGTTTGTGGGGCGCAACGGTACAGGGAAGACAACCCTTTTCAGGATGATACTGGGCGAGGAGATGCCGGATTCCGGCGAGATAATTATCCCCAGGGGGTATTCGATCCGCCACCTGTCCCAGCATATATCGTTCAGCAAAGGCTCGGTGCTGGCGGAGGCCTCAGTCGGCCTTCCGGTCCGTGATGACGGCCGCGATGAGTCGTACAAGGCGAAGGCCGTTCTCGCAGGGCTTGGTTTCACCGAGGGAGACCTCCATAGTGATCCGCGAAAATTGAGCGGAGGCTTCCAGGTCCGGCTTAACCTCGCGAGGATATTGATCTCCGAGCCGAGGATGCTTCTTCTTGACGAACCGACAAATTACCTGGACATCTTGTCTATCCGGTGGCTTGTCCAGTTCCTCAAGGGCTGGAAAGGCGAGATGATCCTTATCACGCACGATCGCGACTTCATGGATTCGGTAACAACACACACGATGGCCATCCATCGCATGAAAATGCGCAAGATCCCCGGCTCGACGCATAAATTGTACGAGCAGATAATCGAGGAAGAAGAGGTCTACGAGCAGACACGGATAAACGAAGAAAAGAGGCGCAAGGAGGCAGAACTTTTCATCAACCGGTTCCGGGCACAGGCCACCCGGGCGCGCGCAGTTCAGTCGCGGATACGTCAGCTCCAGAAAAAAGAAAAGCTGGAAAAGCTTTCAACACTGGAAAACCTCGAGTTCTCTTTCAACCTGGCACCATTTCCCGGGCGATGGCTCCTTGAGACCGAGAGGGTAAATTTTTCATATGACCGTCAAGGCCCCGACCTCATCCAGGACCTTACGGTCGCCATAAAAAAACGCGACCGCATCGGGATTATCGGCAAGAACGGCAAAGGCAAGACGACACTTCTCAATCTTCTGGCCGGAGAACTGAAACCCACTGCCGGCACGATCACGTATAGCCAGAACCTCAAAATGGGCTATTTCGGACAGATGAATGTCGACCGCCTCGATCCGAACATAACGATCGAGGATGAAATATGGAGCGTCGAGCCGTCGCGCAGTAAAACCGCGGTTAGGGGCATATGCGGGGCGATGATGTTCGATGGCGACAGGGCATTGAAAAAGATAGGGGTGCTGTCGGGGGGCGAGAGAAGCCGCGTCCTTCTCGGCAAGATCATCGCCGAGCCCGCGAACCTTCTGCTCCTCGATGAGCCGACCAACCATCTCGATATGGAGTCGATAGATTCGCTGGTTGAAGCCATAGACAATTTTGACGGTGCAGTTGTCATTGTGACCCATAGCGAGATGGTGCTCGATGCAGTGGCCGAGAGACTCATCGTGTTCGACGGGAACAGGACTGATGTCTTTGAAGGGAACTATGAAGATTTCCTCGCCCGGGTCGGCTGGGAGGACGAGGCCGAGAACGGTCCGGACAGGGCCCCGGCAGATGAGGCCCCGGCCAAAAGCACACTGAAAAAGGAATCCAAAAGGCTCCGGGCCGATATTATCAATGAACGGTCCCGGTCATTATCGCCCTTGAAAAACCGTATAAACGAAATTGAATCGGCAATAACGTCTGCAGAAAGACAGCTCGCCCGCGACAACGAATCGCTCGTCGCCGCATCCCGGCAGGGTGACGGAAAGGCGATCATGAGCCTTTCAATGTCTATTCATGATGCGAAAAGGAATATCGACGGTCTTTTTGACGAACTTGAAGTTATTACCGTAGAGCACGATGCGCTCGCACGCGAATTCGAGGAAAAACTGAGGAATATTTGACATTCATACCACCCCATAATTCCGATGAAGATGTTGTGTCGCAATTCCCAATCCTGTCATCCAGAGCCATTTATTGCGCTTTGGACGCAACTCACCATCGTCATCCCGGCGCTTGACGACCACGGGGAATTTAAAAGAGTATCTTCGCTATAGCGTTCTTCTGCATATGTCCGGTTCCTTCGTAGATCGATGTGATGCGGATATCGCGAAGGGCCCCCTCAATTCCCTGATCGCGCATGTAGCCGTAACCGCCGAGGATATCGATTGTCCTGTTCAGGATATCTATCGCGTTCTGCGGAACGGTCAGTTTGACCATTGAGGAATATTTTTTTGATTCGGGGTCTTTTAGATCGTAGAGCCAGGCGGTCTTATATAAAAGGCTCCGGCATTTTTCGATCTCGACGTACATATCGACGAGATCGTGTTCGATCGATTGGAATTTAATAATGGGCCGTCCGAACTGGTTCCTCTTTTTGGCGTGCTTTACGGCCCGTTCGTAGCCGTACAGCATTGCGCCTAAAGCCTGCGCCGCGATAACGATCCTGCCGAGCTCAAATCCATCCAGGACCATCTTGAGCCCTTTGCCACGCTGCCCGAGGACATTGTCCTTCGGTATCCGGAGATCGTAAAAGACAAGCTCTCCCGATGTTGTGGTGTTAATACCCATCTTCCGCCCAAGGTCATTGATCTCGAAATGTCCGGGAGCATTCGATTCCATGACATCTTTATCGATGATTATGAGCGAGAGCCCGC
The DNA here is from genome assembly GCA_002408185.1 of Deltaproteobacteria bacterium UBA5329. Classification (GTDB taxonomy): domain Bacteria; phylum Desulfobacterota; class Syntrophorhabdia; order Syntrophorhabdales; family Syntrophorhabdaceae; genus Delta-02. The sequence goes on from DHQV01000055.1 coordinate 109,619, forward strand.
CCCCGTCACGCCCCAGCAGCGTATAAAAGTCGGCGTAACCCGCATTCGTTGTAAAAACTTTGGAACCGTTCACCAGGTAGTGATCATCTTTTTCATCCATCCTGGTCTTTGCGGACCCGAGATCGCTGCCGCTGTCGGGTTCGGTTACGCTTATTGCCGACACATATCTGCCCTCGACGACGGGACGGATGTATTTCTCACGCTGGACATCGTTTCCGTAAACATCGACCACGAATCCGGGAATGTACCCGAGGCTCAGCGCCATACCCATTCCCGGTAAATTCCGGCACAGTTCCGTGACGGTCACCACGTGCCCCATGGCACCGTACCCTGAACCGCCGACATCTTCCGAAAATCCGGCCCCTATGATCCCGAGATCCCCGATCTTCCTGTAGAGTTCCCTTGGATAGGCATGCCGGTCCTCGAGTTCGTGGAGATGTTCCTGCTCCATCTCTTTCGCGCAGAACTCACGCACCGCCGCCTCGATATCCTTCAGATCGTTCGTAAGATATGGGTCCATACCAATATTGTTGCCCAAGTCTGGGGATAATACAATAGGGTTCTATGTTCTATGCTCCAGGTTAAAAAATGAATAATTTCCGGACGACAATCAAGATTGTGCTATATTTTGTATATGGGAGTCAGGGTTTCTAAGTCCAGAACCCAGAACCACCTCCGGAGGAAATATGCCCCTTGCTTTCCAATCGTTGAGCCACGGACAGGTAGCATTCGGCTTCTTTAATATCGAAACGGATATGCTGCTCCTGGAGGTACATTTTTTCTTTGCCGATGATTTCGCGCGGGCCGTGAGGATGCTCGCGGAAAATGCCGGGGACGGTCCGTCAACGGTTCGTCTCGACGCGTATACCCTTGCGGCCCATCGTATCGGCAACCTTATGGGTTCCATACAGGGAACAGACTTTAGCGGGTTCATCGGGGAGGTTTACAGGCGCTACCCGTTCCCCAGGGGAGAGGAAAAATTCTGCCAGCAGCCCGAAGGGCCCCGCACGCGGGGGGTCATTGAAGGCCTGATCACGAAGTACGCAGGACGAAAGCCCATCGGCATCACGTTCCATCCCGCAGACGATGCCGTGGATATCGGCGGCTATGCCTTCGACAGGAACGAGTTCCTGCGGCTCATTCTTTATGTCTGGGTCGGAGGGTACCCCCGGTGGCGCGACGGGATCCGGCCGGGGTACGTCATGGACATGAGGCGGGCGATCGAAAGTTCGTCGAATGCCCTCTTCGCCGGGTTGGATTTTGAGACGGGATAAAGAGAAAAGACAGGCCCTTTTATCTGTTTACTGTTTACTGTTCGCTTTTTTAACCTTACAATAGGGTCATGGAAGACAAGAAAAGCAAAGAAGAACGATATAATGAAGCGCGCATACTGCACAAGTCGCTGGATGAAAAACTTCAGATGCTGCAGGCCAGGCCTTACCTGACCGAGGATGAAGAGCTGGAAATAAAGCTTCTCAAAAAAAAGAAGCTGTATTTCAAAGATATGATGGAGCAGATCAAGAACCAAGGTTGACGGACCTTCCCGCGAGGGTTTTCAACCTGTCAGGCAACAGCTTAAGGGTCCTTGATCTTCCGCTGGCTTGAGTCTATAAGTCGAACCTCATCCGTGTCGGGTGTATATCTTCGTAAAGTTCCCTGTTCAAAGGATGCGTTACTGACGGCCATGTCGACAGAAATGTCGACATTATTCTGTCTGAAAAGAACGCCAGGGGACCGCCGGACGTGAGGGAAACGGGGACAGGATGAAAATTCCCCGTCCCGGGCCGGTCTCCGTGATAAACGGCTCACGCAAGAACGAGGGCGCTATTCATGGCACGAGTATTGCTTTCTTAATTATGCGGGAGCAGATATGCTTGAGAAAACACTTTTAAAAGAGATCATAGGCATATTAATGGGCAGCATCTTGTACCTGAGGTTGCCCGTCCGTGAACGGTTGGACATCGTCAGGCACCTTATGCGGTTAATGGGACGATGAGTACAGAGGTCGCAAGCCCGCACATGAAGGTTGTGAGATAAGGATGAAATAGGGCCCTGCCTTGTCCCAAATCATCAGACTTTTCCCAGAAAACGGGACTGCTCAGCTTTTCAATAAAAATGCCCGGATAGCGCTATTGACCTCTCCCGGTTTCTCGATCATGACCATATGGCCCCCACTCTCGATACAAACAAGTTCGGCCCCCGGTATGTTATCATGCAGATATTGCGAATACCTTACAGGTGTGAAACGGTCCTCTGTGCCGCAGATGACGAGCGTAGGGACGGACACCGAATGAAGCTGTTCCATGACATTGAAACCGTCGCATGCAGTAAAATCGTTAAAAATGGCCTTTGCATCGTTTTTCATGTATTCTGTGAAGACCTTTTCTTTCAACTGTGCCGGAAAGGTTGGTGAAAAGGCGGTATCGATTATCATACGGGCCGTTTTTTCTTTATCTCTCAGGATTCCTTCCAATATTTCAGGGTAGACTTTCAGCCGCGCCCCGGTCCCGATAAGGACTATCCCCCGGGCGAGATCCGGATACCGTATGGCAAAATCGAGCGCGACGGCGCCGCCCATGGAATGTCCCGCAATAAATGCAGAGGTGATGCCATTGTCGTCAAATGCTCCTTTGAGAGCGTCGGCGTAGCCGGCAATTGAGGCTAACGATGGGCCGCGGGATTTGCCATGGCCCGGCAGATCGACTAGGATAACCGTATTTGTCCCTTCAAAGTACGTTATCTGAAAGGCCCATGAGAGGGTGGAACCCCCTGCGCCATGAATAAACACTATGGGTATGCCGCTCCCGTATTCTTCTATCTCCATAGACGCATGCTCCTTACGATCACAAGTAGTAGTGTTTTACCGGCTGCAAGTCATTCGAGAATTCGTATACGAGAGGTTTGCCGGTCGGAATCTCGATCGCCGGTATCCCTTCGTCTGGTATGTTGTCGAGATGTTTCACGAGCGAACGAAGGCTGTTGCCGTGTGCGGAAACTATTATTTTCGCCCCGCGGGCAAGTATCGGCACTATCGTATTCTCCCAGTACGGCATGACGCGGATGCCGGTATCCTTCAGGCTTTCGGCAACGGGAAGCTCTTCCGGGGCCAGTGCATCGTATCGCGGGTCATTTCCCGAGAACCGTTTATCTGTACGTTCAAGCGGAGGGGGAGGAATGTCAAAGCTTCTCCTCCAGAGCATAACCTGCTCCTTGCCGTACTTGTCGGCTGTCTCGGCTTTATTGAGGCCCTGTAATGCCCCGTAATGCCGTTCATTGAGCCTCCAGCTTTTTCGCGTAGGTATCCACATCCTGTCTATTTCCTCGAGAACGATCCACAGTGTTCTGATCGCCCTTTTCAAAACGGATGTAAATGCGACGTCGAATGTGAACCCGGCATCCTTGAGCAGCCTGCCGGCCGCCCTGGCCTCTTCAACCCCTTTTTCAGACAGGTCGACGTCCGTCCAGCCCGTAAATCTATTTTCGAGGTTCCACTCGCTTTCGCCATGACGCAATAAGACCATTCGTAACATAACAGACTCCTTTGTTTACAATTGATCGACCCGGTAACCTTCTTTCCGGAGAAGCTCGATAATGCCCTCATCGCCGACCATGTGACCGGCCCCGACAACGACGAATACCCGCCCACCGGACTTAAGGTAGGTCGATATCCTTTTTGTCATGTTCCGGTTCCTGTCGGTCATGATCTTTTTATAAACCATTCTGAAACGGCCATCATTTTCGATCGACCGCATGAGGATGGATTCTATACGGTCGGCGTCTCCCGTTCTCCAGGCGGCCATCAGGGCGTCGACCTGTTCCCCGATAGACCTCAGATCTTTGGTCGTATAGAGCAGGAAAGATTCCTGCTCGCTCTCGGGTAAACTCGCGAGAAGGTCGACCTGGTATTCCATACTTTCGAGTTCAACGATCTTTTTTCGCCCCGATGCCCTGGTCAAGAAGTACTTGTCGATACCGTATTTCATGTCATAGCCGGACCGCATAAGTTCCATTGATGACATTGTTATCCCGAGGAACCAGGGTTTGTGACGGTTAAGCACAGGTGCGGGAAGTCCCAGGCGCGCTGCTTCTTCCGCCACATATGCGTATGTGTTTCGGGTTATATGATTTGCGAGCGAGTCGTTGGGATCGTAAAAACCGGCCCGGCGAAGCATCTTGAGCGTGCCGTGCCCGACATTGTTGATGTCTGCTTCGACCGCCAGCGTATCGGATTCGTCGAACGCCCTCTCGATAACCGTGCTTAAGGGATATGCGTCTCTCTTCATGACATGTATGGAGCCGAGGAGGTAAACGGTAGAATCATCCGCCGTTGCCCGCCAGAGAAAATGTTTTTCCGCGGCCCGGGCCGCCTGTGGTGCAAGCAGGCATATGAGGAGAAACAGCGTGATCAGTAATGATTGATAACGGTCGTTTTTCACAGGGTCTCCTGACCTGGTACGCGAGCATTATAACAGATAACCTTTTCTGGCGGAAGATGATCGCGCGAAGATCGGTCCTGCTTTCCCGGTGCCTGTTCAAGCTTCTTGAGGCCCTCGATACGCTGCACGGTCTCGGGGTGGGTCGAAAACACACCGAGTTTAAGGGTCCGGGGATGGCTTGTGTCGATCTTCTGAAGAATATTCTGAAAGGGCCGGGTCCCTTTTCCCCGGGCGATCAGGAGCGCACCCGCCTCATGGTCGGCCTCGCGTTCAAAATCCCGTGAATACCCGTTCTCGATGAGCAATACGGGGAGAAAGGAGGCGAAGCTGGCGGTGGATGTGACGTCGCCGGTCAGCAGTGTGACAAAGAAGAACACCCCGGTACTCTGCAGGATGCTCCTGAGAGCATGGCGCCGCTTGACGTGGCTGATCTCGTGGGCGAAGATCGCCGCAAGTTCATCATCGTCGTCGGAAAGCGCAACAAGTTCGTCGGTGACAACAACGATGCCGGACGGAAGTGCAAAGGCGTTCGCGCCGAACTGCATCCCCCTGCGAAATACGATCGTGTAGTTTACGGCATGCGCCGGGTCTATCCGTGATACTACCTGTCCGAACAAAGACGTTATTTCCCCTTTCCGTTCGTCGTTAAGTGCGCTCGGCCCGAGAAATCTCTCATCGAACATCTTGAGTGCTTGTTTGCTGACTGATCGCGTCACGTGTAAAGGTACGGTCCGGGCGGCGTAATTCGCCGCATAGGGTATGACATAACCGATGAGCCCGAACAGGGCGACAACGATCAGGAACGTGCAGACCGCAACAGCCATCCGGTGTGTCTCGAGATAATGGACCCAATTCCACGAACGATTGATCCCCGTGGCCGTTTCAAGGGCATTGACGGCTTCATGGTCATGTGTCTCGAGCAATGCTCCGTTGGGAAGCCTGATCAAACGTTTTGTCCGGCCAAGCGCCGGGTCGATGTGGATCGACCCGTATTCGACTTTGTAAAAGCTGTCCTGCATGTCGTCCGACAGAACCACCGCGCCGCCGTCAAACGCAACCCGCACGCGATATGCCCGGGATGTTCTTCCATCAAAATAGTCGGCGGCAAAATGGATCATAGGCCGATCTCTATTCCAATAAAGTCGGTCGCCGCATCGCCGAGCGCCGTTTGATCGGATCCAGGGGACCCGCTGAACGTGTCGAGGTCCTGCAGGGAGACTACGCTCAGGTTCTCGAGGATATACTTCAGCCGGCGTATTTTGGCCCAGGGAATGAGAAGCCCCAGGGAAAAGACGATCGCGGCGATATTCGTTATCCTGATAAAAAGAAGACGGCGTGCCGTGAATGTGCTCCTGAACCGCAGGCTCCCGAAGCGCGTCTGTGACCAGCAATGATTCATGGTTATCGCATATATGGCGGCCTGCAGCGTGTAGAGGATAATGGCGGCGAGAAAAGAACTGAAGAAAAGCGTATAGATAAGATTGACTGTGCCGGGTGAAGCCCCCGTACTCAGCGACAACCGCTGGAACCAGTACGAACCGGCCCAGTTGAAAAACACAAACGCTGAGATGCCCGTTATCGCGGCAATAAAATAGGCCCTGTAAAACGGTCCCCTGCTTCCCGAAAAAGAACTTGCCGTCGCGCCAAAGGCAAGGTTGTTGAAAAAGAACCTTTTTTTGTAGAATTGCCATGCAGGAAAGAATATGAAGAGCGTGCACGGGAGGATCCCCGCAAAGAGGAGGTAGGTTTCATAGCTCTCCCGAAGGCGTCCCAGAAATCGAAAGCGGATGTTTCTATACGATGTATTGTGTGCGTTGAATCTCAGCGATTTGTAAACGAGGAACGGAAAGATGAAACCGAAGATGACGAAAAGCGCCCCGGCCATGACAGGTTCAAATTTTTTAGTTGCGACATATGTAATGAACATTCCGGCAATGATCAAATTTCCTTTCAGTATGGCGGCAGGCCTTCCGTGAAAGGTGAAAGGATGCCCCGCGAGATTCGTATTTGCCCAAATATACCTCCGGGTCCGCACCTTCGCCCATGCCGCGTATATCCCGAGCGTGATGATCGTCAGGAAGAGATTGACCATCCATATCCTGAAATACTCGCTTGCAGAAGCAGTGAACTCGAAGCTATACGTTTTAGGGGCCGCAGAGGGGTAGTCCGGATCCATGATCTGACTATTATAAACGCGAAAAAACTAAATTTAAACGGATTTCTCTCATGGTCCCGATGATCGGGACGGCATGCACCGATCGTATTTAGGGCGATTTGACAATCCTCGATTTCGTGCATATCTAACGGTAACAAGGGGTTTTTATGACAGCGCGCGCCATCTGGAAGGGCCTGATACATTTCGGGGAATACAGCATACCTGTCAAGCTTTACACGGCGGTCCGGGAGCAGCGGATACAGTTCCATCTCCTGCACAGCAGTGATCAGGCAAGGCTCAAACAGCAGATGGTATGTGCATACGAGCACATACCCGTTCCCCGGGAGGAACAGGTAAGGGGCTTCGAATGGGAGGACGGCAGATATGTCATCGTAAACGATGATGAATTGAAACGGTTCGAACCGGAGGACAGCCGGTTGATAGAGGTCCATGAATTCGTAAAGGCTGGCGACATCGACCCTCTGTATTTCGAAAGGGTGTATTATCTCGGGCCCGATGCTTCACAGAAGGAATACGACGTTCTTGCAGCCGCCCTGTCCGATACGGGCATGGAAGGGATATGTACCTGGACAATGAGGAAGAGAACATATTTCGGGTCGTTGAAAGTACGGGGAAAGGCGATACGGCTGATCACGCTGAGATATACAGACGAGGTTGTGGCAGCGACATCGCTTGACCTTTCCCCTGCCCGGCTATCCGAAAAGGAGTTGAAGGCGGGGTCCGACCTCGTCGGGGCGCTCGCCGGCCCTTTCCGGCCGGAGACATTCGAGAACGAGCACCAGAAGAGACTGCAGGAAATGATAGACAAGAAAGCGGCCGGAGAAAAGATATCCATTTTCCGCCCGAAGAAGAAGAAAACGACCGCACCCGACCGGCTCCTCGAAACACTTGAGGCAAGCCTTAGGAAAGTCGGGTAAAAAACGACTTGAAGGGGACAGGAGGCATGGCGGTTCACGAACTGTGGACAGGGACGGTCAGTTTCAGCCTCGTTGCAATTCCCGTTCAACTGGTGAGTGCTGTTGCGGCCAGCCGTATATCATTCCGGATGCTCCATGCAAAAGACTACGCGCCGCTGTCCCGAAGAATGCTCTGCCCGGTCGAGGGAAAGATCGTGCCCTTGCATGAGATCGTACGGGGATTCGAGATCGCCCCGGACAAATATATTGTCATGACCCGGGAAGAACTCGAATCGGTATCGCCCGAGCGCTCGAGGGCCATAGAGATAATCGATTTTATCGATATCGGTGATGTGGACCCGGTCTATTATGGCCGCCCCTACTTCCTGGTCCCCGCGAAGGGAGGCGAAAAGGCCTATTCCCTGCTTGTCGAAGTGATGCGTGAAACCGGCCGGGCAGGCGCTTTCGTTGATCACCCTTCATTACAGTGATGAAATCGTGCCGGAGGAAGAGATTTTATCGGAAAAGACCGGCCGGGCATGGCCCCGAGATACCGACGAGATGATAAAAGTGATCGAGAGTATGAGATCGGCATTCAAACCTGAGAGATATGCAAATGAACGCAAAGAGAAAATAGCCGGCCTCCTGGGAGAGAAAGCGAAAGAGCAGATGGTGGAATCCCCGGTAACCGGGGAAGAGGTCCTGGAAGGCCCTGGAGACCTCGTTTCCGTTCTCCAGGAAAGCGTCCGCAAGGTGGAGGCGGCCCAATGAAGAAGACGACGGCCAGTGTTGGGGAGAGGTGCCTGCCGCTTTCAAACCTGGACAAGGACCTCTATCCCTCGTTCGGTTTTACAAAGGCGCATGTCCTGGAATACTACCGAAGGATATCGCCGTGCATCCTCCCTCATCTGAAGGACCGCGCATTGACGCTCAAACGCTATCCCGACGGCGTAGAGGGAGATTTTTTTTTCGAGAAGCGCTGTCCCCGCTATCGTCCCTCATGGATCGAAACTGCAGACGTGGTTCACTCCGATGGAAGCTCACGGACGGCATGTCTCGTTAACGACCTGGATGCCTTGATCTGGGTCGGGAACCTTGCGTCATTGGAACTGCATGTACCCATGGCGCGGGCGTCAACGCCCGAGACGCCGGATTTCATGGTCTTCGACCTTGACCCCGGTGAGAGTGTGGATATCCTTGGATGTGCGCATGTGGCATTTATGCTGCGCAGCGTTCTCGCGGGCCTCAACCTCCGGTCGTACCCGAAGACCTCCGGTAAAAAAGGCCTCCACGTCTATGTGCCTTTGAATAACGACGAGGTGACGTTCGACGATACCAAAAAGTTCTCACGCACCATTGCAGAGGTTATGCAGCGAAATTACCCGGATAATATTACGGCCGTAATGGCCAAAGACAGGAGAAAAGGGAAGGTATTTATAAACTGGGCGCAAAATGGAGCTTCGAACACAACCGTCTGTGCATATTCGCTCCGGGCGGCCCTGAAACCAACCGTATCGACGCCGCTTACATGGGACGAGGTGGATGATCTTGCAGCTAAGGGCCATCCCGGTCGCCTCCAGTTCATATTTTCGCAGGTGGTGGACAGGGCTGAAAAATACGGTGATCTTTTTGCGGATGTCCTGGAACAAAGGCAGAAACTTCCCTATTGAGAAGATGGGGCTGAAAGACTATACATCCAAACGAAAATTCGCGAAAACACCCGAGCCTCCGCCGGGGCCAGTTCATAAAGGTGACCGGCTTATTTTTGTTGTCCATAAACATGCCGCCCGCACCTTGCACTATGACCTGAGGCTCGAACTGGGCGGCGTGCTGAAAAGCTGGGCGGTGCCGAAAGGGCCGTCGCTTGACCCGAGCGTCAAGCGGCTGGCTGTGATGGTCGAGGACCATCCGTATGATTACAAGGACTTTGAGGGTGTCATACCCGAGGGCAACTACGGTGCGGGGAGCGTGATCATCTGGGATAAAGGCTACTTGAGGCACCCGGAAGATGAAACCTGGACGGCCAGTGAGAGGCTGCTGGAACAGGGACTGAACGCGGGTAATCTGAAATTTGTCCTTGAAGGGGAGAAACTGCATGGCCAGTTCGCCCTCGTAAAAACAGGTAAAGACCAGCGATCGTGGCTTCTTGTAAAGAAAAAAGATGCTGGAGCGGTGGGAGGGAACATAGCCCGGGACAACCGCTCGGTCGTTTCGGAAAGGACACTCGAAGATGTATTCAGCGACGGTCCAGGGACAGCCCCCGGGCGCAAAATGATGGAGCGTATCCGCAAAGAGGAGGCATCGGAAAAGGAAGACCTTTCCGATGCTCCGGTCGCTGATATGCCGCACCGCATACGACCCATGCTGGCGACCCTCATCGAGGAACCGTTCAACGACAGGGAATGGATCTATGAGGTCAAATGGGACGGGTACCGGGCCATAGCCGAGATACGCGGCGGGGATGTATCTCTCTATTCCCGCAACCAGCTTTCGTTGAAGGACAGGTTTCCCGCCATCGATGAATCGCTGAAAAAGATACGGTTCGATGCCGTTCTCGATGGGGAGATCGTCGTTGTCGATGATGCCGGTTACCCCGATTTTCACCTGCTCCAGGACTATCGCAGATCGAAGACGGGACATCCCTTCTATTATGTTTTCGATCTCATCTATTTTGACGGCCATGACCTGACAGGCCTGCCGCTTATCAGGCGGAAGGAGATCTTGAAGAGGGCCCTTCCCTCGCTGCCCGGGATCCGGTACACGGACCATATAGCCGGGGATGGAATAGTGTTCTTCGATATCGTGAAAGAAAAAGGGATTGAGGGGATGGTCGCAAAGCACTCAGGCAGCGTGTACCAGGCGGGCAGGAGAAGCACCCAATGGCTTAAAGTGAAATCGCGGATGACCCAGGAGGCTGTTATCGGGGGGTTTACCGAACCGGGCGGGGCACGGAAGCATTTCGGGGCGCTCGTCCTCGGGGTCTATGAGAGGCGCGACCTCGTACATATCGGTCGCACGGGGGGAGGGTTCAGCGATAAAGCCCTCTCCGAGATCCGGGAAAAGCTCGGTCCGCTTGTCCGCCCAACGTCTCCGTTCAGGGTAGAGCCGAAGACGAACAGGGCCGTAAAGTGGGTCGAGCCGCAAATTGTCTGTGAGGTCTTCTTTCACGGCTGGACCAACGACGGCCTTATGCGCCAGCCGACCTTTATACGCCTGCGTGAAGACAAATCACCGGGCGACGTAGTTCGCGAAAGGCCGGCAGGTAAAGGTGAAGTGCGGGGGCGCGGGAAGACGGCGTGAATGTGCATGTCGGGATTACCGGGTATTCTCAGGCCTTGCCGGAACGAAATACGTGACGGGTGCCCAATATGTCTCCGGTCCACCTGATATCCATACTATCGTTTGCAGTTTCTGCCAACTTCGACAACATCGGGGTCGGGGTCGCGTACGGGATCAGGGGAGCGTGTATCCCATTTCTTGCCAACTTTATCATTGCGTTCGTCAACTGCTCGGGGACGGTGGTCTCGATGGTCCTCGGGGCATCCATTGCCCGAATGTTCGAGCCGCGCTTATCTGGCACGCTGGGCGGCCTCATTTTGATGTCCATCGGGATATGGGTCATCGTTCAAGGCCTGAGTCATCTCGACAGAAAAATATCGATCGAGGATGAACTCAGCGAGAGGCTCGAGCGATTGTCGGGAATGAATATGCCGCGCAGAATTTGGGAGATGATCGTGAACCCCTTCGTGACGCATCCCGACTGCAGGGGAGCCATGGGCTTGGGAGAATCGTTCGTGGTCGGCCTCGGGCTGACAATGACGAACGTCGTTACCGGGCTGGCGGCCGGGATGATAGGATTGAACATTGTCCTGCTTACACTAGTCACCATGCTGTTCAGCATGGTCGCGATATGGCTGGGAAGGAGCGCCGGGAATTCCCGGGTTTTCCGCTGGCTGGGGCGGTACAGCGGTACTGTTTCCGGTTTGCTCCTTATCGGAATAGGGGTGCTTGAAATGCTGGTATGAAAACCAGGTGCGGTTATTCTTTTTTCAGGCAAAACACGCTGGGCGGAGAATTCTTGCCTTGAGACGGCCAATACAATTATAATCACGTATGGAAAATACCGGGTTCCCTGCATGAATAACCTCAGGAAAATGCTGAACCCCCGGGCAGTAGCACTTATCGGGGCGACTGACCGGGAAGGTTCGCACGGTTTTGCCGCCTTGAAGAATCTCCTTAGATCGCCTGACCGTCCGTTCTACCCCGTCAATCCCAACAGGCGCGAGGTCCTGGGAATGAAATGTTTCCCGTCCATACTGGATGCGCCGTCACCCGTAGACTTGGCGGTCATTGTGATCCCAGCAGCGGGCGTTCCGCGGGTCGTTGACGAGTGCGGGCGGGCTGGGTTGAGCGGCGTCATCATACTGTCGGCCGGATTCTCGGAATCGGGCCCCGAAGGCCGGCAGCTCGAGGAAGAGGTCGATACGGTCAGGAAAGGGTACGGGTTGAGGGTCATCGGGCCCAATTGCCTGGGCCTCATCATCCCGCGCCTGAAACTGAACGCGACGTTCCTTCCCATAGACGTGAAGCCGGGGAAGATCGCGCTTGTATCCCACGCACTCGGTGAAGAGATACTCGAGGTGGGCGGGACGGTGGGGATCGGCTTCAGCATGTTCGCATCCCTGGGTTCCCTCATCGATGTCGAATTCGGTGACCTGATAGACATCCTCAACAGCGACTTCAACACGCGAAGCATCATGATATACATGGAGCACATCAAGGACCCGCGGCGTTTTATAAGCGCAGGCAGGGGTTTTGCACTTTCGAAACCCATCATCGTCCTTAAACCGGGCAGATCGGTCAAGGGTTCACGGATGCTCGCCGATCGGACGGGCAGGCCCGTGGGGGATGACCGGGTGTACGATGCCGTGTTCAAGAGGACCGGCATGATGAGGGTGTATGAGGTCCGGGACTTGTATAATCTCGCCGAGGTCCTCGATTCGTACCATCTTCCCCGGAGCCCGCGGCTGGCGGTCATTACCAATGACGGCGGAGTCGGGATCATTGCCGCCGATGCACTCGAGGAACGCGGCGGCGAACTCGCCAGGCTGCCGGATGAACTCAAGGAAAAGCTCTCGAAATTCCTGCCAAAACATTGGATTGCCGACAACCCTGTAGATGTTATGGCGGACGCAGATACCGAACGGTACAAAGACACGGTGCGCGCATGCCTTGCCTCGGACGGGATCGACGGAGTCCTCGTGATATACACCCCCCGGTCGGCGTCTGACGCGGTGGATGTCGCAAACGCGCTCGTTACCCTGTACCGAAGCACGCAAAAGCCGGTCATAGGGGTCTGCATGGGGGGAAAGCGTGCGGCAAAGGGGCGGCGGCGGCTTCTAGCCAACAGCGTGCCGGCGTACGCCACACCGGAGGATGCCGTAAAGACATACCTGTACATGTACGGATACCGGCGAAATATCGAGCTTTTGTACGAGACGCCTTCCGAGGTGGTGCAGGAAGATTCTCCTTTCAAGGATATTATCAAGGCGGCGATCAGTGAGTGTGCCGAAAGGACCGAGCTGAGGCTCGAGGGCAAGTATGTTCTCGTATTGCTGCGGCATTACGGGATACCGGTCATAGAGGGTCCTCATGACGGCGTGGAATTGAAGTTGAGGTCGTACCGGGACCCGGAATTCAAATCCGTGCTCGTGCTCGGTGCGGGGCAAAATGGCAGGGAGGGCATGTCGATCGGTCTGCCGCCGCTTAACCGCACCCTCGCCCGGCGCGTCATAGACGACATCAGGATGCCATCGCCAGCGATGCACGCTGTTTATCACGGGGATACGGTACGGAAACTCGAGGACATCCTTGTCAATTTCTCGAACATCATTGTCGATTACCCGGAGATAGATGAAATGGATGTAAGCCTGTCCGTAAAAATTCCGGATATCCTTGCGACCCGGGCAACGGTCCGGCTCTCACAGGGCTTTCGACAGAAAGGGCCTTACGATCATCTCGTTATAACCCCGTATCCCTCGCATCTCATCCGGACGATGCAGCTTGGCGACGGGACCCGGGTCCTTTTGCGGCCGATGAGGCCGGAGGATGAATCCATGGGCCGCGAAATGTTCTCGGCCCTTTCGGAGGAAACGCTTCGGACACGATTCTTTGGCGTACCGCGCATCGACCATGATCTGCTTGTACGCTTCTGCAATATCGACTATGACCGCGAGATAGCGATCCAGGCACAGGTCGAGAAAAACGGGAAGAAGTTGATCATAGGCGGTTTCAGGCTGGTATCGGAGCCTGACCCGGGGACAGCGCAGTTTGCGATCCTGGTGCGCGACGACTATCAGAAATTGGGGATTGGTCGTCAGTTGATGCACGTTATGATAGATATTGCCATGGAAAAGGGGCTGAAGGAAATATTCGGAATGGTGCTCAGCGAGAATAAAAAAATGTTGGCCTTATGCCGGGGTATGGGATTTACAACGAACCGTGAACCGGAAGGCATCACGCGGGTATCGTTCGCTATTCAGGAAATTACCTGACGGGTTCTTTGATCTCGTACCTTTTTTTCTTCAGGAGGGCGGTCGAAAATTCTTCGACCATCACCTGGCTTCCCGCCGGCTTACTCTTTTCCGGCACGGCGATCTCGACCTCTTCGCCGGTCTCCAGCCTGATCTTATAAAGGACCGACATGGGCTGCTGGCTCGACCTTTTTATCTCCATGACGCTGCCTTTTATCACTCTTCCCGTAGGCCTCATAGGATCGAGGGCCGACGCATATACGCCTATGATAACAAGGCAGATGATGGGGACCCACAGATAGATGAACCGCTTCGCGCGGGCTTTTTCCGCATCCGTTCTTTTGGCGGGCTGCCTGGTCTTTCCTGGTGCCATTGCCCCAACAACATAGCAAAAACCATGTATGATTGTAAAGGCCGCAAAGGATAAAGTACATCTCCAGCACCGGTACGTAATGACGGGAGCATGAAAAGATGCTACAATGTCAGCATGTATACAGTGGACCTCAACTGCGACATGGGCGAATCCTATGGAGCATATACGATCGGCGACGATGCCGGGGTGGTCCAGTACATTTCTTCGGCGAACATTGCCTGCGGTCTGCATGCGTCCGATCCGGCCACAATGAAGAAAACAGTTCGTTTGTGCATGGATCACAATGTTATGGCAGGTGCCCATCCTGGATATCCTGACCTCGCTGGTTTTGGCCGGCGTCAGATAGAAATGGCAGACGATCAGATCGTCGACATCGTTCTCTATCAGGTAGGCGCCCTCAAGGCATTCACAGACTATTTCGGAATGCCCCTCCAGCATGTCAAGCTTCACGGTGCCCTGTACCATTATGCCCTGAAAAAACAAGACCTTTTTCTCGATATTGTCCGGGCGTTGCAGATAACGTTCGGTGATGTCATTGTCCTTACCCTTGCGACGAGTGAATCCGCGAGGCTAAAGCGAGCGTGTGCATCGGACGGCATCAGGCTCGCTCTCGAGGCATTTCCCGACCGGGAATATACCGATGAAGGGACGCTCTTACCGAGGAAATACCCTGAAGCCGTGATCACGGATCCTGAAAGAATAGCGCGGAGGGCAATGAATATGGTCAAAGAGCGCAGCTGCAAAAGCGTGAGCGGGCACCGGATAGAGCTCGAGATCGATACACTGTGCATCCATGGCGACAACGATGGGAGTATCAGGACCGCCTCGCTCATCCGGGATTATGCCCAGCATGAGGGGATAACGATCAAGGCTTTGGGTACCTGATCAGATCTATGGTCAGAGAACGGTACGGGGAATCCGGCATCAGGATCGTTTTTGGGGATATTATTGACGAGATAACCCATGAGGCGGTCCGGCGTTTTTTTCTTCATTTGACGTCATTGAATATACCTGGGATAGTCGATATTGTACCGTCTTTCCGGACCTGCCTCGTTCATTTTGACAGCGACCGGGTCCGGTATGAGCAGCTTTGCCAACTCATCGATACGACCGAGGCCGACAGGAAGAACATGGTTTTGCCTGATGTGCAGCGGCTGGAAATTCCCGTGCGGTACGGGGGTGATTACGGTCCTGACATGGATTTTGTATGTTCCTATTCGGGGCTTTCGCCGGAAGAGGTCATAGAGATCCACTCGGCGGGGACATACCGTGTGCACGCAATAGGTTTCATGCCGGGTTTTCCGTATCTTGGGCCTGTCGACAGACGGCTGTACGTGCCGAGGCAGGCCACCCCGGTCCTCAAAGTGCCCCAGGGATCGGTCGGGATCGCACAGCTTCAGACCGGCATCTACCCGTTTGAATCGCCTGCAGGCTGGCGCATCATAGGCAGGACCATGATGCGGCTTTTCGACTACACGAAACCTCCGTACAGTGTTCTTCATTTTGGAGACACGGTGAGGTTTGTCAGGGTATGATAACTGTTGTCAATCCTGCCTTTCTCTCAATGATTGTCGATAACGGCAGATTCGGCTACGGACACATTGGTGTCGCGCCATCCTCCGGGCTCGACCGCTTCGCTTGCGCCATGGCCCGTTTTATTCTCGGAAACATCGATTCTGCGCCGGTCCTCGAGATCATGGGGAATGGTCTTTCGCTGTTATTCTCGGAGGCGGTCACGTTTGCCATCACCGGGGCGCGTGTTAAGGGCACCCTCGATGATGTGCCGGTAGAGCCATGGTCCCGGACCAAAGCCCCCAAAGGGAGCGTTTTAAAGATATCGGAAGTTCTTGAGGGTTGCCGGTACTATATTGGATTTTCGGGTACCATCGATGTCGATCCGGTGATGGGCAGCCGTTCAACGAACCTCGAATGCAGGTTCGGGGGATATCAGGGCCGGCCTCTCATGAAAGGGGACGTGCTTGAATTGCGTGAAGTATACGATCCCGTGGGGCATATAAGCGTCCCGGATGAACGGATACCTTCTATGGGCGAACCCCACATTATAAGGGTGCTTCCCGGGCCCGAAGCCGATTATTTTAGTCCCCTGTCCGTAAAGTTCCTGTCTAACCGGAATGAAGCGCTTTTTTTCAAAGCTTCCGCACGCCTGAACAGGACAGGAATTCGCCTCGAGGGCCCCGCAATTCAGTTCAGGGATGAGGCTGAACAGAGCATTATATCGGAGGGGATCCTGCCCGGAACGATCCAGGTGCCGCCCGATGGTTTACCCATCATAAACTGCGTGGAGAGGACAATAGGCGGCTATGCCCGGTTGGCCATTATAATAGATGTCGACCTCGACAAGCTTGCTCACATCAAACCATTCGACAGGGTCATTCTGAGCGTGACCGACTCGGAAGAGGCCGAACGTCTCCTTCAGGCAAAAAAGGACACTGTCGCATTCTACGTTAAAAAACAATAAATTTTCGATGGCGGAAATTCGGCAGGGGTCTGTATGCCGACGCGTCAATGAGGGTCCCGTGACAGAACCGTCGCACTGCCGCCTTGCTTCGTACCGGTCAAAGTGTTTAGTGAAAAACGGCCTCGTCGCGTGCGAGGTGTCCGGCCGCGGCCGGGTAATAGGAATGTGGATCGTACTTTCCGGTCCCGTATATTTTCCTGTGGCAATCATTGTCCGTGTCGGGTAATATTAACGCTAAAGGGAAGGACAATTGAAGCTCAACCACATCGGTTTTGTCGTTGCAAAGATCGACGAGTTCGCGGAAACGCTGAAGGCGATCGGTTTTGGCGCATTGACCAGCCCCGTGCCCGACTACAACAATAACGTCAACGCTTCGTTTGTCCCGATCGGCGAGAAAGACGATGTATTCCTCGAGGTCCTCGAGCCGATCGGTGAGAGGTCGGCTATTGCGGGTTTCCTGAAGAAGACCGGAGGGGGCCTGCATCACTTATGTTTCGAAGTGGATGACATAGAAAAGGCTTCACAGGAACTGGAGAAAAAAGGTTTTAAAATGGTCTCTTCGCCGGCCCAGTGTCCGGCATATGACGAAAATTTAAGCCGTACCTGCGAGGGTGTGACCAAGATATCTTTTTTCCTCATACCCAACCGCCTTCTCATCGAGCTTCTGGAAAAGGGACGGTAATTTCGGGAGGAGATGGAAATGACGCGGGATGATGCTGAAAAATTGCTGAAGCAATATGTTGCGAATGATCGCATGCTTAACCATTGCTATGCAGCGGAGGCGGTAATGCGGGCCCTCGCGCGAAGACTGGGAGAAGACGAAGATAAATGGGCGATGGCGGGGCTTCTTCATGACATCGACATTGAAGTGACCGATGCCGATCTTGCCCGCCACGGGCTCGAGGCTCAGAAAATATTAGCGGAGAGGGGCGTCGATCCCGAGATTATCGATGCTGTGGCAATGCACAACGAAACAACTGCAGGCAAAAAAAGGAGTACCCGTTTTCATCATGCGCTCGCAGCCGGTGAGACGATCACGGGGCTTATTATAGCGACGACGCTCGTGTATCCGGACAAGAAACTTGCCAGCGTAAAAACGAAGTCCGTTGTCAAGCGTATGAAGGAGAAGGCTTTTGCAGCCTCGGTGAACCGCGACGTGATCATGGAATGCGAACTCATCGGCATTCCGCTCAACGAATTTGCCGAATTGTCCATCGCGGCAATGCTTGGGATAAGCGATACATTAGGGCTTTGAGCACGTGACCTTGAACGGTCACCCGGTGAGTCCTGCCCGAAATTAAACAGAGAAAAAGGGTTTTATGCATACCGTCACTACAAATGCCGGAGTATTGACGAAAATAAAGAACTCGCCCTACGTGCAGGCCTTTGCCAGCTATCGCATGATCATCATGGTCGTTCTTGGTTTTGCATCCGGCCTGCCATTGCCTTTGACTTCAGGCACGCTTCAGGCATGGCTGACCACTGCAGGTATTGACATAAAGATGATCGGTATTTTTTCCATCGTTGGCCTCCCCTACACATTGAAATTTTTCTGGTCACCTTTCATGGACAGGTTCGTTCCGCCATTTTTGGGAAGACGAAGGGGTTGGATCGTGTGTACCCAGGTCTTTCTCCTCGCCGGTATTGCCGCCATGGCCCTGACATCCCCGGCGAAAATGCCTCTTGCCCTCGGCACCATAGCCCTTTGCGTCGCATTTTTTTCGGCATCACAGGATATCGTCGTCGACGCCTATCGCACGGATGTCCTGCCGGCAACCGAGAGGGGCACCGGTGTCGCCGTTTTTATATTTGGTTACAGGATAGCCTTTCTCGTTGCGGGTGCCCTGGCCCTCATGATGGCCGACAGGATAGGGTGGCAGAAGACATATCTTTTTATGGCCTGCCTCATGATCCCTGGCATGCTCGGTTCCCTGGCGGGGCATGAACCGGATGGCAAGATCGTTCCGCCCCGGAGTATGCGGGAGGCAGTCTGGGGGCCGTTAAAAGATTTTTTTTCGCGCAGATCGGCGATCATAATACTGCTTTTCATTATTCTGTATAAACTTGGGGATGCATATGCCGGAGCCCTGACAACGGCCTTCCTTATCCGCGGGGTTCATTTTACACTGAGCGAACTGGCGATCATCAATAAACTGATAGGGATAGTCGCAACGATCGTCGGGGCTCTTTTTGGCGGGGCCCTGATGGTCAAAATGGGCCTTTTCCGTTCTCTGTGGTGGTTCGGCATTCTGCAGACAGTATCGAACCTGTCTTTTATGGTGCTCGCAATTATCGGAAAGAGTTATACGGCGGCTGTTGTGGCGGTCGCTTTTGAAAATATTACCGGGGGAATGGGCTCGACTGCCTTTGTGGCTTTTGTCATGGCGCTGTGCAATAAACGGTTCACGGCAACCCAGTTTGCCCTCCTGTCGTCGCTTGCCGTTCTGGGACGTGTCGTGATATCTCCCACGTCGGGGTACATCGTGACCTATGTCGGATGGGCCGTTTTTTTTCTGTTCACGGTGATAGCCGCATTGCCCGGGTTGGCGCTTTTATTGTATCTGAAAAAGGAAATCGTTTTACTCGATAAAAACGCATCGTGACGTGTTTTCGCCTTATCTTTCAGGGACTTTAATTTTTATTAAAGTTTTTTCATAAATTTCATTGACAGGTTTTTGATACTATGGGATACTGACAAACGAAGTTTCGGAAGTCGCTGTCAGTAGTGATGAAGTGATTTTGTACATTAACATCCACGACGCAGTTCCGTAATCTTCAAAATTATTTTAAGGAGGACTTTAGTAAGATGGCAAAAGGAACTGTGAAGTGGTTTAATGAGTCCAAAGGTTTCGGTTTCATAACTCAGGATGACGGTGTGGACGTTTTCGTTCACTATTCAGCGATCCAGGACTCCGGTTTCAAAACCCTTGCGGAAGGCCAGGAAGTCAATTTTGACGTCGTCAAAGGTCCTAAGGGTCTTCAGGCAGCCAACGTAACAAAACTATAAAACCTTAAATAAAAGGGTCCGGTCATCGGACGCGGACCCTTTGATAAAATTATTACGCTATAGAGTGCCGCAGAAGATATCGAAGTGGAATGGCCGGGGTCGTAACACTACGATGCCGGGTTTTTCTTTCATGTAACTCATTAACAACCTGTCGGTAACTTTACGGCATGATGGCGCCGACGACGCATGCCGCAGGTATAAACCGTCATCATGCCGTATCGCTATTCCGACATGCGAAACGTCAAGACCGTCTGTTTCCGTATAGATCCCTATATAATCGCCGGCATTCAGGGCATCGAGTATGTGATCGTCGAGTGACGTGGTCGGGATGTAATCGATCGACCTGGGCTCGACAGGGATGCCGGGAAGAAAAAGCGTCCCGTCGGACCTGAGGTTGAGGGATTTCATACACGTATGGGTTTTTTCCCTGCCGACCTCCCCCGTAATGTCCTTTATGGACCCTCCGTTGTATTCTCGCCAATCCGTGAAGAAATGATTGCGTGTCGGATATGAAACGATACCTTTTTTGTACCGTATCTTCTTGAGTCTTTCGAGGAATTCCCCGAACGAGAAGGATTGGCGAAGTGCCTCGACATAATCAAGAAATGTAAAACAGTCTATTCCCGAAAAATTAACGACAAATTCCTCGTCGGTTTCGCAATTTCCTACGAGTGTCGATTCCTGGTAGGGGATCTCCAGGAATTTTCCAGAAATGTACTGGATGCGCTCCCCCACATCGGAAAGCTGCGAGGCAGCGGCAAGGAGGAGATCAAGATCGTCTTCCGTCCATTTCCCGAGCGTTATATGTGTAGTCATTGCAGCCTCTGTTATATAATAATATTTGTCATCTTGAAAATTGAAACCACGGCCGTTAATACCAATCCGTCAGCAAGAACCCTATGCTGAAGCGATTGACGCACTTGTTGTAATCGATGAGGCTTTCGCCGTAGCCGTTGAAGTACTGGAGATAGGCACTGATGTGTTCGATCAGCGGGAAGGCCCATTCCAACTGGATGGCGCCCTTGTTGTCCGAGCGGAGGTTGTTCCGGACCATCATGCCGAACCTCTGCTTTTTCCAGAAATAGTGTCCCCATAGTTCCCCGTAACCTGAGTATTTTTCTATGTCGGGGTTATCGTCATCCCTTTTGTTCTCCGGTATCCTGTACCATGTTCGAAGAAGCACATTGAACTGGTCCCGCTCGAAACCGAAATTTGCCACGACCCTGTTCCAGCTGCGGGACAAAGGTCCAGACCTGCCATTCGACTGATGATTTAACCCGATGTTGATCATTTTTCCTCTGAGGCCGAAAAGGTCGTAATCCGTGCGGAAATTCAAGAGCAGTTCGGGTTCGTAGTTCGTTTCCCGGAAAGGCGACGAGAACGCGGTGTTATAGACCTGCCAGAACGCGAGCTGCGTATATCCGAACCAGAGGTCCATATCGCGGCCGAAAATATCTTCCCATAATTTTACCTTAAAACTGATCTGAAACTTCGCTTCGGTGTGCTGGGGTTTCGCATCGGGATCGAGATCGAGGCTGGAGTCCGTGTTCGGGGAGTTGTTATATGCGACCGGCAGGATATAGTTCGAACGATAAGGTTTGATCACAAACTTTCTCGCCCGGTTTGCCTCATCCAGGTCCCATTGCCTGGCGAGAACCGACGCGCCCGTGGGATAAGTCCCATCCGGGGGTTTGACGGCCTCTCGAGGGGCCTTTTCGGGAATTGCTGTTGCCGCAAGGGAACCGGAAGATGTGTCCGTACCTGGTGCCTTGGCCGGTCTGCCTGAGACATCGTCGTAACATTTCAGCCGTGCAGTGTCATCCTCTATCAGTGAGCACCGGGTGAACCTGTCTGCTGTGCCGGCCATTGCGCCGAGCGGAATGAACGCGGCAATACCGAGAATAATGAAGATCTTTGATCTCATAGGACTGACCGGGGCCTTCGGTTCCCTTTTCGGTTGTGGAAATCAAACAATAATCTCCTTTGCGGAAAAAATCAACAAAACTTGGAACGTTCATTGCCGAAAGCCTGGTACTTTTTTCGCGGAAAACCTGTTATAATCTGTCGATGCCGATAGTTACGGGAAGATGCACTCAATGCGGGTAACCGATATTCATACGCACGGTTTTGGGTTCCACGACACAAGAAGTTCCGACCCGGATGATATCATCGCGATGGCGAGGCTATATGCCTCATCGGGTGTCGACGCCATATTGCCGGCTGTTTATGCCTCATCGATCGGCACTATGAGGCGTCATATGATGACAGTGAAAGAGGCGATGGAGTACCAGCGCAAAAATGCATCATTGACCGGGAGCAGGCAGGCTGCGGAAATTCTCGGGGTCCACGTCGAGGGTCCTTTTTTGAATCCTGCAATGTCAGGCGCCCTCGATAAAGGATCATTTCTTCCGCCGACGATGGATAATTACACGAGGCTCGTTGACGGGTTCGAGGATATCATCAGGATCATAACTTTGGCGCCCGAGCTTGACGGATCGCCTGCATTGATCAGATCTTTGTCCGACAGGGGCATTATCGTCAGCATGGGCCATTCCAACGCGACATATAGTGAGGCGGAAGCCGGATGTAATGCAGGAGCGCGCGGCATTACACATATTTTCAATGCAATGCGCCCATTTCATCACCGGGAACCGGGAATTGCCGGTTTTGCCCTCATGGACCCACGCATTTATATCGAGGTGATCGCGGACCCGCATCATTTGTCTGACAGGCTCATTGAATTTATATTCAAGACAAAAGACCCATCCCGGATCATACTGGTCTCCGACATGGTGCGGGGGTCACTGACGGGAGGCGGCACCGATGCACCAAGAGACGATACCGGGAGGCTGTGCGGTGGCTCCATGACCATCACCGGGGCGGCGAAAAGGCTTGGGGAAATCGGGATAGACGGCCACAGCATTGAAAAGGCGATACGTCAGAACCCGGAAGAATACCTTGCATTTTCATTAAGATGACATAAGCGGGTCAGACATCATGGTTTTAAGGCACGAAAATAACAGCAACACTGTATCCCAAATGGGCTAAATCATACCGGGACTATCTGTCCATGATATGTAAAACATTGTAATCACTGATGGGTAACCCTTAATTAACATTGACTATCCGGGTTAATTCCATTAAAATGTATCCTTACGTATGTTTGATAAATTACAGGAAAGATTTGAATCGACCTTCAAGAAGGTCCGGGGATACGGCAAGCTTACAGAAAGCAACATCAAAGACACGCTGCGTGAAGTCAGGGTAGCGCTTCTGGAAGCCGATGTCAATTTCAAGGTCACGAAGGATTTCCTTGAGAAGGTCAAGGAAAAGGCCATGGGCGAAGATGTGCTTACGAGCATTACGCCCGGGCAGCAGTTCATCAAGATCGTCTACGATGAGCTTTGCGAGGTCCTCGGGAGCGCCAATAAACCGCTCGATGTAGCCGCGGCCCCGCCGGTGCCGGTCATGCTGATCGGATTGCAGGGCTCCGGCAAGACGACAACTTCGGCGAAACTCGCGATCCATATCCGAAAAATGGGGCGTAAACCCCTGCTGGTGCCCTCCGATATATACCGGCCGGCGGCTATAGACCAGCTCGTCAAGCTGGGAAAGCAGATCAATGTCGAGGCATTCACGATGGATGTCGTAAAAGACCCGATAACGATCTGCAAGGAAGCGAAAATATACGCCATGCGCAATGGCTATGACACGATAATCATCGATACTGCAGGGCGTCTGCATATAGATGACAATATGGTCAATGAACTTGTCGAGCAGAAGAAAGCGCTTAATCCGAAGGAAACACTCCTGGTCCTCGATGCGATGACCGGTCAGGATGCGGTGAGTATAGCCACTGTCTTTAACGAAAAGCTTGGCATTGACGGCATTATCCTGACGAAGCTGGATGGCGATACGCGCGGTGGTGCGGCCATATCCATAAAGGCTGTGACCGGCAAACCGATAAAATTTATCGGTGTCGGTGAGAAATTAGACGCCCTCGAGCCATTTTTTCCCGATAGACTTGCCTCTCGCATACTCGGCATGGGAGACGTGGTTTCGCTTGTCGAGAAAGCGCA
>DHQV01000055.1:133666-141384 GCA_002408185.1 Deltaproteobacteria bacterium UBA5329
TCGCTTGTCGAGAAAGCGCAGGACATCTATGACGAAAAACAGGCCAGGGAACTCGAACGTAAATTTCGCAAGGACGAATTTACCCTGGAAGATTTTCGCGATCAGATACGCCAGATGAAAAAGATGGGTTCATTGGAATCAATTATCGGCATGATCCCGGGAATGAACAAATTGAAAGGCGCCATCAACTTTGCCGAAGCGGAAAAGGACATCAGGAAGACAGAGGCGATCATCAATTCCATGACATCGAAGGAACGGGCGAAGCCCAACATTATCGACGGCAGCCGTCGGCTGCGCATATCGAAAGGGAGCGGGACCCAGGTACAGGATGTCAACGATCTTCTCAAAAAATATATGGAAACAAAAAAATTGCTGAAGAAGTTTACGAAGGGAGGCGCCAAGGGCCTCCAAAGACAACTTTTTATGAAATAAGGAGGTGGGATTTTGGCTGTAAAATTCAGATTGTCGAGGTTTGGTGCCAAGAAGAAACCATTTTACCGCATTGTCGTGGCGGATGAGCGTTCCCCCAGGGACGGGAGGTTCATCGATAAGGTCGGCTATTACGATCCGTTGAAGAACCCGGCGGAGATCAGCCTCGACAAGGAGAAGATCAAGACGTGGTATGAAAAAGGCGTAAGGCCCACGAGGACCGTTGAAAGTCTGTTCAAGAGAGAGGGGGTACTGAAGGAGCTTTCTTAAAACCTACGGAGGTGGATTCATGTTGAAAGAGTTGATCGAGTATATTGCGAAGGCATTAGTTGATAATCCTGATTCTGTAAGGGTCTCCGAGATTGAAGGGGAAAAAACATCGGTTATCGAGTTGAATGTTTCCAAAGACGACCTTGGGAAAGTCATCGGGAAACAGGGCAGAACTGCTCGGGCCATGAGGACGATATTGAGCGCGGCCTCGACGAAGGTCAAGAAGAGAGCGGTCCTCGAGATCATCGAATAATGAAATTTATCCCCGTCGGCCGCGTGGTGTCGACAAGCGGCCTTAAGGGTGAGGTGAAGTTTTACTATTACAACGAGGCGAAGGAGGATTTTTTTGACCACGCCTCGTTGTTTGCCCTTAGAGGCGATGAATATATAGAGTTGAAGCCTGAAGGGGCAAAATACAGGAAGAATTTTTTTTATCTCTCATTTCGTGGGCTTGCAGTAATTGAGGAGGTCTCTTTCCTGGTGACCAAAGAACTTTTTGTCAGGGAGGAAGACCTCCGGCCATTAGATGATGATGAATATTACGAGTACCGGCTGATCGGGCTCGATGTAATAAATGTTAATGGCGCGCCGCTCGGAAAGGTGCAGTCGGTTCTGCATACGGGTGCCAATGACATTCTTGTTGTGAAAGGCGAATGCGAATATATGATCCCTATGGTGGAAGGGTTTATCGGTGCCATTGATATTGAGAATGGTACGGTAGAGGTCAATATAGAAGGACTTGTATGAAGTTTTCCATCCTCACATTATTTCCCGGAATTTTTGCGTCACCGCTGAAGGAGAGTATACTTGGCAAGGCCGCTGACAGGGGCCTTATCGATTTCGACATCATAAACATACGGGATTTTGCGGACGATCCCCACCGGTCGTGTGACGACACGCCATACGGCGGAGGCCCCGGGATGGTAATGAAGGTCGAGCCGATCTGCAGGGCCGTAGAGCATGTCAAGGAAAAAGGCGGCAGGGTAAAAGTGGTGCTTCTTACGCCCCAGGGGCGCAGGTTTGACCATTTCACGGCCGAGCGCTTTGCCCGGTCGGCGCATATCTGCCTCGTCTGTGGAAGATACGAAGGGGTGGACGAACGGGTCCTCGATCATGTCGATGAAGAGTTGTCTGTCGGTGATTACGTTACATCGGGAGGCGAATTCCCGGCCCTTGTCGTCATCGATGCCGTTTCTCGCTTTGTTCCGGGCGTTCTCGGCAATGACGAATCGATCCATTCGGAGACGTTCAAGGAGCCGCTCCTGGAATATCCCCAGTATACGAGGCCGGAAACATTCATGGGTTCATCCGTTCCTGCGGTGCTGCTTTCTGGCAACCATGAAGAGATACGCAGATGGAGGCGAAAGGAAGCGATCCGCAAGACTCTCCTAAAACGTTCCGATCTTCTCGAGGGATTTCATATGAGCGAGGAAGACAGGCGCTTCATGCGCGAGATAATGGAGGAGATCCCTGAATAATGTCAGCATAGGGGTTATCCATTACCCCGTTTATGATAAACGCGGGGATGTCGTGGCAACGAGCCTCACGAATTTGGAAATACATGATATGGCAAGAACTTGCATGACTTTTGGTATAGACCTGTGCTATATTGTGTCACCTCTCGCGAGGCAGCGGGAGATTGCGGAAAAATTGATCCGTCACTGGATTCACGGTTATGGGGCCGCATATAACCCGAAACGCGGGCAGGCCCTCGAGAAAGTGAGGATCAGACAGGATATCGATACGATGATCGGTGATTACGGTGCTGATCGAAAGCCGTTCATCGTCGGTACTTCTTCCCGGATGCGGGAAGGAAAAATGATGTCCTGCGGTGATTTCTACGATTTCATCCGGAAAGGGCAGCAGTCGGCGCTTGTACTTTTTGGGACCGGCTGGGGCTTAGCGGAGGAGGTCGTAGAAAGATGCGACAGAATGCTTGAACCCATCGGCGGCGCCGGCGATTACAATCATCTTCCCCTGCGCGTTGCATTGGGTATTATACTGGATAGAATCTTTAGCCAAAGAGGAGGGAACCATGAATGAGATGGTCGACATGCTAGAAAAAGAATACATGAGGCTCGACCTTCCAGAGGTGGGTATTGGCGATAATGTAAAAGTCTATACACGGATCTTTGAAGGGGAAAAGGAAAGGATCCAGATGTTTGAAGGCGTCGTTATCCGTAAAAGAGGCGGCAACACCCGCGCCTCATTCACCGTACGGAAAGTATCGTATGGTGTGGGTGTTGAAAAGACCTTTCCTGTCCATTCACCGCTTATCGATCGCATAGAAAGGGTCTCGAAGAGCAAGATCAGGCGTTCAAAGCTGTATTACCTGAGGAATCTGAGAGGAAAAGCGGCAAAACTGAAAGAAAAAAGGAATTAAAGATACATATGATCTGCCGGCTTACAGGCCTGGTGGGCGGCATAGATGAGGCAGGGCGGGGCCCCCTCGCAGGCCCGGTAGTGTCGTCCTGTGTGATCTGGGAAAAAGTGCCGGAAACGAAGAATGGAGTGACCGACTCGAAGCTTCTGACCGAACGGGAGCGAGTCGGTCTTTTTTCATGGATCATGGAAAATGCCTTGGCCGTTGGCATCGGCATGGCAACCCATGAGGAGATCGACAGGCTGAACATTCTCAATGCCACCATCCTTTCCATGGAACGCGCCTTCCTGGCCGCAGGGGTCGACCCCGATGTGCTGCTGGTCGACGGCAACCGGGGACTCACGAGTTACCCGAAAGCCCGGCCGGTGGTCCGCGGCGACCTGAAATGTTTTTTCATGGCGAGCGCCTCGATCGTGGCAAAAGTGATTCGTGACCGGGCCATGGACGAATACGACAGGGTCTATCCCCCGTACAATTTCAAAAATAATAGAGGATACCCGACGCCCGAACACCGGGAGGCTATAAGGCGTTTTGGCATCACACCGATCCATCGAAGGACCTTCAGGGGTGTCAGGGAATTTTGTGAGTGACAAAAGACTGACAGGAAGGGAAGGGGAGGACCGGGCTGCGGGCGCCCTCAAGAAACAGGGCTACAAGATCGTGTCCAAAAATTATAGAAGCCCTTTCGGAGAGATCGATATAATTGCCGAAGATAAGGATTGCCTGGTTTTCATAGAGGTGAAGGGACGGAAAGAATGTAACTTCGGGACATCCCTGGAGGCGATCGATTCGAAGAAAAAATTCACATCATACGCTCTGCGCAGGTCTATCGCAAGGCGAATCGTTGCCTCAATAGAAGGGTCCGGTTTGACGTTGTCGGAATAGACGGCGATAATGTAGGAGTGATCAAGCATGCTTTCGGAGAAGACGGATGAGGGGATCCTATGATAGATGAAAAGGTGATCGACCTTCTCAATGCGGTGCGGGACGGGCGACTATCCGTTGCGGATGCCTATGAAGGCCTCAAGCATGTCCCGTATGACGATCTGGACCATTCAAAGATAGACCATCACCGGCTGCTCAGGAAAGGCGTGCAGGAGGTTGTCTTCGGAGAAGAGAAGACCCTCGCGCAACTCCTCGACATCGTCGGTTCATTCAGGCAAAAGGATCTAGATGTGCTTGTCACCCGGGTCGATGCCGCACCCGGGGAACAGCTCGTCCGGGCATATCCGGAGGGGACGTACTGCACGGAAGCGCGATGTTTTTTCATACGAAAGGAAAAGCCCATCGAAGGCAAAGGCATAGTCCTCGTCGTGTCTGCCGGGACGAGCGACGCCAAGGTTGCCGAGGAGGCGTATCGAACATCGCTCTTTTTTGGCAACGAAACGGAAAAGTTGTACGACGTTGGTGTGGCAGGGATCCATCGTCTCTTCCAGAATATGGAAAAATTACGGCGCGCGCGCGTGGTCATTGTGGCTGCCGGTATGGAAGGTGCGCTTCCATCGATCATCGCGGGCATCGTTGGTGTACCCGTTATCGCCGTTCCCACAAGCGTGGGCTACGGTGCGAGTTTTTCCGGATTGACCGCCCTTCTTGCAATGCTTAACAGCTGCTCCACGGTCGCTGTTTTCAATATCGATAATGGATTCGGTGCCGCCTACTATGCGACGCTCATAAACCGGTTATGAAGATACTGTTTATTGACCCTGTTTTTGGAATTAGCGGTGATATGATGATAAGCGCGCTTATCGACGCCGGTGTTCCTTTCGAAGACCTGGAGGGGATCTTGAGCGCGATTCCCGACTTTCCTGGCATAAGGCCGCGTCGCCTGACCCGGGGGATCTTGAACGGGGTCCATCTCGAGATCGGCCGATCGGCCCGGCATTTTTCCATCACTGAAATGGAAGAGACCATCGGCTCGCTCGATATCCACGGGAGTATAAAAGACGATGCGCTCGGTATGCTGGCCACAATAGTAAGTGCCGAGGCGAAGGTACACGGCGTTTCGCGGGACAGGGTACACTTTCATGAGTTATCGCACATCGATACCATTATCGACCTTGTCTCGGTAGCGTACGGGGTGGGGTTCATCGACGCGGACGCGGTATACTGCGGTCCCGTGCCATGCGGTAGCGGTACGATCGAGACATCGCACGGCATTATACCGAACCCGCCGCCGGTCACCCTCGAGATCCTGAAAGGTCATGAACTTGTTTTCTATCCCGAGAACCTCGAACTGACAACGCCTACGGGAGCGGCCATTGTCGCGTACTACGCGCGCAAACAGGGCAGGGTGCCGGCTTTCAGGGAAAGAGCGAGGGGATATGGCATGGGGACCTATGAGTCGTCCCGCCCCGATGTGTTGAGAGTTTTTGTCGGTGAGGCGGAAGGCCCGGCTTACGACGAAGAGGTCCTTGTTATTGAGGCTGATATCGACGATATGGAGATGGAATACCTTGGTGCGGTCACCGAGCGCATCCGCGCAGCCGGGGCCATCGATGTCCTTCATTTTCCAGTATCGATGAAGAAGGGCAGGACGGGTGTAAGGATAAGCATTACAGCCGATGCATCCCGGTTCGAGCACATAGTTGAAACGATATTTGCCGAGACAACGACATTCGGTATACGGTGGCGCACCAATTTCCGGCGTATTCTGCACAGGGAAGAAGAGACGTTCACAACCTCATATGGGCCGGTACGCGTCAAGAAAGGCTTTGACAGTTCTGGCAGGATGATCAAGATCCATGTCGAGTTCGATGATGTGAAGGCCATTGCCGATGCAAAGAACATTCCCTATCGGGAAGTATTGGAAATAATCAAGGAAGAGATACCTATTCGAACATGAGCCGGAAGCCGCAAGCCGTCAGATGTAACGGGTTTAACGTTTACAACCCGTCATCCCGGACCTGGGGATTGGGTCGCCATTCCCTCAGTACCGTCATCCCGGCGCTTGACGCCGGAATCCAAGGTTTTTTTAAACCCTTTCAAAACTAAGAAACAGAGGGTCAAGAGGTTGCGTCGCAATTCCCTAATGCTGTCATTCCGCCGGCCTTTTGCTGCGGAATGACAGCGTCTTTCAACCTTTTACACGACTCCATGGTGATCGTGCCATTTCAAATACGTGCGTCAAATTTCCTTGATATTATTGAAGAGAGTAAAGACAAAGACATTGGATTCCGGCAAGCCGGAATGACGATTGGTGGTGGATTCCGATATGGTGTGTGCATCCGGACAGGAGGAAAATAATTATGACTCAGCCGGGACCCGTCGTTGAATCAGGCTTTGTCCACAGGAGGTGCAATCGTGAAGCCGTCATGAGTCTGTATACGTGATCGAGGGATGATCGCGACACACCTCCGGGACATTGCCATGCCTCCTGAGAAGGCGAAGAGATTGCCGGGGCAGATACCCGATGGATAGACCCGGAAAAAAGACAATAGGCAAATGCGCTTTCATATCATGTCTTGACAAGACGCTTCCAGAGATGAATGGGGGTCATGTTTTCCGGCGCTTTGCACGCTCACGGCGGAAAGAAAATACTTGTGATACAGCCTCCAAGCCCGGGATGGCGATCTGGAGAGGATTGTTACACATTCTCCGCCCGGAATCACAGGGTAGAAAGTGGTATGACGAAAAGAATGGCCCCTACGACTTACGACTTCAAGAAGAACCGTATATCTTTGACAGTCTCCTTCTGCAGGGTCTCCGTTATCTTGTTCTGAATATCGACCTTCATGTACTTGAGCTGCGCAAGCCATATCGGGTCATCCACCTCGACATAGAGTACTCCACGGGCTATTCGTACGGGCTGACAGTGCGCGGCCAGTTTTTCCCCCGCTATCCGTTCCCAGGCCGCAAATATCTTGAGAGACTCGAGGTCCCTGATATTGAACCTTTTGAGAACCCGCGCCATTGTTTTCTGTATCGGGGTAAATGCCATTACACGTTGTCTTCGATGCGGGGAAAGACGGGCGCGATCTTATCGATCGGCGCTGCATCCATTGGTGTATAGAACCTCATTTCCTCATCCCAGTTCGCGTCTTCTATCTGCCTGCCGATACCAAGCGCCTTCCAGATCTCCTGCGACTTGGTGGGCATGAAGGGGTTGAGCAGCATCGCTGCGATACGAATGCCGTTCCAGAGATTGAACATTACGGTCTTGACGCGTACATCGTTTTCCTTGGCGAGCTTCCATGGTGCCTCGGTATCGATGTATTTGTTCAGGGTGGACATTATCTCAAAAACGTTGTTGAGCGCCTTGTGGAATGCAAGGATATCCATTTCCTTCCGGTAGCCCTGAATAAGGGCCATGGTTGTTTCCTGGACCGTGTCATCCATCCCGCCCTTCTTTTCGGGCGTCTCTATCTTCCCTTTAAGAAATTTGCCGACCATTGTAACCGTACGGCTTGTCAGGTTGCCGAAATCGTTTGCAAGATCGCCATTTATCCGGTGGATAATGGCCTGTTTTGAAAAGTCGCCATCCAGCCCGAATGGGACTTCCCGGAAAAGGAAGAACCGGAATTGATCGACGCCGTATGCATTGACAACTTCGTGGGGGTCGATGACATTGCCCATGCTCTTGGACATTTTCTGACCTTCGCGCGTCCACCATCCATGGGCGAATACATGTTTCGGC
>DHQV01000055.1:141447-161151 GCA_002408185.1 Deltaproteobacteria bacterium UBA5329
GAATACATGTTTCGGCGGCTCGAGACCGTATGACATCAGGAAGCTCGGCCAGTAGACGGCATGGAACCGCAGGATGTCCTTTCCGATCAGATGTACGTCGCACGGCCAGAATGTGTTGAACTCTTCGTCATTTTCGAGAAACCCGATGCCTGTAAGGTAATTGGTCAGGGCATCGAACCAGACGTAAACGACATGCCTCTCGTCGGACGGGACCTTGATCCCCCAGCTAAAGCTGGTCCGGCTGACCGAAAGATCGCGCAGGCCGCCTTTTACGAAACTCGCTACCTCGTTATACCGGATATCGGGCATAACAAAATCCGGGTGCTTTTCAAGAAGATCGAGCAAGGGTTCGGTGTATTTTGACATACGGAAAAAATAGCTTTCTTCCTTGAGCTTTTCGGGTTTTCTCCCGCAGTCCGGGCACACGCCGTCTTTGAGCTGGAGCTCGGTATAATAGCCTTCACAGGGGACGCAGTACCAATCCTCGTACTCACCGAGATAGATATCTCCTTTGTCGCGGACCTTCTGAAATATATGCTGGACGACCTGTTTGTGGCGTTCTTCGGTTGTCCGTATAAACCCCGTGTGTGTAATGTTGAGCTTTTCCCAGAGTTCTGTGAAGCGGTCGACCATCAGGTCTGCATGTTCCCTCGGATGTATGCCCGAAGCTGCTGCCGCTTTTTCCACTTTTTGCCCGTGTTCGTCAGTCCCTGTCAGAAAAAAAACGCGGTAACCCTGGAGCCTTTTGTAACGGGCCATGATATCGCCCGCGATCGTTGTGTAAGCATGGCCTATATGGGGAACATCATTGATATAATAGATCGGTGTAGTTATATAGTATTTTTTGTCCATCAGATCCGCGCACCTTTCCTATCATTTGTTGCTGTTTTTATGGTTGTTGTTTTTCGATCTGTCGGGATCGCCGGTATTGGCCTGCCCCTGACGGCCAGGAGACCTCGAGTTATCATTTCTGGGCCTGTTATGATTGCGGTCCCTCGGGTCCGGCTGTTTTTCTTTTGTCTGGGGTTTTTCGTTGCCCGTTTTCTTGTTCTTGTCCGCGGGGTTCGGATTCGGGGCAGCCTTTGGCTGGTCGGCGATAGATGCCTCGCTAAAGGCAAGAGTAACCTCTTTTCCTTCATCGAGCTGGACAGAAACCTGCCCTGTAAGGGCATTGTGCTTCACGACTTTCCCTTCACCCTGCGGTGTTTTCACCCTTTTCCCGATCCGGGGAAAATTCTTTTTCAAAGCGACATACGTTTCATATTCATATGCAAGGCAGCACATGAGCCTTCCGCAGATACCGGAGATCTTGGAGGGATTGAGCGCAAGCCCCTGTTCTTTCACCATTTTGATAGATACGATAGAAAAGTTGTTAAGAAATCGCCTGCAGCAGACAGCGTTGCCGCAATTGCCGAGCCCTCCGACGATCTTTGCTTCATCCCGGACGCCGACCTGCCTCAGTTCAATTCTGATCTTGAACTCTTTTGCGAGTTCCTTGACCAATTCCCGGAAATCGACCCGGTTCTCGGAGATGAAATAAAAGAGAAGTTTTGTACCGCCGAAGAGGTATTCGGTCGACAGGAGCTTCATGGGGAGGGACATTTCCTGGATCTTCTTCCTGCAGAAATCGAAGGCGTACTGCTCCTTCTCTTTCAGAGCCGCATGATCGTGGATCTCCTGGTCGGTAGCTTTTCTCGAGATCCTGGGGAGGTCCTTTCGCTCGGTGTCTGCCGGTTCCGTGATGACCGTGCCAAGGCAGGTCCCCTTGTCGAGGTCGCTGATAATTACATCTCCGATCTTTATATCATCGATGGTTTCCAACTCGACAACGCCGGTCAGCCTATCGATATTAACATAACAACTTTTCATTACCTGTTCCCCGTGATCTGAATGAGAAGGTTCTCAAAAGTGAGCCATCGGTTTACATTATACCTCATTACGCGAATGCTTTCCTGTATTCTTTTTATTGATCGCTCTACCCACTCGGTTTCGTATTTCGCTGTATTGAGCTCATCGACCAGATCGGTGTTGACGATGAGCGACATATCACCTGTCTCATGTGTTACAAAAAGGTCCCTGAAATATGACAACAGAAAAGCCAGGTACATTGCGGCAGTTCTATCGGTAAGCGAGGCCATTTCGGCGACAGAAGAGGAAGCGACAAATCCATCGCTCCTGCCCGATATGATAGCGGCCAACTTTAACCTCAATGAAAAATGTTCCTCGTTGAGCCAGAAGAGGCCACTGCCGATGCTGCCGAAAGATATCGATGAGAGAAGGGATGCCTTCTTCGGGTCGATATTTTTTTTGCTTCGAAAATAGTGCTCAAGCTGGGCGGCCGAGAGGAGAGAAAATGGGACACGCATGCATCGCGACCGGATCGTCATGGGGATGTCCCGTTCCGATGAGGTAATAATAAAAAAGTGGTTATAAGGCGGAGGTTCTTCAATGGTTTTCAGAAGGGCATTTGCCGCTTCGGTGGTCATTGTCTCCGCATTATCGATTATTATGACCCTTTTTTCGCTTTCGAAGGGGTGTTCGGAGATCTCTTTTGATATCATCCGGGAATCATCGATCCCGATAGACCTCTCATTTTCAATGATAACAAGATCGGGATGGCTTCCCCGATCGAGTTTCACGCATGGCCGGCATGTGCCGCAGGCGTTGCCTGTCTGGCAAAATAGATGCCGCACGAATTCGCGGGCTGTTTTCTTTTTACCGATCCCCTCCTGTCCGCAGAACAAAAAGGAATGAGGAATGTTCTTATTTTCCAGGAAGAATTTCAGAAAACGTTTTTGCCTGTCGTGTCCAATGATATCTTCAAATGCCATAACTCTTCAGGGTATTGTTGACCTTTGTTGTGATGAGATCGTGGATCACGTTGATCTTGAGGGTCGCATCCACGACGAAAAATCTCCTGGGATCTTCTTGTGCAAGCTTATCGTACGCCTTCTTGACCCTTTGATGAAACGAGGTCTCCTCTTCTTCTATGCGGTCCATGTCCGACGATTCCGCCCTGCGCCTGAGGCCTTTTTCAACTGTGATATCGAGGAGGATCGTGAGGTTGGGCCGGATACCTTTTGTGACCATCCTGTTAAGGGTATCGATAACACCCGTATCTATTTTCCTTCCGGATCCCTGGTAGGCATATGTAGCATCGGTGAACCTGTCGCACAGAACTATCTTGCCGCTCTGGAGGGCCGGCATGATGATCTCGTCTACGTGCTGGGCTCTCATTGCCATGAAGACCAAGAGTTCGCATAGTGGACCGACATTCATACCTTTTTTCAAAAGGAGTTCGCGCAGCGCCTCGCCAAAGCCTGTACCGCCGGGTTCGCGTGTTGTTACTACGTGATAACCCTGCCTCACCAGGTGATCCCTCAAGAGTTCGATCTGCGTTGTCTTGCCGCACCCTTCGATGCCTTCGAATGTGATCAGCATGGAGGCCCTATTTTACACGCTCTATATACTGACCGGTCCGAGTATCGACCTTTATCATGTCGCCTTCTTCAATGAAAAGAGGGACCTGTACCGTGTATCCTGTTTCCAGGATGGCCGGTTTTGTTGCATTCTGGGCAGTATCTCCCTTGATCCCCGGTTCGGTTTGGGCGATCTTAAGATTGACAAAGTTCTGGATGTCGACGCCAATGGTTTTTCCCTTGTAGAAAACTACTGTTATTACCATGCTTTCCTTGAGGTAATTTTTGGCATCCCCGAGGTTTTCCTCTTCGATAAAGATCTGATCGTATGTGGCCTCGTCCATGAAATGATACTGGGTGCCGTCCTTGTACAGGAATTGCATCTGTTTTTCTTCAACGTCGGGGACCTCCGCCTTGTCACCCGATCTGAAGGTCTTGTCGAGGACATAGCCCGTGATGAGGCTTTTCAACCGAGTCCTGACAAAAGCGCCACCCTTGCCGGGTTTGACGTGCTGGAATTCCACGATTGTGAACGGCTCGCCATCCTGGATGATCCTCAAGCCTTTCCTGAATTCTGTTGTATCGACGATCATGTGTTTCCTCCTACACTGATGAAACTCGTAAGACGTGAGTCGTAAAAATGAATATGCCCGATAATTCCAGATTTGCTTATTTTTTGGTTTTTTTAACTCCTTACTACTTACGAGTCACGACTTACGATCCTATATTTTTATCATATCTTTTCTTATCTGGGTAAGGATCCGGGGCGTGTCTCCTGTTATTAGTATCATATCTTCCAGCCTTACGCCACCGATATTCGGCAAGTATATGCCGGGCTCGATCGTGATCACCATGTTCTCTTCGAGAATGCCCTGTGCGGCGCTGTTGACCGCCGGCGCCTCGTGGACCGCAATTCCCACACCATGTCCGACGCCGTGGCGGAAATAGTCACCGTACCCCTTATCCTCGATGTATCCCCTGACCATACTGTCCAATTGCTTGATCGGCGTTCCCGAAACCGCTTTCTCAATGCCGAGCTTCCGGGCATCGTTCACGATCGTGAATATATCGGTCATTTTATCCGGGATATCCCCGAGACACAGCGTAACGGTTTCGTCGCTGCAGTAGCCCGAAACGATCGCTCCAAAATCGATAATAACTGTCTCGCCGTCCTGAAGCTTCCTGGTGGTTGGTTCAGCATGAGGTAAGGCCGCACGCGGGCCAGATGCCACAATGGTATCGAACGATGGCCCATGCGCCCCCCTTTTGCGCATCCTGTAATCCAATTCGTCTGCTATGTTCTTTTCGGTTTCACCTGGTTTGATAAGCCCTATTATATCGGTGAAAGCAGCGGTGGCGATGGATATGGCATCGATGATGGCTGCTGTTTCCTCGGGTTCCTTGTTCTTGCGTATCTCGTCGATGGCTGAATTCATGGGGACCAGGCTGGTCCCGGGAAGATTTTCGGACCAAGTCTTGTACGTATTATAGGGTATGTACGCCCCGTCGAATCCCAATTTTGAGACGTTGTACCTGGTACACAGGGTGTGCAGCGCATCATTTCCCGGTTTTATCTCGTATATGTGAATACCGTTTGTCACTTCCCGCGCGTGTGTTATATAGCGGAAATCGACTATGAGAACGACATCGCCGCGTGTCACAAAAAGCATTCCCTCGGAACCTTTAAAACCGGTCAGATAGAAGATGTTATCCATGCCTTTGAGGACACAGCCATCTAGTCCCATTTTTATAAGAAGGTCTTGTATCCGCTCTATTCGTAATTCGCGTTTCATCGGCTGTTCCATAATTTATTCTTGAGGGTTTTCAAAACACCTTTCTTCTGGCTCGCCTTGAACTGTTTTTTCAGATACGAAAGGCGTGCCTTATAGACCTTATTATCGGGCTCCCGCCGTACAAGTTCGGCATATATGCTGATAGACATCTCGATATGCCCCTGTTCGAGGTATATCTCGGCCAGCGTCGCAGATGCAATAAACGGAGCCTCCATAAGGCATAAATATAGGAATTAATTGGAAAAAAAGCAAGATAAAAAAATCGCCTAACGATGAGCGGCTAAAGGCTAACGGCGAACGGGGAAATGCAGGAAATTGCCTCTACCTTATTCCTGCTGGCCTTTATCTTTTTTATCTGTTAGCTGTTAACTTTTAGCCGATAATATATTCCGTATTTTGCCGCCGCGATGACCCCTTCGCTTATTCCGGTCTGTTCCATTATCTTCCGAAGGAGTATGACCGCCATGTGGCGGTGGCGGCATGCATCGTACTTGTTGAGGACCACCGTACGGTCCATGCCGGCTGTGCCTTTTAAAAGGGCATCGTCGGAAAAGAGGCGGAGAAATATGTCAGGGTACACTAGCCGGGGGTTAAGGCCCGTCCGCTCGCGAAAGAGCTGACTCCGGAAGACGGCCTCCTCGAAGGGTTTAAAAAGTGCATCCATGCCTGCAACGACGAATACTTTTTGAGAGTGGGGTATTATGACGGGTTCATGGTCGGCAGGGAACTTTAGAGGACAGCTTTTCGCACCATCGGCTTCGACAAGCACCACGTCATATACTGTGCCAAGCAGGCTGACCTCATCGGGAGACAGGCCGGTGAGCTTGCCGTCCTCGATGGTCTTTCCCATGCGGATAAACGATGCGCCGGATCCGGTATTCCTCCAGTCATCAAAAGTAACGGATGGTTCAATAGCAAATATCTTTGTTGTCGTGGCGATGACTACCGACTTGTTGCGGGAAAGACAGGAACGGGCCAGGCGCTCGATCAGGGTGGTTTTCCCACCTCCGCCTACAAAGGACGCGAATTTAACGCCCTCGATCAGTTCGTATGGGTCATTCGTCCTTTGAATATGCAACATAGGGCAGGGTGCGGATTCGTTTTACTATTTGAAGGACGCGGTCTTTATCGCTTTCCAGCACAAAAAGGGATGCATATCCTTTCTGCAGGATGAAAAGACCGTTATAGGCAGTATCCCGGTGTTCTTTTATTGTATATGTTATACCTTCTGCATCGAGAGCACCCTTGATCATATCCATCTCAAAGATGCTCTCCATCGTGTGGACATTGATCTGTTTATTTCGTTGCATTCGTGGGGCCGGGCGTTAAAGCAGACCCTTTGTCAGCGGGCCCTACCCAAACTTCCAGTTCCGTCTGGAATGCTCCGCGGGAGATCTTGATATTGCACGTTCTATCTTCCTTCATATAATTCATCACGGTATCTTTGTATCTAAAACTGTTTATGTACCTCCATCCGTTCTTCGACATATTGATCTTGAAATAATTCTCGAGCGATGCAGGATCGACATTTCCTCTGAATACAATGACACCCGCTTTGAAGGCTGGTGTTTCGTACACGAAGCTGCGTTCATTGACCATCTCGACCTCTTTCGGGATCGGGACGTCGGGAAAACCGTAGAATTGCTGATTGAAGCCCTGCGCCTTCGAAGGCGACGAAGTATCGGCGGTATCCTGCTTTTGAAACATTGCACACCCCCACCCAGCGCACATCAACGATATCGCGAAGAACATGACGATCAATTTTTTCATACGTTCCCTCCCTTTTTGTCTCTTTCAAGATATGCATACGCGCTGTGATTATGTATGCTCTCAAAATTTTCTGCCTCGATGGAAAACCACCGTACATTGGCATCCTCCGAAAGTTTTTCCGAGATGTCCCGTACGACATCTTCGACAAACTTCGGGTTGTCGAATGCATGTTCGGTAATATATTTTTCGTCCTCTCTTTTAAGGATCGAGTATATGTCACTGCTTGCACTGTTTTCTATGACCGCAATAAGGTCTTCTATCCAGAAAAATTTCCGGGCATTGACCGCCACGCGTGCGATACCCCGTTGGTTGTGGGCACCGTGTTCGCTGATCTCTTTCGAGCAGGGGCACAGGGTATTCACAGGAACGGACACAAAAACGACGAACTCCGTCATTTTGCCTTTCCCATCCATTGACCCTCTGAACCCGCACTCATATTCCATATAACTGGGGGTCTTAGAAACCGGGGCCTCCTTCTTGATAAAATAGGGAAACGTTACGGACACATGTGCCGCTTCGGCATCGAGCCTCAATTTCATTTCTTTCAGGATATCCGGGAAATTCTTCATGTTGATCATGTTCTTATATTCGTGAAGGATCTCGACGAAGCGGCTCATATGCGTACCCTTGTAATGATGGGGCAGATTGACGTACATGTCGATGGTTGCGATGGTGTTCTGATTGCCGTTCGCCTTGTCAAGGACGACGATCGGGTATTTGACGTTCTTCACGCCTACCTTATCGATCTCTATCTCGCGGCTGTCATACATGCTTTGAACATCTGCCATTTCGGGTCTATCTTTCATAGGATGCATAGGCCCTGTCCGATTCCCATACCCGGACATTCTTCATACATATGCGGTCATTGCCTATACGCCTTTCCATTTCCGAAAAAATGTACATCGCAATATATTCAGCCGAACTTGCATGACCGGAAAAAAAGGGTATGTCATTAATGTATTTATGATCGAGACCGTCAAGGATCTCGTGGAGGTGGCCCTTTATGATGGCAAAATCTATGAGCATACCATCATCCTGGAGTTGCTCTCCCGCGATGCAGACCTCCACTGTAAAATTGTGCCCGTGCAATTCCTCGCATTTTCCCTTATAGCCGACGAGGCGGTGTGCGGCGGCAAATGAATCTTTTACACATAATGTGAACATGCCATACTCTATCGTCTGGAAGGCCATAAAGTCAAGAAGACCGTAAGGCGTGAGGCGTGAGGCGTAAAGAAATAAAAAACAGGCTCCGTTTACGGAGCCTGTTGGTTGTTTTCATTGGGTGGATCTATTTGACCGGTTTTTTGGTTGCCGGCTTTATAACGACGTATCCTTTTGCAGGACCGGGGATCGCTCCCTCGATGAGAAGCAGGTTGACGTCGACGCGGACATCGACGATCTTCAAGTTCTGGATCGTCACTTTCTTTGATCCCATATGCCCCGGCATTTTCTTTCCCTTCATGGTTCGTCCGGGGGTCAAGTTCTGGCCTATCGAACCGCCATGCCTGAAAAATTCATGGGTGCCGCGTGAAGCAGGGGCACCCTTGTAACCGTGGCGTTTTACAACGCCGGCGAAACCCTTGCCCTTCGATGTTCCGGTTATATCGACAAAGTCACCCGGTTCAAAAATGTCGACTGAATATACCGAACCTATTTCATTTGCCCCAAGGTCTTCCGGCGTGACCTTGAATTCCCGGAGAATTTTGGTTGGTGTAAGATCCGCCTTTTTAAAATGGCCAGTTTCCGGTTTATTTATGCGCTGTATTTTGATAACCTCGTCAAAGCCGACCTGAACAGCGTTATAACCTTCTTTTTCCGCGCTTTTCTTCTGCACAACATAACATGGACCGGCTTTTATGACCGTAATAGGAATAACATTCCCGTGTTCGTCAAATATCTGTGACATACCGAGCTTTTTGCCAATGATACCTAATGCCATGGTGGACACCTCCGAAAAATTGTAACATAATAGTCAAAAACTCCTCGAAAGTCAAGCCGATAACGTGGAACAGTGAGGAGTAAGGAGTTTCTCTTTCCCGGCCGGCAGCTTTACGCCGGGGTGACGAGGTGAAGGGCGCAGCCTCCTCACTCCTTACTGTTTTTCAAATTTTCTTTCTTCCGCCACCTTCTGTGAGAGGATACGGCAAAACGATGGGCTTCATCGCGCATTTTCACAATTTCCTTAAAGACCGCCGAGGCTTTTGGAAGTGTCAGGTGATTCTTGCGTGCCGGAATATAGATCACGTCTTCCATGCGCTTTCTGCCTTCCCCTTTTGCGATGGATATGACATCGGCATCGATGTTGTGCGACCTCAGAACCTTATACGCCGCGGAAAGCTGTCCCTTGCCCCCGTCTATTATGTAGAGGTCAGGCAGGGGGCCCAGTTCGGCATTGTTCACCCTGCGGGTTAAAACCTCTCTTATCATTGCGATATCATCGAGTGTCTCTTCCCCGCGGACGTGAAATACACGGTATTGGTCCCTGGCCGGCTTGAAGTTGTTGAAGACGGTCATCGCGCCTGTCGGGTTTTTCCCGCCTATATGCGATATGTCATAGATCTCGATGCGGCCAGGAGCAGTCTTTAACCGCAAGGTGTCCTTAAATGCTTGGTCCAGTGGCAAAGTCTCGGTCTCATGAAGATTTTCAATGGCGAGGCGGACCATGTCACGCACACCTCTGTGGCCTGGCCCGAGGATCTTCACAGGCGCTTTCTTTTTTTCGGCGAGATGTTTTTCCAGGATATCCATGTCTTCCAGTTCCTCGGAAAGGATGATCTCGTCAGGTATCGGCCGTGCCGAATAATACTGGAACAGGAATGTCATCAAGGTCTCTCCGATGTCCCCGGAATAAAAACGCTCCTTGTAAAGGCGTCTCGAGAGAAGGACCCCGCCACGGACCGTAAGGACAACGATCGAAACGACCTTCGCGTGGTCTGAAAAAGCCCAGACATCACGGTTTTTCCCGAAATGTTCATGGACGTGCTGTTTCTCCATCATGGCCTTTATGGCCAGATAGCGTTCCTTGAGGGCCTGTGCCGCTTCGAAATCCCATGACGCGATCTTGCCGGTGATCTCTGACTCGATCGTCTTCAGTACCTTGTCGTCCCTGCCAGACAGAAAGTCCCTTACCTGCTCGATGGTCTTTGCATATTCAGCCGCATCGACCGGCATAACACACGGGCCCGGACATTTTCCCAGCTCGAACAGTATACACACCCTTTTTCTTTTCCGGAATATTGACTCCTTGCATTTCCTGATCGGATAAAGCTGCTGCATCAATCTCAGGATATCCCTGACCTCCCGTCCGTGAGGGTACGGCCCGAAATATATCGATCCATCGTCAACGATCTTACGGGTTGCGAACAGGCCCGGATACCTGTCTCTTATAGTTAGCTTGAGGGACAGATACGATTTGTCATCCTTGAGGACGATGTTGTATTTCGGGGAATGCTGTTTGATAAGGTTGTTTTCGAGAAGGAACGCCTCTTTTTCGTTCGCAGTGAGGATGAAATCAATGGTTCGAATGCTCTCGACGAGCATTTTCGTCTTGGCATCCTTCACATCATTGCGAAAATAGCTTCTGACGCGGTCACGAATATTTTTTGCCTTTCCTACATAGATTATTTCTCCCGTTACATCCTTGAAAAGGTACACGCCCGGTGATTCGGGGAGACCTTCGATTATGAGCTCCCCGATCACAATGCAAGCTCCGTTTTTTCAAGAGCGAGAAGCCTGTCCCGCAGCTGGGCTGCTTTT
Organism: Deltaproteobacteria bacterium UBA5329; assembly: GCA_002408185.1. GTDB lineage: Bacteria > Desulfobacterota > Syntrophorhabdia > Syntrophorhabdales > Syntrophorhabdaceae > Delta-02. The sequence continues at coordinate 152,186 of DHQV01000055.1, forward strand.
TCAAAGTCCCATTTCTTTGCCGCTTCCGCAATTTCCCTTTTCAGCTTCTTGACCATTTTTGAGAGCTGTTTAGGTTTCAGGGTCTTTTTGTCGACGATGTCGCCCGGGGCCTCGTAGTAGTCCTTTTCATAAATAGATGACAGGACGTCAACAATCGATTTCCTGATCCCCTCGGGCGTGATGCCGTTCTTTTCATTGTATTCGCGTTGAACCGCACGCCTGCGTTCGGTTTCGTCTATGGCCCGGCGCATAGACTCCGTCACCGTGTCGGCAAACATTATTACCCTGCCGTTCAGGTTGCGGGCCGCACGGCCGCAGGTCTGAATGAGAGAGGTCTGCGATCGCAGGAATCCCTCTTTGTCTGCGTCGAGAATGGCCACGAGGGACACCTCCGGAAGGTCAAGCCCTTCACGCAGGAGGTTGACACCGACAAGAACATCGAATTTTCCCAGCCGAAGGTCCCTGACAATGGCGACCCGTTCAAGGGTATCGATGTCGGAGTGCAGATACTTGGCTTTTATGTCTTTGTCGAGCAGGAAATCAGTAAGGTCCTCGGCGAAGCGCTTGGTAAGTGTTGTCACCAGTATGCGTTCGTTGCTTTGCACCGTCTGCCTGATCTCGGCGATGAGCGAATCAACCTGATTACTTGCCGGTTTGAGGATGATCTCTGGATCCATAAGGCCGGTTGGCCGTATGATCTGCTCAGCCACGTGGCCGCGGGATTTCGTCAGTTCGTACTGAGCGGGGGTCGCGGAGATATATAGAACCTGCTTTTCACGCGCCTCGAATTCTTCGAACGTCAACGGGCGGTTGTCGAGCGCCGACGGCAGCCGGAAACCGTGCTCCACCAGGGTTGTCTTGCGTGACCTGTCCCCGCGGTACATGGCGCCAATCTGGGGTATCGATACGTGGCTTTCGTCGATCATTATCAGGGAATTCGCGGGAAGGTAGTCCATCAGGGTCGGCGGGGGCTCGCCCGGGGCCCTGCCCGTGAAATGGCGGGAGTAGTTCTCGATACCTGAGCAATACCCGAGTTCGGCAAGCATCTCGAGATCGTACCTCGTCCGCATTTCAAGCCGCTGGGCTTCAAGAAGCTTCTGTTGAGATCTCAGCAAGTGAAGATGCCGGTCCAGCTCCTCGCTGATGGATTGAATGGCGCGCTCTATGGTTTCCCTCGGCATGACGTAATGGGTCGTCGGAAATATGGTTAACCGGCGGAACCTTTCCAGGGCTCTACCTGTCAGGGGATCGATGCTCGAGATCGATGTGATACGGTCTTCGTCATGGATGATCCTGAAGGCCCTGTCCTCCTCGTACGGCGGATATACATCGATCGTTCCTCCGCGAATGCGGAACCTGCCCCTGTAAAAATCGATGTCATTGCGTTCGTACTGGCACTGAACGAGTTTTTTGAGCAGTGCCTGACGTTCGACGGTCTGCCCGTCTTCAATGTGGAGCAGCATTCCATAATATGTCTCCGGTGAACCAAGGCCGTAAATACACGAAACACTGGCAACTATAATGATATCTTCCCTCTCGAAAAGGGCATTTGTTGCAAGGAGCCTGAGCCGGTCGATCTCTTCGTTGATCGATGAATCCTTCTCGATGAATGTATCGGTGGTCGGGATGTATGCTTCCGGCTGGTAATAGTCGTAGTAGCTTACGAAAAAATGGACCTCGTTCTCCGGAAAGAGCATTTTGAACTCAGCGTAAAGCTGGGCCGCCAGGGTTTTGTTATGGGAAATTATAAGTGTTGGCCTGTTCACGCGTTCTATCACGTTGGCCATCGTGAATGTCTTACCGGACCCTGTAACGCCGAGGAGCACCTGGTGTGGTATGCCTTTCATGATATGAGTGGAAATCTTATCGATAGCCCCCGGCTGGTCGCCTTTGGCCTCGTAGTCGCTGACGAGTTTGAATTGACTCATGGTCCAATAGTTTAATGCCCTTTTAGACTCGTGTCAAAAGGTCTGAAAAACGAAGCCGTCAGTTGAAAAGGCGCAAAGTGTGAAAGTCTTCAACGAAGATATAAGAGGCTGGCCGGGATCATCCGTACGGGTGAATGCAATGCATTTCAACGTATCCTCGTGTCGAAAAAAGTTTTCGTAGAGCCGGCTCCATTAAACAAAAGCTCTTGACATGGTGCTGTCAAAAGTTTAAAGATGTAAACACTAATTATTCATAAAATCTCAATAGGAGGAAGGGGTTATGAAAAAGGTCTTATTTTTTGCACTCGTCTTGCTGATTGGCATTGCTTTTGTCAGCACCGGTTTTGCCCAGGACAAAGCAAAACCTGCACCGGCAGCAGAAAAGAAGGCACCGTCATCAGAGAAGAAAGCTACTGAAGAAAAACCCGCAGCCGAGAAAGCAGAGCCGGCAAAGGAAGAAAAACCGGCAGCCGATACAGAAAAACCGGCAGCGAAACCGAAGCCAAAACCAGTGGCCGGTTTTGTTGGCAAAGTAACGGTGATCGAGTCAGTATATAAGACTGTCAGCGTAGAGCGCGGCAAAGACGTCGTGACATTCGACGTATCCAATGCGAAATTTAAAGGTTACAAGGGCGCCGACGACATCTCCGTTGGTGATAAAATTGCCATGAAGTACGACAAGAAAGGCGCACTGACCGTTACCAAGATCGCCGGTGCGAAGAAAGTCAAGGCAGTCAAAAAGGAAGGCGTAGCAAAACCGAAGAAAGAAAAGAAAGAGGCTGCCACTGACGAGCAGAAACCTGCAGAAGAGAAGAAGCCCGTGAAGGCACCGAAAAAAGAAGCACCCAAGAAAGAGGAAAAGAAAGAAGAAGCAAAATAACCTCTTAGACCATAGCGAACCCCGCCTTCTTCAGGGAAGGCGGGGTTTTTTATTGCCTTCGGGGCGTAAACAGTGAACAGCAGGGAGGGAGAAGTTGCTTCAGGTTGTGGGTTGCCGGACTCGGGAGGGTGCATGGCTTGTCACTTAGTTGTTCCAGCCCCGGGAGGCTGTGTCACATCTAATCTACCGCGTCATCCCGGCCCCAGGATGTTGTGTCGCAATTCCCCCAATCCCGTAGCCGGCTATCCTTTGGGTGGGCGGAAACCAAAGTTTTTCCTCCAAATCTTTTAACACCTTGAAACAAAGTCCCTGACCTGATGGGCAAAAAAAGACGGGGACGATCTTTGAGACCATCCCCGTTAAGATGCGTTTTCGTAAGTCTTAGAGTTTACCGACGAAGATAAATGCGATAACCAGAGCGTAGATGACCAGTGACTCGATAAGCGCGAGGCCGATGATCATCGGGGCGAAGATCTTTCCGGATGCGCCAGGGTTCCTGGCAATACCTTCAAGGGCTGCAGCAGCAGCTTTGCCCTGACCCAGTGCTCCGCCGAGAGCGGCGATACCGATGGCGGCACCGGCACCGATAGCCAACATGGCCTTTACGTTGGAATCCAGCGGGGCTTTCGCAGCTTCTTCAGCTGCCAGCACGAAGCCGCAGGACAAAACAAGGATCAAACCGCTGAGCATCAAAATTGAGACAACCTTTTTCATCACAGTTACTCCTTTCGTTAATTTAAATTTCTTTGAAGCGTGTTTATTAATGTCCTTCGTGTGATACCGCGCCTGCAAAGTAGACCATTGAAAGCAGGGTAAAGACGAATGTCTGCACGAAGGCTACAAACAAGCCAAGGAACATAAAGATGACCGGGACAAGTAACGGTACCAGCGCGAAGAATATCGCGGTAACGAGATGGTCACCCGTTATGTTTCCGAAAAGACGAATGCCCAGAGACATCGGCCGTGCTATATGGCTGATGAGCTCGATCGGGCACATCAATATGCTCAGGATCACGTTCGCATACCAGGGCATCATATCGCTGATGAAGACGAACTGTCTGAGGTACTTGAGGCCGTGTTCCTTCAATCCGTAATAATGAGTGAGAACGAATACTGTTAAAGAACAGGCGAACGTCGTGTTGACATTGTCCGTTGCCGGGAGGAAACCGGGGATCAACCCGGACAGGTTGTTGAACAGGATGAAGACCGCGAGCGTCCCGATAATGAGCATAAACTTCGGACCGTTCTCGCCCATGTTCTCCTTGACGAAACCATTGATCCCTTCGACCAGGAGCTCAACGAGGTTCCTGAAAGTGAATTTCTCGTCGGGAATTATGTTGTCTTCCATCTTTTTGACCTGCTTGTATCCAAGCAACACGATGATCAATAGGATGATCGATACGATGATAGCATTGGATACATGCGGCGGAAGGGTTTTGAGGAACGGAATGTATGACGCCCAGGTGAATGCTTCATGCCCCATTATCTTGTCTCCTTTGGTGAACTGGAACTGAAAACCGGTAATAACTGACTTACCAGGATAGATACAAAGACAGTCGACAGGCCCATGAGGAAATAAACCGGCTTGATATTCCCATAGACCACGATAACAGTGAGTATCCCGAGAAGGAGGATGAATTTAGCCGGAAGGCTGATGAGAAGATCCTTCCTGCTTATCTCCTGTTTCAGGACAAGCTTCGCTATTATATTTTTCAGCAGCCGGAAATTGAAAATAACGATAGCGCTGGCAACTGCGAAACTAAAAAAGGCCATGATATCACGGACAACGACCGCGACCGCGATAGAACCGAGTATAAAGAGCGCCAGGTTGCAGCGTTCAACCTGGGTTACGGTTATCTCCCTCATCATCTTCCTTCTTAAGCCTTTTGTATGCCCGGTATACTGCCTTGAAAGCGGCAGCCATACCAAAGATCATAAAAACTAACGTAAGATACGGATATGTACCTAAATATTTATCGGCATAAAACCCTGCCGCGAGGCCGATAATTACCGAAAAGCCCATCTCGAGACCCAAGGCGCTGTAGCTAAGCAACGTCTTATAGATGTCTTTCTTGTCCTGAAGGGCCATTTACGTCCCCCTTGCGGCTCTTTTCTTCTATCACAGGGGGTGTATGATAGTCAACGTTATTTTTACTTTTGCAGAGAGGCAGATTTGTTGAAGAAAACGAACGGAAAATATTGAAAAATTAATTAAATCTACGACGGGAACCTACACAAGGATCCGCTTCAAGCGAGCGTCGTGCAAGGCCCCGGGCATGTTTCATGCATTTTCATGTTTTGGAACACAGAGCGCGGCCCGTTTTTTTCTGTTGTTTGGCCGCAAGAGCCGGTGGACCACGGATTTCAGTTCTGAAAAATCACCCGATTTGACCAGGTAGGCATCCGCAGCCCAGCTCTTAAAATCCTTTCTGAAATCTTCGTATGACGAATGCACGATGATCGGCACGTCCTCATATCTTCGGACTATGGGCCCCAGGACCTCCATGCCGTCCATAACAGGCATGACAATATCCAGTATGATGAGGCTCGGTTTCAGATGCCTCAGCATCAGGATGGCCTCGGCGCCGTTGGCCGCGTGCTTCGTGTTATAGCCCTCATCGCCAAGTTCGTCCGAGAGGAGCTTTACGAAGTACTTATCATCATCGATGATCAGGATCGTTTTTTTATCGCCACTCAACATAATCACCCCCTGGGCCTTGTCCGTCCAACAACGCGAACCCGTAGTTTGCAAAGCAAGATTCATGCCTCGTGCCACGGATCCGATAAAACCCGGTATTATTGTGAACGACGCGGTCTGTTACAAGAAAAGGGAATGGGGAAATTGGGATTAATTGCCCCTTTGCTGTAGCATTTAGCCCCGGTATCGGGAGTTAAGCGCCCATGACACGATTATTTTTTATGATATAATGTTTATGCTTGGTGAAGACTAGAGATTATCCAGCGATCGATAGTGACCGGCCGGTGAAGACTACCGCGGGAGGGGCAGTGGCAAAAGACGCGCCTGTGGGCCTTGTTCGTCTCGATGAAGGAGGGTACATACTCGGAGCCAACCGGTATATGGCGGACCTTCTCGACGTAAAAAACGGCTCATTGACCGGTGTTTCTTTTTTCCGGTTCCTTACGGATGGTTCGAGGACAACGTTTCGTTATTACCTGGAAGAACTCCTTGCCTCGGGTGAAGAACGGCTTTCTGAATTGACATTTCTCAAAAAGGATGGCAGCCGGGTCCGCATGATCATCCGGAGTTCCGTGATCAAGAAGCGGTCCGGGGTTTCGATCGATGCAGCCGTTATGGACCTCAGAGATTTATCTGGAGAGGCCCTGGTATTACCCGACGAAAGCCTGAAAAGCTTTGCCGACAATGTCCCCGATGGGATCTTCCGCCTTGACCGGAATCTCAAACATATCTTCGTGAACGCTGTCATGATCGACTTGTCGGGGTTGGGCCGGGATGACCTTCTCGATTCATCGCTCAGTGATTGGGGTTTCCTGGAGGATGATGCCATGGCCCTGGTAAAACGGTCTGTCCGGAGGGCATTTGGAACATTAAAGCCCCAGGAGATCGAGTTCAGTAACGCTCGTACCGGGAGTCTGGCCTATTTCAATCTGCGGTTGATCCCGGAGATAAACAAGGAAGGGGAAGCCCAGACAATACTGGGCATTATGCGTGACCTGACAGTGCTGAAGCATAATGAACAGATCATTCGCGCAGAACACTCCTTTCGGGAAGCTATTGGCCGTTCCTTGAGCATAGGCATAGGTGCCATCGATGATCAGGGCAGGCAGATCTATGTCAATCCGTCTTTTTGCAGGATCGTCGGCTGGAGCAGCGAAGAACTCCTGGGAATGCGGTTTCCTTATGTGTACTGGCCGGAGGATGGACTCAAGAAGGCCGCACGGATATTCGTCAAGATACGCCAGGGAAAGAAAACATCAGGTTCGTTTGAACTCACCCTGAGAAGGCGCGACGGCTCCCGTTTCGATGCACTTATAATGTATTCCGCATTTTTTGATGATTCAGGCCGCCGGATAGGCTGGATAGGGTCGGTGGGTGATATATCCGGCCTGAAAAGAAAAGAAGCGGAGCTGCAAAGGTTGAACAGGGACCTCGATGCGATGGTCAGGAAGCGTACAGAAAGTCTCAGGGTACAGAACCAGAACTTGAGGGACATTCTGATGGGGCTTAACAGGACCCAGGAAGAATTACGGTTGTCGGAAACGAGGGTGCTGCTGGAAAAGCAGCGGCTCGAAACGATATTGAATGTCGTGCCTGCCGGTGTCGTTGTCATCGAAGGCAGGGAAGGGCAGATAGCGTTTATCAACCGGCTTGCCCAGGGGCTCTTTGGAAGTGAACCACAACCAAACCTCCACATGGTCCATAATCTGCTTGGGGTGCAGATGATGAGGCCTGACGGTCAGATGTATTCCCGCGAGGAATTACCTTTGAACCGTTCCCTGCTGAATGGCGAAACTGTGCGCGGCGAAGAAGTGGCTATTGTAAGGCCCGACGGCCAAACCGTACCGGTCCTTGCCAACACGACCCCTTTTGTGATCGGAGGCGAGATCGTGGGTGCAGTCGGCAGTTTTATAGACATCACAAAGATCAGACAGTCAGAGGAATCCATAAGGACCTTGAATACAGAACTGGCAAAGAACCTTTTGCTTGTGGAAGATACGAACAAGGAACTCGAAGCCTTCGTGCATTCCGTGACCCATGATATCAGGTCTCCCCTTGTCGTTATCAACGGGTTCAGCCGCAGGCTTCTCGACCTTCCGCCGGATGGTTTTGCGGAAAAAAGCGAGGAGTACATAGAGTATATACGGGAAACGAGCCAGAATGCCCTGTTCCTTGTCCGGGATCTCTTGAGGCTTTTTAAGATAGCCCGAGGAGAGATCAACAAGACAACGGTTGACCTCGCGCAAATGGCGCTCTCACTTCAACGTTATTTCCTGGGACTGTACCCGGGAAGATCGTTGCGCATGATAGCCCGCGACGATGTGCGCGTGCCGGGGGATTATAATCTTCTCAAGATTGTGATGGAGAACCTTATCGGTAATTCCTACAAATTTACGTCGAAGAATGACGGTGAGGCTATCGTCGAGGTAGGGTCGTACCGCGGTGAAGATGGCCTGGTCGTCTATGTGAAGGACAACGGGTGCGGTTTCGACATGAACAGGGCGGGCCGTCTGTTTCAGCCTTTTGCCCGTTTCCATGAGGAAAATGAGTATACGGGGACCGGTATAGGCCTTGCCACAGTAAAAAGGATCATCCATCGTCACGGAGGCCGTATCTGGGCGGAGAGCCGCCCCGGAATGGGAGCTACCTTCTGCTTCACTTTGCCTGAATGAGAAAGTTTATCCCCGGTTTCTCATGATGGCAGCCGGGGACAATGCAACCTCTCCCTATTTCTTTATGACCTTCTTTGCATAGAGTTTTTGCCCCGTTGGTGCTCCTATGACCCACCAGCGCCTTTACCATACGGCATTTATCCTGTACAATAATGTGGGGTAGGCTCATGAGAACATTCTATAAAGATTAGTATGTGACAGGATAAAAGTATGTGACAGGATAAAAAATGAAAGACCGGCTGCATAAAATTCTTGTAATAGACGATGAGGTACGGTGGTGTGAACTCTTGAAAGATACTCTTATCGGCGAGGGGTTCGACGTCACTGTCGCCAACAACAGCATCCGTGCCTCAGAGCTTATAAAACAGGTTGACTTCGATGTTATCCTGACGGACCTCAGAATGGCGGGAAAAGACGGCCTCGAACTCCTTGAAGAAACCAAGAAGGTCACCCCGACGACACCAGTTATCCTGATCACCGCTTTCGGGTCGATCGACTCAGCTGTACAGGCCATGAAGCTCGGCGCCTACGACTTTATAACCAAGAGTGGCGACATGAGTGAACTGGTGCTTACCGTCGAGAAAGCCCTCGAAACGAAATCTTTGCGAAAAGAGGTGCTGGGCCTCAGAAAACAGCTTGAATCACAGTACAGTTTCCATAAGATGATCGGGAAGAGCCCTCTTATGCAAAGAATATATCAGCTTATCGAAATGGTCTGCGACACATCATCGAATGTTCTGATCGCCGGCGAGAGTGGAACGGGCAAGGAACTCGTGGCAAAAGCTATC